>NZ_DAOMPS010000008.1:0-136510 GCF_035444905.1 Thauera sp.
TGATGCTGTCGCCGACCTTGACGAACAGCTCGATCACCGGCACTGAATCGAAATCACCGATGTCGGGCACCTTTACTTCGATCAGATTCATAGGGGGCTCCTGGAGCGCGCAGCGCCCCGAAGGGCGCTGCGATGTGTTGAGGTTTGACAGCGAGGCGGGTCAGGCCTTGGCCAGCGCCTGCTCGAGGTCGGCGATCAGGTCGTCGCCGTCCTCGATGCCGGCCGAGTAGCGGATGAGGCTCTCGGGAATGCCGGCATTGGCCCGCTCCTGCTCGGAGAGCTCGACGTGGCTGGTGGTGCGCGGCGGGCCGACGAGGGTGCCGACCGAGCCCAGGCTGGCGGCCTTGTGAGCGTATTTCAGGTTCTCGAGCACGGTCACGACCTTGTCGAAGCCGCCCTTGAGCGAGAAGCTCAGCATGCCGCCGAAGCCGGTCATCTGCTTCCGGGCGATGTCGTGGTTGGGGTGCGTCTCGAGGCCGGGGTAGAAGACCTTGTCGACCTTCGGGTGCTGCGACAGCCAGGTGGCCACGCGCATGCCGTTCTCGTTGTGACGCTTGATGCGCAGCTCGAGGGTCTTCATGCCACGCAGGATCATGTAGGCCGAGTGCGGGTGCAGCGTGGCGCCGGTGATCTCGCGATAGTGGAAGATGCGGTCGATCAGGTCCTTGCGCCCGACGGCGAGCCCGCCCATGACGTCGGAGTGACCGTTGAGGTACTTGGTGGCGCTATAGACGACGATGTCGGCGCCCAGGGTCAGCGGGCGCTGGTTGATCGGGGTGGCGAAGGTGTTGTCGACGACGACGACGGCGCCAACGGCATGAGCGGCCTTGGCCAGGCGCTCGATGTCGACGATCTTCAGGGTCGGGTTGGTCGGCGTCTCCAGGTAGAGCACCTTGCAGCCCTTGGCGACCTCGCGCTCGATGGCGTCGAAGTCGGAGGTGTCGCACAGGCAGACCTCGACCTGCATGCGCGGCAGGAACTCGATGAAGATCTTGTTCGAGCCGCCGTACGTGTCCTTCACCGCGACGACGCGGTCACCCGGGGCGAGCAGGGTGAACAGGGTGTTGCTGATCGCCGCCATGCCGGTCGAAAAGCTGGTCGCCTCCTCGCCGCCGTCCATGATGCGGATCTTTTCTTCCAGCGGGCGCACCGTGGGGTTGGTGTTGCGCGAGTAGATGTGGCCCTTCTTGCGGCCGAGGGCGACGTCGAACCATTCGTCCATGTCGTCGTAGCCGAAGGTCACCGAGTTGAAGACGGGCAGGCAGATCGCGCCCTCGGCGAACAGGTTCTCCTCGCCGGCCCAGACGGCGGCGGTGCTCGAAGTGTTGAAATCGCTCATTGCTGTTACTCCTTTGAAGTTGGGAATGACTTCCCGGGCCGCGTGTGCGGCAGTGTGTCCATGGGGTGGTGGGGCGGGGCCGGCCTCAGTCGACGATCTCGGCCACGACGGCAAGGGTGTCGCCGCAGCCGATCAGGCCAGGAAAGTGGCGCGCAGCCAGCAGACCGTCGCGCCGGGCGTGGTAGTCCACCGGCGCCGTGCCGGTGCGGCGGACATCGTGCACACGGGCGATCAACTCGCCCTTCTTCACCGTGTCGCCGAGATCGCGGCACATCTCGAGCAGGCCGTCGTGCAGACTGGTCACGTAGCAGTCGCCATCGGGCATGTCGAGGCGGACCGTGGGGCGCTGCTCCAGCTCGCCGCGGCAGATGCCGCAGTGGATCAGGAACTGGCGCACGCCGCGGTCGGCCACGGCGACGCTGCGCGCGGTGGCGCTGCCGCCGCCGCCCAGCTCGGTGGATACGAAGACCTTGCCGGCGGCCTCGGCGGCGGTGTCGAACATGCCGACCGCGTCGAGTTCGAGCAGGGTCATCGAGTACGGGGCGTTGAAGGCCTGCATCGCCGCGCTGCAGCGCGCCTGCTGCGCCTTGTCGTCGAGCACGTGGATCGCGGCAAAGGGCAGGAAGTCGAGCGTCCGCCCGCCCGAGTGGATGTCGAGCACGAAGTCGGCGCGGGGCAACAGGTGGCGCTGCACGTAGTCGGCGATCTTCTCGGTGGCCGTGCCGTCGGGCTTGCCCGGAAAGGTCCGGTTCAGGTTGCCGCGATCGATCGGCGAGGTTCGCGTGCCGGCGCGAAAGGCCGGATAGTTCATGAACGGCACGATGATCACGCAGCCGTTCACCTCTTCGGCACGCAGCGTGTTGGCGAGCTTGGCGAGCGCGATGGCGCCCTCGTACTCGTCGCCATGGTTGGCACCGGTCAGCAAGGCGGTCGGACCCTTCCCGTTGCGGATCACGGTGATCGGGATCATCACCGCGCCCCAGGCCGCGTCGTCGCGCGAGTAGGGCAGCTTCAGGAAGCCGTGCTGCACGCCTTCGGCATCGAGATCGATGGTCGGGCTGATGGGGGACGGTCTCATGGTGCTCAATCCTTGACGAACAGTTTTCTGGGCGTGTTGCAGAAGGTCTCGACGCCGGTGTCGGTGATGAGGATGCTCTCGGTGATCTCGAGGCCCCAGTCGTCCTGCCACAGGCCGGGCATGAAGTGGAAGGTCATGCCGGGCTGCAGCACGGTGTCGTCGGTGGGGCGCAGGCTCATGGTCCGCTCGCCCCAGTCGGGCGGATAGCTGGCACCGATGGGGTAGCCGCAGCGGCTGCTCTTTTCGATGCCGTAGCGCTTGAGCACGCCGAAGAAGGCGTTGGCGATGTGGGCGCAGGTGTTGCCGGGGCGGGCGGCGTCGAGGCCGGCCTGGATGCCTTCGACGACGGCCTTCTCGGCCTCGATGAAGTGTTGCGGCGGGGTGCCGAGGTAGACCGTGCGCGACTGCGGGCAGTGGTAGCGGCGATAGCAGCCGGCGATCTCGAAGAAGGTGCCGGCGCCGCGCGCGAAGGGGGTGTCGTCCCAGGTCAGGTGGGGCGCGGCGGCGTCGGCGCCGGTGGGCAGCAGCGGCACGATGGCGGGGTAGTCGCCGCCGTGGCCGGGGTGGCCGTTGGCGGCGGGCACGCCGCCGATGCCGGTGGCGTAGATACGGGCGACCAGCTCGTTCTTGCGCATGCCGGGCTCGATGTGCTCGACGATGTCCTGGTGCATGCGCTCGACGATGCGGGCGGCGATGCGCATGTATTCGATCTCGCGCGGCGACTTGACCGCGCGCTGCCAGTTGACGAGCGCGTTGGCGTCGATCCAGTGGGCGCGCGGCAGGTGCTTCTGCAGCGCGGCGTAGGCGGCGGCGCTGAAGTAGTAGTTGTCCATCTCGACGCCGATGCGCCGCGCCTCCCAGCCGCGCGCGGCGATCACCTCGGTCGCCAGGTAGTCCATCGGATGGCGCTCGGTGGACATCACGTAGTGGTCGGGGTAGCGGACGATGTTCTCCGGCTTCAGGTAGACCGTGCGGTCGGCGCCGTTGCCGTCCATGCCGCGGCCGTACCAGATCGGTTCGCCCTCGGGCCCGACGATGACGCACTGATGGACGTAGAAGGACCAGCCGTCATAACCGGTGAGCCAGTACATGTTGGTCGGGTCGCTGACGATGAGCACGTCGATGCCGCGCGCGGCCATCGCCGCGCGGGTCTTGGCCAGGCGGGCCGCGTACTCCGCGCGCTCGAAAGGCAGTTTCACTTCGCTTGTCATGGGTTGTCCCTCGCTCCTTGGGTGTTGTTGTCGGTGATGCGCAAGCCCCTCAGGGCTTGACGAACAGTTTTCTGGGCGTGTTGCAGAAGGTCTCGACGCCGGTGTCGGTGATGAGGATGCTCTCGGTGATCTCGAGGCCCCAGTCGTCCTGCCACAGGCCGGGCATGAAGTGGAAGGTCATGCCGGGCTGCAGCACGGTGTCGTCGGTGGGGCGCAGGCTCATGGTCCGCTCGCCCCAGTCGGGCGGATAGCTGGCACCGATGGGGTAGCCGCAGCGGCTGCTCTTTTCGATGCCGTAGCGCTTGAGCACGCCGAAGAAGGCGTTGGCGATGTGGGCGCAGGTGTTGCCGGGGCGGGCGGCGTCGAGGCCGGCCTGGATGCCTTCGACGACGGCCTTCTCGGCCTCGATGAAGTGTTGCGGCGGGGTGCCGAGGTAGACCGTGCGCGACTGCGGGCAGTGGTAGCGGCGATAGCAGCCGGCGATCTCGAAGAAGGTGCCGGCGCCGCGCGCGAAGGGGGTGTCGTCCCAGGTCAGGTGGGGCGCGGCGGCGTCGGCGCCGGTGGGCAGCAGCGGCACGATGGCGGGGTAGTCGCCGCCGTGGCCGGGGTGGCCGTTGGCGGCGGGCACGCCGCCGATGCCGGTGGCGTAGATACGGGCGACCAGCTCGTTCTTGCGCATGCCGGGCTCGATGTGCTCGACGATGTCCTGGTGCATGCGCTCGACGATGCGGGCGGCGATGCGCATGTATTCGATCTCGCGCGGCGACTTGACCGCGCGCTGCCAGTTGACGAGCGCGTTGGCGTCGATCCAGTGGGCGCGCGGCAGGTGCTTCTGCAGCGCGGCGTAGGCGGCGGCGCTGAAGTAGTAGTTGTCCATCTCGACGCCGATGCGCCGCGCCTCCCAGCCGCGCGCGGCGATCACCTCGGTCGCCAGGTAGTCCATCGGATGGCGCTCGGTGGACATCACGTAGTGGTCGGGGTAGCGGACGATGTTCTCCGGCTTCAGGTAGACCGTGCGGTCGGCGCCGTTGCCGTCCATGCCGCGGCCGTACCAGATCGGTTCGCCCTCGGGCCCGACGATGACGCACTGATGGACGTAGAAGGACCAGCCGTCATAGCCGGTGAGCCAGTACATGTTGGTTGGGTCGGTGACGATGAGCACGTCGATGCCGCGCGCGGCCATGGCGGCGCGGGTCGTGGCCAGGCGGGCGTCGAACTCGACGCGGGTAAATGGAAGGGAGGGGGTCGCGGTCATGATCGGGGCTTCGCTTGGGTGGCCGGGCAGGATGGGGCTCAGGACTCGAACCGGGTGCCGCGGCCGCTGCCCACAGCGCGCCCGAAGGCGAGCTGGGCGATGGCGGTGTCCTGCGCGCCGGTGCCGGTGAGGTCGCAGATCGTCACCTCGTCATCGCTGCGTCGGCCTTCGACCTGGCCGGCGATGACCTGCCCGAGCTCGGGCATCACCGCGTCCGCGGCGACGACGCCGGCGGCAATCGCGTGGTGCAGCTCGCCGAGCACCCGCACCTGGGCGAGGCGGTCGCACACATAGCGGGCAGCGGCGATCGCGTCCGGCGCGATCTCGTTCTTGTGTTCTGCATCCGAGCCCATCGCGGTCACATGCATGCCAGGGCGCAGATGGCGGGCATGGAGCAGCGGCTCGCGGCTCGGCGTGGTGGTGACGACGATGTCCGCGTCGGCAACGGCACGCTCGATGTCGGAGGTGGTGTCGATCTCGATGCCCAGGCGCCCGGACATCTCGAGCGCGAGCCGTACCGCCTGTTCGGGCCGTGGCGCCCACACCGTGGCGTGATTGATCGGGCGCACGAGGGCCAGCGCCTGCAGCTGCAGCCGGGCCTGCTCGCCTGCGCCCAGGATTGCCACCCGGCGCGCATCGCTGCGCGCCAGCCAGCGCGCGGCGACGGCGCCGGCAGCGGCGGTGCGGATGCTGGTCAGATAGCCGTTGTCGAGCAGCAGCGCCTCAAGCTGGCCGGTACGCGCCGACAACAGCATCATCATGCCGCTCAGACTGGGCAGGCCGAGCTTGGGGTTGTCGAAGAAACCCGGGCTGACCTTGATCGCGAAGCTGTCGAAGGACGGCAGGTAGGCCGTCTTCACATCCACCTCGCCGTTGTTGTCGGGAATGTCCAGACGCAGGACCGGCGGCATCGCCACCGCTTCGGTGGCCAGGGCGCGAAAGGCGCGCTCGACACAATCGATCGTCTCGGTGTCCAGGGTCACGAGCGAGCGCAGGTCGGTCTCGCTGAGCAGGGTGATGGTGGGCATGGTGCACTCGTCCGTGGGTGGTCTGGCGGCATGGCGTCCGCATCAGGCGCGACGCCCGCCTTGGCAGCAGGGGCCGACCCGGTCGGTCGGATCGTCGCGCCGGCTGTCCGTGTGCCGGCGGCGATTGACCTTGAAACCCAGTTTAGAGTGCTGAAACCGTCTCTCTCTTGTCCTAGTGCATTAAGCGCATCAGAAACTGTGGATCTGCGGGAACTGCTTGAAGACGCCGGCGATGGTGTTGATCGCCGTCTGTACCCGCACATCGCTGGCGTCCGCACCCAGGCACAGGCGGATTGCCGCGGGGCGCTGCGAGCCCAGCACCAGGAAGGGGTCGGGCGAGGTGACAGCGATGTTGCGGTCGCGCAACTCCTTCACCAGCGGGTCGAGCATCCAGTGTTCAGGGATGCCTACCCAGGCCGACAAGGCGTTCGGGTGCTGGCCGATGACAAGCTCGCCGAAGGCGTCGCGGACCATGTTCTGGCGCAGCTCCATGCGCTTGCGCTGGATCTCGATCAGCGCCTGTGCGGTGCCGTCGCCGATCCAGCGGGTGGCGATCTCGGCCAGCAGCGGCGTTGCCATCCAGCTGTTGACGCGCAGGATGCTGTCGGCGCGCAGGGCCATGCGGCGCGGCACGGTCAGGTAGCCGGTACGCAGGCCGCACATCACCGACTTGGTGAAGCTGGTGCAGTGAAAGCTCAGCTCGGGCAGATAGCTGCTGATCGGCGGCGGACGCTGACTGAGCAGCGGGCCATAGACGTCGTCCTCGATGACGTGAACGCCGAAGCGTTCGGCGATGCGGGCGATGGCGCGGCGACGCGAGTCGGGCATCATGGCCACGGTGGGGTTGTTCAGGTTGGGCGTGCACACCAGCGCGCGGATGCGCTCGTTCGAGCACATGTCCTCGAAGTGTGCCGGCTGGATGCCGCATTCGTCGATGTCCAGGCCCTTCAGCGTGAAGCCCAGCACCTGCGCCGAGCCGATCACGCCGTGGTCGGTGATGCCCTCGCACAGGACCACGTCGCCCGGGCTGACGAGCGAGGCCAGCGCGATGAACAGCGCATGCGAGGCGCCATTGGTGATGAGCACGGTGTCGAGCGAGGGCTGCAGGCCCAGTCCGGCCAGCCACTCGAGGGCAGCCACGCGGTGATACTCGAAGCCGGCGATCGGGCGGCAGTCGCGCATCCACGGCTGGTCGTCCTGGGTGGCGAGCCGGGCACAGGTCTGCTTCCAGGCCTGGTCATGCTCGGTGGTATGCACGATGCGCGCGATCGAGAAATCGACCAGCGAGCGCTCGGCGCGGTCGAGCATGTAGGTGGCGACCTTCTCCGTCATCGGCTTGGAGACGAAGCTGCCGCGGCCGACCTCGCAGCGGATCAGGCCGTGCTGCTCGAGTTCCTTGTACGCGTTGGTGACGGTCTGCACGCTGATGCCCAGACGGCGGCTGACCTCGCGCTGGGTCGGCAGGCGGGCGCCGTCGACGAGCGTGCCGCCTTCGATGTCGGAGACGATGGCCTGCACCAGGATCTTGTACTTCGACTCGCCGGCGCGCGCTTGCTCCAGGGCTAGTCGCCAGTTCTCCATCATGTCGCTTCTCCAGTGGTCGGCCTTGTCCCGGCATTGTGCCGTGACAATCCCGGCGTCCGGAAGTGCGTCAACCAGGCTGGCCGTCGACAATGCGGCGGTGCGTCGCCATGTCGATGTTCTGACCGCTGAGCACGACTGCGGTCACGCCGCCGGCTTTGACGCGGCCGCTCTGCAGGGCGGCGATGCCGACCGCGCCGGCCCCCTCGACGATCACCCGCTCCTCGTTGTAGGCGTGGCGGATGGCAGCGGAGATCTCGTCCTCGCTCACCAGCACGGTGTCGTCGACCAGGCGCTGCACCATCGGGAAGGTGTAGCGGTTGCCGAGGCCGATGCCGCCGCCGAGGGAGTCGGCGAGCGTGGGCAGTTCCTCGACCTGAACCGGGTGACCCGCGCGCAGGCTGGCGTGCATGGCGCAGCCGCGTTCCATGCTGACGCCGATGACGCGGATGTCCGGATTCGCCGACTTCATCGCCAGGGCGATGCCGGCGAGCAGTCCGCCACCCGACAGCGGCACCAGCACCGTATCGACGGCGGGCAGATCGTCGAGGATCTCGAGGCCGGTCGTGCCCTGGCCGGCGACCACGTCGGCGTGATCGAAGGGCGGCAACTGGATCAGGCCCTGCTCGCGCACCAGGCGCGCAACCTCGAGTTCCGCCTCGTCCTGGCTGTCGCCGACGATCCGGACCTCGGCGCCGAGGGCGCGAATCGACTCGACCTTGTTCGCGGGCACCAGGCGCGACATGCAGATCACCGCGCGCACCCTCATCGAGTGCGCGGCGTGGGCGAGCGCGCGGCCATAGTTGCCGGTCGACACGCCGATCACGCCGCGTGCGCGCGCTTGCGGGTCGAGCTTGAGCAGTGCGTTGAGTGCGCCGCGCAGCTTGAAACTGCCGGTGATCTGCAGGCAGTCGAGCTTCAGGTGCACGCTGGCGCCGGTCTGGCGCGACAGACTCGGCGAGGGCACCAGCGGGGTGTGACGGATGAGGCCGCGCAGGCGGGCGCGAGCCTGGAGGAGGTCGATCAGGCGGACTTCGTCTTGCATCGGTTCAGCGGACCCGGGTGGCGTTGAAGAGGCGGCCGGGGGCGTGCGTCGGTGCGGCCCGCTGCATCAGGTGCAGTGCATGCCAGACGACGGCCTGGTTGCTCGTGATCACCGGGCGGCCGATGGCCTGCTCGATGCGCTCGACGGCCTCGCTTGCGCGCAAGGCGGTGCACGAGATGAAGAGCGCGTCGGCGTCGGCGGCGGTGGCGCGGATCCCGGCCGCGACGAGCGCCTCCGGCGCGATGTCGCTCATCGCATAGTCGTCGTCCATGTCGAAGCCGGACACATTGAGCACATCCAGCCCGCGCTCGCGGTAGTAGCTGCCGAGCTCGCGATTCACCGCCGCGCGGTAGGGCGTCAGCATCGACACCTTGTGCGCGCCGACCTGCGTCAGCGCGGCCAGGCTGGCGGTGACCGGCGTGGTCGCATGGTGTGCCGCGCGCACCTCGCCGAGCAGCTGCAGGGTCTGCTGCTCGCCCATGGCGATCGTGCCCGAGGTGCAGCCATACACGAGCACGTCCAGCGCGAGGCCGGGCAGCAGGTCGCGGCCGGCGCGCGGCAGATCCTCGGCCACGCGCTGCAGGGCCTCGAGGCTCATCGGGTTCTCGTGGCGGACGCGGTTGCAGTAGAGGCCGACGTCGGCTGGCAGCATGCGGCGCAGGTCGGCCTCGCTGTTGAGGTCGGTGGCCAGCGCCAGCAGGCCGATGCGAGCCGCCACCGGGGTGGCCGGCAGCGTGTCGAGGGGAAGGGTGTCGATCAGCATGGAGTCGTTTTCACTCGGGGAGTCAGCGGAAGGCCAGGGTGGGCAGGAACAGCGCGATCTGCGGGAAGATCACCATCAGCAGCGAGGCGAACAGCAGCAGCAGGATGAACGGCGGCGTGCCTGCGATCACGTCCAGGTAGGGTTTGCGGAACACCGCGCAGGCGGTGAAGATGTCGCAGCCGAAGGGCGGCGTGGCCGAGCCGATCGCCATCTGCAGCGTCACCAGGGTCCCGATCAGCACCGGGTCGATGCCGGCGGCGAGCACCAGCGGCATGAAGATCGGCGTCAGGATCAGGGTCACCACGATCGAATCGACGAACATGCAGCCAATGAAGAAGGCCACGCAGATCGCGAAGATGATGGTGTAGGGGCCGGCGTCGGCAAGCCCTAGTCCGCCGATGATCTGCTGTGGAATCTGGGCGAAGGAGATCAGCCACGAGAAGGCCGCGCCGGCGCCGACGAGGATGAACACGATGCCGGTGATCAGTCCGGTCGAGTAGGCGATGGCGGGCAGGTCGCGCAGGCTGACCGCGCGATGGATGAAGACCTCGAGGATGAAGGCGTAGAGCACCGCCATCGCCGCGACCTCGGTCGGACTGAACATGCCGGTAAACAGTCCGCCGACGATCAGCACCGGGAACATCGTCGCCAGCGAGGCCTTGCGCATCGCCGCCAGGCGCTCCTTCCAGGTCGCGCGCTGCATCAGCGGCAGGTCCTTGCGCCACGCGTACCAGACCGAGTAGGCGCTGAACAACACCAGGATGAGCAGGCCGGGGCCGATGCCGGCGAGGAAGAGCTCGGCGATCGACACCTTGCCGACGATGCCGAACACGATCATGCCGATGCTGGGCGGGATCAGGAAGGCAATGTCCGAGGCGTTGATGATGAGCGCGGTGGTGAACTTGTCCTCGTAGCCCGCCTTCAGCATGCGCGGGCGCAGCGGGCCGCCGATCGCCACCACCGTGGCCTGGGTGGAGCCGGAGATGGCGCCGAACATCGTGCACGACAGGGCGGCGGTGACCGCCAGACCGCCGCGGATGTGGCCGAAGAAGGTCATCGCGAGGTCGAGCAGGCGATTTGCCGTGCGCCCGCGGGTGACGATGTCGGCGGCGAGAATGAACATCGGCACGGTGATCAGCGCCACCGGGCTGATGCCGCTGATCATCTGCTGGATGATGATGTCGGTGCGCAGGTTGGGCAGGTAGAGCAGGAAGCCGGCGAGCGTCGCCACCAGCATCGGCACCATCATCGGGAAGCCGAGCAGCATGAGGACGATCATGATCAGGAGCATTGTCGTTGCCATTGGGAGTCTCCTCAGATGCTGGGCAGGTCGAGTTCGTCGTGCTCGCGCACGGTGGCCGAGATATAGACCTCGTCGCGCCTAAGGTTGGCCACCGCGGCGAGCAGGAACTGCAGCGCGGTCAGGCCGAGGCCGAAGGGCAGCCACAGCAGGGTCATCCACACCGGCAACTGCAGGGCCGGCGTGACCCGGCCGAGGGCCTGAATGCGTGCGATGTATTCGTAGGCGTACCAGGCGAGCAGGACGAGCACCGCCGCGGTGACCACCTGGATGAAGGCGAACATGAAGCGTCGGTAGGTCGGCGGAATCTGGTCGGTCAGGGCCGACATGCGGATGTGGCGGCCCTGACGGGCGGCCGCGCTGGCGCCGACGAAGGTCACCAGAACGATGAGGAACTGGTTGAGCTCCTCGGTGAAGAACAGGCTGCTGCTGTAGACCAGGCGCATGAAGATGTTGCCGATCGTATTGACCGCCATCAAGATGATTGCCCAGGCCAGAAGCTGCCTTTCGAGTACGGCCAGACCGTGGTCGATGTGTCGTGCGACACGGGAGACGACCCCCGTCCGGGGTGATTCCTGGTTCATGATTGTGCTCCTCCGGCCCTGAATGGCGCCTGGCGATTGCCGGCGCTCTTGTGGTCCTTATGCCTGCCTGCAGTGTAGTCAGGGGTAGGGAGGGTGCGAATGCACTAGAACAATATAGGACCGATCCATGCGGCCGCATCGCTACCATGCGCTTGCGAAGGCGCCAGCCGGCATGCCCTCCAGCCCTGGCTGCTCGTGGCGCCGCCGCGGCCACGATGGCGGGCGAGGGCGCGGCCGTGGGACGTCGAAGCAGCGCAAACTGTACTAGTGCAATCCGGGGGTGCCCCCGAAACCTGTAGCCTGCTCCCAAGTCGTACAGGCATTGGCTTGAACGGCCAGACCATTATCAGCAGAAGAGGAGACAGACATGAACATTGGCATCAGCATCCGGCGCCTCGCCGTCGGCGTCACGCTCGGCTTCGCCACCCTTGCCGCCGCCGCAGCCGACTGGAAGTTTGCCGTCGAGGAAGCACCGGGCGACGTGCAGACCCTGTACGCCGAGGAGTTCAAGCGCCTGGTCGAGGAACGCACCCAGGGAAAGGTGACGGTCACGATCTACACCTATGGCCAGCTCGGCAATGAAAACGACCTGACCGAGCTCACTGCCGTCGGTGCGATCCAGTTCTCGAATGCCTCTCCCGGTCACCTCGGAACTTTCGTGCCCGAGGTTCAGGTGCTGAGCCTGCCCTTCCTGCTGCCAGAGTCGGACAAGGCAAAGGGTGATGTGCTGTCGAACAGCAAGGCCTTGTACGAGGATCTGGCCAAGGACTTCGCCGCCAAGGGGCTGAAGCTGTTCACCGTGTATCCGGAAGGCGAGATGATCTGGACCACCAAGAAGCCGGTGCGCACCCCTGAGGACCTGAGTGACGTCAAGTTCCGGGTGATGACCTCGCCGATCCTGATCGAGCAGTTCAAGCTGTACGGCGCCAACCCGGTCGCGCTGCCCTGGGGCGAGGTGTATGGCGGGCTGCAGATGAACGTGATCCAGGCCCAGGTCAACCCGGCCTTCTTCATCGAGAGCGCGAAGTTCCACGAAGTCACCAGCCACCTGGTGCACGTCGGCGACGTCGAATACACGACCACCGTGGTGGCCAACGCCGACTTCTGGGACGGCCTGTCGGACGAGCACAAGACCATGCTCGGCGAGGTGCGCAACGAACTGCAGACCTTCATCCTGGACAAGCAGCGCGAGAAGAATGCCGCCTCGGTCGACAAGATGCTCAAGGACAACCCCAAGCTCAGCGTGATCAAGCTGACGCCGGAGGAGCGCGATGCCTTCCGTCAGCGCGCCGAGCCCCTGGCGGAAAAGCTGGTCGGCATGGTGGGCGGTCGCAGCGGCCAGATTCTCGAGCAGTTGAGGGCCGACATCGCCGAGGCGGAGAAGGCGGTCGAAGCCAAGTAATTGCTCAACGCGAGGACGCAAGTCGAATGGGCGCCGCAGGTCGGCGCCCATTTCGCTTCATCCGCCCGTCGTCAACATTCCGCCGTGCCCGTCGAATGCAGGGCACATCCCCGGGCGCCGCTGCAAGGCCATGCGAGCGCGCGGCCGCGAGGCGGCTTTTGTGTGCAGGGAGTCCAGATGAATGACCGACAGCGTGCCTTGGTGATGGTCGCCTTCGGGGTGCTGCTGCTCTCCCCGGATGCACTCGTACTGCGCTGGATCTCCGCCGACCCGCTGCACGTGCTGACCTGGCGTGGCCTGCTGATGGCCGCAGGCATGGCCTTCGTGCTGTGGCTGCGGTATCGGGCAGCACTGCCACGGGCGCTGCTGCGATGCGGCTGGGCCGGGGTCGGCTGTGCGCTGTGCTACTGCATCAGCACGATCTGCTTCCTGCAGGCGATCAGCCTCGCCGGGGCGGCGAGCACCCTGATGATATACAGCGTGTCGCCCCTGGTGGCGGGGCTGGCGAGCTGGGCCTGGCTGGGCGAGCGCGTGCCGCTGCGCAGCGTGGTCGCGATCGGCGTGAGCGCGCTCGGCATCGCGCTGATCGTCAGCGACGATTCGCCCGGGGCCAACCTGACCGGCAACCTCTTTGCGCTTGCCGGTGCCGCGCTGCTGGCACTCAACTTCACTCTGGCGAGAAGCCGTCCCACCATCGACATGAGCCCGGCGCTCATGCCGGGCGCCTTGCTCGCCGCCGCATTCGCGTTCGTGGTCGGCGGGGCGCCTGTGCTGCAGGAGGCCGAGCTCATGGTGCTGGCGGTGATGGCGGGCGTGCTGCTGCCGCTCGGGTTCATGCTCGTGCAGCTCGGACCACGCCGGATCGGCGCCGCCGAGGTCGGCTTGCTGCTGCTGCTCGAGGTCGTGCTCGGACCGGTATGGGTGTGGCTGGTGCTCGGCGAGGTGCCCGGACCCACGGTGCTCGTCGGCGGCGCCGTCGTCATCACGGCCCTGGTCGGCCATGCGCTCGCGGGCTGGCGCGCCGAGCGCTGAGACCACCGATCGGGCTCCCACGCCGCGCGTGGTCCGGGGCGCCGATCGGGGCGCCAGCCGGCGGGGAGGGCCGCCGGCCGTTTCACCTGCGGCGCAAGGCGAAGGGCACCAGCACGAGCAGGCCCACGGCGTCCGCCAGCCAGTCCCAGGGGTCGCCGAAGCGGTGCGCGGTCATCGACTGCGCGAGCTCCATCGCCGCCCCATACAGCAGCAGCCCGAGCGCGATCGGCAGCGGGCGCTCGGGCCAGGCCGCCAGCGCGAGCAGGGCGAGCAGGGCGAACAGCACCGCATGCTCGATCTTGTCCTGCCACGACACCAGCTTGACCACCTCGGGGGCGGGGAGCAGGGCCAGCCAGAACACCGCGAGCAACAGGAACACGAACAGGAAGCGAAGCGTCGTGCGAACGGAAGCGGGCATGCGAAGTCCTAGAAACGCGTTGAAGTTGTCATGTCATGGGGCAAGACGCCACGCGTGGCGTTCCCCGCGACGTACTCAAAGCCCGCAAAACGAAGGAGCTCGAGGATGCAGAAGTTGTCCAGCACTGCCCGTCCCCTGTTGCTAGCCGCCGCGCTGGCGTCGTCCTTTCTTGTCGCCGGCACGGTGTTTGCCCGCGACGTGGTCGTGCGCACCGAGACCGGCAACGTCAAGGTGACGGAGTTTGCCACCGGTCTCGACACGCCGTGGTCGATCGCCTTCCTGCCCGACGGTCGGCTGCTCGTCACCGAACGACCGGGGCGCCTGCGCGTGGTCGGCACCGACGGCAGCCTGTCCGAGCCGATCGCCGGCGTGCCGGCGGTGCATGCGCGCGGCCAGGGCGGCCTGCTCGATGTGGTGCTGAGCCCGAGCTATGCCGAGGATGGTGTGATCGTGTTCTCCTATGCCGAGCCCACCAGCCGCGGCGGGCGCACTGCGGTAGCGCGCGCGCGCCTCGACCTCGAGCGCATGGAACTGCAGGACGTGCGCCGCATCTTTGCCCAGAACGAGGACCCGTCGGGCAACCAGCACTGGGGCTCGCGCCTGGTGTTCGCCCCCGACGGCACGCTGTTCGTGACCCTGGGCGACCGTGGCGGTGCGCGCGACCGGGCGCCGGCGCTCGACAGCCACATCGGCAAGGTCGTGCGCATTGCCCTCGACGGCAGCGTGCCCCCGGACAACCCCTTCATCGGCCGCACCGGCGTGCTGCCCGAGATCTGGTCCTACGGTCACCGCAATATCCAGGGCGCAGCCCTGCATCCCGAAACCGGCGAGCTGTGGACCCACGAGCACGGCCCGCAGGGCGGCGACGAACTCAACCGCACCCGTGCAGGGCTCAACTACGGCTGGCCGGAGGTCACCTATGGCCGCGAGTATGTGACCGGACGCAAGATCGGCGAAGGCAGCAGCCGTGCCGATGTGGAGCCGCCGGTGCTGCAATGGACCCCGTCCATCGCGCCGGCCGGCATGGCTTTCTACACCGGCGACGTCTTTCCGCAGTGGAAGGGGAACGTGCTGGTCGGTGCGCTCAAGTACCAGCTGGTGGCCCGCCTCGTGCTCGATGGCAACGCGGTCCGCCATGAGGAGCGCATGCTGACCGAACTCGGCCGCCGCATCCGCGACGTGCGCCAGGGGCCCGACGGTCACGTGTGGCTGCTCGACGAGACCGAGGGCCGTGTGCTGCGCCTCGACCCGGCGCAGTAGGCGGCGCGAGATCGGCAACAAACACATACGGCGCCGGGCGGGCGAGCGGGGCGCTTCGCGGGCGCCTCTCAGCCCGCCTGCTTGATTGCCAGCACCGCCTGGTTGCGCAGCGTGCGCAGCAGGGCGAGTTCCTGCTCGCTGATCTCGATCTCGCCGGCGCGGTCCTTGTCGGCGTAGATCATCGCCACCGGGCGACCCTTGATCGTGAGCGGCAGCAGCACGAAGGTGCGCGAGGGCACCGACTTGCGATACCAGTCGGGCACGCGGGTGGCGATCTTGGGGTCGTCGATGTCGGTGATCAGGATGTCCACGCCCTTCGCCGTGGCTACGTTGAAGACATTGTCGGGGTGGGCCGAGAGGCTGAAATGGACCTGCTTGGCCAGTTCGGCCACGCCTGGGCCGAGACCGAAGCGGCCGGTCATCGCGTTCGTGCGCGCGTCGCGGATGCATAGCAGCACGCGCTTGAAGCCCATCGCCCGATACATGGTCTCGAGGATGATGCGCAGCACGTCGTTGAGCTTGAAGTCTTCCACCAGGCTGTTGCTGATGTCCTGGATGCCCTGGCTGAGCACGACCTGGGCATCGG
Organism: Thauera sp.; assembly: GCF_035444905.1. Lineage (GTDB taxonomy): Bacteria > Pseudomonadota > Gammaproteobacteria > Burkholderiales > Rhodocyclaceae > Thauera. The sequence goes on from NZ_DAOMPS010000008.1 coordinate 15,883, forward strand.
CCGCCTTCTGGCCTTCCTCGGTCGCCTGCACCGGCTCGATCTGCTCGAGCAGCGCCTCGGTCGGTAGGCCGGTGTCGGTGAGGGCGCCCGGTGCGACGGGCGTGCCATCGACGAAGTGGCGCAGGTGACGGCCGATGCGGGTGTTCGGCAGGCTGACCTTGATGATCTGGGCGAAGTCCTTGATCTCGTCGATCGAGGCCTGCATCAGCTCGCGCGCATCGCGCGCGTCCACCGGCACCGCATCGGCAAAGCGGCTCATGATGCGCTGCATGGCGCGGTCGCGCTCGGCCGGGCTCAGCAGGGCGACGGCATCGCAGTATTCGTTGGCGCAGGCCGCCAGGGCGCGTAGGCGCTCTTCGGCATTCACCGGGCGGCGTGCCGGTCCGTCCTCGATGCGGCGCATGCTGGCCTGGATCAGGTCGGGGAAGCCCCAGTTGCGCGCCAGGGCGACGCCGAGCTCCTCGAAGCCGGTGCCGAGCACGCGCTGCGCCGCGACCTCTTCCTTGCAGCCTTGCTGCTGCATCAGGCGACGGATGTCCTCGCTCTCTTCCGGAAAGTAGAATTGGCTAAGCAGGCGGCCGAGGTTGTGGAACACGGCGCAGATATAGACCTGCTCGCCGTCGCGCAGGCGCAGGCGGGTGGCCAGTGCGCGCGCGAACAGGCCGGCCAGGCAGGCGCGCAGGAACTCTTCCTTCAGCAGGGCTGCATTGGCCTTGTTCTGCAGGTGCTCGAACAGCAGCACGGTGATGGCGATGTTGCGCACCGCGTCGAAGCCCAGCACCACGATCGCGCGCGAGACCGTGCTGATCTGGCCGCCTCCGGCGGGGCGGTAGTGGGCCGAGTTCACCAGCCGCAGCAGCTTGTTGGTGAGCGAGAAGTCGCGCAGGATCAGCGCCGACAAGGTGCCGATCGTTTCCGATTCGCTGGACGCGATGCGGTTGATCGCCACCACCGATTCCGACAGCGCGGGAAAGTCGCCGCGGTGCTTCATGCGTCGGATCAGGAAGTCGAGGGCCGCCTGCCTGCCGTCCGGGGCCTCGGCGAGCTCCGTGTCCTCGGGTTGCAGCCAGGCCTCGAGCGCGCGGCGGAACTCGTCGGCGTCGGCAAAGCGTGCCTCCGGATCGAAGGCCGCGGCCCGCAGCGCGATCGCAGCCAGCGGCTCGTCGATCGGCGCGCCCTCGGCGGGCAAGGTGACTGGCGTCGTGCGCGCCACTTCGATGAGCTTGCGTGGCTCGGTCTCGCGATGGACGCGCCGACCGCTCAGCATCTCCACCAGCATCACGCCGGCGGCATAGACGTCGTTGCGCGCGCTGACCTCGCGCCGCTCGATGTATTCGGGGGCCATGAAGCCGGGCGTGCCGGACAGGCCTTCGCGCGCCTTGGGGTCGTCCATCCGGCTGGCGATGCCGAAATCCATCACGCGTGGCTTGCCGCCGGCGTCCAGCAGCACGTTGCTGGGCTTGAGGTCGCGGTGGATGACGCCCTGGGCGTGGGCCTGGGCGAGCGCGGTGAGGATGTCGATCATCATCGGCACCGCTTCGGCCGCGGGAATCGCGCCGCGGCGTCGCATCTGGGCGGCCAAGCTCTCGCTCGGGACGTACTCGAACACGAGGTAGAGGTCGCCGTCTTCCTCGCCGGCTTCGAACACCGGCACGATGCCGGCGTGGCGCAGCCGGCTCACCGAACGCGCCTCGCTCAGCAGCGCGGCATTCTGGCGCCGCTCGGCGGGCGCGAAGTGCAGGGTCTTCACCGCGACTTCGCGCTCGAGCTGTGGATCCCAGGCGAGGTAGACGATGCTCTGCGCGCCGCGCCCGAGCTCGCGTCTGATTTCGAATCGCCCGATCCTGCTCGTCATGAATGGGACTCTGCTGCCGTGTAATGAAGAGGCGGGCACGCGGTGGCCACGCGGGTGCGCAACGCTAAAGCAGAACGCGCGTGGCGTCCAGCGTCCCGCAGAGCTCCGTCGCGGGCGCGCTGACGACAAACCCTGCAACACGCCGCAGCGCGCTCATGCACGGACCGTAACTGGTTTCATGTCATCATCGCCGCCCCTGGATCTGCAAGGATGAAAAGCGCGACATGGAGAGCCCGTTCAAAGGCAAGACCGGCCTGCGGCGTGTCTGGAATGCCTTCCATTACTCCGTGGACGGCCTCAAGGCCGCCTACCGGCACGAGGATGCGTTTCGCCAGGAGCTGTGGCTTGCGGTGCTGGCCGTGCCGCTCGCGCTGTGGCTGACGGACTCGGCCGTCGCCCGCGCGCTGATGATCGGCAGCGTGCTGCTGGTGCTGATCGTCGAGCTGGTGAACTCTGCGATCGAAGCGACTGTCGACCGCGTGTCGCTGGAGCGTCACCAGCTCGCCAAGCGCGCCAAGGACATCGGCAGTGCCGCCGTGCTGATTGCGCTGATCAACGCGGCGGTGGTGTGGGGGCTGATGCTGTGGGGCTGAGGCGGGCGGTCCGGCTTCAGGCCGCGCGCGGTCCCCAGCTACGCACCGGCCCGGTGTCGATATGCACGAAGTCCGAGTTCGGGTAGTAGCCCACGCCACCGGCGCCGAGGGCGAGTGCGGCATCACGGAGGCGCCGGGTGTCTACCCCGACCAGGCGGATGTCGATGGCCTTGCCGTCCATGTGCAGGCTGCGCTTGGCGACGCCGCCCCCGCCGGTCTTGCGCAGGGCATTGTTGGTCGCCGGTGAGCGATAGCCCGAGATAATCTCGAAGGTGTCGCCGCCGCAGGCTATGCTGAGGGCGTGGAGCAGGTCATAGAGCCGGGGGTCCATGCGTGTAGACTCACCCGTACGGAAGTCGCGAAAGAACCAGTTCATGCGCTGCAAGGCAGGCTGGATGTAACCGTTTCCGTTGCGATAGACGAGCTGAAGGCGCTCGTTGGTGTGGGTGTGGCGGAAGCCGAGATGGCGGTCGTGCTGTGCAGCGTGCGAAGCGTGGAAGGAAAGGCCGAGCGGCAGGGTGGCGAGGCCTTTCAGGAACAGGCGCCGGCGCGGCGCGGCGTGATCGCGGGAAATCTTTGACATGAATAATAATGAGTCCGAACAAGCACTTGAACGCGGCATCCTAAACGATGTCGGGCTGCGTTTGGGCAAAAGTTTTGTAACGACCGTGAGCTGTTGCGGGCTGCTGCTGATCGCGCCGCAGCCGGCAGTGGGCGAGGAGGCGGCCGTGCAGCTCGCCAATGCCCCGACCCTGGCGCAGCAGGACGGCGGTGTGGCCGTCGTGCTGGAGCAGCAGTTGCGCCTGCGCCCGGCGACCATGGACGAGACGGTGGCGCTGTTCTACCTCTCACGCGCCTACCGCCCGGCCTGGGAGCACGCCCCGCGCGCGCAGGCGCTGCTGGCGGCGGTGGAGGCGGTGGGCGAGCACGGACTCGATCCAGCCGATTTTCGCCCCGCTGCGCTGCGTGCCGCCGCCGCCGCCGACCCGGCAACGCTGTCGCCCGCCCACCGCGCCGAACGCGAGCTGCTGCTGAGCGACACGCTCGCCGAGCTGCTGCGCCAGATCCGCTACGGCAAGCTCGACCCGCGCAGCCTGTACCGCGAGTGGAACTTCACCCCCGCCCCCAACCCCTATGAGCGGGCCGTCGAGCTGGCCGGCGTGGTGCAGGCGGCGGAGCTGCGTGCGGCGATCGACGCTCACGCGCCCGATCTGCCGCTGTATCGGGCGCTGCAGCGTGGCCTGGCGCAGTACCGCGCGCTGGCGGCGCTGGGCGACTGGCCGAAGGTGCCGGGCGGGCCGACGCTGCGCCCGGGCGAGCGCAGCGGGCGCGTGGCCGCGCTGCGCGCGCGACTGCAGGCCGATGGCGAGGCCGGGCTCGCTGCCGCGGACCCGAACCGCTACGACGAGACGCTGGTGGCCGCCGTACGTCGCTTCCAGGAGCGCCATGGGATGGAGGTCGATGGCGTGATCGGGCGCCAGACGCTGGCTGCGCTCAACGCCTCGCCGGCGCAGCGCGCCGACCAGATCCGTGCCAACCTCGAGCGCCTGCGCTGGGTCGCGCAGGACCTGCAGCAGGACCGCCTGCTGGTCGACATCACCGGCTATCACGCCGATCTGCGCCTTGGCGGCGAGACGGTGTGGGCCTCGCGCATCATCGTCGGGCGGCCGACCCGCAAGACGCCTTCGCTGCGCGACAGCGTGGTCAACCTGGTGTTCAACCCCAAGTGGGTGGTGCCGCCCACCATCCTGCGCGAGGACGTGATTCCGGGCATGGTGCGCAACCCCGGCTACCTCGCCAGTCATCGCCTGCGGGTGGTCGACCGCAGCGGGCAGACGGTTGATCCCGAGCACATCGACTGGGCCGGCGCACGCGGCAGCGGCTTTCCGTACATGATCGTGCAGGCCTCGGGCCCGGACGGCTCGCTCGGTCGCATCAAGTTCTCGCTGTCGAACCGCTACTCGATCTACCTGCACGACACCAACGCACCGTCCCTGTTCCGTCGCGCCGAGCGGGCGCTCAGCTCGGGCTGCGTGCGCGTGGAGAAACCCGCCGAGCTCGCCTTGCTGCTGCTCGACGATCCGCTGCGCTGGAGCGCCGAGGCCCTCGACAGCGCGCTCGACAGCGGCCGCACGCGCACCGTGAATGTCGGCCGCGAGGTCACGGTGCTGCTGCATTACAGCACCGCCAGCCTGGATGAGGCCGGCGCGCTGCAGTTGCGCAACGACATCTACAACTACGACCCCGCCATCGTCGCCGCGCTGGATGCGCCGCTGCGGCCCTGAGCGACCGTCATCTGCCGGCAACGCCGGCTTAACGTGGCTGACTTGTGCGCCGCCTATGCTGCGGCGCCATGAGAACGCTCGATTTCACGACCGAAGAGCTCTGCCAGTCGCCGCGTCTGCGCGTCGCACTGGTGACCGAGACCTGGCCGCCGGAGGTCAACGGCGTGGCGATGACGCTCAGACGCATGGTCGACGGCCTCATCGGCCGCGGCCACAGCGTCCAGCTCGTGCGCCCGCGCCAGACCCCCGCCGACATCGCGCTCAGCACCCATGGCCTGCAGGAGCTGCTGTCGCGTGGCCTGCGCCTGCCGCGCTACGACGGCCTCAAGCTCGGTCTGCCGGCACGCACCCGGCTGCTGCGCGAGTGGTCGCGCCAGCGCCCGGACCTGGTCCATGTCGCCACCGAAGGGCCCCTGGGGTGGACGGCGGTGACCGCGGCCAACAAGCTGCGCGTGCCGGTGACCTCGGATTTCCACACCAATTTCGACCACTACAGCGCGCACTACGGTGTCGGCTGGCTGCGCCAGCCGGTGGCGGCCTACCTGCGCCGCTTCCACAACCGCACCGCCGCCACCTACGTGCCGACCTCGGCGCTTGCACGTGATCTCGCCACCCAGGGCTACGAACGCATCGAGGTGATCTCTCGCGGGGTCGACACCACGCTGTACTCGCCGGCCCGGCGCAGCGAGGCGCTGCGCCGCGAGTGGGGCGTTGCGGTGGACGGGCTGGCGGTGATCTGCGTCGGCCGCGTCGCCCCGGAAAAGAACCTCGGCCTGGCGCTGCGCGCCTTCGCCGCGATCCGCCAGCAGCGCCCCGACGCCAGGATGATCCTGGTCGGTGACGGCCCGCTGCGCGACAGCATCGCGCGCGAGCACCCCGACGTCGTGCTCGCCGGCATGCGCCATGGCGAGGAGCTCGCGGCCCACTACGCCTCGGCCGACCTGTTCCTCTTCCCCAGCCTGACCGAGACCTTCGGCAACGTCACCCTCGAGGCGATGGCGAGCGGGGTGTGCCCGCTCGCCTACGACTACGCCGCCGCGGCCGAGGTGATCCAGGATCTCGGCAACGGCGCGGTGGTGCGCTGTGGCGACGAGGAAGGCTTCATCGAGCGCGCAGTCCAGCTGGCCGCCGCCGATGCGTTGCGCACCAGCCTGGGCCGCCACGCCCGCGAGACGGCGCGCGGCATCGACTGGGAACAGGTGAACGACGCCTTTGCCGCTGCCCTCGTCCGTGTCTGGCGCCAAGGCAGCGGCGTCCCGGAGAAGGCCGCCACCATCGGCGCGCAGGAGGCGAGCAGCTGATGCAGCGCGTACGTGCGATCTTCATTTCCGACGTCCACCTCGGCACGCGAGCCTGCCAGGCCGACAGCCTGCTCGCCTTTCTCAAGACCTACGAGTCCGAGTATCTCTACCTGCTCGGCGACATCATCGACTTCTGGGCGATGAACCGCAGCGTGCAGTGGGCGGCCTCGCACAACACCGTGGTGCAGAAGGTGTTGCGGCGTGCCCGCCACGGCTGCCAGGTGTTCTTCATCCCCGGCAATCACGACGAGGCCCTGCGCGAATACGCAGGCGTCGCCTTTGGCGACATCCGCGTCGAGTCCGAATGGATTCACGAGACCCTCGATGGCCGCCGCTACTGGCTGGTGCATGGTGACGAGTACGACCAGGTCACCCGCCACCACCGCTGGGTCGCGGTGCTCGGCGACGTCGGCTACAACACCCTGGTGCGCATCAATCTGCTGTTGTCGCGCGCGCGCCGGCTGCTGCGCATTCCCGGCTACTGGTCACTGGCCGGCTATGCCAAGCAGAAGGTGAAGAAGGCGGTCAGCTTCATCTTCGACTTCGAGGACGCGGTCGCCCACGCCGCCCAGCAGCGCGGTGTCGATGGCGTGGTCTGCGGCCACATCCACTGGCCGGCTGACCGTCGCATCGGCAAGGTGCGCTACCTCAACTGCGGTGACTGGGTCGACACCTGCAGCGCCATCGTCGAGCACTACGACGGCCGCATCGAGGTGGTGAACTGGGGCGTGCGCGGCGCCGCGGTCGAGGTCGAACGCGAGGAGCTTGCCCCTGCCGCTGTTCCTGCTCCGGCGCGGGGCGACACCGTGCCGGTGCTGCTCCGCAGCCGAACGCACAAGCCCGAGCGCACCTACCTAACGCCGGACGTCTGAGGCGCCGGCTCCGCCCCCGCCCGGCGGCGTGTCGCGCATCAGATCGAGTGCGAGGCGGATGCCGAGCACCGCATTGCCGAGCGCGAACAGCGCCACCAAGCCCATTGCCAGCGGCACCAGCGGGTAAGTGCGCAGCACCCAGGCGAGCACGGCGGACAACAGGTTGAGCACCAGCATCAGCCAGAAGCGGCGGTCCTGCGGCTGGTAGAGGCGAGACAGTTTCATGCTTGTGGGGGGACTCCGGGGCTGGGTTCAGGCGCGCGCGCCGACTTCGGCCAGGCGGCCGCGGCGCACCATGGCCAGCACGACGAGGGCGAGCACGACCTCGATCATGCCAATGGCGACGAACACCGCCGGATAGGGCGCGGCGAGCCAGAGCGAGAACACGGCCAGCAGGCCGCTGCTGAGCAGCGGGCCGGTAGCGAAGCCGAGCGAGCCCGCCATGTTGAAGGCGGCGAGCGCGCTCGCGCGGCAGTCGCTGCCGCCGTAGTGCGCGGCCAGCACCAGCGAGGGCGCGTACATCAGCGCCGCGATCAGCCCGCCCACCGCCATCGCCGGCAGGATCAGGGTGCCGGGCAGGAAGCCGAGCACGGCGAGGAACACGCCGTACAGCACGCTGCCGCTAACCATCATCGCGAGCGGATCCCAGTGCCGCGACAGGTGGCCGGCCGGATAGGTGAGGACCGAGAACGGGATCAGGAAGGCCGCCATTGCCAGGCCGATCTGGCGCGCATCGAAGCCGATCACCAGGCCGAGGTAGAGCGATAGCGTGGATACGATGAAACCCACCGTCAGGCGGTCGGCGAAGGAAAACGCCAGCGGTACCAGCAAGGGGCGGCGGCTGCGCAGGGTGTGCACGATCTCGCCCACCGCCATGCGCGGGCGGCCGTGCGTCGAGTCGGCCAGACCGAGCGCGCCGGCCAGCGCCAGCGCGAGCGACAGCAGCCCGCCGCCAAGCGGCACCCACAGCGGGTCGACGCCGCCGACGAAGCCGCCCAGGGGTGCGCCGGTCGCCACGCCCAGGCTGATCGCGGCCCCTACCGCGCCCATGCGCGCGCCCAGGCCGGCCTTGCCCGGCTGGTCGGCGCCGAGCGCCATCAGCAGCGACAGCGCCGACATGTGGGCAAAGCCCTCGAACAGGCGCAGGCCGAGCAGCAGCGCGTAGCTGTCCGCGCGCTGGTAGGCCCAGGCAATGCCGAGCAGGGTCAGGCCATTGACCGCCAGCGCCGTCACCGCGAGCGCCTTGCGTCGGCCGAGGCGGTCGGACAGCAGCCCTGCGATCGGCGCGCCGACCAGCGCCCCGATCATGTTGATCGACATGAACAGATGGCTGGCGAACTGGCCCAGGCCGGGAAAGCGCTGGGCGGTGAAGTCCGGCAGCACCGGCACCATCGCGGTGACGGGCAGCATCAGGCCGTAGAGCAGCAGCAGCGGCAGCAGGGGCGTCTTGGACAGGGGGCCGGTCATGGCTCGGTCGGGCGGTCGAGGCGGCAAGGATCAGGGGGGAGAGTGAGGCGGGGGGGCTGGCGCGGTGCCGTTCAAAACTCGAGCCTGGGTCCTGCAGGGACGATGCGTGTCGGATTGATGTGCGGGTGACTGATGTAGTAATGGCGCTTGATGTGGTCGAAGTCCACCGTGCGCGCGATGCCGGGCACATGATAGAGCCGGCGCAGGTAGCGCGACAGCTGCGGGAAGTCGGCGATGCGCTGGCGGTTGCACTTGAAGTGGCCGACATAGACGGGGTCGAAGCGGATCAGGGTGGTGAACAGGCGCCAATCGGCCTCGGTGTGCTGGTCGCCGACCAGCCAGTCGCGGGTGGCCAGGCGGGCCTCGATGCGGTCGAGGGCGGCGAACAGGCGCTCGAAGGCCTGCTCATAGGCGGCCTGGCGGGTGGCGAAGCCGCAGCGATAGACGCCGTTGTTGATGTTGTCGTAGATGAAGGCGTTGATGTCGTCGATCTCGGCGCGCAGGGCTTCGGGGTAGAGGTCGATGCGGGCATCGCCCCACTCGTCGAAAGCGCGGTTGAAGAGGCGGATGATCTCGGCCGACTCATTGTTGACGATCGTGCGCGTCTTCGTGTCCCACAGGACCGGGACGGTGACGCGGCCGCTGAAGTCGGCCTTCGCCGCGGTGTAGAGCTGATGCGCGTGCTCGAAGCCGTTGGCATGGTCGGGCAGGGCGGCGCTGAAGGCCCAGCCCTGCTCGGACATCACCGGCTCGACCACCGAGACCGGGATCACGTCTTCCAGCCCCTTGAGGCTGCGCACGATGAGCGTGCGATGGGCCCACGGGCAGGCCAGCGAAACGTACAGATGGTAGCGGCCGGGCTCGGCCGGGAAGGGCGAGTCGGGGCCGATATGGTGGCGAAACTCGGTCACCGTGCGGACGAATTCGCCCTGGGTGTCATCGGTGTCGTACCAGCCTTGCTTCCACTGACCGTGGTCGAGATAACCGCTCATGCGTGTCGCTGTCCTGTCGTTGTCGTGATGGGCTGTCGTGATGGCGTCGGGCGCGCTGGCCTCGGCGGCGCCCGCGCCAGGTGCCCGATGTGACAAGGCAGGCGGCGCGGCGTTTCAAATTTCGAGCGATACGCCCTTCGGATGATGGGCGCGATAGCCGCGCGCCGACTGGTCGGCGCTGCGGCTCCAGGGCTCGGTGCAGCGCGTCAGGTAGTTGAAGTGCAGCTGCGGCCGCCCCGGGCCCTTGTGTTGCTGCAGCAGCAGGTCGATGGCGCGTGCATGCGGGTGGCGGAACAGCGCGCCACTGGTCGACAACAGGTAATGGCTGCAGCGCAGGCGCGCGAGCAGGGCCTCGCTCAGGTTGGCGACACTGCCGTGATGCGGCAGCTTGAACGCGTTCAGCGTCAGGACCTGGTCGGGCGCATCGAGCCATTGCGCGAGCGAGGCCTCGAGCACGGCCGGCCAGGCGTCACCTGCAAGCAGCACGCGCGCCTGCGGCTTGGCCGCCGGGTACTCGAGCACGAAGGCGATGCTGCTGCCATTGGCCGGGCTGCGGTCGCAGCCGAAGGGCGCGTCCGCGCCTGGCTCCCCGCTGCCGCTGCCGAGCGCGTCCTCCAGCTGCGCGCCCAGGTCGCTGTCGTCGTCGGCTGGCAGCTCGAAGCGGTCGGCCATGGCCGCCGTCTCCTCCTCGTCCTCCTCCGCCCCCAGCACGTCGCCGAGCGGGCGCAGGCTGCGACTGGCCGCCAGGCGCTGGCGCAGCGCGGCCGTGTCGCCCGAGCTGATGCGGGCCTTGCGCAGCTCCTGCACCCAGCGGTCCTTGAGCGTGAGCAGGGCGGCATGATCGGGCGACAGCAGGGTGAGCCGGCAATCGCCCGGCAGCTCCACCACCGGCAGGGCGGGCTGGCTGCGGTCGACCGCCACCGGGCCGCGTGGGAAGTCGCGGTTCCACACCGACTCGCCGGTGCGGGCCTCGTAGTCCCCGATCAGCACGCCCAGCATCTCGCCCTGCAGGGCGCCGAGCGGCTGGCCGGCGGGGTCGGGCACGGCATTGAGCTGGTCGCGGCCGTTGAACCAGATGCGGTCGAAGCGGCACTGCAGGGCCTCGGCGTCGAGCAGCAGGCGGATCACGCCCTCGATGTGGTCGGCATCGACATGGGTGATCACCAGCAGGTCGAAGCGGCGCTCGGCCGCCGGCAGGTGCAGGATGCGCTCGCGCAGCGCCGGATAGGTGTGGGCGGGGCCGCCATCGATGAGCAGGCGGTGGATGGCACTGCCGCTGCCGTACTCGATCCACAGGCAGTCGCCGTGCGCGGCGGGCAGCATCTCGATGCGGAACATGGCGGCACTCCTCGTGGTGTCAGGCCGGCGCGGCGCTGTCGGCGGGCGGGCGCGCCTGGCCCGGGCGGGATTGCGGCAGGTGCCATTCGGCGTCGCCCAGGCTGACCAGGCTCAACGCCATCAGGTAGCCGCGGCCCAGCATGCGCCGGCGCACGCGGCGCATCACGGTGCCGAAGTCGGCGTCGGGCATGTCGACGGCGAGCAACTCGGACACCAGCTCGCTCGCCAGCGGCGCGGCATGGCGGCCGAGGATCTTGGCCAGGGTGCCGAGCACCACGCCGGCGCGAAAGGCACTGAAGGTGTTGGCCAGGCCGCTGTAGCCCATCTCCGGGTTGTCGGCGGCGGTGAGGCAGCCCAGCAGCAGCACGATCGGCCCGGGTTCGACCGGCGGCGGGTTGATCAGGTGCTCGTTGAGCTCGGGGCGGAAGCGCCACTTGAGCTCTTCGTCGAGGGCTTCGCTGCCGATCTCGAGGTAGTCCAGCCCGTCGTCCAGGTCGTGGTGGGCGAGCAGGATCAGCAGTGGAGGGGCGTCGCGCGCGACCGCCGCCTCCCATTGCGCCCAGTCGCTCACCACCGTGGCAGCCGGAATCGCCGCGGCCAGCGTCGCCCCCAGTTCGGCGCGATGGTCCTCGGGCACCTTGTCACTGCTGGCGCACAGTGCCGCATCGAGGGCGCGCAGGCGGCGGCGTGGCGCAGTGGGGGTGGACAGATCCTGCAGCCGTGCAGGGTCGGTGCGCTCGATCACCTTGCGGATCGACCAGAAGCCGAGCGGGCAGATCGTGTCGCTGCGCCCGCCGGCGGCCGCGGCCGCCTCACTCGTATCGCAGGCCGGGCAGCGGACGGCCTCGCCCGCCAGCACCGCCTGCCAGCCGGCACACAGGCGCGCGCCGCGGCGCGGGAAGCCGCGGTCGTAGACGAACTCCAGCGGCACGTAGCGCCTGGGGTCGTGATTGACCAGCTGCAGGCGCTCGCCCGGATCGACGAAGCCCTGGCTGCGCAGGTCCTGGTACAGCGTTGCGCCATGGCGCGCGAGGTCGCAGAAGAGTTCGAGCACATCCGGGTCGTCGGCGTCGAGCACGGCGTCGCGCTCGTCCACGCCCTGCTGGCTGCGCCGCCGCACCAGCGACACGTCCTTGAGGAAGAGTTTGTCGTTGAGCAGCCGCACAAGGGCGCTGGTGCTGCCGAGGTCGAAGATCTTCCCGCCCTTGCCGGCAAACACCCGTATCTCGGCCGAGCCGAAGGTGATCGTGGCATCGAAGGCGCCCCGCTCGGGCAGCTCGATCACCGCGCGCTGGCCAAACTGCACGGCGAGCTGCAGGTCCGCGCCGGCGTCGGTGCAGGCGGCGGCGCCTTCACGCTCGACCGCGGCCCTCAGCCTGACGGCCTCGAACACCTTGCCCTTGAAGCGGAACAGCAACTCGGCCTCGAGCTCGTCGATGCCGTCCGGCACCTCGATCGGCAGGTCGCAATCCTCGCTGCGGGCGCTGCGCCTGGCGGGCAGGTGGATGAGCCCGGCAGCACCTTGTCCCTGCCAGCACAGCTCGACGCTGAGCGCCAGGCCTTCGTCCGGGATGTCGACGGTGGGGATGGGGGCGTCGGCCACGGCTGCCTGCGCCTGCGGCAGGCCGATCCAGCAGCGGATGATCTGCCGGCGCCCGGCGACGAAGCGCAGGCGGGCGAGGCCATCGACGATGATCAGCGCATTGACCCGGCGCTGGTCGGCCTCGGTCTCTGTCTCGGCTTCGGTCTCGGTCCCGGCTGCGGCGCCGTACGGCGCGGCCATCGAACGGGCGCCTGGGGCCATGCGTGCGCGTGAGGGCGGCTGCGGCCCGGTGGCATTCGCAGCCGTTGAAGCGTCGGTGGCGCGCGCGCGCGGGGCCTCGGTTTCATCGAGGATCGGGGCGGGCCGCGGCAGATTGCGCATGAATTCGGCGGCGCGGCGATGGGGCGATACCGGTCGGCCTGCGCGAAGGTCGGCGGCGAGACCGATGAGCCCCAGGGCGCGGATGCGTGCATCGCTCGGCCACGCTGGACCCGCCAGGGCCAGCAGCCGGGGGATGAAATGCTCGGCGGGCTCGCCGGCGATCAGCGCCGCGATTTGCCTATCGGGCAGCGCCGGCTGCGCGTCGGCGGGCGCGCCTGCGAGGAGCGCAGCGATGTCCAGCCGGCTCGCGCCGGGCCCTTCGAGGTCAGGATGCCCAGCCTTCGGTAGCGCGCGGAGGGGAGTGCCCTCAGCGTCGGCGGTGCCCGTGGCGGCCCACACGGTGAGGCGAAGCGCGCGCGCCTGCTCGGGATCCAACATGCCGGCGGCCTCGTCGGCGTCGGCCTGGGCCAGCAGCGCCAGCAGCTGGGCACGCAGGCGCGGCGGCACCGGTGCGATCGCCGCGATCTGCTCATAGGCCGACCAGGGCTCCTCCCAGAACAGGAAGGGCAGCGTGTCGTCGGCGTAGAAGAGGCTCTCGAGGGGCGACGAGTCGCCCAGGCGGGCGCGCGCGAGCGCCCACCAGAAGCGGGCGTCCTCGGCGATGCCATTGTGCGGCTCCGGCAGCTCGGCCGCACTTTCGAGCGCGCGCTCGATCGGCAGCGCGGCGAGCAGTCGGTAGTTCGCCGTCCTGCCCTGATGCAGCCCGGCCAGCAGCGGCGCGATGCGGCTCGCGTCGCCGACGGCCTCGAGCACCCTGGCCGCCACTTCGGCGTCGGCCTCATCGGGGGCGACTGCCAGCCCGCGCAGGCGTTCGCGCACGCTTTCCAGCGGGATGCGGGCCGCCAGCGCAAGGGCGAGTCCGCGCGGGTAGGACGCGCTGGGCGATTGATCGGCGATGGCCCAGGTGGCCTCGGCAAGCGCCCCGTGCTGTGCAGGGTCGAGCTCGAGATGCAACGCCGCCGCCAGTGCCGCCAGGCGAACCAGGACGTCGGGCTCGTGGCGCCCGATCTCGAGCAAGGAGGCGATGGCCGCCGACGGGTTCAGCGGCGGCATCGGCGAATCCTCGAGCAGGCGCGCGAGAGGGGGCAGGCCAATGCACGGCGGTCGAGCACGGCGTCGAAGCCTGCAAGCCTCTCCACATACAGGACCGTCATCTCGCGTCTCCCCGCGCTGACCCATTTCGGATACCGGCCGCCGGCAGTGCAGCGCGGCCCGCGGCTGATCTGAATGTAGGCAAATCTGGCCCGAACTCCAACCGCAGATTGACCCGTCGTGCCTTGCGGTGGGCGGCCGCGGCCGCACTCCTCACGCCGGCTTCGCGTGCTGCCTCCGGTAGCGCGCGATGAGCGCGGTGGTGCTGCCGTCATGAGCGTGGCGGTCGGCCGGCGCGCCGAGGTCCTCGAGCACGCGCGCGGCGAGCTGCTTGCCCAGCTCGACCCCCCACTGGTCGAAGGAGTTGACGCCCCACACCACGCCCTGCACGAAGGTGCGATGCTCGTACAGGGCGATCAGCGCGCCCAGCGTGTGCGCATCGAGGCGCTTGAGCAGCAGGGTGTTGCTCGGCCGGTTGCCGCCAAAGCTGCGGTGCGGCAGCAGCTGCGCGATGCGGTCGGCACGGATGCCGGCAGCGCGCATCTCGGCCTCGAGCTCGGTGGCGGACTTGCCATGCATCAGCGCCTCGGCCTGCGCTACCATATTGGCGTAGGCGATGCGGGCGGCTTCGGCGCGCTCCGCGGGGGCCTCGAGCACGCCGATGAAGTCCACCGGGGCGAAGCGCGTGCCCTGGTGCAGCATCTGGAAGTAGGCGTGCTGGCCGTTGATGCCCGGTTCGCCCCAGATCACCGGGCTGGTGTGGCAGCCGACCGGGCTGCCATCGGCGCGCACCGACTTGCCGTTCGACTCCATGTCGAGCTGCTGCAGGAAGGCGGGCAGGCGGTGCAGGCGCTGGTGGTAGGGGGCGATGAGCTGGGTCGGGGCGTCGAGGAAGTCGACGTTCCAGATGCCGATCAGCGCCATCAGCAGCGGCAGGTTGTGTTCCGGCGGCGCGCTGCGAAAGTGCGCATCCATCGCACGCGCGCCGGCCAGCAGGGCGTCGAAGGCGGCAGGGCCGATCTGCAGCACGATCGGCAGGCCGATCGCGCTCCACAGCGAGAAGCGCCCGCCGACCCAGTCCCAGAAGCCGAACATGTTGTCGGCGTCGATGCCGAAGGCGCGCACCGCGTCGGCCTGGGTCGACACGGCGACGAAGTGGCGTGCCACCGCGGCCTCGTCGCCCGCATGCGCGACCAGCCAGCGCCGTGCGGCGTGCGCGTTGGTGAGCGTCTCCTGGGTGGTGAAGGTCTTGGAGGCGACGATGAACAGCGTGCGCCGCGGGTCGGCCTGGCGGAGCACGTCGTCGAGCTGCACGCCGTCCACGTTGGAGACGAAATGCAGCCTGAGCCGCGGATGGGCCAGGTCCTTGAGCGCCTCGCACACCATCAGCGGGCCGAGGTCGGAGCCGCCGATGCCGATGTTGACCACGTCGGTGATCGCCTCGCCGCTGTAGCCGCGCCATTGGCCGGCGCGCACGCGCTCGGCAAAGGCCGCCACGCGCGCGCGCACCGCGGCTGCGTCGGCGACCACGTCGCGTCCATCGAGCATCAGCGCGGTGTCGGGCGCAGCGCGCAGCGCGCTGTGCAGCACGGCGCGGCCCTCGGTGACGTTGATGCGCTCGCCTTCGAACATCGCGCGGCTGCGCTCGGCAACGCCTGCCTCGCGCGCGAGCTGCAGCAGCAGGCGCAGCGTGTCGTCGGTGAGGCGGTTCTTGGAGTAGTCGAGGACGAGGCCGCAGGCCTCGGCCTGCATGCGCCCGGCGCGCCCGGGGTCGGCGGCAAACAGGGCCGTAAGCTGTTGCGACTGGACGAGCTGACAGTGTCTGCCGAGCGCCTGCCAGGCCGGCGACTGCGCGATGGAGGTCATGGTTTGCAGAGCAAGGGGGTGAGCGCGGAATGCGCGAAGGCGGCAATGATGAGCGCAAGCCGGGGCCGACTCAAGCGGCAGCGGCCGGGCGTCGTTGCCTGCGCACGACAGGCCCGGGGGTCAGGCCTGCATCTGGCCGATCGTGTGGCGCAGGCGGTGGTGGGCGAGGGCGAAGAAGACCGCGCCGATGAGGGCGACCATGACGAACTCGGGCCACACCACGGCGATCCCCGCATCGCGGAACAGCACCCCCTGGGCAAGGCCGACGTAGTGCGTGGTGGGGGCGAAGGACATCAGTACCCGCACCAGCTCGGGCATGCTCTCGCGCGGGGTCAGCGCGCCCGACAGGATCTGCAGCGGCAGCAACACCAGGATGGACATGAGGCCGAACTGCGGCATGTTGCGCGCCAGGGTGCCCATGAAGATGCCGATCGAGGTGGCGGCAAACAGGTAGAGCAGGGTGCCGAGCGCGAACAGCAGGGCCGAGCCCGGCACCACCACGCCCAGCGCGATCTTGACCACGACCTGCAGCGAGAAGGACGAGGCCACCAGCACCACCACCGCCATCGACCAGACCTTGGACAGCATGATCTCGAGCGGCGTCACCGGCATCACCAGCAGGTGCTCGATGGTGCCGTGCTCGCGCTCGCGGATCAGCGCCGCGCCGGTGAGCAGGATGCCCAGCATGGTGATGTTGTTGATGATGGCGGTGACGGCGGCGAACCAGCCTTGCGTCAGGTTGGGGTTGAACAGCGCGCGCGGCACCAGCTCCACCGCTTGCGGCGTGACCGAGGGGTAGCCCTGCACGAAGGCGCGCACCTCGTCGTTGATGATGCGCTGGATGTAGCCGGTGCCGGTCTGGGCCTGGCTCTGGCGGGTGGCGTCCACATTGAGCTGCAGCGCCGGCGAGCGCCCGGCCAGCACGTCGCGCTGGAAGTTGGGCGGGATGTCGAGCACGAAGGTGTGGCGGCCGGCGTCCATGCCCTTGTCGATGTCGGCCAGCTCGATCATCTCGGGCGTGATGAACTGCGGCGGCTGCAGCGCGGCGACGATGCGGGCCGACAACTGCGAGCGGTCCTCGTCCGCGATCGCGATGGCGGCGCGTTGCAGGCTCTCCGGGCGGGCGCGGGCGTCGGCGTAGATCGAGCCGGTGAACATGAACACGATCAGGAACAGCATCGTCCAGTCGCCGAGCAGACTGTGGAACTCCTTGATGCCGAGGTGCCAGGTGTTTCTCAGCGTGCCGCGCGTGTGCATGGGGGCGTCCTTGCCTCTGTCCCGGTCCGGTGGCCCGGCGCCTAGCGCGCCTGCTTCTTCAGCAGCAGCACCGAGGCCAGGGTCAGCACCGGGATCGCGATCAGCAGCGGGACGAAGGCGGCCCACAGGTCGCCGAAGTCGAGCGCCTTGGCGAAGGTGCCGCGGCTGATGTTGAGGAAGTGGGTGGTCGGGTAGGCCTGGCCGATGAGGGCGCCCACGCCCTCGAGCGAGGACACCGGGTCCATCATGCCGGAGAACTGGATCGCCGGCAGCAGGGTGCCGATCGAGGTGCCCGCCATCGCCGCCACCTGGCTGTCCGTCAGCGTCGACATCAGCAGGCCGAGGCCGGTGGTGGCGGTGACGTAGAGCAGGGCGCCGAGGACCAGCGTTGGCAGGCTGCCCTTGAAGGGCACGCCGAACAGCGTGATCGCGAGCACGAACAGCAGCGCGAAGTTGAACAGCGACAGCGCGATGTAGGGCAGCTGCTTGCCGAGCAGGAACTCGAGCTTGGTCACCGGCGTGGTGTAGACGTTGAGGATGGAACCGAGCTCCTTTTCGCGCACCACGCCGAGCGCCGTCAGCATCGACGGGATGAAGACCAGCAGCAGCGGAATCACCGCCGGCACCATCGCCACCAGGCTCAGCATGTCGGGGTTGTAGCGGTAGCGCACGGCGATGTCGGCCAGTGGCGCAGGCGCGGTGCCGGTGGCCGCGGCGACGCCCTCGGCGAGCGTCTGTGCATGCACGCCCAGCATGTAGCCGCGCGCCACTTCGGCACGCATCGGCATCGCGCCGTCGAGCCACATCGCGATCTCGGGTCGGGCGCCGCGCGCGAGCTCGCGGCCGAAGCCGGGCGGGATCTCGAGCGCCAGCGCCAGCTCGCCGCTGCGCATGCGGCGGTCGAGGTCGTCGTGGCTGAATAGCGGCGCCTGCTCGGAGAAGTAGCGCGAGCCCGACAGGTTGAGCGTGTAGCGCTCGCTGTCGGTGCTGCGGTCGTGGTCGAGCACGGCGTAGTTGAGGTTCTCGACGTCGGTGGTGATGCCGTAACCCATCACCAGCATCAGCAGCACGGTGCCGAGCAGGGCGAGGGTGAGGCGGAAAGGGTCGCGGCGCAGCTCGGTCGCCTCGCGCGCGCTGAAGCTCAGCAGCCGCGCCAGGCTGAAGCGCGGCGGGCGGCGGGGGGACGAGGGCGGGCTCGATGTCAGACCCGGCGCCGCCTCCGGTGCAGGGGACGCGGCGGGCAAGGGCGCATCCGCCGCTGCCTGGCCGGCGTGCTGTGCCGACGGCGGCTCGACGCCACTCGCCTCGGCCAGATAGCCGACGAAGGCGTCCTCGAGGCTGGGGGCACCGCGCTGCGCCATCAGCGCAGCCGGGGTGTCGCTGGCGAGGATGCGGCCGGCATGCATCAGCGAGATGCGGTCGCAGCGCTGGGCCTCGTTCATGAAGTGGGTGGTGATGAAGATGGTCACCCCGTCGCGGCGCGACAGGTCCACGATCAGTGCCCAGAAGCGGTCGCGCGCCACCGGATCGACGCCCGAGGTGGGCTCGTCGAGGATGAGCACGTCGGGCCGGTGCAGCACCGCCACCGCCAGTTGCAGGCGCTGGCGGATGCCGAGCGGCAGCGCGTCGGGCAAGGCCTCCATCACCGGCGCGAGCTCGAAGCGCGCGGCCAGCTCGGCAATGCGCGCTTCGCCCGCGGGCGTCGGCAGGTCGAACAGGCGGGCATGCAGCTCGAGGTTGCGGCGCACCGACAGCTCGCCATACAGCGAAAAGGCCTGCGACATGTAGCCGACGCGGCGCCGGGTGTCGATGTTGCGCGCATCGAGCACCTCGCCGAGCAGGCGCGCCTCGCCCTCGGTGGGCGGCAGGAGGCCGGTGAGCATCTTCATCGTGGTCGACTTGCCGCAGCCGTTCGAGCCGAGAAAACCGAAGATCTCGCCGCGGCGGACGTCGAGATTGACGTCGTCGACCGCCACGAAGTCGCCGAAGCGCATCTGCAGCGCGCGCGCCTCGATCACCACCTCGCCCGCATCGAGCGGCGGGATGGACAGGGGCGAGTGATCGCTGCGGCGCTCGGGCGGCAGCAGGGCGAGGAAGGCTTCTTCCAGGCTGGCGCTGGCGGTGCGCGTGCGCAGCTCGGCGGGCGTGCCCGTCGCCAGCACGCGGCCGGCATCGACCGCCACCAGCCAGTCGTAGCGTTCGGCCTCTTCCATGTAGGCGGTGGCCACCAGCACGCTCATGCCCGGGCGGCGCAGCCGGATGCGTTCGATCAGCTCCCAGAACTGACGCCGCGACAGGGGATCGACGCCGGTGGTGGGCTCGTCGAGGATCAGCAGGTCGGGGTCGTGGATCAGCGCGCAGCACAGGCCGAGCTTCTGCTTCATGCCGCCCGACAGCTTGTTGGCCGGGCGCGATTCAAAGCCCTCCAGGCCGGTGGCGGCGAGCAGCTCGGCAATGCGGCGCTCGCGTTCGCTGCGCGACTGGCCGAACAGGCGACCGAAGAAGTCGACGTTCTCGAACACCGACAGGGTGGGGTAGAGGTTCTTGCCCAGGCCCTGCGGCATGTAGGCGATGCGCGGGCACACGGCGGCGCGGTGGCGCGCGCTCGCCATGTCGCCGCCCAGCACCTCGATGCGGCCACGCTGGATCCTTCGTGCGCCGGCGATCAGCCCGAGCCAGGTGGATTTGCCCACCCCATCGGGGCCGATGAAGCCGATCATGCGGCCGGCCGGGATGTCGAGGCTGACCCCGTCGGCCGCCCGTGTCGCGCCATAGCGGTGCTCCAGCCCATCGAGGCGGACGACCGCTGGCGTGGCGCCAGGGGCGGTCACGGCAGCTTCACCTCCAGCGCGGCAGGCCAGGGGCGCGCCGCGTCCAGGCGCACGTGAGCGAGGCCGGGCAGGCCGGTCTTGACCTGTTCGGGGTACTGGCGCAGCAGTTCGGGATCGACCCGCGCCTTGACGCGGAACACCATCTTCTGGCGCTCGCTCTGGGTCTCCACCGTCTTGGGCGTGAACTGCGCGACGCTGGCCACATAGGACAACTGGGCCGGAATCACGAACTGCGGTGCGGCATCGAGCACGATGCGCACCTCGCTGCCCATCGCCACGCGGCCGGCGGCGCGCTCGGGCAGGAAGAAGGTCATGTACACGTCACCGACATCGATCAGGCTGACCACCTTGCCGCCACTGCCGATCACCTCGCCCGGCTGCACCACCCGATACTGCACGCGGCCGTCGCGCGGTGCGCGCAGCACGCCGTCCTCGATGTCGGTGCGCAGGCGGGCCACCACCGCCTCGGCGGCGGCAATGCCGGCCTCGGTCTGCGCGACCTGGGCGCGCGTCGCCGCCACGGCCGCCTGCGCCGCGGTGATCTGCGCCTGGGCAACGCGCACGTTGGCCTCGGCGTTGCGCGCGCGGGCGGCGTTGTCGTCGGCGATCTGGGCCGAGGTGGCGCGCTCGGAGAGCAGCGCCTGCGAACGCGCGCTGGTGCGGCGGGCGACGTCGAGCTCGGAACGGCGCTGCACCAGCACCGCCTCATTCATCAGGACGTCGGCCTCGCGCTGCGCCACCAGCGCGAGCGCGGTCTGGCGCGCGCTGCGGGCGTTGGCGAGCTCGGCCAGCGCCTGCGCGAGCTGGGCTTCGACCGACTTCATGTCCATGCGCGCGACGACGTCGCCGGCGCGCACGAAGTCGCCTTCGTTGACCAGGATGTCGGCCACCCTGCCTGCGGCGCGTGCGGCGACATCCACCTGGGTTGCCTCGATGCGGCCATTGCCGCGCACCACGTTGCCGTCGTCGGCGGGCGGGCGCAGCGTGGTCCAGGCGGCAAAGGCGATGGCCAGCACAACGAGGGCGGCGATGCCACGGAGAACGAGGGACTGGGTTTCGGCTTTCATCGGGGCGTCCTGACGCGCAAATCGGGCCCTGTAGTAAGATGACGCCGGCTTTCTCGGATGACCGGCTGGCAGCCGGGGCAAGCGGCCGACGGCGAACGGAAATGCCGCCGGGTCTCGGCCTGGGCACGGTCGTCGGGCGGGTGCACGGGGCCTCGTGATTATGCCATCCGCAGCAGCTCCGGGGCCTCGTGATCATCCGGGCGGCGCGAACCCAGCGCGGGATTCC
This sequence comes from Thauera sp., assembly GCF_035444905.1. GTDB lineage: Bacteria > Pseudomonadota > Gammaproteobacteria > Burkholderiales > Rhodocyclaceae > Thauera. Next base: position 36,849 of record NZ_DAOMPS010000008.1, read on the forward strand.
CTGTCTGGCTACTCCCGCACACTGACGATTCTTCAAGCGCAAGGCGAGACGTCCAACCATGTCTGCATCCACCCATCCCTTATGGCCGCTCGACCGCGTGCTGGCGAGCCCCGGGCGCGCCGAGCTGACGCCCGACGCCGCGGGGGGCGGGGCCTTGCTCAGCCTCACGGGTGATTGGACGCTGGCCCACTACAAGGCGCTGAACGCACGCGCCGCGGCGCTGCGCGCGCGCATCGGCCCTGAGGTGCGCATCGACCCGAGCGCGCTCGGCGCGATCGACACCGCCGGTGCAAAGCTGCTGCACAGCCTGCTCGGCGCGCAGCGGCTGGCCGAATTGGCGGCCGATGCCAGCGCGCTGCCCGCCGAGCGCCGCGCGCTGCTGAAGGCGGTGGCGAGCGCGCTCGACGTCGAGGCGGCCGCGCCACCCCGGGCGGGCAATGCGATCGCCGACGTGCTCGAACACGTCGGCCGCACCATGGGCGTGTTCTGGCAACACGTCGTCGGCCTCACCGGCTTCATCGGCTTGATACTCGAGACCGCCCTGCGCGTGATGGTGCAGCCGCGGCGCTGGCGCATCACCGCGCTGGTCGCCAACCTGGAAAAGACCGCCCTCGATGCGGTGCCCATCATCGCCCTGCTCACCTTCCTGGTCGGCGCGGTGGTGGCCTTTCTCGGCGCCACCGTGCTCGCCGACTTCGGCGCCAGCATCTTCACCGTCGACCTGATCGCCTACTCCTTCCTGCGCGAATTCGGCGTGCTGCTCGCCGCCATCATCGTCGCCGGCCGCACGGCGAGCGCCTTCACCGCGCAGATCGGCTCGATGCGCGCCAACGAGGAGGTCGATGCGATCCGTGTGCTCGGCCTCGACCCCATCGAGCTGCTCGTGCTGCCGCGGGTGTACGCGCTGCTGCTGGCCCTGCCGATGCTGAGCTTCGTCGCCATGGTGTCGGGCATCGTCGGCGGCATGCTGGTGTCGGCGCTCACGCTCGACATCTCGCCGGTGATGTTCCTGTCACGGCTCGAGAGCAACGTCGGCCTCATCCACTTTCTGGTCGGCATGGCCAAGGCACCGATCTTCGCCTTCCTGATCGCCGTCATCGGCTGCCTGGAAGGCTTCCGCGTGCAGGGCAGCGCGCAGTCGGTGGGCGAGCACACCACCTCGGCGGTGGTGCAGTCGATCTTCGTCGTCATCGTCGTCGATGCGATCGCCGCGCTGTTCTGCATGGAGATGGGCTGGTGACGGCGGGGCCGGCGAGCGCCGCCGACAACATCATCGAGGTGCGTGGCGTGCGCAACCAGTTCGGCGCGCAGGTGGTGCATGAGGCGCTCGATCTCGACGTGCGACGCGGCGAGATCCTGAGCGTGGTCGGCGGCTCGGGCACCGGCAAGTCGGTGCTGCTGCGCACCATCGTCGGCCTCAACCGGCCGCGACTCGGCAGCGTGCGCGTGTTCGACCAGGACCTGCTGGCCCTGCCGGCGACGCAGCGCATGGCGGTCGAGCGCCGCTTCGGCGTGCTGTTCCAGAAGGGCGCGCTGTTCTCGTCGTTGACGGTGGCCGAGAACGTGGCGCTGCCGCTGATCGAGCATGCCGGCCTGAGCGCACGCGAGGCGGCGCAGCTGGCGGCGCTCAAGATCGCGCTCGCCGGCCTGCCCGCGCTGGCGGGGGAGAAATACCCGTCGGACCTGTCGGGCGGCATGGTCAAGCGCGCGGCGCTGGCGCGTGCGCTGGCGCTCGACCCCGACATCCTCTTTCTCGACGAACCCACGGCCGGACTCGACCCGATCGGGGCGGCAGCCTTCGACCAGCTCATCCTCACCCTGCGCGATGCGCTCGGGCTCACGGTGTTCATCGTCACCCACGACCTCGACACCATCTACACCATCACCGACCGCGTCGCCGTGCTGGCGCAGAAGAAGGTGCTGATCAACGCCGCGCTGGACGACGTCGCCGCCTGCGACGACCCCTGGATCCGCGAATACTTTCACGGCCCGCGCGGCCGGGCGGCGGCCGTCGCGGTGGCGGGCACGGCTGTGGCAATGGAGAAACCCTGACATGGAAACCCGCGCCCATCACGTGCTGATCGGTCTGTTCACCGTGGTCGTCATCGGCGCCGCGCTGCTGTTTGCGCTGTGGCTGGCGAAGGCCGACAGCGACCGCCAGTTCGAGGTCTACGACATCGTCTTCCAGGAGGCGGTCACCGGCTTGTCGCGCGGCAGCACGGTGGAGTTCAACGGCATCCGCATCGGCGAAGTGACCGGCCTGCGGCTCGACCCGCAGGACGCCCACCGCGTCATCGCCCGCGTGCGCGTCGACAGCGAGGCGCCGGTGCGCACCGACACCCGCGCGCGCCTGGTGCCGGCGGGCATCACCGGCATCTCGATCATCCGCCTCACCAGCGGCGATGACCCGACCAGCGCCAAGCTGCAGGGCAGCGATGACGAGGTGGCGCAGATCATCGCCACCCCTTCGCCGATGAGCCGGCTGCTTGCCGACGGCGAGGATGTGGTCTTCAACGTCAACGAATTGCTGATCCAGGCGCGGGCGCTGTTCTCGGCCGACAACGTCGCCGGCATCGGCCGCACCCTGCAAAACCTGGAGCAGACCACCGCCGGCCTGGCCGCGCAGCGCCAGGACGTCAGTGAGGCGCTGCGCCAGCTCACCCTTGCCAGCCAGCAGGCCAATGCCGCGCTGGCCGAGGCGACGCGCGCGATGGGCGCGGCCAACCGCCTGATCGACGTGCAGGGCACGCGCACGCTGGACAGCGCAGAACGCTCGATGCAGGCCTTCGAGCGCGCGATGACCACCCTCGACAGCCTGGTCGCCGACAACCGCGGCCAGCTCGACAGCGGCATGCGCGGGCTGGCCGAACTGGGCCCGGCGATCGGCGAGCTGCGCAGCACGCTCGCGTCGCTGCGTGCCATCACGCGCCAGCTCGAAGACCGGCCCGCCGACTATCTGCTCGGGCTAGAACCGACCAAGGAATTCACCCCATGAACGCAGACCGCAAAGGCTTCGGCTCCTCCCGCTCCCTCGGTCGCCTGCGCAGCGGCGTGGCGCTGACCTGCGCCGCCGTGCTGGTGTCGGCCTGCACCATCCTGCCCAGGGCCGAGCCGGTCGATGTCTATCTGCTGCCGGGGGGCGAGGGCGCCGCATCGGCCCGCGGCGCGCGGCCACCGCTGCCTGTCTCGCTGCGCATCGCGCGCCCGGCCGCCGGCGTGCATCTGGCCGGCCAGCGCATCGTGGTCATCCCTGAGGACAACCTTGTCAGTGTCTACAAGGGCGCGGGCTGGAGCGACCCGGCCCCCATCCTGGTGCGCAACCGCCTGCTCGACGCCTTCCGCGCCGACGGGCGCATCGCCGCCCTGAGCAGCGACGAACGTCGCCTGCACGCCGACTTCGAGATCGACAGCGACCTGCGCGCCTTCCAGACCGAATACCGCGACGGCCGGCCCGAGGTCGTGGTCCGCCTCGATGCGCGCCTGTACCGCCCGGACAACCAGCGCATCGTCGCCAGCCAGCGCTTCGAGTTCCGCCAGACGGCGACCGATACGGCCGTGCCGGCGGTCGTGCAGGCCTTTGGCGTGGCGTCCGACCGGCTTGCAGAGGCGGTGGTGGAGTGGGTGGTGGCTGGCGTGGAATGACTGCCACGGCGCGCGCGACGGGGTCGCGTGCCAGGCGGAACTGCTCCAGGCCCCGAGGGTGTAAGGGCTGGTCAGACTGACCCGGCAGTCACCTTGCGCCAACGGGCGGCGGCAATGCGGCTTCCAGCTGCGGTTGGGCTTACCGATGCACTGCGGTCAGTTGCCGTCCACCTTGAACTCAAGCTTTCGATCCTGACCTGCCCGCCGAACAATCCGCCGATGCCGAGCGCCCACACTGGCATCGGGTGGCGAGTGTGAGCCAAATTCTGTACGCAAAAAAGCCCCCGGACCGGGCTGTGCCGATGCCGGGGGGCGCGGTGGCGGGCTCATGCCGCGAGGGGTTCGCTCGCCAGCGAGCCGTCGATTCGATCGCGCATGAATGGGTCGGCCGGCGCACCAGCCCCGCACCAGATCGACTCGATCGCTCCGGTCAAACGGTCGAGGTCGCGGCCGAAAGGCAGATGCGAGGACACTACCCGCTCGGGCGCCAGGCCGCGAAGCGCCGCAAGACGCCTCCGGAACCTCGAGTGATCGAGGTCGCCGAGCCACGGCGAATCGATCGCGGACCAGGTGCGCATGCCCTGCTCGAGGGTGTCGTCATCGACCAGGTGCAGACTGTCCGCGGGCGCCGGAAGCACTGCGCCCAGCGCATCCGCGACGAACAGGAGTCCACCTTCCATGTCCATCAGTCCAAGCGTTTCGGGCGCATCGTAGTACGGCGGCCGCAGCGGCATCAGACTGCGCCCCGCCCAGGTAAAGGGCACGCCGGGCTCGAGCAGCTCGATCCGGCTCGTGTCGAATCCCATCAAACCCATTTTTCCGGCCCCGAGAAAGGACGTGAGCACCTTGGCGTTCGGGGCGAGCGACAGGACTTGCGCGAGGTTACCGATGTGGTCTGCATCCGTGTGACTCAGCCAGACCCAGCGGATCTCCTCGGGCGCAATCCGGCTTCGCAAGGCCTCGATCCAGGCTTCGCCGAAGGCCGCGGCGCCTGTATCGATCAGGAGCGGTTCGTCGTCTTCCAGCAACAAGCTGTTGACCGCCAATGTGCCCAGACCAGGGACAGGCAGGATGGCGGGAATCAGTGTCCAGCGTTCGTCGATGCGCCGGGCTTGTTGCACGCGGGGTTGCTCGATGATTTCCATGAAGTGTCTCCGTTGAATTTCACAAAACATTGGTGTTTTGCGAAACAAAATCTAAGACGACTTCCGGCGCTTGTCAATACTTCATTAAACAGATATGTTCATCCAATGAAAGAGAAGCGCAACTACACCCTACGCAAGCGAGCAGCCACGCAAGAGGAAACGCGCACGCGCATCGTCGAAGCGACGATGGCCTTGCATGAAGAACTGGGGCCCCGAGCGACCACCATCAGTGCCATCGCCGAGCGCGCCGGCGTGCAGCGCCTGACGGTGTATCGCCACTTCCCGGACGACACCGCGGTGTTCCAGGCATGCACCTCCCACTGGCTGTCCTTGAACCCGCCGCCCGACCCCGCGCAGTGGTTGAAGATCGAAGACGGCGCGCAACGCGTGCGCGCCGCCCTTTCACGGCTGTACGCCTACTACCGGCGAACCGCGCGGATGTGGGAAGTCTCGTTTCGGGATGTCGCGGACGTCCCGGCGCTCCAGCAGCCGATGCAGGGCGTAAGGGACTACCTTCGGGCGCTGGGAGACGGGCTTTTCGATGGCATGGGCGAAGGCGCACCCGCCCCGGCGCAGGAAGCGACCGTACGCCACGCGCTCGCCTACGCCACCTGGGCGTCCCTGGCCGAACAGGGGCTCGAGGACAGCGCCATGGTCGACCTGGTCCTGTGCTGGATCGACGGCCTCGGTACGGCGAAGAAAGATCCCGCCGCGCCCGGTGACGCCAGATCGCCTGCCGGCGACGACCCGGAACGAATTGAGGAGGAGCCTGGTCCGTCCGCTCCGAAAAGGAAGCCACGACCTCGCCGATGAGGACATGCAGCACCTCGCGCACATGGGCTTCTCGACCGCCCGGCAAGCGCGCGTCCTCGATCGTGTCGCGCACCATCCAGGAGCAGTGAGTCAGGGCGAGGGTCGTGGCTCGCGGGCGAACAGCGCGGCCTGCTCCCGCAGCCAGAGGCGCAGGGCCCGGATGCGGGGGTTGTCCTCCTCGCCGGGGCGGCTCAGCAGGTAATAGGCGAAGTCGGTGCCGCGCCAGGGCAGCAGGGGGCGCAGTTCACGTGCCTGCAGCAGCGGCTGGGCCAGGGACCAGCGCCCGAGGCAGAGCCCCAGTTGTTGGCGGCAGGCATCGAGGGCGAGGCCCGCATCGGTCACGCCGATCGTGCCGGCCTCCTCGACCCCGGCCTCCCGCAGCCAGGGGCGCCAGCCGCTCCAGGGCTCGGTGGCCCGAATGCCGGTATCGTCGAGCAGGGGGGTATCGGCCAGCCAATCAGCGGGGCGACGGTGAGGACGACCGTCGAGCAGTCGGGCGGAGGCCAGCACGGTAACGGCGTCGTCCAGCAGCAGCTCGGTATGCAGCCCCGGATAGTCACCGTCGCCGAAGCGGATGGCCAGATCCGCCTGGCCGGTGCGCAGATCCGTCAGCCGGTCTTCGGCCTTCAGGGTCAGTCTCAGTCCGGGATGACGTGCGAGCAGCCCGGCCAGGCGTGGCAGCAGCCAGTGCCGGCAGAAGCCGTGGGGCAGGGCAAGCACCAGCGGGCCCGCCAGTGGGGGCTGGCTCAGCTCGGTGGTGGCACTGGCGATGATGCCGAAGGCGTCGGCGATCCTGGCCTGGAAGCGGCGCCCGGCCTCGGTCAGGCGCACGCCCCGCGCCAGCCGGATGAACAGTGGCATGCCCAGGGCCTGCTCCAGCTCCTTGATGCGGTGGCTGATGGCGGCGGCGGTCAGATGGAGCTCGCCCGCTGCGGCGCTGAAGCTGTTGAGCCGGGCCGCAGCCTCGAAGGCGCGCAGGGTGTTGAGGGGCGGGGATGCGGGCATCTTTAAGGGTAAATTCGGCTAAGCCTTAGGGCCAAAATATAGCAGTTGTCTTAAAAATGGCTAATGTCAAGATGCGCCTGTCACCACCACAGGAGAGTCATCCATGAACGAGCAGCTTTATCGCCTGGCGGCCTTCAGCACCAGCCCGGCGGGCGGCAATCCCGCCGGCGTCTGGCTGGGCGAGGCCCTGCCCGACGCCGCCGCCATGCAGCGCATCGCCGCCGAGCTCGGTTATTCGGAAACCGCGTTCGTGGCCCCGCTCGACGGAAACGAGCGTCATATCCGCTATTACAGCCCGCTCCGGGAGATCAGCTTCTGCGGCCACGCCACCATCGCCGCCGGCGTGGTGCTGGGCCAGACGGCGGGAGCCGGCCGCTACCGTCTGCAGACGGCGGTGGGCGAGGTGCTGGTCGAGGTGTTTCGGGACGGCGAGCAGTGGCTGGCGGCGCTGACCTCGGTCGAGCCGGAGCAAAGGGCGGTGCCGCCCGGCTGGCTGGAACGGGTGCTCGAGGCGCTGGACTGGCGTCCCGAGGAGCTGGATCCGGCGCTGCCGCCGATGCTGGCCTATGCCGGGGCCTGGCACCTGGTGCTGGCGGCGGGCTCGGCCGCGCGCCTGGCCCGGCTGGACTACGATGTCGCGCGGCTGAAGGCGCTGATGGAGGACGCCGGCCTGGTCACCCTGCAACTGGTATACCGGAAAGACGAGCTGGTGTTTCATGCTCGCAATCCCTTCCCGGTGGGCGGGGTGGTGGAGGATCCAGCCACCGGGGCGGCGGCCGCGGCCCTGGGCGGCTACTTGCGGGCGGCGGGGCTGATGCCGGTGCCGGGCGAGTTGCTGATCCGCCAGGGCGAGGCCATGGGCCGGCCCAGCGAGCTGCGGGTGAGGGTGCCGGCCACGGGCGGCATCCGGGTCAGCGGCGCGGCAGTGGCGCTGTAGCCGGGCCGTCGGCCCGGCGCCGCCATCGTGTGCCCCGGCGCGCATCTCGGCGGCGTCATCCTTGTCGATCAGTCCGCGCCTGACGAAGGTGGAGGGGACACGGGTCCGCACGCGCGGCGCACGTCGGCAAACGCCGCCGCGTCGAGTCCAAGGGCGGCATGAAGGCTGACGCTCGGCGCATCGTCCGGGGCATTGTTTGTATCGGACCCGACTCGAAGACACCGTCGATGACGTAGCAGTGGGAACGTGCGCGCTCGTTCAGCCTTGAGCCGAAATGGTGGATGAAGGCGACCGCCCCGATCCGTGCTGTGACCGGGCAAGCCGGGCGATGCTCGCGCAGCAGCGCTCCACCACGGTCATGCGGCGTGACGGAGGTGCTCGACGAGTTGCACATGCAGGCGTGGATCGCCGCAGGCAACGACTGCGCCGCCGTTCTCGGCGGAGCTGCCGTCCCAGGCGCTCACAGCGCCGCCCGCGCCCTCGATGATGGGAATCAGTGCCTGAATCTCGTAGGGCTGAAGACTGGCCTCGACGATTGCATCCACGAACCGCGCTGCGAGCATGCAGTACGCGTAACAGTCACCGCCATACCGCGTCAGCCGGGCGCGGCTCGCGACTGCGTCGAACGCAGCGCGCTGCTCGGGTGTCTGGAACATGTCGGGCGTCGTGGCCATCAGGACCGCCGACGACAGGCTTTCGCACGACCGCGTCCGCAGCCGGACCCCGTTGGACCAGGCGCCGGCTATCGTGCCGACGTATCGCTCTCCGGTGAAGGGTTGGTTCATCACGCCGAGCACCGGGCCATGTCCGTCGTTGAGGGCGATGAGCGTTCCCCACAACGGAAGTCCGGTGATGAAAGCACGCGTGCCATCGATCGGATTGAGCACCCAGGTCAGCGGACTGCTGCCACCTTGCGCCCCGTCCTCCTCGCCGAGGATGCCGTGCGTCGGGTAGCGGTCTCGGATCAGTTCGCGCATGGCCTGCTCGGCCGCCTTGTCGGCGACGGTGACGGGGTCGAACACCTGGCGGCCCTTGTCCATGACCTCGAGTTGCGATCGGAAATAGGGGCGGATGGCCTCGGCCGAGGCATCGGCCAGTTGTTCTGCGAAGTCCAGGTATTCGGCGAGCTGATCTGCGGTGAGTGGCATCGATTTCGGGCACGGCAGCGGCAGTGCCTTATACGCTCATGTTCGAGCGCGGCGACGACGACGACGCGGGCGCGGGCCAGGAGCTGGCCTTTCGCAGCTACGCGACCTACGACGACCTGGTCAACAACCTCAATCCGTCGGATGTCTTCTCGCCGATCAACATTTCCGGCAACTTCAGCACCAGAGGCCTCATGGCAAGGGTCGGCGGCGAGGAACCGCCCCATCCGGTTCCACTTCCATCGACATTGGCGTTGATCGTGGCGGCAATCCTGGCAGGACCTGTGCGTGCTGCCTTGATGCGCATCGCCTAGCTAGCGCTGGCCGAACACCGGCGCCCGCTTGTCCATGAAGGCCTGCAGGCCTTCGCGGAAGTCGTTCTCGAGGAAGCAGCGGTGAAAGCGATCTCGCTCCGCGAGGAGCCCTTCGGCGAGGCCCGTCTGGGTGCTGCGCACGCTGTCCTTGATGCGGCAGGCGACGGGACTCGAGAACCCGGCGATCTGGCGGGCGATGGCGAGGGCCGTCGACGCGAGATCGGCGTCCGGCACGACGCGCGACACCAGGCCGGCAGCCAGGGCCTCGTGCGCATTCATCGCGCGGCCGGTGAGCAGCAGGTCCATCGCCACGTGCTTGCCCACGACGCGGGCGAGACGCTGGGTGCCGCCGGCCCCTGGCATCGCCGCGAGCGTTATCTCGGGGTGGCAGAAGCGCGCCGATTCGGCGGCGACGACGATGTCGCACATCTCCACCAGCTCGCAGCCGCCGCCGGCGGCAAGCCCGTTTACCGCGACGACGACCGGCTTGCGTGCGTCGGCCACTGACTTTACGCAGCCGGTGAAGGCCTCGGCGACAGCCTCCTCATGCGTGATCCCGGCCATCTCCCGGATGTCGGCGCCAGCGCAGAAGTGCTTGAGGGCGGAGGTGATGAGGATCACCCGCACCCCGGGTGATGCATCGAGCGCCACCACGGCGGCATCGATCTCGTCGCAGAAGGCGCGACTCAGGGCGTTCAGGGCCTCGACCCGCTGGAGCACGATCCGGCCCACGCCCTCCGAAACCGCAACAATCAGACTGGCCATCGTTCTCAACTCCTCGTGTGTCGTCGTGGCGCTAGCGGTCATAGGCGCTGCGCTTGATTATGCAGGCGCCGAACGGCCCTGTTGGCTGCGCGCAGAGCCTTCAAGGCCTACTGCATTGCGGCAATTCACCTAAAGTCTCGGCGTGGTTCGCCGCGAGCAATCCCGGCTTGATGGGCGCGCCCGCCTTTTCGCGAACATGCGGCGGGCCGCGACCATCCCGACCCTGCTGCTGCGCTGATCGGCGCGCGCGCACCGGCCTGGCGGTGCGGACCGAAACGCGCGAGCGTAGGGCTTCTCGGCGGCCCTGATCAATGGGCAGGAGGCTTAGCGCGCCCGTGTTCGGGGGGCCTTCCCGAGGTCTGCCCGTTCAGGCCAGGCCGTCGAATACCCGCCGCACCGCCTCGTCATAGGCCGCCTGGGCGGCGGCGAGCCCGGCCTGATCACGGGCTCCAGCCTGCGGATGGACTGTTCCCAATTCTGCAACGAAGGCGACGATCTGCATGCCCTCACCAGCCCGGCGGCGGTGCGACGAAGCGTTCGGCGAGAAAATCGACCAGCGCGCGCACCTTGGGCGGGACGAACTTGCGCGTCGGGTACAGCGCATAGACACCGAGCGTGACGGACCGAAACGCGGGCATCAGCTCCACAAGCGAGCCGGCTGCCAGATCGTCAGCCACCAGGAATCCAGGCTGCAGGACCACCCCCTGGCCGGCGAGCGCCATCGCGCGGCAGGTGTCGCCGCTGTTGGTATGTACGGCGGGCCTGGTGCGCACGCTCACGCGTCCGTCCGGCCCGTCGAACTGCCATTCGTCGCCGCCAGACCAGTAGCTGTAGGCGATGACCGTGTGACTGGCGAGGTCCGCCGGCACCCGGGGCGTGCCATGGGCCGCCAGGTAAGCGGGGGCGGCGCACAGCAGGATGCGGGTGCGGGCGAGTTGCCGGCAGACGAGGGTGGAGCTGGGCAGGGCGGCGATCCGGATGGCCACATCGAAGCCTTCCTCGAGGAGATCGACGGTACGGTCCGACAGCGTCACGTCGAGCCGCACCTGCGGGTGCAGATCGCGGAACGCGCCCCAAAGCGGCGCAAGGTGCCGGATGCCGAAGGTGACCGGGGCGTTGATGCGCAACAGCCCGCGTGCCGCACCACTGCGCGAATGCAGCTCCGCTTCGGCTTCCTCGAGCCCGGCGAGCAGTTCCCGGCTGCGGGCGTAGAAGCGTTCGCCATCCTCGGTCAGGGACAGGCGTCGAGTGGTGCGGTGAAGCAGGCGCACGCCGAGGCGCGTTTCCAGCTCGCCCACATAGCGCGAGGTGGCCGCCTTGGACAAGCCGAGCGCCTCGGCCGCGCCGACGAAGCTGCCGGCATCGACCACCGCGCAGAACGTCTGCATCTCGACAAATCGGTCCATTGTCGCGATTCCTGGAACAGTCTCTAATCTGAACGGCTGTTTATCTCAACTTCTGCGCCACGTAAAGTGCCGTCCATGGTTAGCGCATCGCAAAAAGACGCAGACCAACACACAGAAAATGACCCCACGGAGAAACACCATGACTCACCCACTGATCAAGCGCCTGCTATCCACCAACGCCGGCTGGGCGGCGCTCGCGCTGCGCATCCCGGTTGGCATCATCTTCGCCGCGCACGGCGCGCAGAAGCTCTTCGGTTGGTTCGGGGGCTACGGCCTCGACGGCACCGGGCAGTGGATGGCCTCGATTGGCCTGGCGCCCGGATATCTGATGGCCTTGCTCGCCGGCAGCGGCGAGTTCTTCGGCGGCCTGTCACTGATCGTCGGCCTGCTGGTGCGCCCGGCAGCGGCGGTGCTCGCGATCGCGATGCTGGTGGCGATCTTCGCCGTGCATATCGGCAACGGCCTGTTCATGAGCAGCAACGGCTACGAATTCGGCCTCGCCCTGCTGGCGGTTGCGGTGTCGCTGATGCTCAGTGGCGCCGGCCGCGCGTCGATCGATGCGGCGCTCAGCCGTAGCGTGGCCAAGGCCTGAGTGCCGGCCTGCGGAACCGGGCCCGCGAGGGCCCGGATCGACACCGGCCGGTCGGCCCAGGCCGTCGCCGCCTGACTGGAGAGCCCTGATGCAAACCTTGCCCACCCTGTTCGTCTCGCACGGCGCGCCCACCTTCGCGCTCGAACCCGGTCGCGCCGGCGCCGGCCTCGCCGCGCTCGGCCGCCGGCTACCGCGTCCGCAGGCGGTGCTGGTGGTGTCGCCGCACTGGATGACGCGTCAGCCCCAGGCGACGCTGTCGCTGCGGCCCGAAACCATCCACGACTTCGGCGGCTTCGATCCGGCCCTCTATACCCTGCGGTACCCGGCCGAAGGCGCTCACCTCGCGGCACACCGTGCCCTCGAACTGCTGCAGGCGGCGGGTCTGTCCGCCACGCCGAATGCCGATCGCGGCCTCGACCATGGTGCCTGGGTGCCCCTGTTGCACCTGTACCCCAAGGCCGACATCCCGGTGTTCCAGGTGTCGCTGCCGGTGTGGCTCGACGCCGACGGCGCCTACCAGTACGGCCGCGCACTTGCGCCGCTGGCCGACGAGGGCGTGCTGATCGTGGGCTCGGGCAGCCTGACCCATAACCTCTACGAGTTCCGCCTCGGCGATCCCCGCGCAGAAGGCTATGCGGCGGAGTTCGCCCACTGGGTGCGCGACGCGGTGCTGGCAGGCGATCACGAGCGGCTACGCCAGGCGCTCGTGATCGCACCGCACGCGCGCCGCGCGCATCCCACCGTCGAGCACTACCTGCCGCTGCTGGTCGCGGCAGGCGCGGCCGCGCAGGCCGTCCCCGCGAGCGTCATCGAAGGTGGCATCGTGCATGGCGTGCTGTCGATGGATTCCTTTCTGTTCGGTGCCGAACGCACCGCGATGCAGGGTGCCGCCACGAACAACGCATTGCCCAACTGAGGCCCGACCAATGTCCGATCAAGATCTCATCGTTCAACACGCTTCGATTCCAGCGGCGCGCTTGATCCTGCTGTTTCACGGTGTGGGCTCGCGCCCCGAGGACCTTGTGCCGCTCGGCCGCATGCTCGCCGAGGTCGACCCGAGCGCCTGGGTGGTCAGCGTGCGCTCACCCGAGCCCAGTGACCTGGGCAGCGGCTGGCAGTGGTTCTCGGTGCGCGGGGTGACCGAGGACAGCCGCCCGGCGCGCATCGCGGCGGCCATGCCGTCGTTCGTGCGCTGTGTGCGCGACTGGCAGGCGAGGGCGGGGGTGGATGCCGCCGCCACCACGCTGATCGGCTTCTCGCAGGGGGCGATCATGGCGCTGGAATCCACCCAACTGCCCGAATCCGTGGCCGCGCGCGTGATCTCGCTCGCCGGCCGTTTTGCCTCGCCACCGCGCGTGGCGCCGGCGCACACGCAGGTGCATCTGCTGCACGGCGAGCAGGATCCGGTGATCGATCCGCGCTACAGCCTGATCGCCGCCAGAACGATGCAGGCGCTCGGTGCGGCCGTCACGGTCGAGCTCTTCCCGAACCTGGGGCATGGCGTGGATGCGCGTGTTGCCGGTCGCGTGAAGGCCTTGGCCGGCTGAGTGGTCCGCCGTGGGCTTGCGCGTGCCGGGCGAACCCACGCCCGAGGCTCACGGGTCCAAGTGCAAGCCTTGCCTGCGCGTGGGCACTGTGGTCACCAGGCGTAAGCGCTTGTGTTCCCCTTGCGCACTCAGCGGTCCAGCTCTGGACACAATCCGACGTAGGGCATGCTGCCGACGTATCGCTCCCAGTTGCCCCGCGAGATGTTCTCCGGCAGGCGCGCACAGGCGTCCTCGATCAGGTCCCGCGGGCGAAGCAGCCATAATCCCACCGCGCCGTTGTCCATCACCGCGGCCAGATAGCGGCCGCCGGGACTGAAGGCGAGGCTGCCCACGCCCCTGGAGGCCTTGAGCTGGGCGACCTCCTGTTGCCGCATCACATCCCAGACGCGCACCATGCCTCCCGTTGCCACCGCGAGGTGGCGTGCGTCCGCGCTGAACCGGCAGTGGCGCTGCCTGCCCGGGTCGTCCAGCATCGCGATGTCCTCTCCAGACACGGTATTGCGCACGCGGATTCCCGATACGCCGGCGTTGATCGCGAGGCGAGCGCCATCGACGCTGAGGCCGCAGACGTCGGCCGCGAACCCGCTTCGATCCTGGCCGATGCGGGCCGAGGCATGCGCCATTGCCGGCAGCGTCCAGGACTGCAGGTTGAGGGGCTCGCCAATGCGTGTCGCCTTGCCCCGCGTGACGGCGATGACCCGCTGCGGCTCGATGGCAAGCGAACCGATGTTCGCATCGAGCGGTTCGGGTAGCGGTGCTGATGCAAGCGCCTGCAAGGAGGCTCCGCCCCAGATCTGGAGCCTGTCTCCACGAGTGACCGCCGCCAGTCGGCCCGCATCGGGGCTCAGCGCGAGCGCCTGCACGACCTCAGGCGCAATGGCGCGCGCGCGTTCGGTGCCGGTGGCGATCTCGAGCAGCCGTATCCGGGTGCCGGATGCAAGCGCCAACGCGCTTCCATCCTCGCTGAAGTGCAGGTGATCGGCCGATCCCAGAGGTGTGCTGACAAGGCTTTGAGCGTCAGACAGCACCAGCCGATGGAGCGTGAAGCCCTCAGCCGACTGCGTGACGACGTTGAGCTGTTCGTCGTCGCCCGAGAAGCCGATCGCCACTGCGCCGGCGAGCCCATCGAGCTGCCTTTCGTCACCGCAGCCGGACGGAAAGGCCAGGACCTCGACGCCCTTGCCGGCACCAATCGACAGCCGCCGGCCAGCGGGGGCAAATGCAGTCACGGGGCTGGTCGTGTCGACGAGTGCCTGCGCGATCTCGCACTGCTGCTCGGCGTCAAGCACGCGGACCAGGGACGCGCTGCCATGCTGCATGACCGTGGCCAGGTAGCGACCGCCAGGCGCGACGGCGATCAGGTAGGACGCGTCCGGCACCGCCAGGTCGTGGATCCGCGATCCATCGGACACCGTCCATACGCCGATGCGCCCCGGACTCCAGCCGTAGCCGATCGCCACATGCCGGCCATCGGGACTGAACAGCGGTTGCCCTGCCTGCGGGGCCTCGGCTGCCAGAGAGCGCCAGGGCGACGCCTCGCCCTTGCTCAGGCCCTCGAGCGACCAGATCAGCGGTTCATCGTCCTCGCCGAGGGCCGCGAGATAGCGACCGTCAGCGCTGAATACAGGCCCGAAAACCGACGGCAGCTTGACGAGCGCCCGCACATCGTCGCCATCGGGCCCCAACTGCCACAGTGTCGCCGCGGGCGGCTCGTAGCGGTTCTGCTCGGGTCGCCACTGCTCCCGGATGACGAGCACGTGTGCGGCACCCGGTGCGAGCGCAACGGCCACGGCGTCGGCCGAGTCCTTGATGCGCGCCTTCAAGGCGTAGCTGCGTGCGTCACGCACGGCGACCCAGCCTCCCGCATGCTTCGGCTCGATCGTTGCCATCGTGCCGCCGTCCGGACTGAGCACAACCTCTCTTGCATCGGTCTCGGCCTTGCCGCCTCCGACGGATTGCGCGTCGTCCAGGTTCCAGACCGTGCTGGCCGACGCTGCTTTGCTGGCGGTGACGATATGGGCTTCGCCCAGGAAGGCCAGCGCGTCGATAGGCGGCGTCTGGTCGTCACCCAGGTGGACGACGCGCTCGGGCAGGCGCGCCAGCCCGGCGCGGAGCACCCGGTCCGCTTCGACGGAGTGCTCGCCCACCGCGTCGACGCGGCGCAAGGCCTCGGCGGCCAGTTGCACACTGAGGTGCAGGCGACTGGGATCGTCGGAGTACTCGAGGGGGGTGTCCCGTATCCGCTCGGCGAGGGCGGCGAGCCGGCGCGACATGGCGATCGCCTCCTGGCGGCCCGATTCCTCGCGCTGAAGCAGGAAGAGCGTGCCCAGCGCAGCTGCAACGATCAGGGCCGCGCTGACGCCGGAGAGCAGCAGGTATCGGCGTCTGACCGCCTGGCGGCGGCTTTCGAGGATGTAGCGGGTCTGCAACTCGGTCGGCGGCGGGGATTTGTTCGGGCCCTCGGTGAGCCATTGCTCGGCCGCCTTCAGATCCGCGCCGCGCAGTGCAAGGCTCGGTTCGCGCGCCTTTCGCTCCCATTCGGTCGAGCGCACCAGCAGGCGGGTGTGTGCCTGTACCCAGTCGAGATCGGTGTCGACCGCAGCGAGCAAGATGTGCAAGGCTTCTTCGAAATCCTTGCCGGTGAAGAACACCCAGTTGAGCCGCGCCAGCGCCGGCGGCGTCTCGCCGGGCTCGACCGCCCGGAAGACGAGGGGGATCAATCGCTTGTTCTGGGCGCTGGCGTGCTCAAGCTCGCGCAGGCAGACCGCGCTTCTGATCGAGTCCGGGCTCAACACGAACGCGACGGCCTCAGCCGCATCGATGGCCGCGTGGATTTCCCTCATCCAGTCGGCCGTTGGCGGGATGCCCTCCCAGTCGACCCATGTCTCACGTCCATGCGCAACGATGCCTGCGTGCAGGCGGCGCACGAAGTCGGTGTCAAGACGCGAATAGGAAATGAAGATGGACATCGTCGCTGTCGGCTGCCGCCCGCCGCGCATCAGCCGGTGATGAAGTTATAGGCGGGCCGGCGGCATGGGGCCAAGCTCGATCTGAGCTCATGGGAAGCTCAGGCGCCGCGTCCACCTGCCCGCGCCTGTGGGATCCGTTCGGTTGGCGCTGCAGTCTGGCCCTGGTGGTGGGGATGAGGCGGTGGCGCCGGCAAGCTGTTGAACCCTGGGACGGTCCGCTGCAAGATGGGAGCCGACTGGCCAACACAAGCAGGCCGTCGGTCGGTCCTTTTTCATGCAGTTCTCAGCGAGCGAGGTAACCATGAAAGTTGAAAGCATCCGCGTTGATTTCAAGCGTCCGCTCTTGATCATGAAGGCCCCGAACGGCTTTGTCGCTTGCGGCTACATCAACGTCGAGACCTGCAACCGAACGGAGGACGCGTGTGCGTTGGTGAATGCCGCAAACTTTGACGACATGAAGGCGGCGTCGATCGTCGCGGTCTCCCAACAAGCGGCGGCACTGGGCATTCGCATCGGCGATTCCGGCGAATCCGCCCTGCTCAAGATGCAGTGAGCAGGGAAGCGCGGTTACCGATCACCCGTTGTTTCACCGGCAGGTTACGGTGCCAGCCCGATCTGGCCTAAATGAACGCAGGAATGCTAAGGGGAGTTGACCATGGTCCAGCGATTTGAAGTCGGTGCGCGCATCTCACAGATGGCCGTGCACAACAACACGGTCTATCTGGCGGGCCAGGTGCCTTCGGATACGAGCCAGGATATTCGTGGGCAGACACGACAGGTACTGGCCAGTATCGACGCGCTGTTGGCGAGCGCCGGTTCGGACAAGTCCAAGATCCTGATGGCGCAGATCTTTCTCGCCGATGTGAAGGATTTCGATGCCATGAACGAGGTCTGGGACGCCTGGGTCGTGGCAGGCCACACACCGCCGAGGGCCACCTTGCTTTCCGGAATGGTCAAGTCGGAGTGGAAGCTGGAGATCGTGGTCACCGCGGCCCTTTAAGCAGTCGGGCTGCCTGCCGGGAGAAGGTCGGGGTGCGCCGATTGGCTTCAGCGAGTTCCTCGATTGCGGGCCTGGGGCGGCTCCGACTTCCTTTGAGGGCGAGGGTTCGGCCAACTTCGCCAATGGCTGAACCTTCGGCGGCACTGTAACTCAGGCCGGCAGCCGGCCGCGTGGCTCACCGAAGTCCATGCTCGTGGGGGCGGGCGAACCGATGGCCACATCGTCGCCCTGCTCGTCGCGTGGCGTTGCCGGATAGATGAGCAACATGTTCATCTCCGGGAAGATGCTTGCCAGGCGACCCGGCAGCAGGCCCATCGCCGGCCGCCAGGCGAGCCCCCCTGGGCGCGCCCCGTACAGCACGAGCGCGTCGCCGGATCCGCCGCTCTCCTTGATCGTGCGCACGAGGTGCGACCAGCGTGCAAGGCCGACGCTTCGCACCTCGCACTGCGGGGCAATGCCCTTGATGCGCTTGACGATGGCGGCTTCGTGCGCGGATTCGGTGAGGATCACCAGGGTGCCATCGAGTTGGCGCGCAAGGCGCTTGATCAGGCGGATCGCGATCGGAAAGCCGGGCTCATGTTGCGCATCCGGCGGGATGGCGACCAGCAGGCGGCTGCAGGTGCTGAGCGGCGCGCGCGGCCTGCTGACGATCAGGTTGTAGTCCCGGTCGCTCAACATGTTCTCGAGCAAGGAGCCGAAGAAGAACTCGGGTGTCGTGGTCCGTTCGCTCCAGCCGATGATCACGTCGGTCCCGCTCAGCTCGCGTCGTGCCTTGAGAATGCCGGCGGCGAGGTTGAGATCGATGCGGGTCGTGGGCTGCGAAGAGACGTCGGCGGCCGAGAGGTGACTGGTGGCGCGCGACAGCACCCTTTCGGCGGCGGCAACCTGCTCGTTCGCACCCTCGCGGTCCTCGACGACGGTCAGCGGAAACACCGGTTGTTGCTGATCCGGCTCACGCAGCATGACCGCCAGATCGAGCAGCGCCTGTTGTGGTGCACGTTCGGACAGACTGACCAGGATGCGCTGCTTCGAGCCGACCTCGGCATCGTCAGACAAGGTGGCCCGCCGCGCGACCTTGCGGCCATAGTGATCCACCTGCCAGGGCGCGATGACGCAGGTCACCAGCATCATCATGATCGCGCCGTTGACGACGGCGTCGTCGAACAGGCCCAGGTCATAGCCGACGATGGTTGCCGCCAGCGTGGCGGCTGCCTGGGCAACACTGAGCCCGAACACCAGGCGTGCCTGATCGCGGCTGTATCCGAGCAGAAACCGGGTGGCCTCGGCAGCGAGCCACTTGGTCAGCATGACGCAGGCGACCATCGTCAGCATGATCAACAAGGCCCTCGCGTCGGCGAAGAACACGCGGACATCGAGCAGCATGCCGACCGAGAGCAGGAAGAAGGGGATGAAGATCGCCTCGCCGGTGAAGTGGATCCGGTTCATCAGCACGCTGCTGTGCGGGATCAGGCGGTTCAGTGCGAGCCCGGCCAGAAAGGCGCCGATGATGGGTTCGGAGCCGGCGAAGTGAGCGAGGCTGGCGCAGCCGAACACGGTCGACAGCACGAAGGCGAACTCCGACACGCCGTTACGTTCGACCTTGCGAAAGAACCAGCGTCCCAGTTTGGGCAGGCCATAGAGCATGGCGGCGATATAGACGATCAGGCTGCCGACCAGGGTGTGCCAGAAGTAGTCGCCGGCATCGCCCTGGGTCGACGCGGCGATGACGGCGAGGACGAGCAGCGCGAGCGTGTCGGTGATGATCGTGCCGCCCACGGCAGTGGTGACCGCCTGATTGCGGGCGATGCCTAGCTGCCGGGTGACCGGGTAGGCCAGCAGGGTGTGGGAGGCGAACAGGCTGGCGAGCAGGATTGCCGCCGGAAGCGGGAAGCCGAGCACGTAATAGCCGAGAAGGGTGCCGATGCCCTGTGGAATCGCGAACGTGAGCAGGCCGAAGACCAGGCTGTGGACGCGGTAACGCTTGAGGACCACCAGGTCGATCTCCAGCGCAGCCGAGAACATGATGTAGAGCAGGCCGACGGTGCCGAACAGGACGAAGGACTGATCGCGGGCGAGGACGCCTAGCGCGTTGGGGCCGAGGATCGCCCCTGCCAGGAGCAGGCCGATCGTGCCCGGCAGCCGCCAGCGCCCCATCACGATGGGGGCGAGCAGGATCAGGAAGGCGACCAGCGCGAAGACCAGGACCGGATCTTCGATCGGAAGGTAGTTCGACATCGTGCACCGCAGCAAGCTCGATCGAGGTTGCATCATAGCGCGTTCGCCGGTCTGCGCACGCTGGGCCATCGCGCTGCCGCGAAGGGCCGGGTCCGGCATCGAAACTTGCCCTCCGTCCCCTGGATAGCGCTATCCTAAGCGCATCTCCCTTCGCTCCAGCTTTCGTGATGAAGAAGCCCAAGACCGCGACCCCGCGCACGCGCGGCGGCAGCACCTTGCAGGACGTGGCCGCGCTGGCCGGTGTCAGTCCGATGACCGCATCGCGGGCGCTGCGTGGCTTCGACAGCGTGGCCCCGGAGCTGGCCGAGCGCGTGCGCGCTGCGGCCGAGCAGCTTCAGTACGTGCCCGATCCGGCGGCACGCGCGCTGGCATCGGCACGCAGTCGGTCGGTGGTGGTGCTGGTGCCGTCGCTGGCGAACACCGTGTTCATCGACCTGCTCGAGGCGGTGCACGAGGTGCTCGCGCCGGCGGGCTATCAGGTCCTGATCGGCAACACCCACTACGCGCGCGACGAAGAAGAGAAGCTGTTGCGCAACTACCTTGCCCATCGGCCGAGCGGCATGCTGATCACCGGCTTCGAGCGCAACGAGGCGGCACGGCGGTTGATCGAGGCGAGCCACGTGCCCTGTGTCTATCTGATGGAGCTGACCGATGCGCCGGGCGTGCATTGCGTCGGCCTGTCGCAGGTGGCGGCCGGCGAGGCCGTGACGCGCCACCTGCTGGGCGGTGGGCGAGGGCGGGTCGGCTTCGTCGCTGCCCAGCTCGATGCGCGCACCATGCAGCGCGCCGAAGGCTATCGGCGGGCGATGCAGGCCGCGGGCTGTTACGACCCGGCGCTCGAGCTGCTGAGCCCGGCGCGCTCCTCGGTCAAGCTGGGCGGGCAGTTGTTCACCGACTACCTGCGGCGTCACCCCGACGTCGAGGCGCTCTTCTTCTGCAACGACGACCTCGCGCAGGGGGCGTTGCTCGAGGCCTTGCGCACCGGCGTGAAGGTGCCCGAACAGCTGCGGGTGGCGGGCTTCAACGACCTGGAGGGGTCGGAATGCACCGTGCCGCGACTCACCACGGTGCGTACCCCACGTGCCGAGATCGGGCGCCGGGCGGCGGCGATGCTGCTGCGCATGATGCGCGGGGAGGCGGTGCCGGTCGCATCCGTGGATGTGGGCTTCGAGCTGGTGTGCAGGGAGAGCGCTTGAGGGGCGCTGCATCGGCGGCTTGAATCGCTAAAAAAAATTCCCTGATGGGCTTGTGGTCGCCGATATGCGGCGTTAGGATAGCGCTACCTCATCGCTGAAGACGCCTCGCTGCTCCCGGCTAGCGGGCTACGAAGCCGTCTGGGGTGCATCCATGAAGTCTGAAAAGTGTTGAAGCCAGAGGAGGCAGCGGGCATGGAAAGCGTTCGTATTGGCGAGATAGCGGTATCTTGCTCTGCAGGTGCATCATGAGAGCCCCGGTTCCCGCCCTCGTGGTGATGGGTGTGTCGGGTTGCGGCAAGAGTGAGCTGGGCAGGGGCGTGGCCGGGCGTTACGGCGCCGCCTTCATCGAGGCCGACGAGTTCCATCCCGCCGAGAACGTGGACAAGATGCGCCGCGGCACTCCGCTTGACGACGCGGACCGCGCCGGCTGGCTGGCGCTGCTCGCGGACAAGCTCCGCGACGCCAGCACGCGCGGTGAGCCGGCCGTCATGGCCTGCTCGGCCCTGAAGGCGAGATATCGCGATCAACTGCGCGCGGCCGCGCCCGGCCTGCGCTTCGTCTTTCTGGAGCTTTCACGCGACGCGGCGGCCGAGCGGGTCGCCAACCGGCCCGGCCACTACATGCCGCCCAGCCTCGTCGACAGCCAGTTTGCCGCGCTCGAGCCGCCTTGCGGCGAGCCCGGGGTGCTGACCGTGGATGCGACTGCGCCGCGCGAGGCGCTCGTCGAGCAGGTCCTCGCCTGGCTCGACCAGGCGCTGACGGAGGAGGTCTGAATGCGAACGATCGGACATTGCCTGCAGCATCTCATCGAGCTGCTGATGGCGCTGATGCTGTCGGTGATGGTCATCGCCGTATTCATGAACGTGGTGCTGCGCTACACCGCGGGCACCGGCTTTGCGAGCTCCGAAGAGCTCGCGCGGCTGCTCTTCGTCTGGCTGGTCTGCCTGGGCGCCATCCTCGCCAGTGCGGAGAATCGTCACCTTGGCTTCGATCTCGTGCAGTCCCGCCTGCCGTGGCGCGCGCGCCAGGCCTGCACCTGGATCACCCGCGTGCTGGTGCTCTATCCCATCCTGTTGCTGATCCAGGGCGCCTACGAGCAGGTCAAGGTCGGCGTCGGCATCTACAGCCCGGTCATGGGTTATCCGCTGGCACTGACTGCGGCCGCCGTGCTGGTGATGGCGGCGGCGATGCTGGGCCTGCTGGCGGTCAATACACTTCGCGGCCTGCGTGAGCAGGCGGACGACAACGCCGGCGAGGATCGTCAAGCATGAGCATCCTGATCTTCCTCGTCGTGCTCTTCGTCGCCATGACGCTGGGTGCGCCCATCGCCTTCGCCCTGATGCTGACCGCGATCGCGCTGATGTGGCAGCTCGACTTCTTCGACGCGCAGCTGCTGGCGCAGAACGTGCTGGCCGGCATCGACAGCTTTCCGCTGCTGGCCGTGCCCTTCTTCGTGCTGGCCGGCGAACTGATGAACGCGGGCGGCCTGTCGCGGCGCATCATCGACCTGGCGCAGGCCTTCTTCGGTCACATTCGCGGTGGCCTTGGACTGGTCGCGATCGGCGCCGCGATCATGCTGGCGAGCATGTCGGGCTCGGCGATTGCCGACACCGCTGCGCTGGCGACGCTGCTGCTGCCGATGATGCGGCGACAGAACTACCCGGAAGGGCCTTCGGCCGGCCTCATCGCGGCGGGCGGCATCATTGCGCCGATCATTCCGCCGTCGATGCCGATGGTCATCTATGGCGTCACCACCGGCACCTCGATCACCAAGCTGTTCCTGGGCGGCATCGTGCCCGGCGTGCTGATGGGCATCGCCCTGATCTTCGCCTGGCGCTGGGTGCAGCGCGGCCAGGATTTCGCGGTGGCGCCGCGCCAGCCGTGGAGCGCGCGGGTGAAGGTGCTCGGCTCCTGCGTGTGGGCGCTGATGCTGCCGGTCATCATCGTCGGCGGCCTGCGCGGCGGCATCTTCACGCCGACCGAGGCGGCCGTGGTCGCCGCGGTGTATGCGCTGTTCGTCGCCACCGTGGTGTATCGCGAGCTCGACTTCAAGCGCTTGTACGACGTGCTGGTCGCCGCCTCGCGCACCACCGCGGTGGTGATGTTCCTGTGCGGGGCGGCGACGGCCTCGGCCTACATGATCACGCTCGCCGACCTGCCCTCGGAGCTCGCCGACTCGCTGGCGCCGGTGATGAGCGATCCGCGTCTGTTCATGGTGGCGGTGGTGGTGTTCCTGCTGCTGTTCGGCATGGTCATGGACCTGACGCCCGCGATCCTGATCCTCGGCCCGGTGCTCGCGCCGCTGGCGGTCAAGGCCGGTGTCGACCCGGTGTATTTCGGCGTCGTGTTCATCCTGACCGGTTCGATCGGCCTGATCACGCCGCCGGTGGGCACCGTGCTCAACGTGGTCTCCGGCGTGGGACGCCTGCGCATGGAGACGGCGGTCACCGGCGTCCTTCCCTTCCTCACCATCTACCTGATCCTGCTCGGCCTGCTGATCGCCTTCCCGGCCATCGTCACCGCGCCGCTTGCCTGGATGTCCTGAGCCACCCCCGCCACCCCCCCTGTCTGGAGACGACATCATGAAGATCCTTCGCCGCACCCTGATCGCCCTCACCACCGCTGCGCTGCTCGGCGCGGGCGCCGTCGGCAGCGCCGCCGCGGCCGACGTCAAGTCGCGCATGATCCGCTTCGGCTACGGCCTGGCCGAAGACACCAACCAGGGCCGCGCCACCAAACGCTTTGTCGACGAGGTGGCAAAGCTGTCCGACGGCAAGCTCAAGGTGCGCGCCTTCGGCGCCGCCAGCCTGGGCTCGGACGTGCAGATGCAGAACGCCCTGATCGGTGGCGCGCAGGAGATGATGGTGGGCTCGACCGCCACGCTGGTGGGCATCACGCCCGAGATGGCGCTGTGGGACACGCCCTTCCTGTTCGCCAACGAGAAGGAGGCCGACGCCGTCCTCGACGGCCCGGTCGGCCAGAAGCTGCTCGACAAGCTGCAGGAGAAGGGCCTCGTCGGCCTGGTGTACTGGGAAAACGGCTTCCGCAACCTGACCAACAACAAGCGCGCGGTCAACAGCCTGGAAGACCTGGGCGGCATCAAGCTGCGGGTGATGCAGAACAACGTCTTCCTCGACACCTTCAGGACGCTGGGTGCCAATGCGATCCCGCTGTCCTTCTCCGAGCTCTTCACCGCGCTCGAGACGCAGGCGGTCGACGGCCAGGAGAACCCGTTCAACACCATCCTCACCAGCAAGTTCTACGAGGTGCAGAAGTACCTGACCGTGACCAATCACGTCTACAGCCCGTGGGTGATGCTCGCCAGCAAGAAGTGGTGGGACAAGCTGAGCAAGGATGAGCAGGACATCCTGATGCAGGCCGCACGCAACGCGCGCGATTTCGAGCGCCAGGACACCCGCGAGGAGGCAGCACGGGCACTGGGCGAGCTCGAAGGCAAGGGCATGATGGTCAACACGCTGACGGGCGACGAGGTGCAGCGCATGCGCGAGAAGATCGAGCCGATCACGCAGAAGGTCGCTGCCGATGTCGGCGCCGAACTGTGGAACGAGGTCCAGCAGGAGCTCGCCAGGGTGCGTGCGCAGTAAATCCTGCACCAGCAGCCGGTGTGCGCGTGTGCGTCGGCGGGACGAGACCGGCTTCGGCCGGTTTCGTCGTCTCTGGCATGCGCCGTTCGCGAGCACGCCTGATTGCGCTTTCCAGGCACCGGGATCATTGTTCGCTCGAGCGCGGCAATCCCGCTTGACAGGGCAGGCGGCGCATCTTTAAATAAGTCAATTTACTTTATTAAAAGGTCGATGCATGGCGTCTCAGTCTCGCGAGGACAAAGCCGTACCCGCGGCGCCACGCGCGCCCACCGCTGCGCCCGGCGAAGAGGCCTCGGAAGCGGCAGATCGGGCGGAACACCGCTTGCCGCGCTTCCGGGTGACGGCCGGTCGCTTCGGCGGCATCGATGGGGTGATGCTCAGCGACGTCGCCGACGGTGCCCATGTCATCCTTGCCCTGCGCGGCGCGACCTTGCTCGACTGGTGCGTCCCCTTCGGCGGCGGGATGCTGTCGCTCACCGACGGCTACTGCTCGCGGATCGAGCTCTACCGCCAGGACGGCGTGCGCAATGGGCTGATGGCTCCGTTTCCCAATCGCATTGCGGCCGGGCGCTACCACTTCGAGCACCGCGACCACGACCTGCTGCCCGCCGTGGAGGAAGGCAAGCGTCTGATCTATCATGGCTTTCTGCGCGAGCTCGACCTCGAGCTGGGCGGTGCGCGCGAGCGTGACGACGGCGCCCAGGTGCTGTTCGTGAGTGACGCCATCCAGCCCGGCGTCTTCCCGGGCTATCCCTTCGCGCTGGCGCTGCATGTGCTCGTGCGCTTCGGGCTGGACGGGCTGTCGCTCGCGGTGACGGCCACCAACCTCGGCCATGTGACCGCACCCTATGCCGCGGGCTGGCATCCCTATTTCCGCTTCGGCGAGGACAGCATCGACCATCTGGAACTGCAGGTGCCCGCATCGCAGGCCATCCTCACCGATGCCGACCTGCTGCCGCTGCCGGGCGAAGCCGCCTACGTGCCGATCGCGCGCCGACCCGATCTCGACTTTCGTGGCGGGCGCGCACTGGGCGGCGGGGCGGTCGACGCCTGCCTCGGCGCGCTGGCGGCCGATGCCGACGGCCTGATCCGCAGCCGGCTGCGCGACCCTGTGCGTGGCTGCGGCCTTGTTGTGTGGCAGCAGGGCGGGCTCGTCCACCTGTTTACGGGCGACACCCTGGCGCGCGATGCGCGTCGCTCGCTCGCCATCGAGCCGGTCGAGGTCATGACCGATGCGTTCAACCGCGCCGACTGCCAGGCCGCGATCAGCCTGCCGCCCGGTGCTTCGCGCAGCTTTCGGTGCGGCGCGCAGTTCGTCCCCGCGATGCAGCCCCTGGCTGCGCCGGGGGGGCTTGCCGGCGCCGCGGCGGCGCAGGGGTGGAGGCGATGAGCGCGGCACGGCTGCGAGTCGCCCTCATCGGCTACGGTGGGGCGGGGCGGGTGTTCCACGCCCCGCTGACCCAGCATACGGCCGGTCTCGAGCTGGCGCTGGTGGCAAGCAGCCGCGGGGATGAACTTGCCCGCGCACTGCCCGGCGTCGAGGTGGTCGCCACGCCGCAGCACGCCCTGAGCCGCGACGACATCGACCTGGTGGTCATCGCCAGCCCCAACGCCACCCACGCCGCGCTGGCCGAGGCGGCGCTGCGCGCCGGTCGCCACGTTGTCGTGGATAAGCCATTCACGCTCACCCTGGCCGAGGCGCGCGGCCTGGCAAGGCTTGCAGCGCAAAGCGGCCGCGTGCTCGCCGTGTTCCAGAATCGACGTTGGGACAACGACTTCCTCGCCTTGCGCGAGGTGCTCGCAAGCGGGCAGATCGGACGTCTCACCTGGCTGGAATCGCGCTTCGACCGCTTCCGGCCGCAGGTGCAGGATCGCTGGCGCGAGCGTGCCGACGATGGAGGCGGCATCTGGCTCGATCTCGGCCCGCATCTGATCGACCAGGCGCTGCAGCTGTTCGGCTTGCCCGCGCGGGTGGGCGGACGCTTGAGCCGGCAGCGCGACGGTGCCGTCGCCGATGACGGCTGCGAGGCCTGGCTCGACTACGAGGGGTTGCGGGTGAGCCTGTCGGCGTCGATGCTGGTCGGCGGCGGGTTACCCCGGTTTGCCGCGCACGGCTCGGCGGGAAGCTGGATCCGCCACGGGCTGGACGTGCAGGAGGACCAGCTCAAGGCGGGCCTCGTGCCGGGTGACACGGAGTGGGGGGAGGATGCACGGCCCGCCTGCCTGTACCGTGGCGACGGCGAGATCCTTGACCTGCCGGTCCCGCGCGGCCGCTACGAGGCTTTCTACGCCGCGGTGCGCGACGCCATGCTCGGCTGCGGCGCCAATCCGGTGCCGCCGGCGCAGGCGGTGGCGACGATGGCGGTGCTGGAGACGGTGGTGGAGGCGGCGCGTCTCGGCCGCATGCTGCCCTTGCCGCTGGACGCGGCCGAGCGCACGGCTTTCGCCGGCTGAGCGGCGCCGGCGCAGGGGCGTTGCCCAGCGCAGCGCTGGCTTCAGGCCGCGCCCACCTCGGTGCGCCGGGGCAGGTCGGCGCCGCGGCGCGAGCAGGTGAGCGCCGCGCCGTGGGCGGCAAACTGCAGCAGCGCGCGCACGCGCTCGGCATCGAGGCCGGCGAGGGCGTCCGGATTCAGAACGTCGTTCTCGGCCAGCCACGTCAGGCTGGCCGCCTGGAAGGTGTCGCCGGCACCGACGGTGTCGATCACGTTGACCCTCGGGGCGGCGATGTCCCCCCGTCCCTGCGCATTCCAGGCGCTGGCGCCGTCGCCACCGCGGGTCATCACCACCAGCCGCGCACCGGCGGCCAGCCAGCGTCCGGCGAGTTCATCGTCGGCGGTGCCGGCATACAGCAGGTGGGCGTCCTCGTCGCTGATCTTGACGAAGTGGGCCAGCCCGGCGAGCGTTTCCACCTTGTCCTGCCAGCGCGCTACCGAGGGTTCGACGTTGAGGCGGATGTTCGGATCGTAGGCGATCAGGCGGTGGTCGCGCTCGCGCCGCACCAAGGCCTCGAGCGCGCTTGCGACCGGTTCGACCACGGTGGCGAAGGAGCCCAGATGGATCGCGCGCACGGCCTGGTCGAGCACCGGCAAGGCGTCGGCGGTGATCAGGCGGTCGGCGGCGCCGTTGCCGTAGAAGGCGTAGTGCGGCACCCCGTCCGCCCCCACTTCGACCATGCCCAGCGTGGTCGGCGCGTCGAAGCGCTGCACGGTGGCGGTGCCGACGCCTTCGGCCTCGAGCACCTGGTGCAGGCGGTCGCCGAGCATGTCGCGGGCGATGCCGCCGAGGAAGGAGACCGGTTGGCCGAGGCGGGCGAGGCCGATCGCCACGTTGAAGGGCGAACCGCCCGGATGGGCGTCGAGATGCAGGGAACGGCCGGACTCGGCGCCGATGAAGACGTCGAACAGAGCTTCGCCACAGACGATGAACATGGGGGTATCCGTAAGTGCAGGTTCGGAAGGAAGACGGACGACTCCGCGACGGGAGAGACGGCGGCGCCGTCCGTGAAGGGATTCGCCGGCAGCGGCCGAAGGAGGGCCGCCGCCGGGCACGGGCCCGGCAGCAAGCCGGGCGGGTGCTCAGCGCGGCGCCGACCAGCCCTTGTAGTCGGCGACGTTGTCGCGCGTGATCAGCGCCGAGGGGATCAGCACCATCGGGTTGTCGGGCTTGGTGCCGTTCAGGATGCCGTGGCCGATCTCCACCGCACGCTGCGCCATCAGCCACGGGTCCTGGCTGGCCGAGGCCTCGACCAGGGTGTTGTTGCGGATCGCGTCCTCGATGTCGGGCGCGCCATCGACCGAAGCGATGACGATGCCGCTGCGCTTGAGCTGGCGGGCCGCAAGATCCGAGCCGATGGCCTGCGGATCATTGATCGTGAACACCGCATCGACCTTCTGGAAGCGGGTCAGGTGGCCG
The DNA here is from genome assembly GCF_035444905.1 of Thauera sp. Lineage (GTDB taxonomy): Bacteria > Pseudomonadota > Gammaproteobacteria > Burkholderiales > Rhodocyclaceae > Thauera. Next base: position 65,077 of record NZ_DAOMPS010000008.1, read on the forward strand.
AGCATCACGTTGAGGCCGCCTTCGCGCGAACCCTTGCCGTCCTGGTCCTCGGACAGCACCTTGATGTCGGGCGCGGCGGCGAGCTTGGCCTTGCAGCCATTGACGCGGTCGATCACCGCCGACACCTGCGGACCGTTCTGGATGATCACGTTGCCCTTGCCGCCGAGGCGATCGACGATGTACTGGCAGGCGATCTCGCCGGCCTGCACGTTGTCGGTCTGCACCACCGCATCGGCACCGGCCGCCGCCACGTCGACACCGACCACGACGATGCCTGCCTTCTGCGCTTTCTTCACCGCCGGTTCGATCGCGCGCGCATCGGCGGCGTTGAGCAGAATCATGTCGACGCCGGCGGCGATGAAGTTGTCGATCTGGGTGAACTGCTTGTTGAGGTCGTAGTCGGCGGACACCGCCAGCACCTTCACGTCCGGGTTCAGCGCCTTCGCCTTCGCCTCCGCGCTCTTGGCGATGGTGACGAAGAAGGGGTTGCCGAGCGAACCGACGGTGATGCCGATGGACTTGAGGTCACGGGCCTGGGCGAAGCCGCCGGCGAGCGCCAGGGCGAGGCCGGCGGCGATGATTTTCTTGTTGAGCATGAGTGTCTCCTCGCTGGTCTTGGTTGTCTGCCGCACCCGGCGGCCAGAAGCCGGGTGCAGAATGGGGCAAATGTGGGAGGCGAAGGGGTGAGGCCGACTCAGGTGCGGGCGCCGGACTGGCGGTAACGGTCGAGGGCCACCGCGCCGATGATCACCAGGCCCTTGATGATGTATTGCCAGATGTCGGACACGCCGACCAGCACCAGACCGTTGGTGAGCACCGCGATGATCAGCGCGCCGATCAGGGTACCGACGATGGTGCCGACGCCACCGACGAAGCTGGTGCCGCCCAGGATCACCGCGGCGATCGCGTCGAGCTCGTAGGACTGGCCCAGCTGCAGGCCGTTGGCGGCCATCAGGCGGGACGAGGTCATCACCGCGCCGAGGCCGGCGAGCAGGCCCGAGATCGCATACACGGTGAGCAGCACCTTCCACACCTTGATGCCGGACAGGCGGGCGGCCTCCGGGTTGCTGCCCACCGAATAGATGTGCAGGCCGAGCACGGTGCGGCGCAGGATGAACCAGGAAGCGATGATCACCGCGGCGGCGATCACCACCAGCCAGGGCACGCCCAGGATGCTGTCGTTGCCGATGAAGGCGAAGGGCAGCTCGGGGTTGAACACGGTCTTGTCGTCGCCAATCAGGCGGGCGACGCCGCGCACCGCGGTGAGCGCGCCGAGGGTGACGATGAAGGGCGGCAGCTTCAGGAAGGCGATCAGGCCGCCATTGATGAGGCCGAAGATCAGCCCGGTGAGCAGGGCAGCGGCGATGCCGAGCATGCCGATGTCGGGGATGCCGGACACGATCAGCGCCACCACCGCAGCCGCGGCGAGGATGGAGCCCACCGACAGGTCGATGCCGCCGGTGAGGATGACGAAGGTCATGCCGGCCGCGAGCACGATGTTGATCGAGGCCTGCTGGGCGATGATCGAGAAGTTCTGCACGGTGAAGAAGGACTCGGCGATCAGCCCGAAACCGATCATCAGGAGGATCAGCACCGGCAGCATGCCGACGGCACGCATCAGGGACTGGAACTGCTCGCGGGGGTTGGCGGCGGTTGCGCCCAGGGTGGTGGAAGTCATGAGGGGTCTCCTGGATTTCTTGTCGTGAGAATGCGTGCGGGGCTCAGGCCGCGGCGCGCAGGGGTTCGGCCGTGCCACTGCCGGCACCGGTGGCGAGTTCGATGATGGATTCCTGGGTGATGCTGCGCCCGGAGTGGCCGCCGAGTTCGCCCACGATCTCGCCTTCGCGCATCACCAGCACGCGGTCGGCGGTGCCGACCACCTCGGGCAGCTCGCTCGAGATCACGATGACGCCCACGCCGCGGCGGGCGAGCGCGTTGATGATGCGGTAGATCTCGGATTTGGCGCCGATGTCCACCCCGCGCGTGGGCTCGTCGAGGATCAGCACCTTGGGGTGGATCTCGAGCAGGCGCGAGAGCAGCACCTTCTGCTGGTTGCCGCCGGACAGCGCGCCGACATTGACCTTGGGGCTCGGCACCTTGATCGCCAGCTCGCGGATCGCATCGACGGCGCGCGTGCGCCCGCGCACCAGGTCAAGCACGCCGAAGCTGCGGGCGTCGGTCGAGCAGGCGCAGGTGTTGATGTTGTCGCCCACGCTCATGTCGAGGAAGAGACCGCGGCCCTTGCGGTCCTCGGTCAGGTAGGCCATGCCGGCCTTGATCGCGTCGAGCGGCGTGCGGATGCCGACCGGCACCCCCTCGATACTGACCTCGCCCGAGGCGCGCTCGTCGGCGCCGAAGATCAGGCGCGCCAGCTCGGTGCGCCCGGCGCCGACCAGGCCGGCGATGCCGAGGACCTCGCCCGCATGCAGGTCGAAGCCGCAGCCCTTGACCCGGCCACCCTCGTGCCGGTCGCGCATGTCGCGTACCGCCAGCACCACGTGGCCGGGGTCGTAGGGCGCATGTTCCTTCTTGTAGAAACCGGAGATGTCGCGTCCCACCATCATCTGCACCAGGCGGTCGGCGGACAGCTCGGCGCGCTCGAGCGTGCCGACATAGGTGCCGTCGCGCAGCACGCTGACGCGGTCGGACAGCTCGTAGATCTCGGCCATGCGGTGGCTGACATAGACGATGGCCATCCCGTCGGCGCGCAGCTGGCGGATCAGCGCGAACAGGCGGTCGGTCTCGCGTGAGGACAGCGGCGTGGTCGGCTCGTCCATCACCAGGATGCGGGCCTTCGCCTCGAGCGCGCGGGCGATCTCGACCAGCTGGCGCTCGGCGATTGACAGCGTGTCGACCACGGTGTCGGCGCGGAACCCGGCGCCCAGGCGCTCGAGGATGCCGGTGCAGGCGGTTTCCATCTCGCGCCGCGCCACGCGCAGGCCGTGGCGCAGCTCGCGACCGAGGTAGATGTTCTCGGCCACGGTGAGGCTGGGGCACAGCGCGAGCTCCTGGTAGATCACCGCGACGCCCTGCTCGCGTGCCGACTGCGGTCCGGCGATCGTCACCGGCAGGCCGCCGATGCGGATCTCGCCGCCGGCGTCCGCCGTGTAGGCACCCGACAGGATCTTCATCAGGGTCGATTTGCCGGCGCCGTTTTCGCCCATCAGCGCATGCACTTCGCCCGGATACAGCGTCAGCGACACCTCGTTAAGTGCGCGCACGCCGGGGAAGGTCTTGGAGATGCCGCGCATCTCCAGCACCGGGGCCTTGTCCTTGTCTTCAGACATGTTGCATCTCCTCGTTTACGCGGTTGCCGCTGTCCAGCAGCTCGGAGCGCGGCGAGAAATTGAAGAACATCGGCAGGCTGGCGGCGCCGATCGCGCCGGCGTCGCTGCCGAAGGTGCCGCGCACGATGTCGGGCACGCCGCGCGCTTCGGGGGCGGTGTCGCGCAGTTCGCGGGCGAGTGCCTCGCGCAGGCGCTCGATCAGGCCGAAGTCGATGTCGGCATCGAGCACCACCACCGGCACGTCGAGCATGCAGTGCGCCGAGCGCACGGCCGGCGCGAGGGCATCCACGCAGTCCTGCAGCCATTCGTCCACCGCCGGATGGCCGTCGCGGATGAAGGGGCCGAGGTCGACATGGGTGTCGAGCCGCTCGCCGTGCCAGCGCAGGTGGCGGACCAGCGCATTGAGCGAGGCGCGCGCCAGCAGCATCGTCCACTTGCCCGTGGGTGCAGGCGCCGAGGGCAGGCGGCTGGCCGGGACGGGCATCACCGCGATGTCGCCGGCGTTGCCGCTGACGCCGCGCACGCAGGTGCCGCCGAGGGCGATGCCGGCGCCGATTGCCGGGCCCATGAAGACGTACAGGAAGTCGTCGTACTTGCGGCCGCAGCCATAGAACAGTTCGGCGATCGCGGCGGCGTTGCCGTCGTTCTCGGCATACACCGGCAGCCCGGCTTCGCGCTCGAGCGCGGCGCCGAAGTCGAAGCGGTCCCACTCGGCGAAGCTCGGGCTGTCGAGGCCGAGTTCGCCGAGCCAGGCGCCGAGGTTGTAGGGCTGGGCGACGCCGATGCCGGCGATGCGGGCGCGCTCCTCGGCCCCGAGCGGGGCGAGCAGGGCGCGGATGTCCATCACCACCAGCGCGAGCGCATCGGCGGGGGCGGGCAGCAGGCAGTCGTGCACCCGGCGGCCGATGATGTCGCCGCCGAGGTCGACGAGGATGGTCTCGATTGCGTCGCGGTCGAGGCGCACGCCGATGCCGAAGGCGCCCTTGGGGTTGATGCTCACCAGGGTGGCGGGCTGGCCGCGCTGGCCCTCGATGCGGCGGCCGGTGGGCGTGACCAGGCCATCCTGCTCAAGCGCCTGGATGATGGTGCCGACCGCCGTGCTGGTGAGTTGAGTGCGGCGCGCGAGCTCGGCCTTGGAGGCCTCGCCCAGGCGGCGCAACAGCTGGAACAGGCGGCGGTCGTTGGGGCGGCGCAGACCCATCGTGGGTGCGCCGCGTCCGCCTTGGTCGATGTCCATCCTGTCTCCTCCCGATCCCGCAGGGATCGCTCTGGCTTATTAATAAATCAACTGAGTTTATTAAAAGCCTTTGGAGGCAATTTGTCAAGATTGTTTATTAAATAGAATGGAGTTAAACGTTGCAGGACGGATCGAGCCTCACTTCGTCGAGCTGCCAGATCGTGCGCGCGTACTCCGCGATCGTGCGGTCGGCCGAGAACGGGCCCATTCCCGCGACGTTGAGCAGGCTGCGGCGAGACCATTCCACGGGCTCTCGGAACAGCGCATCGACGCGCCCCTGCGCCTCGAGGTAGGCGGCGAAGTCGGCCAGCAGCAGGTAGTGGTCGCCCCAGTTGACCAGCACGTCGAAGATCGCCTGGTAGCGGCCCGCTTCGCCGGGGCTGAAGCCGCCGTCGCGGATCGCGTCGAGCACCGCCTTCAGGCGGGCATCGCGCTCGTACAGGCTGCGCGGCTGGTAGCCGCGGCTGCGGATCTCCGCGACCTGGTCGGTGGTGTTGCCGAAGATGAAGATGTTGTCGGCGCCGACCTGCTCGCGGATCTCGACGTTGGCGCCATCGAGCGTGCCGATGGTGAGCGCGCCATTGAGCGCGAGCTTCATGTTGCCGGTGCCCGAGGCCTCGGTGCCGGCAGTCGAGATCTGCTCGGACAGGTCCGCCGCGGGAATGATCAGCTCGGCCAGACTGACGCTGTAGTTGGGAATGAAGACCACCTTCAGCCGCTCGCCGACGCGTGGATCGTTGTTGACCACCGCGGCGACGTCGTTGATCAGGCGGATCACGAGCTTCGCCATGTGGTAGGCCGAGGCCGCCTTGCCGGAGAAGATCACCACCCGCGGCACGTGATCGGCCTGCGGGCGGGCGAGGATGTCCTGGTAGCACGCGACCACGTGCAGCAGGTTCAGCAACTGGCGCTTGTACTCGTGCATGCGCTTGATCTGCACGTCGAAGAGCGCGTCCGGGCTGACGCGGATGCCGAGCTGGACTTCGATCCAGGCGGCGAGGCGCGCCTTGTTCGCGGCCTTCACCGCGCGGAACTCGCGCAGGAAGTCGGTATCGTCGGCGAACGCGCGCAGCGCCCGGAGCTGGTCGAGCTCGCGCCGCCAGCCGCGGCCGATGCGCCCATCGATCAGCGCTGCGAGCGCGGGGTTGGCATGGGCTAGCCAGCGCCGCGGGGTCACGCCGTTGGTCTTGTTGTTGAAGCGTTCAGGCCACAGCCGGGCGAGGTCGGCGAAGATCGACTGCTGCATCAGCTTCGAATGCAGTGCTGACACGCCATTCACCGAATGCGAGGCGACCACTGCGAGGTAGGCCATGCGCACGCGGCGCTCGCCCTGCTCGTCGATCAGCGACACGCGGCGCATCAGCTCGATGTCGTGGCCGTGGCGGAGGGTGAGCTCAGCGAGCAGTTCCGCGTTGATGTCGAAGATGATGCGCAGGTGGCGCGGCAGCACGCGGCCGAGCATGTCGACCGGCCAGGTTTCCAGTGCCTCGTGCATCAGCGTGTGATTGGTGTAGGAGAACACCCGTCGGCACAGGGCCCAGGCCTGCTTCCATGCCAGTCCGTGCTCGTCGACCAGCAGGCGCATCAGTTCGGGCACCGCGAGCACCGGGTGGGTGTCGTTCAGATGGATGCAGACCTTGTCCGGCAGGTTGTCGAAATCGGTGTGGTTCACCCGATGGCGGCGGACGATGTCCTGCAGGCTGGCGGAGACGAAGAAGTATTCCTGGCGCAGGCGTAGTTCGCGGCCGGACAGCGTGGAGTCGTCCGGGTAGAGCACCCGCGAGACGTTCTCGGAGTGGTTCTTGCTTTCCACCGCGCCGAGGTAGTTGCCGCGGTTGAAGGCGGAGAGGTCGATCTCCTCTGTGGCCTTCGCCGACCACAGGCGCAGCGTGTTGGTCACCTCGGTGCCGTAACCCGGGATGATCGAGTCGTAGGCCATCGCCAGCACGTCCTGGGTGTCCACCCAGCGCACGCGGCCGTCGCGCTCCTCGAGATGGCCGCCGTAGCGCACGCGGAACTGCATCTCGGGACGGGGGAATTCCCACGGGTTGCCATGGGTCAGCCAGTAGTCGGGCACCTCGACCTGCTGGCCGCCGACGATCTGCTGCCGGAACATGCCGTAGTCGTAACGGATGCCGTAGCCGTAGCCCGCCAGGCCGAGGGTGGCCATGGCGTCGAGGAAGCAGGCGGCGAGACGGCCGAGGCCGCCGTTGCCAAGCGCGGCGTCGGGCTCGAGCTCGGGCAGGCTGTCCGGGTCGACATCGAGCTCGACCAGCGCCCGGCGCACGGCATCGGTCAGTTCCAGCGCCAGCATGGCGTTGCCGAGGGTGCGCCCGATCAGGAACTCCATCGACAGGTAGTAGACGCGCTTGGCGTCCTGCGCGTAGCTCGCGCGCGTGGTCCGCATCCAGCGCTCGACCAGCTGGTCGCGCACCGCGTAGGACACCGCGTGCAGCCAGTCCTCCGGCCGCGCCGACTCGGTGTTCTTGCCGACCTGGTACATCAGCTTGTTGGAGATCGCGCGCTTGAGCGCCTCGACGTCGCGCGCGGGGTGGTCGTGCTGGCGGGAGAACTGTTCGATGTCCATGGTCTTTTGTCGTTATGGCGTTCGGGTCGGGGCCGGCGGTCAGCGCGGCAGGCCGCGGTAGAGCGCGAGGTAGGCCTCGGCCGCGCGCCGCCAGCCGAAGTCCTGCGTCATCGCGCGCCGCTGCACCGTCTTCCAGTCGGCGGTGCGGCGGAACAGGGCGCCCACGCGTTCGATCGTGCGCTGCAGTGCGGCGGCGGAGAACTCGTCGAACACGAAGCCGGTGGCGTCGGTGTCCAGGGTCTCCAGGCGGGCATCGGCGACCGTGTCGGCAAGGCCGCCGACACGGCGCACCAGCGGCAGCGTGCCGTACTTGAGGCCGTAGAGCTGGGTCAGCCCACAGGGCTCGAAGCGCGAGGGCACCAGGATGACGTCGCTGCCGGCGATCAGGCGGTGAGCGAAATGTTCGTCATAGCCCAGGCGCACCGCCACCGCCTCCGGCCGTGCCGTAGCCGCCTCGCGGAACGCGGCCTCGAGCGCGGCGTCGCCGCTGCCGAGCAGGGCGAACTGGCCGCCGCCGGCGACGATCGTCGGCAGGCTCTGCAGCACCAGGTGCAGCCCTTTCTGCTCGGTGAGCCGGCTCACCACGCAGAACAGCGGGCCGTCGGCCTCGCCCGCCAGACCGAGCTCCTCACGCAGCGCCCGGCGGCAGCGCGCCTTGCCGGCGAGCCGCGCGGCGTCGAAGCGGGCGGCGAGCAGGGCGTCGGTCGCCGGGTTCCAGACCGCGTCGTCGACCCCGTTGAGGATACCGTGCAGATCGTGCACCCGTTCGCGCAGCAAGCCGTCCAGGCCGCAGCCCTGTTCCGGACCCTGGATCTCGCGGGCATAGGTCGGGCTCACGGTGGTGATGCGGTCGGCGTAGTACAGGCCCGCCTTCATGAAGCTCAGCTGGCCGTGGAACTCGAGCCCGTGCATGGCGTAGAAGTGCGCGGGCAGGCCGAGCTCGGCGAAGCGGTCGGCGTCGAACAAGCCTTGGTAGGCGAGGTTGTGCACCGTATAGACGCTGCCCGGCAGTCCGCGCTCGCCGGCCGCGGCGGCCGCCCGCAGATAGGCGGGAGCCAGCGCCGCATGCCAGTCGTGCGCATGCAGGCACTGTGGCCGCCAGTGCGGGTCCAGGCCGCGGCCGAGCGCGGCGGCGGTCCAGCCCAGCAGTCCGAAGCGCAGGTGGTTGTCGGCGTAGGCATGGTGTTGCGCGTCGGCATACGGACCGCCGCTGCGCTGGTAGCAGTCGGGCGCATCGATCACATAGGCATCGACGTCGCAGGCCGGCAGGCGGCCGACCAGAAGGCGCGCATCGAGCGCCGCCATCGCGCCGGGGGCGTGCAGGCGGGCGAGCTCCTGCGCGCCCTCGAGTCCGTCAACGATCGCAGGAAAGCCGGGCAGCAGCACGCGCGGCTCGCCACCGAGGGCACGCAGTGCCGGCGGCAGCGCGCCGGCGACGTCCGCCAGGCCACCGGTCTTCAACAGCGGAAAGATCTCCGCACATACCTGCAGGATGCGCATCGTGTCCTCCTTCCTCAGAGCCTGGCGAGCATTTCGCGGGTAACGAGCACGACGCCGTTCTCTGTGCGGAAGAAGCGCTGCGCGTCGAGCGTCGCATCCTCGCCGATCACCAGGCCTTCGGGGATCGTGCAGCGGCGGTCGATCACCACCTTCTTCAGTCGGCAGTGGCGGTTGATCTGCACGTCGGGCAGCACCACCGCCTGCTCGATGGTGCTGTAGGAGCGCACCAGCACGTTGGAGAACAGCACCGACTCGCGCACCACCGAGCCGGACACGATGCAGCCGCCCGACACCAGGGTGTTGATCGCTTCGCCGCGGCGGCCGTCCTGGTCGTGCACGAACTTCGCCGGCGGCAGCTGCTCCTGGTAGGTCCAGATCGGCCAGTCCTTGTCGTACATGTTGAGCGCGGGCGTGGTCGAGGCCAGGTCGAGGTTGGCTGCCCAGTAGGCGTCGACGGTGCCCACGTCGCGCCAGTAGGGGCCGGAGAAGGGGGGGGTGGCGATTGCCGACAGGTTGAAGGGGTGGGCCAGCGCCTGGTTCTCGGCCACGGCGCGCGGGATCAGGTCCTTGCCGAAGTCGTGGGTCGAGTCCGGGTTCGCCGCGTCGTCCTCGAGCAGGCGGTACAGGTAGTCGGCGGAGAAGATGTAGATGCCCATGCTCGCCAGCGCCATTTCCGGATTGCCGGGCATGGCGGGGGGGTCGGCGGGCTTCTCGACAAAGGCGGTGATGTGGCGCGCGTCGTCGATCGCCATCACGCCGAAGGCCTTCGCCTCCTCGCGCGACACCTCGATGCAGCCCACCGTGACGCCGCGGCCGCTGGCGACGTGGTCGGCGAGCATGATCGAGTAGTCCATCTTGTAGATGTGGTCGCCGGCCAGCACCACGATGTAGTCCGGCGGGGTGGAGTTGCGGATGATGTCCAGGTTCTGGAACACGGCGTCGGCCGTGCCCTGGTACCAGTGCTCCTCGTCGACCCGCTGCTGTGCCGGCAGCAGGTCGACGAACTCGTTCATCTCGTTGCGCAGGAAGCTCCAGCCGCGCTGCAGGTGGCGCAGCAGCGAGTGCGACTTGTACTGGGTGATGACGCCGATGCGGCGCATGCCCGAGTTCATGCAGTTCGACAGGGCGAAGTCGATGATGCGGAACTTGCCGCCGAAGTGCACCGCCGGCTTGGCGCGCACATTGGTCAGGTCGCGCAGGCGCGAACCGCGCCCGCCGGCGAGCACCAGCGCGAGGGTGCGACGGGTGAGCGAGCGGCGCTGGGTGAAGGTCTCGATGTCCATGGGTGTCTCCGTGTCGTTGTTATTGCGGTGGATGCGGGCGTGCGGCGTGGCCGCGCGCGTCGGGATCAGGTCACCACGGTGGCCGCCGCCATGCCGCTGTGGCGGCGGATGGCGGCGATCTCGTCGGCGATGCGGATCAGCCCGGCCAGCGCCTGCTGCACCGGCTGGTCGTGGCGGGCGGGCTCGGCCTCGTAGCGCTCGAGGTAGACGCGCAGCGTGGCGCCCTCGGTGCCGGTGCCCGACAGGCGGAAGACGATGCGGCTGCCGTCGATGAACAGCAGGCGCACGCCCTGGCCGGTGCTGACCGAACCGTCGACCGGGTCGGTGTAGGCGAAGTCGTCGGCGCTGGCGATGCGCAGGCCGTCGCCGCAGTCGCGCCCGGCAAGGCTCGGCAGGCTCGCGCGCAGCTCGGCCATCAGCGCGTCGGCGCGGGCGGTGGCGATGCCCTCCCAGTCGTGGCGCGAATAGTAGTGGCGGCCGAAGCGCGCCCAGTGCGCGCGCACCAGGGCTTCGACCGACTGGCCTGTTGCGGCGAGCAGGTTGAGCCAGAACAGCACTGCCCACAGACCGTCCTTCTCACGCACGTGGTTGGAGCCGGTGCCGTAGCTCTCCTCGCCGCACAGCGTGGCCTGGCCGGCATCGAGCAGGTTGCCGAAGAACTTCCAGCCGGTGGGCGTCTCGTGGCAGGGGATGCCGAGCGCGGCGGCGACCTTGTCGGCGGCGCGCGAGGTCGGCATCGAGCGCGCGATGCCGGCCAGCCCGGCGCGATAGCCGGGCACCCTCCTGGCGTGCTCGGCGAGCAGCGCCAGGCTGTCGGATGGGGTGACCACGAAGTCGCGGCCGAGGATCATGTTGCGGTCGGCGTCGCCGTCCGAGGCGGCGCCGAAGTCGGGCGCGCCGGGGCCGGACATCGCCGCCATCAGCTCGGCGGCGTGCGCCGGGTTGGGGTCGGGGTGGTGGCCGCCGAAATCCTCCAGCGGCTCGCCGTTGATCACGGTGCCGGCGGGCGCGCCGAGCATGCCCTCGAGGATGGTGCGCGCGTAAGGGCCACTGACCGCGCTCATGGCGTCGAAGTGCATGCGGTGCCCGGCGGCGAACCAGGCGCGCATCGCGTCGAAGTCGAAGAGCTGCTGCATCAGCTCGGCGTAGTCGGCCACCGGGTCGATCACCTCGACGGTCATGGCGCCGAGCGTGCGCGTGCCCAGGGTGTCGACGTCGATGTCCTCGCCGTCGGCTTCGACGCGGTACTCGGCGATCTCCAGGCTACGCACGTAGATCGCCTCGGTGAGCTTCTCGGGGGCGGGGCCACCGTTGGCCATGTTGTACTTGATGCCGAAGTCGCCGTCCGGCCCGCCCGGGTTGTGGCTGGCCGACAGGATCAGTCCGCCGAAGGCGGCGCGACAGCGGATCACCGCGCTCACCGCTGGCGTCGACAGCAGGCCGCCGCGGCCCACCAGCACCTTGCCGAAACCGTTGGCCGCCGCCATGCGCAGGATGGTGCGCACCGCCACGCGATTGTGGAAGCGGCCGTCGCCGCCCAGCACCAGGGTCTGGCCCTGGTGGCCGGGCAGGGTGTCGAACACCGCCTGGACGAAGTTCTCGAGGTAATGGGGCTGCTGAAAGACGGTGACCTTCTTGCGTAGGCCCGAGGTGCCGGGGCGCTGGCCGGGAAAGGGGCGGGTGGGGACGGTCTGGATGCTCATGACAGGTTCACCTGTGCTGTGTGAAGGGTGGGGCGTTGCCAGATAAGTATGCCGGTGGGGCCGGCGGGGAGCGCTCATCCGCGCCTTGCGGGCTGGCGACGAAGATCAGCAGGCTGTGGCCGGGCACCTCGCAGATCGCCCTCGGCGCATCATCCGGGGCGCCGTGCGCGTTGCCTGCAGCAGCCGTCGGACGCCCGTCGGCGCACCCGTTGTCGAAGACGCAGCACCACGCATGGGCGGGCAGGGCGAAGCGGCAGGGCGAGGGCTCGGGGTTCAGCAGCAGCAGCACGTCGGCCCCTTCGCCGGGTGGCGACGTCCGGCCCAGCCCCGTGCCGTGCGCGCCGGCCGCGACCGCGCGGGCCGGCGCGCGCAGATGAATGGCGAGCGCCCGATCACGGCCTTCGGCCCACCCTTCGGCGCAGAGCTCGTCACCGTTGGGGGCCAGCCAGCGCACGGTGAAGTCGCGTCCGTTGCCAGCGGCGGACGGGCCGTGCAGCCAGGCCTCCTGCCGCAACGCCGGCAGCGTGGTGCGTAGCGCGACCAGATGCTGAAGGCAGGCGAGCAGATCGTGGTCGGCCGCAGCCCAGTCGAGCCAGCTAGTTTCGTTGTCCTGGCAGTAGGCGTTGTTGTTGCCCTGCTGGCTGTGGCCGATCTCGTCGCCGGCGAGCAGCATCGGCGTGCCCTGTGCGCACAGCAGCGTGGCGAGCAGGGCGCGCTGCAGGCGGGCGCGCAGGGCGAGCATGGCGCCATCGTCGGTGGGGCCTTCGACGCCGCAGTTCCACGACGCGTTGTGGTGCTGGCCATCGCGGTTGTGTTCGCCGTTGGCCTGGTTGTGTTTGTGGTCGAAGCTCACCAGGTCGCGCAGCGTGAAGCCGTCGTGCGCGGTGAGGAAATTGACGCTCGCGGTCGGCGCGCGCCCACCGTGGTTGAACTGGGCGGCCGACGCCGCGAAGCGATGGGCGCACATGCCGCGGTCGCCTGCGCCCCGCAGCCACCACGCGCGAACCGTGTCCCGGAACTGGTCGTTCCATTCCATCCAGCCCGCGGGAAAGGCGCCGAGCTGATAGCCGCCGGCGCCGATGTCCCAGGGCTCGGCGATCAGCTTCAGGGCGGCCAGTTGCGGGTCCGCCTGGATCGCGGCGAAAAGGCCGGCGTCGTGGTTGAAGTTGCCGTGGCGGTCGCGGCCGAGCGTGGTGGCGAGATCGAAGCGGAAGCCGTCCACACCGTAGTGCGTGGCCCAGTGCCGCAGGGCCCCGAGCACCAGCTCGACCATGCGCGCCTCGGCCAGGTTGATGCTGTTGCCGCAGCCGGTCCAGTTCTGGTAGTGGGCCGCGTGGCCGGGCGTCAGGTGGTAGGCGCGCGCATTGGCCAGCCCGCGCAGCGACAGCAGCGGACCGGCGGCATCGAGCTCGGCGGTGTGGTTGAAGACGACGTCCACCACCACCTCCAGTCCCGCGGCATGAAGGGCGTCGATCGCCTCGATCAGCTCGCCGGCAGGCGTGGTACCGGGGCGGCCGCTCCAGTAGCGGGGCTCCGGCGCCAGCCAGGCGATCGGCGCATAGCCCCAGTGGTTGGCCAGCCCGCGGCGCTGCAGCACGGCCTCGTCGGCGCGGAAGTGGAGCGGCAGCAAGGACAGGGTGGTGATGCCCAGGCTGCGGTAGTGGGCGAGCATCACCGGGTGGGCGAGCGCCGCGTAGCTGCCGCGCAGCGCGGCCGGGACGTCGGGGTGGCGCCGGGTGAGGGCGCGCACGTGGGCTTCGTAGATCAGGGTACGGGCGCGCGGGATCTGCGGACGCGGTGGGCACTGGCGGGGCGCGGCAGGTGCGGGCACGCGGGCCTTCGGCGCGACGCCGGCGTTGTCACGCATGTCCGGGGCCTGCGGGTCGTCGCTGCGGCAGGCGCGGAACAGCTCGAGTTCGGCCGCGAGGGTGGCGTCGTCCGCGGCACCCGGGCCCTGGCGGCCGTAGCGTCCCACCACGTCCTGCGCCCAAGGGTCGAGCAGCAGCTTGGCGGGGTTGAACCAGTGGCCCTGCTGCGGTGCCCACGGGCCGTGCGCGCGCAGGCCATACACCAGGCCCGGCCCGCCGCCGGCCAGGAAGCCGTGCCACACCCCCTCGCTGCAGACGGGTAGCGGCAGGCGGTGCAGTTCCTTGCGCCCGTCCACGTCGAACAGGCACAGTTCGAGCGCGCTGGCATCCGGCGCCCAGACGGCGAAGTTCAGCCCCTCGGCCTCGCCTTGCCGTCCCGGGCTGGCGCCGAGCGGCCACGGACGACCGTCGTCGAGCGCTGGCGCCGGCACGGCTGGACCGGCCGCTGGCCAGGGCTCGGCGGCGAGGGGGCAGGGCGGGTTCGCTGGGGCGGACATGGTCGCGATCTCATGCGGGGGCGTTGGCCTGCGGCTGTCGCGTCACTCCTCGCGCACCAGCATCACCGTGGCGAGCGGCGGCAGGCGCAGCGTCAGCGACTGGTCCTGGCCCTGCCACGGCACGGACTCGCTCGCGCGCGGACCATTGACAACGCCCGAGCCCCAGTAGGCCGTGTCGTCGGTGTTGATCAGCTCGCGCCAGGTGCCGGCCGCGGGCACGCCGATGCGCCAGTCCTCGCGCGCCACCGGGGTGAAGTTGCACACCACCACCACGTTGCGGCCGTCGCGCGCGCGGCGCTCGAAGGCGAGCACCGAGTGCTCGGCGTCGTCGTGGCTGATCCAGCGGAAGCCGTCCGCCGACACGTCCTGCTCGTAAAGGGCAGGGTGGGCACGCAGGACGCGGTTGAGGTCGCGCACCAGGCGCTGCATCCCGGCGTGCGGAGCGTGCGCGGTGAGGTGCCAGGGCAGCGCGGCGTCGGCATTCCACTCCTGCCAAGGCGCGAATTCACAGCCCATGAACAGCAGCTTCTTGCCCGGGTGCCCCCACATGAAGCCGTACAGCAGGCGCAGGTTGGCGAACTTCTGCCAGTCGTCGCCGGGCATCTTGGCAAGCAGCGCGCCCTTGCCATGCACGACCTCGTCATGCGACAGCGGCAGGACGAAGTTCTCGGTGAAGGCATACACCAGCGAGAAGCGGATCTGGTCGTGGTGGTGCTTGCGATGCACCGGATCACGCGCCATGTAGGCGAGGACGTCGTTCATCCAGCCCATGTTCCACTTGTAGTGGAAGCCCAGCCCGCCCGACCGCAGGTCGGGCGCAGGCGGACGGCTGACCTCGGGGAAGGCGGTCGATTCCTCGGCGAGCGTGATCGCCTCGGGCCGTTGCGTGCCGACGAGGTGGTTCATGCGGCGCAGGAAGTCGATGGCCTCCAGGTTCTCGCGGCCGCCGAAGCGGTTCGGGACCCATTCGCCGCCCTTGCGGCTGTAGTCGCGGTACAGCATCGACGCCACGGCATCCACGCGCAGGCCGTCGACGCCGTAGCGCTCGATCCAGTACAGCGCGTTGCTCGCCAGGTAGTTGCGCACCTCGCTGCGGCCGTAGTTGTAGATCAGCGTGTTCCAGTCCTGGTGAAAGCCCTCGCGCGGGTCGGCGTGCTCGTACAGGTGGGTGCCGTCGAACTCCGCCAGACCGTGCGCGTCGCTGGGGAAATGGGCGGGCACCCAGTCGAGGATCACGCCCAGGCCGGCGGCGCGCGCTGCGGTGGTGAAGGCGCGGTAATCCTCCGGTGTCCCGAAGCGCGAGGTCGGCGCGTACAGTCCGGTGGGCTGATAGCCCCATGATCCGTCGAACGGATGCTCATGCACGGGCAGCAACTCGAGATGGGTGAAGCCCTGCTCCACCGCGTAGGGCACGAGTCGCTCGGCCAGTTCGCGATAGCTCAGCCAGCCGCCGTCGGCCTTGCGCTGCCAGGAGCCCAGATGCACCTCGTAAATGCTGACCGGGGCGTCGAGCGCGTTGGCACGACGCCGTGCCTCGTCGATCGGCACGCCGGGCAGCAGGCGCTGCACCACCGAGGCGGTCTGCGGCCGGACCTCGGCGCGGAAGGCAAAGGGATCGGCCTTCAGCCGCAGGCTGCCGTCGGCGCCGAGGATCTCGTACTTGTACAACTCGCCATCACCGACCGCGGGCACGAAGATCTCCCACGCGCCGCACTCGCGCCGCAGGCGCATCATGTGGCGCCGGCCGTCCCAGTGGTTGAAGCCGCCCACGACCGACACCCGGCGCGCGTTCGGCGCCCAGACCGCGAAGCGGGTCCCGGCCACGCCATCGACCACGCCCGGGTGGGCGCCCAGCCACTCGTAGGGGCGGTGGTGGCTGCCCTCGGCGAGCAGCCACACGTCGAGATCCTCGATCAGGGCACCGAAGCGGTAGGGGTCGTCCATGATCACCGGTGCCGTCGGCGCACCATCGGCGCCGCGCCACTGCACGCGCAGCCGGTAGGCGAAGGGATTGCGCCGGCGCGGCAGCACGGCGGTGAACAGTGCGCTGCCGTCCTGCGCGGCCAGGCTTGCGATCCAGCGCTCGCGGCCATCGACCACATCGACCGCGAGGGCGCCCGGCAGCAGTGCACGCAGCACCAGCGCGCTACCCACGCGGTGCATGCCCAGCGTGCCGAAGGGGTCGCCGTGGCGGGCGCACAGCAGGGCGTCGAGCGTGGCCGGGTCGACACGGGAGGGATCGTCGGCGGCATCGTCCGCGCCCCCGGGCCTGCCCGTGCGTTGCATCTTGGTCGTCATGAGGGCCTCTTTTGGGCAGTCGCTGCACGCCGCGGTCGCGCTTGCGATGGATGGAATCAGTGCAGTTTTACATGGGGATCGGTCTGGCGGCGCAGCCAGCTGCTCACGGTGTCGAGTGCGGTCTTCCAGAATCCGTGCAGGGCAAGCAGGTGACTGCGGTACAGCGACCAGTACATCAGGCTGGCCACCATGCCCTCGATGTGGATGCCCTTGCCGCGGATGAAGCCCATCAGGTTGCCGAGCGTGTCGTGGCGGCCGAGCGAGACCAGCGAACCTTGGTCGCGGTAGCGGAAGGGCGTGGGCGCGAGGCCGCGCACACGGGCGCTCAGCACGCGGGCGAGGTGGCTCGCCTGCTGGTGGGCAACCTGCGCGCGCGGCGGCAGGCAGCTTTGTGCATCGTGCCAGGGCGCGGCGGCGCAATCGCCCAGCGCGAAGATGGCCTCGTCGCGGGTCGTGCGCAGGCAGGCGTCGACCACCAGGCGATCGATGCGGTCGCTCTCGAGTCCGTCGAGCTCGCGCAGGAACGCGGGTGCGCGGATGCCGGCCGCCCAGACGACGAGACTGGCGGGCAGCTCGGCGCCATCGCCGGTATGGACAGCGGTGGGCGTCACCGCGGTGACCTTGACCCCGGTATCGACGCTCACGCCGAGGCCGCCCAGCACGCGGGCGACGGCGGCCGACAGCGGCGCCGACAGCCCGGGCAGGATGCGCGGTCCGGCCTCGATCAGGCGGATGCGGATATGGCGTTCGGGGTCGATGTTGCGCAGGCCGTAGCCGGCCAGCACGCGGGTGGTATTGTGCAGCTCGGCCGCCAGCTCGACCCCGGTGGCACCGGCGCCGACGATGACGATGTCGAGCCGGCCGTCGGCGCCGGGCAGACTGTGGTCGGCGGCAAAGCAGGCGTTGACCAGCTTGCGGTGGAAGAGGTGGGCCTCCCAGGCCGCGTCGAGCTTGTAGGCGTGCTCGGCGACGCCCGGCGTGCCGAAGTCATTGGACAGCGAGCCCACGGCGAGCACCAGCGTGTCGTAGGCCAGCCGACGCTCGGGCAGCACCAGTTCGCCGTCGTCGCCGCGCACCTCGCCGACGACGATCTCGCGCGCTGCGCGGTCGAGGCCGGTCATCGGCCCGCGGCAGTAGGTGAAGCCGTTCCAGCGCGCCTGGTAGAGGAAGTCGATCTGCTCCTCGTGGATGTTGAGGCTGCCGGCGGCGACCGAATGCAGCAGCGGCTTCCACATGTGGGTGCGGGTGCGGTCGACGAGCACAACCTCGATCTCGCCCTTGCTGCCGTGCCTGCGCCCGAGCCGGGTGGCGAGTTCGAGGCCGCCGGCACCGCCGCCGACGATGACGATGCGATGGGGTCGGTCTGGAGTCGGGTGCGCCATGGTGCCTGGATCCTTGAACGGCGTTCAGCGTACGCCGCCTGGGGGTGCAAAAAGAAGGTCCGGCCCCCGGGATTGGGAAGGGAGACCAGGCGGGGCCGGACCAAGGGAGGAAACGGTTGTGCGCGCTCAGCGCGCGACGAAGGCCTGCGAGCCGGCGAAGCGGGCGTCGGCACCGAGCTCGCGCTCGATCGCGAGCAGGCGGTTGTACTTCTCGACGCGGTCCGAGCGGCTGGCCGAGCCGGTCTTGATCTGGCCGCAGGCGGTGGCTACCGCGAGGTCCGCGATCGTGGTGTCGCCGGTCTCGCCGGAGCGGTGCGACACGATCGACGCATAGCCCGCCTTGCGCGCCATCTCCATCGCCGCCAGGGTCTCGCTGAGCGTGCCGATCTGGTTCGGCTTGATCAGGATGGCGTTGGCGATGCCCTTGGCGATGCCTTCGGCCAGGATCGTGGTGTTGGTGACGAAGAGGTCGTCGCCGACGAGCTGGGTGCGGCGGCCGAGGCGGTCGGTGAGGCAGCCCCAGCCGGTCCAGTCGTCCTCGGCCATGCCATCCTCGATGCTGATGATCGGATAGTCGTTGACCAGCTCGGCCAGATAGCCGACGAACTCGGCACGGCTGTAGCTGGCACCCTCGCCCTCGAGGCGGTAGCGGCCGTCGTGGTGGAACTCGGAAGCGGCGCAGTCGAGCGCGAGCGAGATCTCGCTGCCCGCCTTATAGCCGGCGAGTTCGATCGCGGCGAGGATCAGGTCGAGCGCCTCGCGGGTGCCGGCGACGTTGGGGGCAAAGCCGCCCTCGTCGCCCACCGAGGTGGGCAGACCACGGCCGTCGAGCAGCTTGCGCAGGGCATGGAAGACGCCGACGCCGGCGCGCAGCGCGTCGCCGAAGCGCGCGAAACCGTGCGGCACGATCATGCATTCCTGCACGTCCAGGCTGTTGTTGGCGTGCGCGCCGCCATTCATCACGTTCATCAGCGGCACCGGCAGCACGAAGCCGCGCTCGGCGTGGCCGAGGTGACGGTAGAGCGGCAGGCCGCGCGCGGCGGCACCGGCGTGGGCGCTCGCCATCGACACCGCGAGCAGCGCGTTGGCGCCCAGCGCGGACTTGTCGGCGCTGCCGTCGAGTTCGCACAACAGGCGGTCGATGCGAGCCTGGTCGGTGGCGTCGCGGCCCTTGAGCGCAGCGGCAATCGGTCCTTCGATGTGGCCGAGCGCCTTCAGCACGCCCTTGCCGCCGAAGCGCGCGGGGTCGCCGTCGCGCAGCTCGAGGGCCTCGCGGCTGCCGGTGGAGGCACCCGAAGGCACGGCGGCGCTGCCGAGGTGACCGGAGGCCAGGCGCACCGTGGCCTGCAGGGTGGGGTTGCCGCGGGAGTCGAGGATCTCGAGCGCGTCGATGGAAGCGATTTCGTACATGGTGATGGTCCGGAAAGCGTGTTGTCGACTGAGGGGTTGGGGTCCGTGTGCGCGCAGGGCGGCCCGAGGCAGAGGCGGGGAGTCCTCGCCCGGGTGCCGCAGGCTGCGGCACGCGGATGAGCGGCGAATCAGGGGTTGAAGCGGGGGCGGCGAATGAAGCGCGATCAGAGAATGAAACGCGTGTTCACGAAGTTCGACTTGTTGCCGAGCACGATGCTGTCGAGCAGCTTCTTGCTCGCCTCGGTCTGCTTGGCGGCGACCATGGTACGGATCGAGAACGAGCGCAGCGCGTCATGCACCGACAGCGTGCCCTCGGCCGAGTCCTTGCGTCCGGCGAAGGGGAAGACGTCGGGGCTCCTCTGGCACTGGCAGTTGATGTTGACGCGGCAGACCTGGTTCACCAGCGGATCGACGAGCTGCGCGATCTGGTCCGGATTGCTGCCGAACACGCTGACCTGCTGGCCGTGGTCGGAAGTGATCACGTAGTCGAGCGCGGTCTCGATGTCCTCGAAGGGGGCCACCGGGATCACGGGGCCGAACTGCTCCTCGCGGTACAACTTCATGCCGGCCTTCACCGGGAACACCACCGCCGGGTAGAACAGCGTCTCCACCGAGCTGCCGCCTTCGGCGTTGAGCACCTTGGCGCCCTGGGCGAGGGCGTCGGCGATGCACTCGTTCATGTAGTCGACCTTCTGCATTTCGGGCAGCGGGGTCAGCATCACGCCCTTTTCCCACGGCATGCCGATCTTCAGCTTGGCGATCTCCTCGTTGAAGCGGCGCAGGAACTGGTCGGCGATCGACTGGTGCACCAGGATCATCTTGATCGCGGTGCAGCGCTGGCCGTTGAAGGACAGCGTGCCGGCGATGCATTCCCTGACCGTCAGCTCGATGTCGGCGTCGGGCAGGATGATCGCGGCGTTCTTGGCCTCAAGGCCGAGCACCGCGCGCAGGCGGTTGGTCTTCGGGTGGGCCTTCTTCAGCTGGTCGGCGACTTTGCTCGATCCGATCAGGGCCAGCACATTGACCTTGCCCGAAGCCATGATGTGCGGCACCACCACGCTGCCCTGGCCGTAGACGATGTTGATGACGCCGGCCGGGAAGGCGCTGCGGAAGGCCTCGAGCATCGGGTAGTAGAGCAGCACGCCGAAGCGCGGCGGCTTGAACAGCACCACGTTGCCCATGATCAGCGCCGGGATCAGCGTGGTGAAGGTCTCGTTCATCGGGTAGTTGTACGGCCCCATGCACAGCACGATGCCCAGCGGCGAGCGGCGGATCTGGGCGATCGTGCCGTCCACGATCTGGAAGCGCGAGTTGGCGTTGTCCAGGCTCTTCAACTCGGCGATGGTGGCCTTGATGTAGTCGATCGTGCGGTCGAACTCCTTCTCCGAGTCGGCCAGGCTCTTGCCGATCTCCCACATGATCAGGTTCACGATCTCGCGCCGGCGGGCGACGATCTGGTTGGTGAAGTTCTCGACGCAGGCGATGCGCTCCGCGACCGACATCGTCGGCCAGCGCCCGCGGCCGTTGTCGTAGGCCTGGGTGGCGGCGGTGATCGCGGCGTCGGCCTCGGCGGTGCCGGTGACCGGGAAGCTGCCAAGCTCGACCGGCGTCAGGCTGCCGTCGGCTGCGCGCACATGCACCGGCGAGAACACCGCGCGCGTCTCGCCCTTCCAGATCTGCATCTCGCCGTTGAGCAGGATGGCGCGCTGGTGCAGCGGCGCGAGCACGCGGCAGTCCTCGGGAATGTCGGCTTCGGCGGGGAAGAGGTCGTGCAGCTTCTTCTGCATCGGGTTGAGCTTCATGTCCATGGTGGCGGGGTTCCTGTTCGATGTTCGAGGGTGTGGAGGGGGCGGCCGTATCAGGCGGGCAGCGCGCTCGGCCAGGCCAGACGCAGCAGGTTGGTCGTACCGGGGGTGCCGAAGGGCACGCCGGCGGTGACGATCACAGCCTCGCCGGGGCGCACCAGATCGTCGCCGCGGCAGGCGGCGACGGCGGCATCGACCATTTCCTCGACCGTGCCGGTGGCGGTGGAGACCCGTGGGCGCACGCCCCAGGCCACCGTCAGGCGGCCGGCGACACGCGCCGACGGGGTCAGGCACAGGATGCGCGACTGCGGGCGCTGGTGCGCGATGCGCAGCGCGGTGGCGCCGGTGGCGGTGAAGGCCACGGTGGCGCACACCGGCATCATCGCGGTGATGCTGCGGATCGCGGTGCCGATGGCGTCGGTGCCGCTCGCCTGCATGTTGGCGGCGACGGTGTCGATGTACTGGCGGTGCAGCGGATCGGCCTCGGTGCGGCAGATGATGCGCGACATCATCTGCACCGCCTCGAGCGGGTACTGGCCGGAGGCGGACTCGGCCGACAGCATCACCGCGTCGGCGCCGTCGAACACCGCGGTGGCGACGTCCGAGGCCTCGGCGCGGGTGGGCGCGGGGGAGGCGACCATCGACTCCAGCATCTGGGTGGCCACCACCACCGGCTTGCCGGCGGCGCGCGCCAGGCGCACCAGCTTCTTCTGCAGGCCGGGCACTTCCTCGGCCGGCATTTCCACACCGAGGTCGCCGCGCGCCACCATGATGCCGTCGGCGGCAGCGAGGATGGCCTCGATGTCGGTGATCGCCGAGGGTTTCTCGATCTTGGCCATCAGCGCGGCGCGGCCGCCGATGCGCGCCTGCGCCTCGGCGACGTCGGAGGCCCGCTGGACGAAGGACAGCGCCACCCAGTCGACGCCCAGGCCGAGGGCGAAGTCGAGGTCGGCGAGGTCCTTCGCGGTCAGCGGCGACAGGTCGAGGGTGGCCGACGGCACATTCACGCCCTTGCGGTTCGACAGCACGCCGTCGTTGAGCGCCACCAGCTCGAGCGCGCCGGGCTGCGCCGCGCACACCTCGAGGCGGATGCGGCCGTCGTCGAGCAGCAGCAGGTCGCCCACCGCCGAGGCGGCGATGATCTCCGGGTGCGGCAGGCACACGCGGCGGGCGTCGCCCGGCGTGGGGTCGGCGTCGAAGCGGATGCGCTCGCCACGCTTGAGGCTCACGGCGCCGTCGGCGAAGGTGCCGATGCGCAGCTTGGGGCCCTGCAGGTCGGCGAGGATGCCGATCGGGCGGCCGCTCTCGGCGGCCACGCGGCGGATCAGCTCGGCGCGGGCGGCGTGGTCCTCATGCGTGCCGTGGCTGAAGTTCAGGCGGAACACGTCGGCGCCGGCTGCATGCAGGGCGCGGATGGTGTCCAGGTCCGAGCTCGCCGGGCCGAGGGTGGCGAGGATCTTGGTATTGCGCGAAGTGCTCACGATGTCTCCTGGGGAAGGGCGCTCAGGCCCGGTCGCCGACGCTGCGGGCGTGGTGGCGGTAGTGCGCGATCAGCGCCGCGGTGCTGCTGTCATGAGGGCTCGCATCGTGCTCGGCGGCGAGATCCTCGAGCACGCGGGCGGCGAGCTGCTTGCCGAGTTCCACCCCCCATTGATCGAAGGAATTCACGCCCCACACCACGCCCTGCACGAAGGTGCGATGCTCGTAGAGCGCGATCAGCGCGCCCAGCGTGAAGGGGTCGAGGCGCTCGAGCAGCAGGGTGTTGCTCGGGCGGTTGCCGGCGAACACGCGGTGCGGGATCAGGCTCGCGATGCGCTCTTCGGGCAGGCCCGCGGCGCGCATCTCGGCCTCGACCTCGGCGGCGGTCTTGCCCCGCATCAGCGCCTCGGCCTGCGCCACCATGTTGGCGAAGGCGATGCGGTGGTGCTGGTGCAGGCGTGCCGGATGCTCGAGCACGCCGATGAAGTCCACCGGCGCGAAGCGCGTGCCCTGGTGCAGCATCTGGAAGTAGGCGTGCTGGCCATTGATGCCGGGCTCGCCCCAGATCACCGGGCTGGTCTGGCAGTCGACCGGGCTGCCGTCGAGCCGCACCGACTTGCCGTTCGACTCCATGTCGAGCTGCTGCAGGTAGGCGGGCAGGCGGTTCAGGCCCTGGTGGTAGGGGGCGATCACCTGGGTGGGCGCATCGAGGAAGTCGATGTTCCAGATGCCGAGCAGGGCGAGGATCACCGGCAGGTTGCGCTCGAGCGGCGCGCTGCGGAAATGCTCGTCCATCGCGTGGGCGCCGGCGAGCAGGGCGTCGAAATGCTCGGCGCCGATCTGCAGCACGATCGGCAGGCCGATCGCGCTCCACATCGAGTAGCGACCCCCCACCCAGTCCCAGAAGCCGAACATGTTGGCGGTGTCGATGCCGAAGCGCGACACCGCCTCGGCATTGGTGGACACCGCGACGAAGTGGCGCGCGATCGCTTCCTCGCGGCCGGCGTGTGCCAACAGCCAGCTGCGTGCGGTGTGGGCGTTGGTCAGCGTCTCCTGGGTGGTGAAGGTCTTGGAGGCGATGATGAACAAGGTGGTGGCCGGATCGAGCGTGCGCAGCAGCGCATCGATCTGTACGCCATCGACGTTGGAGACGAAGTGCAGGCGCAGCGCCGGGTGGGCGAAGTCGCGCAGGGCCTCGCAGGCCATCAGCGGGCCGAGGTCGGAGCCGCCGATGCCGATGTTGACGATGTCGGTGATCGGGCGGCCGTCGTGCCCCACCCACTGGCCGTCGCGCACGCTGTCGCTGAAGCGGCGGATGCGTTCGCGCACCGCCACCACGGCGTCGACGACGTTGTCCCCGTCGACCGTGACCACACCGCCGGCAGGCTTGCGCAGTGCGGTGTGCAGCACGGCGCGGCCTTCGGTGACATTGATGCGCTCACCCGCGAACATCGCCGCGCGACGCTCGACGACGCCGGCTTCGCGGGCGAGCTGGAACAGCAGGCCGAGGGTGGTGTCGTCGACGCGGTTCTTCGCATAGTCGAGGAAGAGGCCGCAGGCTTCGGCCTGCATGCGGCGGCTGCGGCCGGGGTCGGCGGCGAAGAGGTCCTTGAGGTGCTGCCCGGCGATCTCGTCGCGGTGGGCGGCGAGGGCTTGCCAGCTGGGGAGGGCCTTGCTCATGGTCGGCGTGTCCTTCGGGTCAGGCGAATGGGATGGTCGATGGGTTGGTCGATGCGCCCTGCGGCGCGTGGCTGTCGAAGCCGACCGCGATGGCGGTGTCGAGGGCATGCGCGGCGCCGGTGAGCGCGGCGTAGGGGGCGCGGATCACGCGCGTCGGAATCGGCTCGAGGTAGCTGCGGAAGCGGCCCTTGGCGAGAAAGCGCTCGCGGAAGGCCGAGCGGGCGAAGAATGCGCCCAGGCGGGGTACGATGCCGCCACCCACGAACACGCCGCCGCGGGCGCCCAGCGTCAGCGCCAGGTCGCCGGCCACGGTGCCGAGCAGGGCGCAGAACAGGTGCAGCGTCTCGGCGCACACCGGGCACTGGCCGGCGAGCCCGCGCGCACTGATCGTCGCGCTGTCGAGCGCGAGCGCGGGCAGGCCGTCGAGACGGCGCAGCGCGTCGTGCACCGCCACCAGTCCGGGGCCGGACAGCACGCGTTCGGCCGACGCGTGGCCGTAGCGCTCGGCCAGCAGCGCGATCAGATTCGCTTCGCGCCGCGTGCCGGCGGGCAGGGTGACATGGCCGCCCTCTCCCTGCAGCGGCACCCAGGTATCGCCTGCCGGGACCAGGCCGGAAATGCCCAGGCCGGTGCCGGCGCCAAGCAGGGCAATCGTCTGGCCGGGCAGCGCCTGGCCGTCGCCGATCTGCTCGAGCTCGGCCGCCGCCAGGTGCGGCAGCGACAGCGCGAGCGCGGTGAAGTCGTTGACCAGCAGCAGGCGCTCGAGACCGAGGGCGGCGCGCAGGCCGTCCACCGAGAAGGCCCAGTGATGGTTGGTCATCGCCACGCGGTCACCGGTCACCGGGTTGGCGATGCCGAAGGCGGCCGCGCGCGGCAGGGCCACCCCTTCGGCGGCGAGGTAGGCGCGCACCGCCTGTTCCGGGCCGGCGAAGTCCACGCAGGGCAGCACGCGGATGTGGCTGGGTGCGGCGCCGGGCGCGGCGACGAGGGCGAAGCGTGCATTGGTGCCGCCGATGTCGGCGACCAGGCGCGCGGCGGGTTCAGGCAGTCCAGAAAACACGGCAGGGGACCTCTTCCTGTTGCAGTAGGTTGCGCACGGGGTACTGGCCGAGCGGGCCGGGCTTGAGCGCCTCGCACAGCACCGACCACTTCGCCGCGCCGGTGAAGTGCAGGGCGAGCAGGCGGGTGTCGAGCAGCGCCGACGGGGTCAGCGAGATGCGGTCGTGCGGTGCGCGGGTGGGGCGCACGCCGATCAGGTCGGGCGTGGCGGTGTCCGACGGCGCCGGCGCGGTGTCGGCGGCAGGAAACAGCGACGCGGTGTGGCCGTCCTCGCCCATGCCCAGCACCACCGCGTCGAAGGGGCGCGGCAGCGCGGCGAGCGCGGCGGCGCTGGCGGCAAGCGCCGACCACGGCTCGGCGGTGTCGCGGTACAGGGGCACGAAGCGGGCCTGCGCGGCGTGGTCGCGCAGCAGCGTCTCGCGCACGCTGCGGGCATTGCTGTCGGGGTGGTCTTCGGCCACCCAGCGCTCGTCGGCGAGGGTGATCGTGACCCGGTCCCAGGCCAGCGGGGCGGCGGCCAGCCGCGCGAACAGGCCGCGCGGCGTACGTCCGCCCGACACCACCAGGCTGGCGGCGCCGCGCTGGTAGATGCCTTCGCGCAGCGACTGCACGATGGCCTCGGCGAGCGCAGCGTCGAGCGCTGCGGTGTCGGCAAAGCGCTGCAGCTCGATCATGCTCAGACCTCCTCGTGCCAGTGGAAGCCCTCGCGCCCCAGCAGGGCGGTGGAGGCGGCCGGACCCCAGGTGCCGGCGGTGTAGGACTTGGGCGGTTCGCCCGAGTCGCGCCAGCTCGACATGATGGGCTCAACCCACTTCCATGCCGCCTCCTGCTCGTCACGGCGCACGAACAGCGTCAGGTTGCCGCGCATCACGTCCATCAGCAGGCGCTCGTAGGCCTCCAGGCGGCGGCTCTGCGCGCCCTCGGTGAAGTCGAGGTCGAGCGACACGGGGTTGAGCAGCATCTGGTCGCCGGGACGCTTGGCTTGCAGATGCAGCTTGACGCTCTCGTCGGGCTGCATGGTGATGACCAGGCGGTTGTTCTGCAGCGCGGCGGCGGGCTTGCCGAAGATCGAGTGCGGCACGGCGCGAAAGTTGATGACGATCTCCGCCAGGCGCTCCTGCATGCGCTTGCCGGTGCGCAGGTAGAAGGGCACGCCGGCCCAGCGCCAGGTGTCGACGTTGGCCTGCAGCGCGACGAAGGTCTCGGTGCGGCTGCCGGCGGCGATGCCCGGCTCGTCCAGGTAGCCCGGCACCGGCTGGCCGCCACTGGCGCCGGCACGGTACTGGCCACGCACGGTGCGCAGCGGCACCTCGTCCTCGCCGATCGGGCGCAGCGCGCGCAGGATCTTGAGCTTCTCGTCGCGCACCGCGTCGGCGTCGATCGAGGCCGGCGGCTCCATGGCGACGATGCACAGCAGTTGCAGCAGGTGATTCTGCACCATGTCGCGCAGGGCGCCGGTCTTGTCGTAGAACTCGGCGCGCGACTCGACGCCGATCTGCTCGGCGACGGTGATCTGCACGTCGCTCACCCACTCGCGCCGCCACAGGGGCTCGAACAGCGCGTTGCCAAAGCGCAGCGCCAGCAGGTTCTGCACCGACTCCTTACCGAGGTAGTGGTCGATGCGATAGATCTGCTGTTCGCCGAAGTAGCGGCCGACCTCGTCGTTGATCTCGCGCGAGGAGGCGAGGTCGTGGCCAAGGGGCTTTTCCAGCACCACGCGGCTGGCGGGCGTGATCAGGCCGGTCTCGTGCAGATGGCGGCAGATCGCGGTGAATAGCGCCGGTGCGGTCGACAGGTAATAGACCTGGGAGCGGCTGGTGACCGCGCCGAGGCGCTCGCGCAGGGGAATGAAGCCGGCAGCATTGCGGGCGTCGAGCGCGATGTAGTGGAGGCGGGCTTCGAAGGCCTCCCAATGCGCGGCATCGAAGTGTCCCTTCAGGAAGCGTTCGCACTGCTCGGCGGCGAGCCGGCGGTAGCCGGCGGTGTCGAGTGTCTCGCGGGCGACGCCGATGATCGAGACGTCGGCGCCGAGCATGTTGGCGCAGTGCAGGTGGTAGAGCGCGGGCAGCAGCTTGCGCATCACCAGGTCACCCGTGCCGCCGAAGAGAACGACGTCTTGTCCAGTGTGTAGTGACATCTTGATCTCGCGTGTTGATGAGTGGGCTTCAGTGAATCGTTGATCGGACTATAAGTAGGAAAACTACAAAATGCAAGCGCTTTGGGCCAAATTCCCTCCACGGCCCTGTTGTCCGCGGTTCGTGTCCGGCCCTGGCTCGCAAGGAAGTACATAGGCGAATTCAGCAGAATGCCCGCGTCCCGCCGGGTTCAAGGGTGCACGAGGGGCTTGCAAAAGAAATGTAGTTAAACTACTCTTCGACTACACCTTGAATGGAGAACACCCAGATGGCCATCCATCCGACGCTGCAGCACGTGACCCGCCGCATCCAGGCTCGCAGTGCCCAGTCGCGCGCGGCTTACCTGCAGCGCGTGGACGACGCCTCGCGCGCAGGTCCGCTGCGCGGCTCGCTGTCCTGCACCAATCTCGCCCACGGCTTTGCCGCGGCGCCCGCCGGCGACAAGATCATGCTGCGCGAGCAGCGTCGGCCCAACCTGGCCATCGTGTCCTCCTATAACGACATGCTGTCGGCGCATCAGCCCTTTCATGCCTTCCCGGAATGGATCAAGCAGGCCGCGCGCGAGGCCGGCGCCACCGCGCAGTTCGCCGGTGGCGTGCCGGCCATGTGCGACGGCGTCACCCAGGGCCAGCCGGGCATGGAGCTGTCGCTCTTCTCGCGCGACGTGATCGCGATGGCGACCGCGGTGGCGCTGTCGCACAACATGTTCGACGCCGCGCTGTGCCTCGGCGTGTGCGACAAGATCGTGCCTGGCCTGCTGATCGGCGCGCTGTCCTTCGGTCACCTGCCGACGGTGTTCGTGCCCGCCGGGCCGATGGGCTCGGGCCTGTCGAACAAGGAGAAGGCGGCGATCCGCCAGCGCTATGCCGCCGGCGAGATCGGCAAGGCCGAGCTGCTCGAGGCCGAGGCGCGCGCCTACCACTCGGTCGGCACCTGCACCTTCTATGGCACGGCCAATAGCAACCAGATGCTGATGGAAGTGATGGGCCTGCACCTGCCTGGCTCCGCCTTCGTGCCGCCCGGCACCGCGCTGCGCGAGGCGCTGACCCGCGAAGCCGCGCGCCAGGCGGCGGCGATCACGCGCGAGGGCGGCCGCTTCACGCCGATCGGGCGCATGGTGGACGAGCGCACCATCGTCAATGCGATCGTCGCGCTGCTGGCCACTGGCGGCTCCACCAATCACACCCTGCACCTGGTGGCGATCGCGCGTGCCGCCGGCATCCACATCGACTGGACCGATTTCGACGAACTGTCGGCCTGCGTTCCGCTGCTCGCCCGCGTCTATCCGAACGGCAGTGCCGACGTGAATGCCTTCCACGCCGCCGGCGGCACCGGTCTGCTGATCGGCGAGCTGCTCGACGCCGGCCTGCTGCACGAGGAGGTCGATACCGTGGTCGGCCGCGGCCTGTCGCTGTACCGCCGCCAGCCGCTGCTCGAGGACGGCCGTCTGCAATGGGTCGAGGGGCCGGCCGAGAGCCTGGACCCCAGCGTGCTGACGTCCGCCGCGCAGCCTTTCTCGGCCGACGGTGGCCTGAAGGTGCTGGCGGGCAACCTCGGCCGGGCGGTGACCAAGGTGTCGGCGGTGGCGCCCGAGCTGCGCGTGGTCGAGGCGCCGGCCAAGGTGTTTGCCTCGCAGGAAGCCTTGATCGCCGCCTACAAGCGTGGCGAGCTGACCGGCGATTTCGTCGCCGTGGTGCGTTTTCAGGGGCCCAGGGCGAACGGCATGCCCGAGCTGCACGGCCTCACGCCCACGCTGGCCAACCTGCTCGACAACGGCCAGCGTGTGGCACTGGTCACCGACGGGCGCATGTCGGGCGCGTCGGGCAAGGTGCCGGCAGCGATACACGTCACGCCCGAAGCCTGTGACGGCGGCCTGATCGCCCGCGTGCAGGACGGCGACATCGTGCGCGTCGATGCCGAGCAGGGCGTGCTCGAGCTGCGCGTCGAGGCCGCCGAACTGGCCGCGCGCACGCCTGCGCAGGCGGACCTGTCGGCCAACCAGCACGGAATGGGGCGCGAGCTCTTCAGCGGCTTCCGCAGCCAGGTGTCGGGCGCCGAGGACGGCGCCATGAGTTTCGGGCTGCCGGCCTGATCCCCTGCGGTGCGCGGACCGGGGGTCCGGGCGCCGTCATCGAACCGAATTTTTGCCATCGAGGTCGTCATGGATTCGAAACAACAAGTGCTGGACCAGATTCTGGGACTGGGGCCGGTCATGCCCGTGCTGGTGATCGAGGAGGTCGTCGACGCGGTGCCGCTCGCGCGCGCGCTGGTCGACAATGGCGTGCGCGTGCTGGAGGTGACGCTGCGCACGCCGAATGCGATGTCGGTCATCGCCTGCCTGTCCGAGGCCGTGCCCGAGGCGGTGGTGGGCGCCGGCACGGTGACCACGCCCGAACAGCTTGTCGCCGTCGAGCGTGCCGGTGCGCGTTTCGCGGTCTCGCCCGGGCTCACGCCGCGGCTGACGGCCGCCGCGCGCGAATCGAGCTTTCCGCTGCTGCCCGGCGTGATGACCACCTCCGAGGCGATGAGCGCGGCCGAGGCCGGCTTCACCCGGCTCAAGCTCTTTCCTGCCCAGCAGGCCGGCGGCGTGGGCATGCTGAAGGCGCTCTACGGTCCGCTGCCGGAGCTGCGTTTCTGCCCCACCGGCGGCGTCAGCGTCGACAACGCCGCCGATTTCCTCGGCCTGCCCAACGTGCTGTGCGTGGGCGGCTCCTGGCTAGCGCCTGATGCGCTGGTGAAGGCACGCGACTGGGACGAGATCGGTCGCCGTGCGCGCGCGGCCTCGCAGCTGCGCGCGCACTGAGTCGGCCTCGTCGTCGGGCATCATTGCGGGTCCGCGGGTGGAGCCGCATCAAGGAGCGAACGGGACATGGGACGCAACGACGAATCGCCGAAGCTGGCGCGGGTGGGGGCCTATGCGGCGGGGCCGCGGCTGGTCGCCAACATCGGTGCGACCACGGCGCGCTTCGCGCTGGAGCTTGCCCCGGGCGTCTTCGAACAGCCGGCCAACCTGGCTTGTGCCGATTACGCGGGCATCGAGGCGGTGTGTCGCGCCTACCTCGAAGGCATCGACGGGCCGCGGCCGCTGCATGCGGCGATGGCCTTGTCGAACCCGATCGACGGCGACATCGTGCGCATGACCAATCGCGACTGGCAGTTCTCGATCGAGGCGGTGCGCGGTGCGCTCGGCATGCACACCCTGCTCGCAGTGAATGACTTTGTGGCGATGGCGATGGCGCTGCCCAAGCTCGCGCCCGACGAGAAGCGCCGGATCGGTGGTGGCGAGGCGCGTGTAGAGGGGGTGATCGGCCTCATCGGTGCCAGCACCGGCCTCGGCGTATCGGCCCTGATCCCCAACGGTGAGCGCTGGGCGACGCTGGCGTCCGAAGGCGGCCACATGGCCTTTTCGCCGGCCAACGAAACCGAACTGGTCGTGCTGCGCCACGCCTGGAAACGCTGGCCGCACGTGTCCTCGGAGCGGCTGATCTCGGCTTCCGGCCTGGTGCTGATCCACGAGGCGCTGGCAGCCGACGAAGGGAGTGCGGCGCACATCGACTCGGCTGACGAGGTGCTGCGTCGCGGCCTGCACGAGGGCGACGCGCTGTGCCGGCGCGCCCTCGATTGCCTGTGCGGGATGCTCGGCACCGCGGCGGGCAATCTTGCGGTGATGCTCAACGCGACCGGCGGCATCTATGTCGGCAGCGCGCTGGTGCGTGATCTGGCGGGCTTCATAGAGCAGTCGAGCTTCCGCCGTGCGTTCGAGAACAAGGGCCGCAACACCGAGTTCGTGTCGCGCATCCCCACCTACCTCGTGCTGTCGGACCAGACCGGCCTGCGCGGCGCGGCCGAGGTGCTGCGCAACCACCTGCAGGACCATGCGGACTCCGGCCAGCTGCTCGAGCGCATCCGTGCCGGCATGGACAGTCTGAGCCCGGCCGAGCGGCGCGTGGCGAGCCTGGTGCTGGAGCAGCCGCGCACGGTGCTCAACGACCCGGTGGCCGAGATCGCGGCCAAGGCCGAGGTCAGCCAGCCAACGGTGATCCGCTTCTGCCGTTCGCTCGGCATGCAGGGTCTGTCGGACTTCAAGCTCAAGCTCGCCTCGGGCCTCACCGCCGCGGTACCGGTGCGGCACAGCCAGGTGCGGATCGGTGATCCCGGCGCGGAGCTGGTGGCGAAGATCTTCAACAACACCAGCTCGGCGATCATGAAGCTGCGCGACCAGCTCGACGGCGCGGCGATCGAGCGCGCCATCGCGCTGCTGGCGGCGGCGCGCCGCATCGAGCTCTACGGCGTGGGCAACTCCAGCGTCGCCGCACTTGACGGCCAGCACAAGTTCTTCCGCTTCAGCATTCCGAGCAACGCCTACATCGACAGTCACATCCAGCTCATGGCCGCGCGCCTGCTCGGTCCGGGCGATGTGGTGGTGGCGATTTCCAAGTCGGGCAGCCTGGCAGAAACACTGCAGGCGGCGGACGCCGCCCTGCAGGCGGGCGCGGCGGTGATCGCGATCACCGCCGCGGGATCGCCGCTTGCGCGGCGGGCGACGGTGGCGCTGGAAGTGGCGCATCCGGAGGAGGGCGCCGGCTACCTGTCGATGGTGTCACGCATCCTGCATCTGCTGCTGATCGACGTACTCGCTGTGGGCGTGGCCATGCGCCGCATCACCGCCACGGGTGAGCCGGTCGAGGAAAGTGCGGTGCAGCGCGAACTCGAATCCTTGCAGGCACGCTTCGAGGCGCTGATCTCCCATGCTAGCTGAGCGGACTTGCCACCTTCTTGCGCGCTCGCGGGCGCGGCGCGGGCGCCGCCTGCGGGGGCGCCGGGGCGACGGCCGGCGCCACGGCGGCGACCGTGGCGTTGTCGAGCGGGCCGTCGGTCTCGCCCGGCACAAGGCGCGGCCTGGCCAGGTGGCGGATGCGGCCGACCGGCTTGCCATTGAGCACGGCGACGATCTGTTCGGCCATCTTGAGGCCGGTGCGCTCACCGGTCGCCTGTTCGACCCAGCTCACGCGGTAGGGCAGCGGGATGTCGGGCGAGACGCCGTCATAGACGATGAGCGAGATGTCCCTGCCCGGGCGCAGCTGCAGGTCGCCTACCGCGCGCAGCGCGCCGACGCCGGCGAGGTTGTTGTCGATCAGCACCGCCGTGGGTGGGTCGGAGCGCGCGAGCAGGGCGTGCATCGCGGCGTAGCCGGCGAGCCGGCTGAGGCGGGCGTCGGCGATCAGCGAGTCGTCGCGCACGATGCCCGCCGCCTCGAGCGCGGCGAGATAGCCGGCGAAGCGCTGCGCGGCGAAGTTGAAGCTCAGTGGGGCGTGGATGATCGCAATGCGGCGGTGGCCCAGTCCGATCAGGCGTTCGACCGCCATGCGCGCGCCGGCCTCGTTGTCGAAGTCGAACCACGGGTAGGGCTTGTCGGTCTGCGTGCGGCCGTAGGCGAGGAAGGGAAAGCCGCGCCGCTGCAGCAGGGCGATGCGCGGATCATGGACCTGGGTCCAGCCGACGATGAAGGCGTCGACCCGGCGCGTGTCGATGATGCGCGCATAGGTCTCGAGTTCGTTCTCGGGCCGGGTGGGAATGATGTTGAGGTCCATGTTGTGCTTCGCCAGGCCCTCGGTGAGTCCGGCCACCACTTCGCCGAAGCGGTGGTCGCCGAACTCGGTCGCATTGAACGGAAACACCATGCCGATGGTGTCGGTGCGACCCGTTGCCAGCCGCCGCGCCAGCGGGTCCGGCTGGTAGCCCATCGCCGCCGCCGCTTCCTTGACCCGCCGGCGGGTCGCCTCCGCCACGTCGGTGTAGCCGTTGAGGGCCCGACTGACGGTGGTCTGGGATAGCCCCAGGGATTCGGAAAGCGTCTTCAGATTGACTTTCATGTGCTTGCTCCAGCGGGCGGGTGCGGCCCTTGTTCCAAAGTGCTTTGGATTCTAGCACCACGGGCGGCTGATCATAGGGAAACTGAAATCCGTTGAAGAAAATGCTTTACATCCAAAGCGCTTCGGAATACGATTCAAACCGCTTTGGAGATTATGTGGCGATTAGCCGGATTGATGGATGCCCATCACGCCGGGTGATCCGGAACCGACAGGGACGACGAGGAGACGGACGTGGAGCGCAAGTGGTGGCATGACGCGGTGGTGTATCAGATCTATCCGCGCAGCTTTGCCGACGGCAATGGCGACGGCATGGGCGACCTGCCCGGCATCATCTCTCGGCTGGATTACCTGCAGCAGCTCGGCGTGGGCGTGATCTGGCTGTCGCCGGTGTTCCGCTCGCCGATGGACGACAACGGCTACGACATCTCCGACTACCAGGACATCGCGCCCGAGTTCGGCACCCTGGCCGACATGGACCGGCTGATCGCCGAGGCCGGCCGGCGCGGCATCCGTATCGTCATGGACCTGGTCGTCAATCACAGCTCGGACGAGCACCCCTGGTTCGTCGAGGCCCGCAAGTCGAAGGACAGCCCCTATCGCGACTACTACATCTGGCGTCGGCCCACTGCCGACGGTGGCCTGCCGGACGATCAGC
Organism: Thauera sp.; assembly: GCF_035444905.1. Taxonomy (GTDB): domain Bacteria; phylum Pseudomonadota; class Gammaproteobacteria; order Burkholderiales; family Rhodocyclaceae; genus Thauera. Next base: position 98,815 of record NZ_DAOMPS010000008.1, read on the forward strand.
GCTCGTACTTCGGCGGTTCGGCATGGGAGTTCGATGCCGCCAGCGGCGAGTACTACTTCCACCAGTTCTCGCGCCGCCAGCCTGACCTCAACTGGGACAACCCGAAGGTGCAGGACGAAGTGCACCGCATGATGAACTGGTGGCTGGACCGCGGCATCGGCGGCTTCCGCATGGACGTCATCGACCTCATCGGCAAGGACGTCGACCGCAAGATCATGGCCAACGGCCCGCGCCTGCACACGCTGCTGCAGCAGATGAACGCCGCCACCTTCGGCCGCCGCGACGTGCTCACCGTGGGCGAAACCTGGAGCGCGACGCCCGAGACCGCAAAGCTGTATTCCGACCCGGCCCGCCACGAGTTGTCCATGGTGTTCCAGTTCGAGCACGTCACGATCACCTTCGATCCGGTCGAGGGCAAGTGGAAGCCGCGCGCCTTCGACCTGGTCGAGTTCAAGCGCGTGATGGGCAAGTGGCAGACCGAGCTTGCCGATCAGGGCTGGAACTCGCTGTTCTGGTGCAATCACGACCTGCCGCGCGCGGTGTCGAAGTATGGCGACGATGGCCGCTACCGCGTCGAGTCGGCGAAGATGCTCGCCACCGTGCTGCATTTCCTGAAGGGCACGCCCTATGTCTATCAGGGCGAGGAGATCGGCATGACCAACGTGCGCTTCGACGCCATCGACGATTACCAGGACATCGAGACCTTGAACCTGTACCGCGAGCGCACCGCCGCGGGCGTGGCGCACGACGCGATGATGCAGGGCATCTGGGCCAACGGCCGCGACAACGCGCGCACCCCGATGCAGTGGGACGCCACCGCGAACGCCGGCTTCAGCACCGCCAGACCCTGGCTGAAGGTGAACCCCAACTATGCGCAGATCAACGTCGCCGCGGCGCTCGCCGACGACGGCTCGATCTTCCACCACTACCGCCAGTTGATCGCACTGCGCAAGCGCACACCGACCATGGTGTATGGCAGCTATCGCGATCTGCTGCCGTCCCATCCACAGGTATATGCCTACGAGCGCCGCCTGGGCGACGTGCGCATCGTGGTTATCGCCAGCTTCACCGCCGAGACGCTGCACCTCGAGCTGCCAGCGGCGATCGCCGGGCTCGCAGGCGAGTGCCTGAGCGCGAACCACGGCGCGCGGACACAGCTTGGCGCGGTGCTGGAGCTGGCCCCCTACGAAGCCTTCGCCATCGCCTGCACGGCCTGATCCACGAGCGCGCCGCAGCAAGCGCCGGCCAGCCCGACCCCGAACCCGACAAGAACCACGGAACCGACATGAGCAAGCACACCCCGACCGCAAAAACCCCGAGCCGCGCCTGGTGGAAGGAGGCCGTGGCCTACCAGATCTATCCGCGCAGCTTCATGGACTCGAACGGCGACGGCATCGGCGACCTGAACGGCATCACCGAGCGCCTGGACTACCTGAAGTGGCTGGGCATCGACGTGATCTGGATCTGCCCGATGTACAAGTCGCCCAACGACGACAACGGCTACGACATCAGCGACTATCAGGACATCATGGACGAGTTCGGCACCCTGGCCGACTTCGACCGCCTGCTCGCCGAGACGCACCGGCGCGGCATGAAGCTCATCCTCGACCTGGTGGTCAACCATACAAGTGACGAGCACGCGTGGTTCGTCGAGTCGCGCTCCTCGCGCGACAACCCCAAGCGCGACTGGTACGTGTGGCGCGATGGCAGGGATGGTCGCGAGCCGAACAACTGGGAGAGCATCTTCAAGGGCTCGGCCTGGAAGTACGACGACACCACTGGCCAGTACTTCCTGCACCTGTTCTCCGCCCGCCAGCCCGACCTTAACTGGGAGAACCATGCGGTGCGCGGTGCCATCTTCGACATGGTGCGCTGGTGGCTGGACAAGGGCATCGACGGTTTCCGCCTCGACGCGGTCAGCCACATGAAGAAGGTCGACGGCCTGCCCGACCTGCCCAACCCGGAGGGCCTGGACTACGTGCCGAGCCAGCCGATGCACATGAACGTCAACGGCGTGCTCGAGTACATGGACGACCTGTGCCGCAACACCTTCAACCACTACGACGTGATGACGGTGGGCGAGGCCAACGGCGTGTCGCCGAAGCAGGCGGTCGACTGGGTCGGCGAGAAACACCAGCGCCTGAACATGATCTTCCAGTTCGAGCACCTGGCGCTGTGGTCCGAGGCGCCGCGCGAGCCGCTCGACGTGGTGGCGCTGAAGAAGGTGTTCACCGCCTGGCAGGACAGCCTGCACGGCGTGGGCTGGAATGCGCTGTTCCTGGAGAACCACGACATCCCGCGCATCGTGTCGAAGTGGGGCGACCCGGTGCATCACTGGCACGCCAGCGCCACCGCGCTCGCCACCCTGTACTTCCTGATGCAGGGCACGCCCTTCATCTACCAGGGCCAGGAGATCGGCATGACCAACACCGTGTTCGAGTCAGCCGACGACTTCAACGACGTGTGGGCGAAGAACCAGTTCGCGCTGCGCCGTGCGGCGGGCGACGACGAGGCCACCATCCTCGCCGACGTGTCGCTGACCGCGCGCGATCACTCGCGCACCCCGATGCAGTGGGATGCCAGCGCCAACGCCGGCTTCAGCCGCGCCACGCCGTGGCTGAAGCTCAATCCCAACTACCCGCGCATCAACGTCGCCGCGCAGCAGGGCGATCCCGATTCGGTGCTCGGTTACTACCGCCGCCTGATCGCGCTGCGCAAGGCGGAGCCGACTCTGGTGTATGGCCGCTACGCGCTGCTGGGGCCGGCGGATACGCAGGTCTATGCCTACAGCCGCAGCGAGGATGACAGCCGCATCGTCGTCATCACCAACCTCAGTGGCCGCACGGCGTGCTTTGCCGACGCCCACTGCGCGCTGCGCCATGCCGACCTGCTGCTCGCCAACCGCCCGGTGGCGGCCCACGCCGACACCGACACGATTTCGCTCGAACCCTATGAGGCGCGCGTCTACCGCACAGCCTGATCGCAACACCCCGTGGGCGGCTCGTGACCGCCCCGGCCCGGTTCAATCCATGGAGGAGACACAAGCATGAAACTCAAGAAAATCGCCGCTGCCGCCCTGCTCAGCCTCGGCGCCAGCCTCGCCCAGGCCGACACCGTAAAGATGGAATGTGGCGCCGGCGCCACCGTGAAAAGCTTCTGCGACTACGTCAAGGCCCGCTTCGAAGCCGAGACGCCGCACAAGCTGCAGTTCATCGACCTGCCGCGCGCGTCCGACGAGAAGCTGTCGATGCTGCAGCAGATCTTCGCCACCAAGGACAGCAAGGTGGTGGACGTGATGGCGATCGACGTCGTCTGGCCCGGTGTGCTCGACCGCCACCTGCTCGATCTCACCGAGCACGTCAAGGATCTGGAGCCGGCCTTCTTCCCCTCGGTGTGGCAGAACAACATGGTCAATGGCCGGGTGAAGGGCGTCCCCAACTTCATCGACGCCGGCGTGCTGTTCTACCGCAGTGACCTGCTCGAGAAGTACGGCGAGCAGCCGCCGACCACCTGGCAGGAGATGGCGCGCATCGCCGCCAAGATCCAGGATGCCGAGCGCGCCGCGGGCAGCCGCAACCTGCACGGCTTCGTGTTCCAGGGCAAGGCCTACGAGGGCCTCACCTGCGACGCGCTGGAGTGGGTCGCCTCCTTCGGTGGTGGCAGCTTCGTCGAGCCCGACGGCAGCATCTCGGCCAACAACCCGAAGGCGGTTGAGGCCTTCAAGACCGCGGCGAACTGGATCGACACCATTTCGCCCAAGGGCGTGCTGGCCTACCAGGAAGAGGAAGCGCGCGCGGTGTTCCAGAACGGCGACGCGGTGTTCATGCGCAACTGGCCCTACGCCTACCTGCTGAGCCAGGACGATTCCAGCCCGGTGAAGGGCAAGGTGGGGATGATGCCGCTGCCGCGCGGCGGCGAGGGCGGCCAGCATGCCGCCGCGCTGGGTGGCTGGCAGTGGGCAGTGAGTGCCTACACCCAGGTGCCCGAGGCCGCGATTGCGCTGGTGCGCATGCTTTCCGACTTCGAGAGCCAGCGCCAGAACTTTCTCCAGATGGGCGTCTCGCCGGCTCGCCTCGATGTTTACGAGGACGCCGAGGTCCAGGCCAAGGGGCCGCACCTGACGCTGCTCAAGCAAGCCTTTGATGGCGCCGTCGCGCGGCCCTCGACGGTCACCCGCACCGAGTATCCGAAGGTCTCGAAGGCGATCTGGAACGCCGCCTACGACACCCTGAGCGGTCGCACCAGTGCAGAAGCCGCGCTGGCCGACCTCGAAGGTCGCCTGAAGCGCTTCAAGGGGCGCGAGTGGAAGTAAGCCGCTGCGCCAGCGTCGGCAGGGCAGGGTGCCTCGGTGCCCGGCTCGCCGGCCGGCTTGCCGGAACGGCGAGCGACGCCTGAAACGACCGAAGGAGTAAGACCATGAACCCCAAGACCGAACTCGCGGCAGCCGCAGCGAGTCCATCCGCGCCAGCGGCTGCGCACGGCCGCAAGCGCAGCCTGCAGTCGCGGCGTGCCCGCGCCGCCTGGCTGCTGGTGGCGCCGACGCTGGTACTGCTGGCCGGGGTGGCCGGCTGGCCGCTGCTGCGCACGCTGCTCTACAGCTTCACCGACGCTCGCCTCGACACACCGGACGAGTACGAACTGGTCGGTTTCGCCAACTACCTGGACTTCATCGACGGCGAGGCTTACGGCGTGCTGGCCGATCCGCTGTGGTGGCAGGCGATCTACAACACCCTGTGGTTCACGGTCATCTCGGTGAGCCTGGAGCTGTTCTTCGGGCTGCTGCTGGCGCTGCTGATGAACCAGAAGTTCCGCGGCCAGGGCCTGGTGCGGACCGCCATCCTGGTGCCGTGGGCGATCCCGACCATCGTCACCGCCAAGATGTTCAGCTGGATGTTCCACGACCAGTACGGAACGATCAATGACCTGCTGATGCGCATCGGCATGATCGACGCCCCGCTGGCCTGGATCGCCGAGCCGACGCTGTCGCTGTGGGCGGTCGTCATCGCCGACGTGTGGAAGACCATCCCCTTCATGGCCCTGATGTTGCTGGCGGCGCTGCAGATGGTGCCCTCCGACCTCTACGAGGCCGCACGGGTCGACGGCGCCAGTGCCTGGCAGCGCTTCCGGCGCATCACGCTGCCGCTGATCTTCCCGGCCATGCTGGTGGCGCTGATCTTCCGCACCATGGACGCGCTGCGCGTGTTCGACCTGATCTACGTGCTGACCTCGAACAGTGAAGCGACGATCTCGATCTCCGGCTATGCCCGCGAGCAGATGGTGGTGTACCAGGAGATGGGAGTCGGCTCGGCCGCCTCGGTGCTGGTGTTCATGATGGTCGCCGGCGTGGCAGCGGTCTTCCTCTACATCGGCCGCATCGCCGAACCCAAGGAGAAGCAGGCATGAAGCTCACCCGCAAGCAAAGACAGGCGGCGCACCTGGCGTGGATCTACGCCGCGGCCGCCCTGGTCACGGTGATCAGCGTGTTCCCGTTCTACAACGCGATCATCACCTCGCTGCAGACCGGCCAGGACCTGTTCCTGCCGAGCTATCTGCCGACCTCCTTCCACTGGGAGAACTATGCGACGGCGCTGGTGCATAACGGCGTCGGCCGCAGCCTGGCGAACTCGGTGCTGGTGGCCACGGTGACGGTGGGCGGCTGCCTGCTGGTGTCGATCACCGGGGCCTTCGCGCTCGCCCGCATCCGCTTCCGCGGCCAGCGCGCGCTGCTGTTCACCATCCTGTGCGTGTCGATGTTCCCGCAGGTGGCGGTGCTGTCGGGCATGTTCGAGCTGGTGCGCTTCCTCGGCCTGTACGACTCGCTCGGCGCGCTGGTGGTGTCCTACACGACCTTCTCGCTGCCCTTCACGATCTGGGTGCTGACGACCTTCATGAAGAACATCCCGGTCGAGCTGGAGGAGGCGGCGATCGTCGATGGCGCCAGCCTGTGGGTGATCATCACCAAGGTGTTCGCCCCGATCATGGGGCCGGCGCTGGTGACCACCGGCCTGCTCGCCTTCATCGGCGCCTGGAACGAGTTCATGTTCGCGCTCACCTTCGTGATCTCGGGCGAGAACCGCACCGTGCCCGTGGCGATCGCGCTGCTGCAGGGCGCCTCGCAGTACGAGCTGCCGTGGGGAAGCATCATGGCCGCCTCGGTGACGGTGACCCTGCCGATCATCGTCATGGTGCTGATCTTCCAGAAGCGCATCGTCAGCGGCCTGACCGCCGGTGCGGTGAAGGGCTGAGGGCCCGAACGACATTGGATGCGGGGCGGCGTGCGCCGGCCCGCAGGCGAATTCCGGCGCGCCGTGCGCGGCGCGCCACCGAAGGAGGAGAGAGCATCATGGCTCAACTGACACTCAAGCAGATCAACAAGCGCTACGGCGACAACGCCGTGGTGGTGAAGTCGCTGGACCTCGAGGTCAACAGCGGCGAATTCATCGTCTTCGTCGGCCCCTCGGGCTGCGGCAAATCCACCCTGCTGCGCATGATCGCCGGCCTGGAGGACATCACCGGCGGCGGCATGTACATCGACGGCCGCTACGTCAATGACGACACTCCGGCCGAGCGCGGTATCGGCATGGTGTTCCAGTCCTACGCCCTGTACCCGCACATGAGCGTGTACGAGAACATCGCCTTCGGCATGAAGCTGGCCAAGCTGCCGGCAGCCGAGATCGACAAGCGCGTGATGGACAGCGCCCGCATCCTGCAGCTCGAGCCGCTGCTGCAGCGCAAGCCCAAGGACCTGTCCGGCGGCCAGCGCCAGCGCGTGGCGATCGGCCGCGCGATTGCGCGCGAGCCCAAGCTCTTCCTGTTCGACGAGCCGCTGTCCAACCTCGATGCCGCGCTGCGCGTGCAGATGCGCATGGAGATCGCCAGCCTGCATCGCCGCCTCGGTTCGACCATCATCTACGTCACCCACGACCAGGTCGAGGCGATGACGCTGGCGCAGCGCATCGTCGTGCTCAACCGCGGCAACATCGAGCAGGTCGGCACCCCGCTCGAGCTCTACGACCACCCGGCCAACACCTTCGTCGCCCAGTTCATCGGCTCGCCGAAGATGAACCTGATGCCGGCGACCCTGGTGCGCAGCGGCGCCGAGAGCGTGGTCAGGCTGTGGAGCGGCAAGGAGCTGGCGCTGCCGATCGCCACCCCGGCGAGCGCCGAAGGCAGCGCGGTCAGGCTCGGCATCCGCCCCGAGCACATCGAGTGGGGCGAGGTGTCGAGCGCGCCCAACCTGGCCGACGTGCTGTTCGTCGAGCACATGGGCAACGAGACCTACCACTACCTCGACAGCGGCGACATCGGCGAGCCCTGGGTGGTGCGCGACCCGAGCCGCTCGGATGTGGCCGTCGGCCAGACCGTGGGCTATCGCATCCCGCCCGAGCACTGCCACCTGTTCGACGAGTCGGGCCGCGCTTTCGCCCGCCCGCCGCAGGCGGCCACCGCGATGAAGATCGGTGCGAACCAGGAGGCGCCGGTGATCTTCTCGGAGCGCGCGGCAGCCAGAGTGACGCACTGATCCGCCGGCAGGCCGCGTCCCGATCACGCCCCGGCCTGCCGACCCCGAACTAAATCCAGAGCCGAGCTTCGCCTGCGCGAAGCGGAGCGATGAACCGGCAGACGCTCTGCGTCTGCGCCGGCGGGCGGCTTCGTGCCTTCGCCCGGCAAGTAGCGCTCTGGGCTGCCTGTAAGACAAGCCGTCGGCATCGTCCTGCATGCCCCCTCAATCACTGTCCTGTCGAGGAGACTTCAAATGATCAAGAAAACCACCATCGCGCTCGCGCTCACCATGGCCTTCTGCGCAACAGCCAGTGCCGCTGACAACGCGGCCGCGCGCCAGGTGCAGGCGCTCGAGGAGCGCATTGCCAAGCTCGAACAACTGCTGCAGGCGGTGAAGAACGAAGCCCAACAGGCCGGCGAAGTCGCGCGCAAGGCTGACAGCACCGCCAGTGAGGCGAAGGCCGCCAGCGCGACCCAGGCCGCGCTGACCGAGAAGGCGGCCGAGACCGCCAGTTCCTTCGAGTTCGGCGCCTATGCGCGCTCGGGCACCTTGTCGGGCAGCGATCAATTCACTGTCGAGGGCGTCGGCCCCTATATCACGCCGGCGGCGCGCCTCGGCGGGGCAGTGGGCCGCCTCGGCCTCGAGAGCGACACCTACGTCGAGGCCAAGATGGCCAAGCGCTTCCAGACTGCCGACGGCACCACCGGCGTGTTCCACTTCATGCTCGCCGATGGCACCAACAGCAACAACGACTGGACCGCGGGCGAGAACGGCGTCAACGTGCGTCACGTCTTCGCCGAACTCGGCAACCTCGCCGCATTCAAGGGTACGGCCTTCGAGGGCGCGACCCTGTGGGCAGGCAAACGCTTCGACAAGAAGAACTTCGACATCCACTTCCTTGACAGCGACGTGGTGTTCCTGGCCGGTACGGGCGCCGGCTTCTACGATGCCCAGGTGACGCCGGACTGGAAGACGAGCTTCTCGGTGTACGGTCGCGACTTCGTGGTGGACGACCAGACCACGAGCGGCGTCGATGTGCGCGGCAAGAGCTACATCGCCACCAGCAACAACTACATCGGCGACTGGCAGGTCATGCTCAGTGGCATGCGGGCCAAGCAGAACGACGTGCGCTACCCCGAGCGCGCCACGACCGGCTACCACGGCCTGCTCGCCTACCATGCGCCGAGCTTCTACGGCGTCGCCAATGGCTTCTCGAAGACCGGTGTGCTGTATGGCAACGGCCTCGGCGCGCAGGTCAAGGTGCTCGGCGGCCAGGGCAGCCTGCTCGACGATGCCGAAGCGGTGCGGGTGTTCACGATGGGCGTGACCGATCTCAACGCAAACTGGAAGATCGCGCCGGCGCTGATGGCCGAAGTCAGCAAGGACCGCTTCAACAAGGGTGACGACTACAAGTGGGCGACCGCGAACGTCCGCCTGGTCAACTCGATCAACCAGAACTTCGCCATGACCTACGAGGGCAGCGTCCAGTACATGGACCTGGACAGCACCTTCTCGTCGGCCAGCGGCAACTTCTACAAGCTCACCGTGGCGCCGACCTTCAAGCTCGACACCGGGGGGGGCTTCTTCGCCCGTCCGGAACTGCGCCTGTTCGCCTCCTACCTCGCGTGGGACAAGGACCTCAACGGTTTCAGCTACGACAGCGCTCAGGATCCGGACGGTGGCTTCGGCAACACCCGCTTCAACGACGACAGCAAGTGGCTGCTCGGCGCGCAGATGGAGGTGTGGTTCTGAGCAAGCGTCGCACCGGCGCGCACGCGCTGCCCTGCTGACGGCTGCGGCCGGGGCGTGGAGTGCGCCTCGGCCGCGTATGCACTTCCTGCCTGACCGAGATCATGAGACTCCCTTCCCTGAGCCTGCGCGCGCTCATCACCGGCTTCGCCTCCATGGGCGTCGTCGGCAGCGTGCTGATGACCCGCCAGCCCGAGTTCCAGTCCCTGTGGTCGCTCGATGCGGCCGAGTGGGGCTGGGTGCTGTTCGCCGTCGGCTTCGGCGGCGTGATGTCCTTCCCCGTCAACCGCTGGTTCCTGGCGCGCATCGGCAGCCGCGCGATGATCGGTCGCTTCGGCATCGCCGGTGGCGTGGTGATGGCCCTGATTCCGTGGCTGCCGGGCCTGCATGGGTTGCTCGCCGGCATGTTCCTGCAGGGCATGATCTACAACGGCGTCAGCGTCGCGGTGAATCAGCAAGCGGCCGAATGGGAACTGCGCGAGAAGACGCGCATGATGGGCCGGCTGCATGCCACCTTCTACGTCGGCAGCATGCTGTCGGCCTTCGTCAGCGGTGCGCTTGCCGCCAGCGGCCTGGCGCTGTGGATGCACATGACGGTGGTCGGCGCCCTCGCGGCGGCGCTGCACGTGTGGGTGGGACGCAGGCTGCCGGCCGAAACCCCGGGGGCGGAGAATCCCTCCAGCACGCCGATCCCGGCCGGAGCGTGGCAGGGGTTGGCGGTGCTCGCCGGCTGCCATGGCGTCGTCGAGAGCGGCATCATGGGCTGGTCGGCGATCTACCTGCATCAGGGGCTGCAGGCCAGCGAGAGCGTGGCCGGCATGGCGCTGGCGGTGTTCGCCGGGACGATGGCCGTCGGCCGTTTCCTCACCGATGCGGTGGTCACCCGCTTCGGTCCGGTGGCGGTGATCGCCGTCGGCTCGCTGCTGTGCGGCCTCGGTCTGGCGCTGGCCGTGCTCGGCGCGACGCCCGTCGCGATGTTTGCCGGTCTTGCCGCTTGCGGGCTGGGGCTGGCAGCGGTGGCGCCGGTGTTCTTCTCGGCTGCCGGCCGCCTGGGCGGGCAGACGCTGGCCCTGATCGCCAGCTTCAACGCCATCGGTGGCCTGATCGGGCCGCCGGTGCTGGGCCAGGTGGCCAAGATGTGGTCACTGGGGACGGTGTTTGGCGTGCTCGCAGCGATGTGCGTGGTGATGGCCTGGAATGCGCGCGTGCTGCGTCTGCCCGCCGCCAGGAGCCAGGCGGCAGGCGTGGTGGCAGCCGATCCGGCGCTGCCGGGCAGCAAATGAGCAAACGTGTTTGCAGGATCAGCGGCAACGATGCCGAGGAGCGCATGATGGAACACAAACCGGCGCAGATCGCAGGCCTGCTGTTCGAGGCCGTGCAACAGGCGCGGATCTTTCCCGACTCGAAGACCTTCGCCGACTGTCGCGCCCGCTTCGATGACGCGCACATCCAGCGCGCCTTCGCGCAGCAGTTGCGCGAATTCGTCGGCGCCCATTTCGAGCTGCCGGCCGAGCCGCCCGCCGTCGCGCTTGCCGACAGCGCCTCGCTCGCCCAACACATCGACCGCCTGTGGACGCAGCTCGAACGCGCGCCGCAGGCGGACGAAGCGGGCAGCAGCGCGATCGCGCTCGCCCATCCGCATGTGGTGCCGGGTGGCCGTTTTCGCGAGATCTATTACTGGGACAGCTACTTCACCGCCGAGGGGCTGGCCGCGTCGGGCCGGCTCGACCTGGTCGAGGGCCTGATCCGCAACTTTGCCGACCTCATCGAGCGCTTCGGCTACGTGCCCAATGGCACTCGCCTGTACTACCTCGGTCGCTCGCAGCCGCCGATGTTCTGCGCGCTGCTGCAACTGCTCGAGCGCCACCGTGGGTTCGATGCGATCCGCGCCTTCGTGCCGCAACTGGTGCGCGAATACGACTTCTGGATGGACCCGCGCTTCGGCATGGAGGCCGGGCAGGGCGTGCAGGCGGCCGCGGCATCGGTGCACTGGCCGCAGGCGCACGCCCACGTGGTCGAACTCGCCCCCGGCGAGCGCCTGAACCGCTACTGGGATGCCCACGACAGCCCGCGTCCGGAGTCCTTCGCCGAGGATCTGCATACTCGCGCCCAGGCCCCTGCGTCGCGCCGCGCCAGCATCCTGCGCGACATCCGGGCGGGGGCGGAGTCGGGCTGGGACTTCAGCAGCCGCTGGTTCGGCGCGGGCGGGACCCTGGCGCATATCCGCACGACCGAACTGCTGGCGGTCGACCTCAATGCGCTGCTGTGGGAGATCGAATGCCGGCTCGCCGACTGGCTCGGCCGTGTCGGCGACGACCGCGCACCGGTGTTCGCCGCCGCGGCCGCGCGCCGCGGTGCGCTGATCCAGGCGCAGTGCTGGGATGCATCGGCAGGCTGGTTCTTCGACCGCCACTGGCCCAGCGGCGAGCGCAGCGAGGCATGGACGCTGGCTGGCGCCTTCCCGCTCTACTGCGGGCTGGTCGAAGAGGACCAGGCTGCGCGCATGGCCGAGGTGATTGAATCGCGCTTCCTGCGCCCGGGCGGAGTGGTAACCACCCTGGTGCGCTCGGGCGAGCAGTGGGACGCGCCCAACGGCTGGGCGCCCTTGCAGTGGATCGTGGTGCAGGGCCTGCGCCGCTATGGTCATCACCGTCTCGCCGACGACATCGCCGAACGCTTCATCGGGCTTGTCGAGCGCGTCTGGCGTCGCACCGGCAAGATGATGGAGAAGTACGACGTGTGCGACATGGCGCTCGCGGCCGGCGGCGGGGAGTATCCGGTACAGGACGGTTTCGGCTGGACCAATGGCGTGGTGCGGGCGCTGCTCGCCGCGCGCAAAGGGATCAGGGGATGAAGAGCGAGAAGGAAAAGTGGCTCGCCGGCGAGTATTTCGACCCGCTGGACCCCGAGCTGTGCGCGGCGCGCAGCCGTGCCCGCCGCCTCACCAAGGCCCTCAACGACAGCGACGACGAGGCCGCGCTGCGCGAGAGGCTGCTGGCCGAACTGCTGCCGCGCGCCGCCGGCCGCGTCTGGATCGAGCCGCCCTTCCACTGCGACTACGGCAACAACATCGAGTGCGGCGAGCGGGTGTTCTTCAATTTCGACTGCGTGGTGCTCGACGTCGGTCCGGTGCGCATCGGCTCGCGCGTGCTGTTCGGGCCTGGCGTTCACATCTACACCGTGACGCATCCGATGGATGCCGCCGAGCGCGCCGGTGGCCTCGAGGTGGGCCGGGCGGTGGAAATCGGCGACGACGTGTGGGTCGGCGGTGGCAGCATCGTCTGCCCGGGGGTGAAGATCGGCGCCCGCAGCGTCATTGGCGCGGGCAGCGTGGTGACGCGCGACGTGCCCGACGGCGTGTTCGCCGCGGGCAACCCGTGCCGGGTGATCCGCCGCCTGGGCTAGGACTCATTGCGGCACGTATGGCGCGGACTGCGCAGCGATCAAGGGATTGTTGCGATGCGCAGCAGGTTGGTCGTGCCCGAAGTCCCGAAGGGCATACCGGCCGCGATGACGATGGTGTCGCCGTGGCCGCCGAGGCCTACCTTGCACGCCGTCTCGCAAGCGAGTTCGGTCATCTCGGTCACATCCGCAACATCGCCGATCGCTACGGCATGGATTCCCCAGGCGAGGGCAAGTTGGCGCGCAGTGGCGAGGCGCGGGGTGATGCCCAGGATCGGGCCTTGAGGGCGCTCGCGCGCGACTCGGAGCGCCGAATGGCCCGAGCTGGTGTAGGCGACGGTCGCAGCCACCTGCAACAACCCGGCGACATGCCGCACCGCGGCGCCGATTGCGTCGGCCTTGTCGCGATGGCATGGCGACTGCAGGGTGGCGAGGGCTTCGCGATAGAAGGGGTCGTTTTCGGTCTGGGCGATGATGCGGTCCATCATGCGTACCGCCTGCAGCGGGTAGCGGCCTGAAGCCGATTCCGCCGACAGCATGACCGCATCGGCACCGTCGTAGATCGCGGTGGCGACATCGCTCGCCTCGGCGCGGGTCGGCACCGGGGCGGTGATCATCGACTCCAGCATCTGGGTGGCGACGATCACCGGTTTGCCGGCCTTGCGGCAGGCGCGGACGATGCGTTTCTGGATTGCCGGCACCTGCTCGGGCGGCATCTCGACGCCGAGATCGCCTCGGGCGACCATCACCGCGTCGCTCTCGGCCACGATCGCTTCCAAGGTGGCGATGGCAGCCGGCTTTTCCAGTTTGGCGACGATGCCGGCACGACCAGCGACGATGCCCTTGATCTCGGCGATGTCCTCCGGTCGCTGTACAAACGACAGCGCGATCCAGTCGATACCGAGCGAAAGGCCGAAATCCAGATCGGCCCGATCCTTCGCGGTCAGGGCTGAGATCGGCAACACGACGCCGGGGACGTTCACACCCTTGCGGTCGGACAGGCTGCCGCCTGCGATGACCCTCGCGGTCACCGCGCCAGGGCGGATCTCGTCTACCCGCAGGCGGATGCGGCCGTCGTCGAGGAGCAGGTCTGTGCCCTTCATCAAGGCGTCGAAGATCTCCGGGTGGGGCATCGACACACGGGTGAGGTCCCCCGGTCGGTCGCGATCCAGGTCGAGCTGGAAGCTCGCTCCCTCAGTAAGGGTGACGGCACCCTCAGCGAAGGTGCCGACGCGCAGCTTGGGACCCTGGAGGTCAAGCAGCACGCCGATCGGACGTCCAACTTCATGCTCGACGAGACGGATGGTCTCCAGCCGCGCGCGGTGATCGGCATGCGTGCCGTGGCTGAAATTGAGCCGGAAGACATCGGCCCCGGCCTCGAACAGCGCGCGGATGGTGGCGGCGTCCGAGCTGGCGGGGCCGAGGGTGGCGACGATCTTGGCGTTGCGTTTGCGTTGCATGGAAGAGTCCTTTCGTCTGTGTGGCCGGGAAGATGCGATGCGGATCTCGAATCGTCTTTGCAGGCCCAAAGTTAGTGGATGGACGACCTGACATGGCCGGCGTAAGCTCAAACCATCCTTAACCTGAAGAAAATAATCACCGCAGATGAACTCGGGAATCCAGCCCGCTGAACTCGGCTTCTTCGTCGCCATCGCAAGTTGCGGCAGCCTGAGCCGCGCCGCGCGCGAGCTCGGCATCAGCACGCCGGCGGTGAGCAAGCGTCTCGCCCAGATCGAAGCCCGCATCGGTGTGCCGCTGATCAACCGCACCACGCGGCGCATGAGCCTGACGCCGGAGGGTGAGGTCTTCCTTGAGCACGCGCGCCGCATCCTGGCCGAGCTGGACCTGCTCAACGAGGTGCTGGGCGGCGCGAAGGCCACGCCCAAGGGGCTGCTGCGGGTGAATGCGACGCTTGGCTTCGGTCGCCTGCATGTGGCACCGGTCATTTCGCGCTACGTCGCGCGTTACCCGGAGGTAGACGTCCAGCTCCAGCTTTCGGTGAGCCCGCCGGCGCTCACCGACGACCAGTTCGACGTCTGCGTGCGCTTTGGCGAGCCGGGCGATGCACGGGTGGTGGCCCGCCGCCTGGCGCCGAATCGACGCCTGCTGTGTGCCGCGCCTTCCTACCTCGCGGCCCGCGGCGCGCCCCGCGCGCCGGACGATCTGCGCCACCACAACTGCATCACCATCCGCCAGGGCGACGACGCCTACGGCACCTGGCGCCTGAGCGCGGCCGACGGCGCCGGCGCGGAGAGCGAGTCGATCAAGGTGCGCGGCAACCTCGCCACCAACGACGGCGAGATCGCGGTGCAGTGGGCGCTGGATGGGCGCGGCATCCTGATGCGTGCCGAATGGGATGTGCTGCGCTACCTGCAGAGTGGCCGGCTGGTCCAGGTCCTGCCGGACTATCGCACGCCGGATGCCGACATCTACGCCGTCTACCCGAAGCGCCACCAGCTCTCGACGCGCATCCGAACCTTCGTCGACGAACTGGTGGCGGCATTCGCACACCTGAATGCAGGCGGGGGCCGCCCCCGCGCCGCCGGCCTTACTTGATGAAGCTCAGCTGCGTGTTGATCTTCTCCAGCACGGGCTTCTTCTTCTCGTTGAAGACGGCCTTGTTCTGCTGAATGAGGTTGTTGCCCTTGGTGTCGATCGAGATGATCAGCGGCCCGAACTCGCGCACGCGGTTGACCCACAAGGTCTCGGGCATGCCCAGGTCCTGCCACTCGGCGCCCTCGATCTCCTCGACCAGCGTCGCCGCGAGCACGGCACACCCGCCCGGAAAGATGGCATGCACCGCCTTGTTCTCCTGGCAGCCGGCGGCCGTCTCCGGGCCCATGCCGCCCTTGCCGACGATCAGCTTCACACCGGTCTGCTTGATGAACTCACGCTCGAACTTCTCCATGCGCATGCTCGTCGTCGGGCCGATCGAGACCATCTCGAACCTGCCGTCGTCCTTCTTGCGCACGATCGGACCGGCGTGGAAGATCGCCCCGCCTTCGAGATCGACCGGAAGCTCCCGGCTTTGCTCGATCAGGCGGCGATGGGCCACGTCGCGGCAGGTCACCAGGCGGCCGGTCAGAAAGACGACGTCGCCAACCTCCAGGTCTTCGAGGTCTTCGTCACGGATGGGGGTCGTCAGGATCTTTTTCACAGCACCACTCCTTCGTGGGACAGGATTTCGTAGGACAGGTCGGCGTTGATGCGGATCTTGCCGCGGCGGTGCGCCCAACAACCGGTATTGACGGCCACGCCGATGGTCGAGGGATGGCGGGCGGACGATTCGATGTTGACGCCCATCACGCTGTTGTTGCCGGTCAGGCCCTGGGGGCCGATGCCGATCTCGTTGAGGCCCTGCTCGAGCAGTTCCTCCATCAGCGCGGCGCGCGGGTTGGCACTCTTCGAATCCACCGGGCGCATGATCGCCAGCTTGGACAGGCGGGCCGCGGTCTCCACCGAGGTCGACACGCCGACCCCGACCAGCAGCGGCGGGCAGGCATTGACGCCACGCTCGGTGATGACGTCCATGACGAACTCGGCGACCCCTTCGTAACCCTGCCCCGGCATCAGCACCTTGGCCGCGCCAGGCAGCGTGCAGCCGCCGCCCGCCATGTAGACGTCGATGGTGCAGCTGTCCTTCTCCGGCACGATGCGCCAGTCCAGCCAGGGAATATTGGTGCCGGTGTTGGTCCCAGTGTTCTTCTCGTCGAAGGTCTCGACCGCGTTGTGGCGCAGCGGGCCGATGCGGGTCGCCTCGGCCGTCGCCTCCTTCAGGATCTCCTCCAGTTCGCCGAGCAGCGGGAAGCTGGCGCCGGCCTCGACGAAATACTGGATAACGCCGGTGTCCTGGCAGCTCGGGCGGTTCAGCTTGTCGGCCGCTTCCTGGTTGCCCGCCATCGAGTCGTACACCGACTTGGCCAGCGGGTTGGTTTCCAGCGTGCGAAGTTCGGCCAGTTTGGCCTTCACGTCCTTGGGCAGGCGCTTGCCGATGTAGGCGGTGAACTTCGCCATGACATCGGTGAGGGCTGCGACTTCGTTGTCTCTTTGCATAGGGGTCTCCTGTGGGGGTGGGATCGAGGGGCCCCAGGCCTGGGGCGCCCCGGAATCGATGCGAGTTCGGTCTGGTGATCAGCCGGGGAAGAAGGGGAAGAGGATGAGTAGCAGCGGGATGCTGACGGCGCCGGACACGAAGATCAGTGGCAGGCCGCAGCGGACGTAGTCCATGAAGCGGTAGCCGCCGGCCGCGAGCACCATGGTGTTGGCGGGCATGCCGATCGGTGTGGCGTAGGCGCAGGAGCCGCCGATGACGATCGCCATCAGCACGGCCCGCGGGTCGGCGCCGATGCTTGCGGCGATCGAAAGGCCGATCGGCACCAGCAGCGCGGTGGTTGCGGTGTTGGACATGAAGTTGGTGAGCACGCAGGCGATGCTGAAGATCACGACCAGCAGCAGCACCGGGGAGGCATAATTGCCGAGCAGCCCCATCACGGTCGTCGCCACGGCCGCCCCGGCGCCAGTGCTCTCGAGCGCGGTGGCGAGCGACAGCGTGCCGCCGAAGATGAAGATTGTCTGCGAGTCGATCGCCTTGTAGGCCTGCTTCTCGGTCAGCACGCCGGTCAGCACGATGAGGACCGCGCCGATCGAGCCGATGATGTGCAGCGGGATACCGATGCGACGCTCGAAGATCATCCCGGCGATGGTTGCGAGCAGGATGCCGAGTGACATGTACTGTTTCCACTTCGGCACGTCCGAGTAGTCGACCCTGGGTTTGTGCGTGGGGTCGTACGGATCCGTCGTGTTGTTGCCGCTCGGAAGCAAACGGTGACCGAAGAAGGTGAAGTACAGGATGCCGCAGACCAGCATCGGCAGGCCGATCTTCGCGTACTCGAAGAAGCCGAAGCCCTCGCCAATCTGTTGCAGCGCGCTCTGTGCGATCAGGTTGCCGGGCGCGCCGATCAGGGTGAGGTTGCCGCCCATGGCGGCCGCGAACACCAGTGGCATCAGCAGGCGGGAACGTGAGAATCCCGATTTGGCCGCGATGCCGATGACCACAGGAATGAGCACGGCGGCGGTGCCGGTGTTGGACAGCACACCGGATAAGAGGCCGACGATGATCATGATGGCAACGATCAACTGCCGCTCGGTCTTGGCGAAGCGGGTGACGAGGCCGCCGATCTTGTTCGCCATGCCGGTCTCGAACAGCGCGCCACCGACGATGAACATCGCCACGAACAGGATGACGTTGCTGTTGATGAAGCCGTTGAACGCGACCTTCGTGTCGAGGACGCCGGTGAGGACGAGGGACAGGCAGACGATCACCGAGGTGAGCGCGAGCGGGATCTTCTCCCACACGAACATCACTGCCGCAAACAGCAGCAGCAACAGGGTAATTTCCATTGGATTCATCGAGGTCTCCTCCATGCGTGCCCGAGGGCCGGTGACGTTCGTGTCGTCATGCGGCGCGTGCGCCGAGCGGCGCGGCGCATGCCCGGCGCTGCTCGACTTCTTGTGATGGTTTTGTCCCACCCGGCGCGCGATGCGCCGGCCGGGATGGTCAGGTGCTCAGGGCTTACGAGCGGGCGAGGAAGTCACACACCGCCCGCGTCACGTCGGCGGTCTTCGCCGTGCCACCGAGGTCCCCGGTGTGCAGGCGCGCGTTCGCGGTGACGCGCTCGACCGCCTGCATCAGGCGTGCAGCTGCGGCTGGCTCGCCGAGGTGCTCGAGCATCAGCACCGCCGACCAGAAGGCGCCGACCGGGTTGGCCAGGCCCTTGCCCATGATGTCGAAGGCCGAGCCGTGGATCGGCTCGAACATCGACGGATGGCGGCGCTCCGGGTCGATGTTGCCGGTGGGCGCGATGCCGAGACTGCCGGCGAGGGCGGCTGCGAGGTCGCTGAGGATGTCGGCGTGGAGGTTTGTGGCGACGATCGTGTCCAGCGTGGCGGGGCGATTGACCATGCGCGCGGTCGCGGCATCGACCAGTTCCTTGTCCCAGCTGACGTCCGGGAACTCGCGCGCCACTTCGGTGGCGATCTCGTCCCACATCACCATCGCGTGGCGCTGGGCGTTGCTCTTGGTGATGACGGTGAGCAACTTGCGCGGCCGCGACTGGGCGAGCTTGAACGCGAAGCGCAGGATGCGCTCGACGCCGACACGGGTCATCATCGACACATCGGTCGCGGCCTCGATCGGGTGGCCCTGGTGGACGCGGCCGCCCACGCCGGAATACTCGCCCTCGGAGTTCTCGCGCACGATCACCCAGTCGAGGTCCTCGGTGCGGCAACGCTTGAGCGGCGCGTCGATGCCGGGAAGGATGCGCGTGGGGCGGATGTTGGCGTACTGGTCGAAGCCCTGGCAGATCTTCAGGCGCAGGCCCCACAGCGTGATGTGGTCAGGAATGTGCGGGTCGCCGGCCGAGCCGAAGAGAATTGCGTCTTTGTCTCGAAGGGCGTCGAGGCCGTCCGTCGGCATCATCACACCGTGCTCGCGGTAATAGTCGCCGCCCCAGTCGAAGTCCTCGAACTCGAGGCGGAATCCGTAGTCCTGCCCTGCGAGGGCTTCCAGAACCTGGCGTGCGGCGGGGATCACTTCCTTGCCGATGCCGTCGCCTGGGATCGTTGCGATGCGATAGGTCTTCATGAGTCGTCTCCAGTCCATTGGTGTGTGGGGTGCCCGAACTGTAGGGACTGGCACGGAGGCGGGCGCGGTGGCTTACTCAAACCATGATTAACCTGAAGCTAAGAGTCGCCATCGACGCGGAGATGTGATTGCGATGGCGGGCTTGCCCCGCATCGTTGCGATTCTGCTCGTCGCCGATGCAGGGCTGCCGCACGCGTAGGGGGAGGGAAGGGCGTAATTGGCCGATCGAGGCGCGCGAGTCGATGGCCGTGCAAAGCGATCGCCCGGCCAGGACAACCGCGCCGGCGTCAGCGCACGATGGTGACGCTGGCGCCCTTGCGGTAGAGCGTGATCTCGCCCGCCGAACGGTCGAAGCGGACCAGGGTTCGACCGGATCGCAGGCTCGCGGCAAACCACGGCGGCCGTAGGGGGTAGTGCTCCGAAATCGTCGCGGTGCCATCTTTGCCGCGCTGAATCACGTAGGTGCCGGCACGCTGCGTCGTGACCGCGAACGCACCCGAACGGCCGAAGGCCGCGGTCACCGACACGGGCTCGGGCAGCGTGACCGAGGCCGGCTCGATCAATCTGTCCGATCGGCGAAGCACCAGGGTATCGAGCTCGATGGTCGCGATCTCCGCGCGATCGGCCGCGAGCGCTTGGATCGGCTGGAGCGACTCCAGGATCGCCTTGCCGCCACTGCGAAGCGAAAGCGCATCTTCGGCGACCGCAACAAGCCGACCGCCTGCATGAGCCAGGCCTTCGACCGGGGCCTGATCACCGAACGGCTCGAGCCGCGCATGTATCTGCGCGAGCCGCAACAGACCGGACCGGCCCCAGGCCACCAGACCGTGGCGATCGAACAGCACGCCCCGCAGACCGCCGACATGCTCGATGCGGACGATCCGTGGCGCGTCGCAGTGCCCGATGTCCCAGACCAGGAGGCGGGTAGCGGACACGATCGCCAGCATGGCTCGGCCGCCGAGCGTACCCACTGCGGCGGTGCCGAAGTGCTTCTCGACCCGGATCCGCGCCGCCGCGAACAGCTGGGTCTGGCGGATGATTATCTGCCGGTTCGCCCGGCGCACAAGCTGGTGGCGGTCCGGGACTTCACCGTCGCCTTCAGCATGCAGGCGCAACGGCTGGCGTCGGGCCAGCGGCAGCGACTGCCCCTCGGGCCCCTCGGTCTGGATACCGATCGCGCCTGCGGCCGGCGATACCAGGGCTGACAGCCGTGCGCCGCCTTCCCCCATCGGTCCAGGCCCCGCCGTCGCCAGCACGGTGCCTGCCGGCGACAGCAACTGCACGCGCTGCCCGGCGTTCAAGCCGCTGACCACGATCTGCCACAGGCCGGTGATCTCGCGGTCGGGCGGAGGATCGATCATCCACGCCGGGTGGAAGTGCATGCCTTTCCAGAAGGCCTCCACCAGCGTCCAGTCCTTGCAGATGGCCGGCGCCATCAGCTCGACCTGCTGCATGGTGGTCTGGATCTGTGCCTGGGTCAGGATCGGAATCGGCGGGATGGTGAAGATCCGTACGCCGCCATTGGTCACCAGAATCAGCTGTACGGGGTAGGGTGCCGCGATGTATTCGGTCAGAAGCTGGGCCAGCGGGATGCTCAGTCGCAAGCTGAAATTCGATACTTCGAGGTGAGGCTGAAACTGACCCAGGGGGTCGCTGGCGGGAAGGATCTCTGCCCGGCACACGACGAGCGGAGCCTTGGTCGAGGTGAAGCCGCCCACCGGGTTGAAGTTGATGTTGAAGCCGGCCTGCAGTATCGGGTTGCTTGCGCAAGGATCATCCACCTTCCACGACCACTCGTCCGTCATCGCGCTCAACTCGGCATTTTCAAGCACGTCGATGGGGCCCAGGGCCCCGCTCAGGGCAAGCCCACCCTCGATGCCCACGACATGGGTCAGGGTCATGGTGCCGAGCCCTGCGTTGGGGAAGTTGACATGCGTCGTCCGGCGGTAGTGCTTCTTGCTCTTGCCGATCTGCTCCCAGTCGTCGCCAAGGTCGATGAATTTTCCCACCTGGTCGTGCGACTGGGTAATCGCAGCCGAGAACACGACGGGTAGGCCGACCAGACCGCCGAGAAATTCGCCCCAGTTGATCTTCTCCTCCTGGAGGAGATTGGTCCCGATGAAGCCCCAGAAAATGCCCGCCGTGAAGGCACAGCACACGAGTTCGAAGTCGCTCAGATCCCAGTCGATGGAAAGCGACATCGTCAGGCTATTGGGTGCCGGGACGCTGAAGGCAATGAGCGCCGTGATGTCGACATCGAGGTCGATCTCGTCCCACAAGCACACGCAGGCATCCACCGCCTCGCCGGAGAACGCAAGCGACACCCCCGGGCCGGAAAAGAGGGCGTTGATCGTCGGGATATGGTTCAGAAAGATGCCGCTGGGCCCGCTCTCGAGATCGAAAGTGTCATCATCGATCGGCCCCGCCAGCCCCGCCGTGATCCGCGCGACCGCGCTCTGCACCAGCAGACCGCCATCGATGAAGATCGACCACGCGCCGGCGTTGGGGTTGGGCTTGATCGAGCCGGCGAGGAAGGCTGCCCACTGGCTGGCGGAGTTCGATGCGACTGGTCCGAGCTCGAGCCGAATGGTCAGTCGCGTCAGCGCGGCGTCGGCGGAAACGTCGGCGGCCGCGGCGGTCGGCAGCGCGCCGAGGGCACCGGCCAGCGGCGAAAGATCGAAGGGCGTGCAGAGCTCGGGAAACCACTGCGCAACGAATCCGCTGATGATCAAGGCCTGGCTGCTGCTGACGGCCGGGGAGGAGCGAACGCGCAGAAAGCTGACGCAGAGGTTCGGGGTGCCGCCCTCGATCTGGATCGCCAATGCAAACTCCAGCTCGAGTGTCGGATTCCAGCACGGCGCACCGGGCTGCGCATCGCTGGCCTCGAGTGCGGCGACCGGCGTGAGAAAGAGCGAGACAGGCTGAACGACATGGATGGCGTTGACCTCCGTGCGGACCAGGGTCGAGCTGCCGCTTACGCTGATCCGGTCGAGAAAGACCGGCTGGTTGCCACAGGGCCCGAGATTCAGCGCAAAGGCCTGCGGGCTGCAGGGTGCATGTCGCATCAAGGTGTTTCGAAACGCCTGGAGAAAGCGCGTCGCGTCGACCTGGAACTCGATGACCATGGCCGTTCTCCTGGCGTTCGCGATCGGACAGGCGTCGCGACAACGGCGCCATGCGACCGCCCCCATGACCTTGGCGCCCTGGGGTGCAGTGATGACAATTCAGACTAGATCCGGTACCTCGTCAGTACAAGTCTGCTGACGGATGTCCGTGCAGGCCGGGTTCGATGCGCGCGTCGCCGCGGCTGCCCGGAACGCGCGCCGGCGTGCCTGGCCTCTCGCCGGATGTGGTTCCGCAAGCCGGCGCCTGATAACCCGCTCCACGACCCTCCAGGCTGAATCTCAGAACACCTTTGCGACGCGGAGGTAATAGACTGGAGCGCATTCCGGCAGCCGCAGCGCTCGTGCCTGCCGCGTCGTGTGACGAAGTCGAAGCTCATCAGGAAGAT
The DNA here is from genome assembly GCF_035444905.1 of Thauera sp. Lineage (GTDB taxonomy): Bacteria > Pseudomonadota > Gammaproteobacteria > Burkholderiales > Rhodocyclaceae > Thauera. Next base: position 121,624 of record NZ_DAOMPS010000008.1, read on the forward strand.
CCATGAAGACAATCCGTAGCCTGCTGGTCGCCAACCGTGGCGAAATTGCGATCCGCGTCCTGCGTGCCGCCTCCGAACTCGGGATGCGCACGGTCGCGATCTACTCCAACGAGGACCGCTTCGCGCTGCACCGCTTCAAGGCGGACGAGTCCTATCTCGTCGGCGCCGGCAAGAAGCCGATCCAGGCCTACCTGGACATCGAGGACATCATCCGCGTGGCGCGCGAGGCGGGCGTGGATGCGATCCATCCGGGCTACGGCTTCCTGTCCGAGAACCCGGACTTCGCCGCCGCCTGCGCCGCAGCCGGCATCGCCTTCGTCGGGCCGAAGGCCGAGGTCATGCGCCAGCTCGGCAACAAGGTGGCGGCGCGCGAGCTCGCCCAGCGCGCGGGGGTGCCGGTGGTGCCGGCGACCGCCGCCCTGTCTGCGGTGCTCGACGAGGCCCTGGCGCAGGCCGAGGCCGTGGGCTACCCGCTGATGCTGAAGGCGAGCTGGGGCGGGGGCGGGCGCGGCATGCGGGTGGTCGAGTCGGCCGGGGAGCTGCCCGGCGCGCTGGAAGTGGCGCGGCGCGAGGCGGCCGCCGCCTTCGGCAACGACGAGGTGTATCTCGAGAAGCTGGTGCGCCGGGCACGCCATGTCGAGGTGCAGGTGCTGGGCGACACCCACGGCAATCTGGTGCATCTGTTCGAGCGCGACTGCTCGGTGCAGCGCCGCAACCAGAAGGTCGTCGAGCGCGCGCCCGCGCCCTACCTCGACGACACAACCCGCGCCGAGCTGTGCGAGTCCGCCCTGCGCCTGGCGCGCGCGGCTAACTACACCCACGCCGGCACGGTCGAGTTCCTGATGGATGCCGACACCGGGGCGTTCTACTTCATCGAGGTCAATCCGCGCATCCAGGTCGAGCACACGGTGACCGAGGAGGTGACCGGGGTCGACATCGTCAAGGCGCAGCTGCGCGTCACCGAGGGCTACCGCATCGGTGAGGAGGGCGCTTTCGTGCCTGCGCAGGAGGCGATCCGGCTCTCCGGGCATGCGCTGCAGTGTCGCGTCACCACCGAGGATCCGGAGAACGGCTTCACGCCCGACTACGGGCGCATCGGCATGTATCGCAGCGCAGCCGGCTTCGGCGTGCGCCTCGATGCCGGCACCGCCTATTCGGGCGCGGTGATCACGCCCTTCTACGACTCGCTGCTGGTCAAGGTGACCGCCTGGGGGCATACGCCCGACGAGGCGGTCGCCCGCATGGACCGGGCCCTGCGCGAGTTCCGCGTGCGCGGCCTGTCGACCAACCTGCAGTTCCTCGAGAACGTGATCCTGCACCCGGCTTTCCGCTCGGGCGAATGCACGACGCGCTTCATCGACGACACGCCCGAGCTGTTCCGCTTCACCCGCCGTCGCGACCGCGCCACCCGCCTGCTGCGCTTCCTCGGCCAGGTGGCGGTCAATGGCAACCCGGAGATGAAGGGACGCAGCCGTCCTCCGCTGCCGCTGGCGCCACCGATCCGGCCCCGGTGCGACCTGTCGGCGCCGATCCCGACCGGCACGCGCGACCGCCTGAAGGCGCTGGGGCCGCAGGGCTTCGTCGACTGGATGCGCAGCAGCCCGCGGGTGCTGCTCACCGACACCACCATGCGCGACGCGCACCAGTCGCTGTTCGCCACCCGCATGCGCACCTACGACATGCTGGCGATCGCACCCTACTATGCGCGCATGGCGCCGCAGCTGTTCTCGCTCGAGTGCTGGGGCGGGGCGACCTTCGACGTGGCGCTGCGCTTTCTCAAGGAGGACCCGTGGGAGCGCCTGAAGCTGCTGCGCGGCGCAATCCCCAACATCCTGTTCCAGATGCTGCTGCGCGGCTCGAACGCGGTGGGCTACACCAACTACGCCGACAACGTGGTGCGCTATTTCGTCGCCCAGGCGGCGCAGCACGGCGTCGACCTGTTCCGCGTGTTCGACTCGCTGAACTGGGTGGACAACATGCGCGTGGCGATGGACGCGGTGGTCGAGTCCGGCGCGCTGTGCGAGGGCACGCTGTGCTACACGGCGGACATCTTCGACGCCAGCCGGCCCAAGTACGGGCTCAAGTACTACGTGGATCTCGCCCGCCAGCTCGAGAAGGCCGGCGCCCATATCATCGGCATCAAGGACATGGCCGGGGTCGCGCGTCCGCGCGCGATCAGCGCCCTGGTCACCGCGCTCAAGCAGGAGGTGGGCGTTCCGCTGCACTTCCACACCCACGACACCAGCGGCATCGCCGCGGCCTCGGTGCTGGCCGCGGTGGAGGCCGGCTGTGACGCGGTCGATGGTGCGCTCGACGCGATGAGCGGACTCACCTCGCAGCCCAACCTGGGCTCGATCGCCCATGCGCTGAAGGGCGGCGAGCGCGATCCGCAGGTCGACGGCGCCGCGCTGCAGGCGCTGTCGCACTACTGGGAGGGCGTGCGCAATGCCTATCGCCCCTTCGAGCCCGACCTGCGCGCCGGCACCTCGGACGTCTACAAGCACGAGATGCCCGGCGGCCAATACACCAACCTGCGCGAGCAGGCGCGCGCAGTGGGGCTGGACCACCGCTGGCCCGAGGTGTCGGACGCCTACGCCGAGGTCAACCGCCTGTTCGGTGACATCGTCAAGGTCACGCCCACCTCCAAGGTCGTCGGCGACATGGCGTTGTTCATGGTCGCCAACGGCCTCACGGCGGAGGAGGTGGCCGACCCCGACAAGGAAGTCGCCTTCCCCGAGTCGGTGGTGTCGCTGTTCCGGGGCGAACTGGGCTTTCCGCCCGACGGCTTTCCCAAGGCGCTCGAGCGCAAGGTTCTGAAGGGCGAGGCGCCGATCCAGGGGCGGGCGGCGGCGCACATTGCGCCGGTGGATCTCGCGGCCACGCGCGCGGCGCTTGAGGCGCTGATCGAGCGCGACGCGAGCGACACCGATCTGGCGTCCTACCTGATGTATCCGAAGGTCTTCCTCGACTACGCCGCCCATCGCCGCGAGTACGGCGACGTGTCGCGCCTGCCGACGGCGCCCTTCTTCTACGGCGTGCAGGATCGCGAGGAGGTGGCGGTCCACATCGAGCGCGGCAAGACCCTGATCGTGCGCCAGGTGGGGCGCTCGGAAGCGCCCGACGAGGAGGGCAAGATCAAGGTCTTCTTCGAGGTCAATGGCCAGCCGCGCGCGGTGCGGGTGGCCAAGGCCGGCCTCGAGCACGCGGCCAAGAAGGCCCGTCCGCGCGCCGAGGAGACCAACCCCTGCCACGTCGCCGCGCCGATGCCGGGAGCGGTGGTGACCGTCGCCGTGCAGCCCGGGCAGCGCATCGCCAAGGGCGCGCGGCTGGTGTCGATTGAGGCGATGAAGATGGAGACGATGCTGACCGCCGAACGCGACGCGGTGGTGAAGGCGGTGTACGTGAAGCCAGGCGACGTCATTGCCGCGAGAGAACTGCTGGTCGAGTTCGCGTCATGACCACGCACGAGAACGCGTGGGAACCGGGCGTTTCAAGCCGGATCCCGCACGCGTTCCAGGGGCTGGAGACGATCGCCAGGCCGGACTGCGTGTTCCCGGAGGCGGCGCTGATCGACGACTTCGTCCGCCTGACCGGGCTGCCGCGCGAGGAACTGGTCGCCTTCCGGCCCTCGCGCCTGGCGCTGCACGAACTGATTGTGCGCGTGACCGCCGACATCGCGGTACCGGAAGGGCCCACCGAAGAGATCTTCGGGCAGAACTTCCGCCGCATCGCCAGCCACATCCTGGCGCACGAGCTCGCGCCCCATCTGGCGCGCTTCGCCGAGATCCACGCCACGCTGCGTCGACGCGTGTTCGGGCAGGTGCTGGCCATGCTGGACGAGCGGCTCGCGCCGCCGCCCGCGGCGGCGGCCCGTCCACCGTCCCTGCTGGCGAAATGGTTCGGCGCTGCCAAGCCGGCGCCGGTGCCGGACGCCAGACCGGCCGAGCGCGAACACGGCGTGGTCGCCGGCTTCAAGACCGAGGGGCTGGCAGCGGGCGATCCGTTCGAGCGCGCCGTATTCCGCAGCCTGTACCGGGTGCTGGGCGCGGTGCTGGCCTGCCATGGCCGGCTCGGTGCGGACCATGCACTGCTGGCAGAGATGGTCACCCGCCATGTCGGCAACACCTACGGCAGTCGCCTGATCGGTGCGGAGATCGAGCCGCTGATGGCGGCGGCGATCGAGCGCGAGGGCTACCCGCGCGTGCCGATCCGCGCCGCGCCGGTGCTGATCAGCCTGAAGGGCCCGTCGGCGGCGGGCAAGAGCTCGATCCGGCCGATGGTCAAGCGCCTGATGCACGACAACGGCATCGAGCCGGACGGCTACGCCACCATCAGCCCGGACGTGTGGCGCCGCCTGCTGCTCGATTACGAGTCGCTCGGCGAGGCCTACAAGTACGCCGGCCATCTGACCAGCCGCGAGCTGATGGTCATCGACGCCAAGCTCGACCGCTACATCCGCGACAAGGCGAACCGCCTGAATGCGATTCCGCATCTGCTCGTCGACCGCTTCCGCTTCGACAGCTTCTCGACCCAGGAGATCGGCCGCATCCTGCAGCGCACCTATGCGCAGCACGTCTCCACGCTGCACATGTACTTCATCGTCACGCCGCCCGAGGAGACCGTGGAGCGCGGCTGGCAACGCGCGCTCGAACGCGGTCGCTACAAGGCGGTGGAGGACTTTCTCGGCCACTGTGTCGAGGCCTACAGCGGCATGCCGCGGGTGCTGTTCCGCTGGCTCGGCTATGCCAACGCCGACTTCCGCTACTACTTCCTCGACAACCGGGTGCCCAAGGGCCAGTTCCCGACCTCGATCGCGACCGGTACGCGCGATTTCATGGCGATCCATGATCCCCTGGGCCTGATCAACATCGACCGCTACCAGAAGATCAACGTCCATGCGCGCTGCCGGGAGGAGGTCTATCCTCAAGGCGAGGCGATGGCGCTCGATCACAACCTCGGTTTCCTGCGTCAGTGCCTGCGCGCCATTCCGGTCGTCCGTTTTTTCGACGGCCCGGACGGCAGCCCTTATCTCGAGTGGTCCCGGGGGCGTTGCCGGGTGCTGGATCCGGCGCTGCTCGAAACCGTGTTGCGCAGGGACGGCATGGCGACGGTCCTGCGCGAAGTGGCACCAGGCCTGGTCCGATAGGGGCAGGCCGGGCTCGAACAAGACCCAGGAGGAGACATGACGACATTCACCGTGAATGGACGCACGCATCAGCCCGAGGGGCCCTCGGAGATGCCCTTGCTCTGGTATCTGCGCGACCTCGCCGGCCTGACAGGCACGAAGTACGGCTGCGGGCTCGGGATCTGCGGCAGCTGCACAGTGCTGGTCGATGGCCAGGCCGCGCGCGCCTGTCTGCTCCACGTGGGCGAGCTCGAAGGGCGTGCGATAACCACCATCGAGGGGCTGTCGGCCGACGGCATGCATCCGGTGCAGCTGGCCTGGCGTGCGCTCAATGTGGCGCAGTGCGGCTACTGCCAGACCGGACAGATCATGCAGGCGGCGGCGCTGCTGGCGGCGACGCCCAAACCGACCGACGCCGAGATCGACGCCGCGATGAGCGGCAATCTCTGTCGCTGCGGCACCTATCCGCGCATCCGCGCCGCGATCAAGCTGGCAGCGGAAGGAGGAGAGGCATGAACACGCTCAATGCGAACGAGATCGCCAACCTCAGTCTCAGCCGTCGCGATTTCCTGCGCGGTCTCGCCGCCGGCACCTTCGTGCTGGCCACCGGCCTGCGGCCGGCGAGTGCGGAGGAGACCAGATACGGCGCCGAGGCGATGAGCGGCGGCCTGCGCGACGACCCGCGCATATTCCTGTCGATCGAGGATGACGGCACGGTCAGCCTGCTGTGCCATCGCGCCGAGATGGGGCAGGGCGTGCGCACCAGCTGGGCGATGGTGGTGGCGGACGAACTGGAAGCCGACCTGGCGCGGGTCAAGGTGTTGCAGGCGCCCGGCGACGAGGCGCGTTTCGGCAACCAGAACACCGACGGCTCGCGCAGCATGCGCCATCACTTCCAGGCCTTGCGCCGTATCGGCGCGGCGGCCCGGCGCATGCTGGAAGAAGAAGCCGCGGCGCGCTGGGGCGTGCCTGTGGCGGAAGTGCGGGCCACGCAGCACGAGGTGGTGCATGCGGCCAGCGAGCGGCGCATCGGCTTCGGCGCGCTCGCCCGCGATGCGGCGCTGCGCCCGGTGCCGGCGGCCGACACGCTGGTGCTCAAGACCCCGGATCAGTTCCGCTACATCGGCCGCGGCGACATCGGGCTGGTGGACAATGACGACATCACCACCGGACGGGCGATGTACGGCATCGACGCCCGCATCGAGGGCATGGTCCATGCGGTGATCGCCCGTCCGCCGGTGTACGGCGGCACGCTGCGGCGCTACGACGCGAGCCGGGCCCTGCAGGTGCCGGGCGTGCTCAAGGTGGTGCCGATCGAGGAGACGCCGATCCCCTCGGCCTTCCAGCCGCTGGGCGGCCTCGCGGTGATTGCCGACACCACCTACGCCGCCATCGAAGGCCGCGCACGTCTCGACATCGAATGGGACGACGGCCCCAATGCGGGCTACGACTCCGAGTCCTACCGCGAGGCGCTGGCGGGGGCCGCGAACCGGCCGGGCAAGGTGGTGCGCAACAACGGCGATGTCGATGCCGCGCTGGCGGGTGCCGCGCGCCGGGTCGAAGCGACCTACTACATCCCGCATGTCGCCCACGCGCCGATGGAGCCGCCGAGCGCCACCGCGCGGGTCACCGACGAGCTGTGCGAGGTCTGGTCCAGCGTGCAGAACCCAGAGGCGATCCGCAGCGATCTGTCCAAGCGCTTCGCGCTGCCGCTCGACAAGGTGGTGGTGCATGCGTTGCTGCTCGGCGGCGGCTTCGGGCGCAAGTCCAAGCCGGACTTTGCCAGCGAGGCGGCGATCCTGTCGCGCGCGATGGACGGCCGGCCGGTCAAGCTCACTTTCACCCGCGAGGACGACCTGCAGCACGGCTACCTGCACACGGTGTCGGTCGCGCGCCTGGAGGCCGGGCTCGATGCGCAGGGCAGGCCGCAAGCCTGGCTGCATCGCACGGTGGCGCCGACCATCCAGTCCATCTTCGTGCCGAACGCGCAGGAATCCGGCGCCTTCGAGCTGGCGATGGGGGCGGTCGACATGCCGTTTGCGATCCCCAACGTGCGCGTCGAGAACCCGCCGGCGCAGGCCCACACGCGCATCGGCTGGTTCCGTTCGGTGTCCAATATCCCGCACGCCTTCGCGATCCAGAGCTTTGCCGCCGAGCTCGCCGCGGCCGCGGGGCGCGACCCCAAGGACTACCTGCTGGAGCTGCTCGGGCCGGACCGCCTCATCGACCCGGCCTCGGTGTCCGATCACTGGCTCTACGGCGAGGACCCGCAGCGCTATGCCTTCGACACCGCGAGGCTGCGCGGCGTGATCGAGCGCGCGGCGCAGGAGGCCGGCTGGGGGCGCAGCCTGCCGACGGGGCATGGCCTGGGCATCGCCGCCCATCGCAGCTTTGTCAGCTACGCCGCGGTGGTGGTCGAGGTGGCAGTCGACACGGAAGGCAGGCTGACGGTCCCGCGTGTCGATATCGCCTTCGATTGCGGCGCGGTGATCAACCCCGACCGCGTGCGGGCGCAACTGGAGGGCGCGGTGATCCAGGGGGTCAGTTTGGCGACGGTAGGCGAGATCACCTTCAAGGCCGGCCGTGTCGAGCAGAGCAACTTCCACAACTACGAGGTGACGCGAATCGATGCGGCGCCAAGACAGATCCACACCCATCTGGTGACGCCGAGCGGCTTCGACGCACCGCTGGGCGGCGTCGGCGAGCCGGGCCTGCCGCCGGTGGCGCCGGCTTTGACCAATGCGATCTTCGCCGCCACCGGCAAGCGCATCCGGCGCCTGCCGATCCGCAACCAGCTCGCCTGACGCCCAGGAGGTCTGCATGCACAGCACCGATCGGCAGGTCCTGGACGGCGTCAGGCGCTGGGCCGCGGAAGGATACCGATTTGCCCTCGTGACAGTGGCGCGCACCTGGGGCTCGGCGCCGCGCCCGCCGGGGGCGTGGATGGCGCTGCGCGAGGATGGCGCGGTGCTGGGCTCCGTGTCCGGCGGATGTCTCGAGGCCGATCTGATCGAGCGTATGCGGGCGGGTGAGTTCGCGTCGGGCGCAGCAGGCACGCCGGGCGTCCCGTGGGTGCAGGCCTACGGCCTCACGCAGGACGAGGCGCGCCGCTTCGGCCTGCCCTGCGGCGGCACAATGGAACTGCTGATCGAGCCGCAGCCCAACCCGGCCGCGCTCGAGGCGCTGGCGGCGCATATCGCCGCCGGCGAGCTCGTGCGCCGCAGCGTGACGGTGGGCGAGCCGGGTAGCCGCCTCAGCTGTGGGGCGGCGGGCGATCGCCTGCAGTGGGACGGACGTACGTTGACCACGGTCCACGGCCCGGCCTGGCGGCTGTTGATCGTGGGCGCGGGGCAGATCTCGAGCTATCTCGCCCGCGTGGCGCAGGCGCTGGACTACCAGGTCTTCGTGTGCGACCCGCGCGAGGAGTACGCCATCGAGTGGGACGTGCCCGGCGCGACGCTGATCGCGGGCATGCCCGACGACGCGGTGATCGCGCTGCGGCTCGATGCGCACAGCGCGGTGGTCGCGCTGACCCACGACCCCAAGCTCGACGACATGATGCTGCTCGAAGCGCTGAAGTCGCCCGCCTTCTACGTCGGTGCGCTGGGTTCGACGCTCAACAGCGCGCGCCGGCGAGCGCGCCTGCTGCAGTACTTCGACCTGAGCCCGGCCGAGGTGGATCGACTGCATGGGCCGGTGGGGCTGGCGATCGGCAGCCGTACCCCGCCCGAGATCGCGATCGCCATCCTGGCCGAGATGACTGCGGTCCGTAACGGCGTGGCGACGCGAACGGCGCCGACGGCCGAAGGTGCTTCGGCGGCCCCTCCGGCCGCGCTCGCCCGACCTTGTGCATGAGTGGCGAGATCGTCGGCATCCTGCTCGCCGCCGGCGCAGGCCGCCGCTTTGGCGGCGACAAGCTGCTGCATGTGCTGGCCGACGGCACGCCGATGGCGCTCGCCGCCGCCCGCAGCCTGGGCTCGGCCTGCGATCGGGTGGTGGTCGTGCTGCGCGCGGCCGGGCATCCCCTGGCGCGCGATTTCGAGGAGGCGGGCTACGCGCTCGTCGTCTGCCCGGCGGCGGACGGCGGCATGGGGTACAGCCTGGCGGCCGGGGTGCGTGCAGCGCACGATGCGGCCGGGTGGGTGGTGGCATTGGCCGACATGCCTTTCATCCAGCCCGACAGCCTGCGGACGGTCGCCGCCGCGCTGCGCGCCGGTGCAAGCCTGGCTGCACCGACGTTCCAGGGCCGGCGCGGGCATCCGGTCGGCTTTGCCCGCCAATGGCGGGATGCGCTGTGCGCGCTGGTCGGCGACCAGGGCGCACGGCAGATCCTGACTACGCATCGCGAGCAGGTCGTGCTGTGCCCCGTAGATGACGAGGGCGTCCTGATGGACATCGACCGGCCGCAGGACATGCCATGCGGCGCGCGCGGCTGAGAGTCGTGACCGACAGGCGCGTCGGCGCAGCTTGCATGAATTCAGGCCATCAGTGGTGGCCTGGCAGACGCCATCCGGGGACTCATTCCGCCCTTGGGACTGCGCAATCGGCACAGTGGTAGCCGTATTTCGAGGTGCCGCGCACGGCTTGCCGGCGGCCGTTCACGATCCGGCGCCTTCTGCATTTCTGGCACCTGAACGAAGGTAGCGTGACACCCGCAAGCTTGGCGAGGCGGCGCGTTGCATCGCGATATTCTTCGATGCAGTCCTGGCGTGCGGAACTGCTCGTAATGGTCATGCACACTCCTGCGATCGTCAGCGGGCGCTGGTAGAAGGGACCCCGTGTCTCGCAGTGTCTGTGGTCAGGGTTGCAATCCTGTGACGGTCTCGCCTCGTGGCGTCGCGTGCATTCGTGGGCGAAGGCGGTCATGCTGGCGGGAGAGCTCGTGCCATCTCCCGAGCAGGCGTGAATCTGCATGGGCTATTCAGAGAGTTTATGCCTTCATTGTTATCAGGGTAATCGACATGCGCAAAATCATGGTGGCCAACCCCAAGGGGGGGAGCGGGAAGTCGACTTTGGCGGTGCATCTGGCAGCCTGGTTCGCCAGGAACGACGAAATCGTGTATCTCGGGGACTTCGATCGCCAGCAGTCCACACGCCACTGGCTTAAGGGGCGACCGCGCCATCTGGCACCGATCCGTCATTGGGAGACTTCAAGCGACGAGTTGGAGCCGCCACCCAAGGATTGCACGGTGGCGATCCTGGATACGCCTGCGGGCCTGCATGGCAAGCGCCTGAAGGCGGTACTGGGTGAGATGGACAAGATCGTCGCGCCGGTCTCGCCGTCCCGCTTCGACATGCTCGCCAGCCGCGATTTCTTTGAGGAGCTTTCGCTGACGAAGGCCGTGCGCAAGGACCGCGTCGACATCGGCATCGTCGGCATGCGCATCGACCCGCGGACGCACTCTTCACGGCAACTGGTGGAATACCTTCAGCAGTTCGACCTGCCGCTGGTCACCTGCATTCGTCAGGCACAGCGTTACGTGCAGGCGGTCGAGACCGGGGTGACGCTGTTCGACGGTGGCAGCCTTGGAGCAGGCGAGCAGGCGCAGTGGAAGCCCTTGCTCGACTGGCTGGTCAGGCGTCGTTGAGCCGGCTGTCCGAGCCGACCATCACAGGACAGCCTGGCGGCTCGGGCAGAGCGCAAGCTTGGCACTCGGGCTCGGGCGCGTTGCGGGCAGGGCGCCGGTCAGTCTGATACGCCTGCCGTCTCGACGTAATCGGTCAGTTGCCTGATCGCATGCTCGGCATCCGAGGGTGGCGACTGGATGTAGAGCGTGAAGTGGGCTGCGAGCAGCAGGCGCTTCACCTTGGCCAGGATGTCACCGAGCGCTGCATTGGGACCACCGGCGCTGGCGATGCCGTCGTCGATGAGGCGAAACAGCTTGATGAGCCAGTTCAGCGTGTCTTCGACCGAGGCCTGGTGGAAGGGGATGCGCCAGCAGCGGCGGACCTTGCCGGCCTCGACGAAGAACAGGGCAAAAGAGGGATAGTTGATTCGCCGCTTGTCGACGCCGAAGTAGTCCTTCATCAGGCTCGAGAAGTAGTATCCCCGGTCCTTCGTGCTCGGGATGGTCGACGCTGTCAGCATCTTGGCATTGAAGTCCACATCACAGCCGTACTGCTCTTCGTCCCGCACGGCAAAGACCTCGAGATGCTGTCCGGATGCAGTGTCGAGCGCATTCCAGTAGTCGCGCCGGGTCAGCAGGCGGCGCACGGCGACATTGGTCTCGTCGTAGATCAGGGTGCCGAACAGCGTCACCTGCGGGCGCTGGCACAATGCGACAAGATAATCGGCGAGCTGCGACGCGGGGATCGTGCCCAGCGGCACGCGGGGGATGTTGAGTCCCTCGGGCAGGGTCAGCGCCCCGGTCCCTCCCTTGAGCTTGCGCACCAGCAGCTCGCAGACACCGATCACACCCGCGGTGCGCAGATCCACATAGGCGGTCGACCGCGGCAGCCCCGGAATCCAGGCCTCGTCGACCCGCACCGGAAGGAGGTATTCGGCAGCCTGCTCGATCATCCGGTCGAGCGCCGCGCGCCGCTCGACCTTTGGGTAGGACTTCTCGACATAGGCCTGCGACACCAGCACGACCACGTAACGCCCACGCGCCCGATAGGTGTGATCGAGGTATTCGACCAGGTTCCGTCCCCACACCTCGTGCTGGAACTCCTCGTCGAAGAACACCTTGAGTCCATTGGCCGTCGCGATCGCGTGAATGGCTCGTGCATAGTCGCGCTCTGGCGAGGCAAACGACAGCAGCACATCGAACTCGAATTCTTCCGACATGGCGAACTCCTTGAGCGACTCGCCAGTATCGACGTGCAGCTTGCCCGCCGTCCAGCGAGGCACCGCGGCGCTCGCACTCGAATGCCGATGCGGAAAAGGATAAAGCCCTACAAGTCTTTGACTTGAAGGGCTTTATAGGCGTTCTGGCGGACAGGGCGTCCGCATATAATATATCCAAGAACATCCAGAGTGGTCCGCTAACGAAAATTTTTCTTCATTGAAACAGTGCTTTAAGTATGTTCGTTGTACACTGGAGCCCAGTGAAGGCCAAGTGAATCCACCTCTTAAGTGGTGGGCTGAGTGGTGGGCTGTAGAGCACAGGGGAAGAGAAATGCCGCTGACAGCGCTAGAGATCAAGCACGCCAAGGAAGGCATGTACGCGGATGGAAACGGCCTGTATTTGAGAGTTCAGGCCAGCGGCGCGAAGTCGTGGATCTTCCGCTTCCAGCTCAACGGCAAACGCCGTGAAATGGGGATGGGCACGCTGGAGCACAAAACGCCGGTCGAGGCCCGCAGCGAGGCCGCACAGCTCACCGCCCAGGTGCGTGCAGGGATTGACCCCATCGAGCAACGAAAGCAGCTTGCAGCGCAGACCGCGCAAGCGGCCAAGGCTGCAGAAGCCCATGCGGTAACGTTCTCCGATGCTGCTGGGGATTACATCAAGGCCCATCGTTCAAGCTGGAAGAACGCGAAACATGCCGCGCAGTGGGAAACCACGCTAGCGACCTACGCCGCGCCGATCATCGGCAACAAGCCGGTTGCCGAAGTCAGCACTGAAGACGTGCTGTGCATTCTTTCGCCGTTGTGGACCACCAAGACAGAAACAGCCAGCCGCCTGCGCTCGCGCATGGAACTAGTGTTGTCCTACGCCAAGGCGATGCAGTGGCGGCAGGGGGAGAATCCCGCATTGTGGCGCGGACACCTTGACGCACTGCTGCCAGCGCCAGCCAAGGTGAAGAAGATTCGCCACCATCCCGCGCTCCCTTACACTCAGGTCGCCGCATTCATGGTGGAACTGAAGAGGGTCAAAGGGGCCGGGGCGCGAGCGCTTGAGTTCGCCATCCTGACCGCTACCCGCTCAGGCGAGGCGAGATTAGCGAAGTGGGATGAAATCGACCTTGACGCGAAGCTCTGGACGATCCCCGCTGAACGGATGAAAGCGAAGCGGGAACACTGGGTGCCGCTATCTGCCCAGGCCGTCGAACTTATCAAAGCCCTGCCCAAGATCGACGGGAACACCTACCTCTTCCCTGGCGACCGCGACAGAAGGCCGCTTTCAGACATGACCTTGACCGCTGTTACCCGGCGCATGAACGAATCCGATGACAAGGACGCGCCGCCGAAGTGGATTGACCCAAAGTGTGGCGATGCAATCGTGCCGCACGGTTTCCGCAGCACTTTCCGCGACTGGTGCGCAGAGGTGGGCCACTACCCGCGCGAATTAGCCGAGCACGCCCTAGCTCATAGCCTACCCAGTCGCGTGGAGGCCGCTTATCACCGGGGGACAATGCTAGAACGCCGCGCACCGATGATGCAGGAGTGGGGTAATTACATCGACGGGGCAGAAGCCAAGGGTTCGGAAGTCATCCCCTTGAACGCCGCCGCGTAGTTTTTCCCGGTCGCTAACTCGTTTATAAAGAACGTCTTTTTCGATCCATGGGTCACGGTGGCACGGAAGAGACTTGCTTGCGGATTCAAATCTTCGGACTGGGCAACGCAGGCCGCTGCGGGTGATCCAAAGCGAGCCATACACATCCACCAGCAGCCACCGTGCGTCGGCTTTCATCCCGAACTTCATCCGTCTACTGACACGCCACAGGCTGCGGCGGACAAGTGAGCGGCGTCCTCAAAGACCTGGATCATCATCGACCGGTGCAGCCCCGTCCTTCACCCGCTCGATGAAACGCTTCATGGGCTCCGACGGTTCGCCTTGGCGGCGCAGCAGGTAGGTAGAGAGCATCGGTGGGGTGCCGGCCAGGGGACGAATGAGGATGTCCGGGCGCTGTAGCGTCTGCACTTGCGAGGCGATGGCGAAGCCGATGCCGTATCCGGCGCCGACCAGGGTCAGCATCACGCCCAGGGTGGTCACTTCATCGACTACCCTGGGCGGCGTCTTTGCGTCCTGCAGCATCGCTTGAATCTGATGGCGGCAGCCCGATCCCGATTCGGGATGACACAGAACCAGCGGGAATTGCAACGCTTCGGCCAGCGGCACTTGCACGTGCGCCAGCAAGGGGTGGCGTGCGGGCACGATCACCGCCAGCGGATCGGTCCACACCGACTCGGCGACGAGGCCATCATGCACCGCGCTTGACAACGCAAAGCCGATGTCCAGCAGATCGTCATGCAGCATCTTGAGCTGCTGCGCGAATGGGAGCTCGAAGACGCGAATCTCCAGTTCGGGCTCATCCTCGCGGCTGCGAGCCAGCAGGGTTGCGCTCCGGGGCTGCGCCATGCTGTCGCAGATGGCGATGCGCAGATGGCCCTGGTAGCCCTGCGCCGCGGCCTTTGCGCTCCGCACTGCCTGGTCAACGGTGGTCTGCACGCGCCGGCATTCACCGAGAAACACCTGGCCGGCCCAGGTCAACCGCGTCAGGCGTGTGCTGCGGTCGAACAACTGCACGCCGAGCTGGTTTTCCAATTCGCGCATCGCACGCGACAGAGGCGATTGCTCGATGCCCAGGCGCTGGGCTGCACGGGCCAGATGCAGTTCTTCCGCAACTGCGACGAAGTAACGCAGCAATCTGAAATCCATGGCCGCCTCCCGTCTGTTTTCGTCTGGTTCGGGCTCTCCGGCGCCAGCACTTCGATCCAGATCCCGTTAGCATCCCGCTAAATGACACCGCTTCAGGGGCTCATGCTTGCTAGGAGCCTTCTCATCGTCGATTCCCGCGGATCAGGCCGGCGCACAGCCCTGACGGATCGTGTCCCGGGACGTGGTGTAAGAAGCGTCAGCAGAAGCGGTCAGCGGGTCA
>NZ_DAOMPS010000009.1:0-107145 GCF_035444905.1 Thauera sp.
TCGGCCACCGCCGCGTGGGCGAGGATCAACTGGCGCGGCGCAAACAGGCTCGGATTGTCTTCGCCGATCAGGGTGCGGACTCGAAAGAAGGTGAGTTGGAAGCCGCGCTCGACTCCGGCCGCATCACGCAGCCAGCCGGTGATGTACCACCATTCGGTGCGGTAATCGGGATGGGCGCCGAAGTCGCGCGGAAAGCTCAGCGCCTGGCCGGCGCGCACCGGTGGGTATGCCCCCTGGTCTGCCGCGCTGCGGGTCTGGGCACTCACCCGATCGCCCTGCTCGCCTCGCGCGCCCGGTCCTCCGGTGTCCGCCGCGCCGGCCACCACAGCGGCAAACAGGCAGGCAAGCGTCAGCAGCCACCCCAGTGGCTGACCAAGGCGCGAGCTGCACCTGGCTGCCAACACCGTCTTCATCTGCATCTCGTCCCCTTGCTACCAATCCGCCTTGACCGCCAGCACCGCCGAGCGCTGCATCGCATGGCGCCCGGCCAGGCGCGCCACCAGCGCCGCCAGCGCGACCAGGCTGAAGGCGAAGACGCCGAGCACGAGCCAAGGCACGGCCAAGTCCATGCTCCAGTGAAAGCTTTGGCGGTTGATGACCTCGATCAGCACCCAGGCGATCGCCCCGCCGGCCAGGGTCCCGGCAAGGACGCCCAGTCCGGCCGTGAGCGCGCCCTCGAAGGCGATCAGGCGGCCGATCTCCGCGCGCGTCAGGCCGAGGTGGCGCAGCATGCCGAACTCGCCCTGGCGCGTGGTCGCCAGCGCGGCGAAGGTGGTGGCGATGCCGAACAGGCCGATCAGCACCGCCACGGCCTCCATCAGGTAGGTGATGAGGAAGGTGCGATCGAAGATCTGCAGGCTCAACGCGCGGATCTCGCCCGGCAGCGCGATCGTGATGTGCTCGGCGCCGAAGCGCTGGCGCAGGGCCTCGGCCACGGCGGCCGGGTCCACCCCCGGGGCGACCCGCAGCGCCGCGTCATTGACCCGTGTGTCGCCCGTCAGCGCGACGTAATCGCCTCGTTCGACAAGGGCCGCGCCGTACTGGCGGGCGTAGTCGCGCCAGATGCCGACGACGATGAAGCGCTGCAGGCGGCCGCCCAGCGGCAGCTCGAAGTGGCTGCCAGGCGCGAGCCGATGGCGGTCGGCCGCCGCCTCAGACACCCAGATCGGCGGCAGCGCGGCGTCCTCCGGTACGCTCATCGAGCCGGCGACCAGCGGCAGCCCCCAGTTGCCCTGCGCCGGCCGGGCCAGCACGCTGAACAAGGGCTCGGCGTCCGACAAGCGCAGATTCGCCAAGCGCGTCGTGTCGACGGTGGCGACGCCGTCCACCGCCGCGATCGCAGCCAGCGCCTCGGGGTCGAGATAGCCGCTGGCCGATGATGACGAGGCCCGCAGGTAGAGGTCGGCCGGCAGGACCTGCTCGAGCCAGTCATCCACCGACACGCGGAAGGAACTCACCATGATCGCCATCGACACCGCCAGCGCCACGCTGGCGATCACCCCCGCGCCCGCCACCACCGCCTGCGCCGGGGTGGCGCTCAGGCGCGCATGGGCCAGCCGCCACAAGGCGCTGCGACCGTGCGCGAGCAGCGGCAGCACCGCACGCGCCAGCGCCGGCAGTGCGAGCACGGCCGCGGCCAGGATCAAGGCCACCGCGGCATAGCCGCCCACCGGAATCCCCGAGAGGGGCGGCAACAGGCAGGCCAGGCCCGCCAGCGCCAGCAGCAGCGCCGCAATACGCCCGCGTGCGTGCGCCTGCGGCAGGCCGGCGCGCTCGCCTTCGCCTGCGCGCAGCGCACGCGCCGGAGGCACGCGGGCGGCCTCGCGCGCAGGTATCCAGGTGCCCGCCACCCCGGCGCCGACGCCCAGGAACAGGTAGGCGAGGCTCAGCGCCGGATCGAAAGCCAGGGTCGGGCTCAGGCCGCGAAAGAAGCCCGCGCCGAGGTCGCCACCGACGAAGCGGAAGGCCCCGCCGGCAAGCGCGTAGCCCAGGGCGACGCCGAGGGCGCCGCCCACCACACCGACCAGCGCTCCTTCGGCGAGCAGGCCCCGCATGAGCTCGCGACGCTCGAGTCCGAGCGCACGCAGCAGGGCAAACTCCCGCCGCCGGCGCGCGACCGATAGCAGCTGCGTCGAGAACACCAGAAAACCGCCGGTCAGCAAGGCGATCGCCGCCAGCATGGTGAGGTTCACCCGATAGGCGCGCGACAGCGTGCCGACTTCGCTCGCCGCCGCCTCCGGCACACGCAGGCTCACCCCGGGCGGCAGCAGGGTTTCGAGTGCAAGGCGGGCCGTGCCCAGCTCCACCCCCTCAGCGAGCTTGAGGTCGATGCGGCTGAGTGTGCCGACGCGTTCGAAGTGCTGCTGCGCCCCCGCAATATCCATCACCCCGATGCTTCCGCTCGCGCCCGGCAGCTGCCCCGCGATGCGCAGGCGCAGGCTGCGCAGGCCCGACTGGGCAAGCAGATAGCCGTCGCTGATCGCCGGAGGCTGCGACTCGCCGCTCGCCGACCGATAGGGCTGCGTCAGCACGGCACGCGCATCGGCGCTCAGGAACAGGTTGTGCGGCTGCAGCGCGGCCAGCCGGCCGTCTCCGCCCGTTCGGCTCGGTTCAGCTTCGCGCGCCCCCCTGGCCTCATCGCCCCCCTCGTTGCCGCCCACCTCGCCTGCGGCCTCGCGATCGGCAAGCGGCATCAGCGCGGGCTGCACCCGCATGAGCCGGAACAGATCGACGCCAAGGATGCGCAGGCTGTCGTCGCGCCCGGGCAGCCGCGCCTCGATTTCCAGCACGGGACTCGCTTCGGCGACCTCCGCGCGACGCGCGAGCAGGGGGTAGATGCCTTCATCGAAGCCCTCGCGGGGCCCCACCACTTGCAGGTCGGCCTCGCCGGAGAGCAGGCGCACGCCGCGGCCGAACTCGTCCAGTGCGGCGCCGTGGATGAGCTGCACCGCCAGTCCAAGCGCGACCCCCAACGCGATCGCAAGCAAGGACAGCGCGGTCGCCAGGCGACGGCGCAACAGGCTGGCCAGGAACACCCTGCGCAGGCTGCTGGTCATGATCCAGCCGTGATGTCGCGCAACCCGTCGGGGCCGAGCTCGAGCACGCGGTCGGCGCGTGCGGCCGCGGCGCGCGAGTGGGTGACCAGCACCCCGGCCGCACGGTTGGCGCGGATCTGCCCGAGCAGCAGGTCGAGCACGTCCATCGCGCGACCGGGATCGAGGTTGCCGGTGGGCTCGTCGGCGAGCACCAGCTGCGGCGTGTGCACCAGCGCCCGGGCAATCGCCACGCGCTGCAATTCGCCGCCCGAGAGCTGTTGTGGCGGATCGAGCGCGCGCGCGCCCAGGCCGACGCGTGCCAGCATCTCCTGCGCGCGGCGCGTGGCTTCGTCCTCGGGGCATTGCAGCAGCCACAGCGGCAAGGCGACGTTCTGCAGCAGGTTCAGGTGCGGCAGGATGTGAAAGGCCTGGAACACGAAGCCGTAGTGCGAGCGCCGCAGGCGGGCCATGGCGTCGTCGTCGAGCTGCTCCACCCGCAGCTCGCCGACGCGGATCTGGCCGTCGTCCACCGGCTCGAGGCCGGCGATGCAGTTGAGCAGGGTGGACTTGCCGGAACCGGACTCGCCGACGATGGCCACGCACTCGCCGTCTGCCACGCGCAGCGCGAGCGCATCGAACAGCACGCGCGGCGGCGTGCCGGGAAGGGTCTTGCACAGACCGGAAAGCTCGAGCATGAAATCCCCACAGGCACCGGCACACGGTGGGTGTGCCGAGAAGCGACGGCATTGTGTCATCGGCCACCGCCGAAAGTTGCATCGCTGCGGGGTATACTCCGGCCGCCTTGCGATGAATTCACCGGCCCGCGGTGACATCCGCCTCATGTCCACGCGATGCCGGTCGAGCACTACGAGAACTTTCCTGTCGCTTCCCTGCTGCTACCGGCGCGCCTGCGCGAGCCGGTCGAGGCCATCTACGCCTTCGCCCGCAGCGCGGACGACGTCGCCGACGAGGGCGACGCGCCAGGCATCGCGCGGCTTGCGCGCTTGCAGGACTACCGCATTGCGCTCGAGGCCTGCGCGCGCGGGGTGGCGGTGCGCGATGCGGAGCTGGCGCCACTGTTCGAACGCCTCGGACGCGCGATCCGCGCCCACGGCCTGCCGCTGCAGCCCTTCCGCCACCTGCTCGACGCCTTTGCCCAGGATGTCGGCAAGACCCGCTACCGCGACTTCGACGAGCTGCTCGATTACTGCCGGCGCTCGGCCAACCCGGTCGGCCGGCTGATGCTGTGCCTGTACGCTGCGGCCACGCCCGACAACCTGCGCCGCTCCGACGCCATCTGCACCAGCCTGCAGCTGATCAACTTCTGGCAGGACATCGCCATCGACTGGGACAAGCAGCGCATCTACCTGCCGCTGGACGATCTCGCCCGCCACGGGGTTGACGAGGCCTTGCTCGAGCGCGCGCGGTCTGGCGCCTTGGGCGCGGAGGACGCGGCGCGCTGGCGCTCGCTGATGGCCTTCGAAGTGCAACGCGCACGGGCCATGATGCGCGACGGCGCTCCCCTCGCGCAGGCCCTGCCCGGCCGCCTCGGCTGGGAGCTGCGCCTGGTGGTGCTGGGCGGGCTGCGCATCCTGGAGCGGCTCGAGCAGGTCGACTACGACGTCTTCCGCCACCGCCCGAAGCTGGCTGCGGGCGACTGGCTGCGCCTGGGATGGCGCGCCCTGAACTACGGAACAAGCGCATGAATCCGCACGACTACTGCCAGGACAAGGCCGCCAAGAGCGGCTCGAGCTTCTACTACAGCTTCATGTTCCTGCCCGCCGAGCGGCGCCAGGCCATCACCGCGATGTACGCCTTCTGTCGCGAGGTGGATGACGTCGTGGACGAATGCCACGACCTGTCGCTGGCCCAGGCCAAGCTCGAGTGGTGGCGGCAGGAGGTCGTGCGCACCTATGGCGGCATCCCCACGCACCCGGTGGGGCTCGCGCTCAAGGACGTGCTCACGCGCTTCAGCCTGCCTCAGGAGCAGCTGCTCGAGATCATCGACGGCATGGCCATGGACCTGTCGCAGACACGCTACCTCGACTTCAAGGCCTTGCAGCTGTACTGCTACCGGGTGGCCAGCGTGGTCGGCCTGCTCGCCGCCGAGATCTTCGGCTACCAGGACCGCCAGACGCTGAAATACGCCCACGACCTCGGCATGGCCTTCCAGCTCACCAACATCATCCGCGACGTCGGCGAGGATGCGCGCCGCGGCCGCATCTACCTGCCGATCGAGGACCTGCAGCGTTTCAACGTGCCGGCCAAGGACATCCTCGAGGCGCGCTACTCCGACGCCTTCCGCGCCTTGATGGCCTTCCAGGCCGAGCGCGCCGAGCGCTTCTACGACCAGGCCTTCGCCCAGCTGCCCGCCGTCGACCGCAAGGCGCAGCGGCCCGGGCTGGTGATGGCCGCCATCTATCGCACCCTGCTGCGCGAGATCGCCTCAGACGGCTTCATGGTGCTCGACCGCCGCACCTCGCTCACCCCGCTGCGCAAGGTGTGGCTGGCGGGCACGACCTGGTTCAGGGGCTGATGCGATGAGCGTGCCCGTGGTCGCGGTGATCGGTGCCGGCTACGCCGGGCTCGCCTGCGCGGTCGAGCTTGCGCGCGCCGGCGTGCACGTGACCGTGTTCGAACGTTCTCACACCCTGGGCGGACGGGCGCGGGTGGTGCACAAGGAGCATCACCGCGGCATCGACAATGGCCAGCACATCCTGATCGGCGCCTACAGCGAGCTCACCCGCCTGCTGCGCCTCACCGGCTGCTCGCCCAAGCAACTGCTCCACCTGCCGCTGACGCTGCACGTGCCCGGCCGCCTGCACCTGAAGGCGGCCGCCCTGCCCGCGCCCTTTCATCTTGCGCTCGGCCTGCTGCGCGCCAAGGGCCTCAGCTGGAGCGACCGCCTGGCGATGCTGCGGCTGATGCGCTGGCTCAAGAAGCGTGCCTTCCGCGTTCCGCCCGACATGACGGTCACCGGACTGTTGCGCGAGACGAGGCAGACGCCAGCCCTGGCGCAGCTGATCTGGGAGCCGCTGTGCGTCGCTGCGCTCAACACGCCTGCTGCCGATGCCGCAGCCCAGGTCTTCGCCAATGTGCTGCGCGACAGCCTTGCCGCCGGTGCAGCGGCGAGCGAGCTGCTGCTGCCGCGCGTCGATCTGTCGGAGCTGTTTCCGGTGCCGGCAGCACGCTTCCTGGCCACCCGTCGCGGGCGACTGCGCACCGGCAACGCCATCGAGGCGATCCGCCCGGTCGCCGGCGGCTACCGTCTCGAAGGCGATCCGGGCAGCCAGCCCTGGCCGCATGTCGTGGTGGCCACCGCCCCCTACCACGCCGGCGGCCTGCTCGCTAGCACAGGCGGCTGCGATCGCCTGGCGGCGCAGATCGACGCCCTCGAGCACGAACCGATCGTCTCGGTCTATCTCGCGCTGGGCAAGGGTCTGCGCCTGCCCGAACCGATGATGGGACTCGTCAGCGACGCCGCCGCCAACCCGGCGCAGTGGGTCTTCGACCGCGGCCAGCTCGGCGGCACCGAGGGCTTGCTGAGTTGCGTGATCAGCGCCCACGGCGCGCATGAATCACTACCGCGCGACGAGCTCATCCTCGCCACCCACGCCCAGCTCGAGCGCCAGCTCGGCCGGCGCCTGCCGTCGCCCGAGTGGTCCCAGGTCATCGTCGAGAAACGGGCCACCATCGCCTGCCGGCCCGGCATCCAGCGCCCGGGGATCCGCACGCCCCTGCGCGGCCTGTGGCTGGCCGGCGACTACATCGATTCGGACTATCCGGCCACGCTCGAGTCGGCCGTTCGCTCGGGGGTGGCCTGCGCGAACGCCATCCTCGCCGAGCTCGGCCGCGGCGCTTAGGCCGAACCTTGACGCTGCCCGAAACGCGAGTTCCAGGGCTCGGGCCGGGCGAACTCCGGGATGCGGAAACGTTTGCGGTAAGCACTCGGCGCCAGGCCGGTGGTCCGCTTGAACAGGCGCCGGAAGAAGGCTGAGTCCTCGTAGCCGACCCGCCAGCTGATCTCGTCGATCGACAAGTCGGTACGTTCGAGCCGGCGTTTGGCATCTTCGATGCGAAGGCGCTGCGCGTAGACCATCGGCGTGAGGCCGGTGGCAGCGGCGAAGCGCCGCTTGAAAGTGCGCTCGGCGAGCCTAGAGCGCCGGATCATCTCCTCGACCGGATTGGCAAGCGCGAAGTGCTCGGCGAGCCACTGCTGCGCGCCGTGGATCTCCCCGTCGCCGTGGTCGGTCTTGCCCTCGAACACGATATAGGGCGTGAGCCCGTCCTGATGCCATTGCAGCGCGAACAGCCGCGCGACTTCCTGGGCGATGGTGGCGCCGGCGTAGCGCGCGATGAGATAGAGCACCAGGTCGTGCCAGGTCGTCGATGCCCCCGAGCTCACCAGTTCGTCGTGCCGCCCGGAGATCACCAGAACGCGCTCGGGGTGGATCGTCACCGCCGGATAAGTGGCGGCGAAGGCCCGCGCATAGCCGAAATGCACGGTCGCGTCCTTGCCGTCGAACAGTCCTGTCTCGGCCAGCAGGAAGACGCCCGAACAGGCCGAGCAGAGCAAGGCGCCGCGCTCATGCATCCGGTGAAGCCATTCGACCAGGCGCGGATAACGGTTCCGCTCCCAGCCCTGCGGATGCAGCAGCACCGACGGGACGATGATGATGTCGCTCGTCTCGATGGTGTCGATCGCGCGCTGCACCTCGATCGGCACGCCGCTCGCCAACTCCAGCGCGCCCGCGGCCTCACCCACGATTTCGACCCGAAACGGTGCCGGTGCGCCGGTCGGCCCAATGCCCATCAGCGCAACCCCGTTCATCACGTCGAAGAGGCCGGCGAGCGTCGACAGCACGGCATCGGGCAGCGCCACCAAGCTGACCTGGCGGGGACCTGCCCCGGAACGGATGGGCGCGCTGGTCGTCATGCGTGGTCCTCCTTTGCACCGGCGCACCGTGTGGCACGAACGGACCGATTTCAGGGGATTCCGGCTCTTCGGCGCGGCGGGCGCTGCTGCGATGATGGATTCGCTGCACTCACCACCCGAAACCGCTGCTTAGGAGACTAACACCATGGACGCAGCCGTGATCGATCAAACCAAGCTGGAATCCTTCGTCATGCGAGCGGTGGGCGACCTGTCGTCCGCCTATGGCGGGGTGATGGTCAGCCTGGGCAACAAGCTCGGACTCTACAAGGCGATGGCAGGCGTCGGACCGATCAGCGCGGAGGAACTCGCCAGCCGCGCGGGTTGCGCCGCGCGCTACGTTCGCGAATGGTTGAACGCGCAGGCCGCGGGCGGTTACGTGGACTTTCACGCGGTCAGCGACACCTACGAGCTGTCACCCGAGCAGGCCCTGGTGCTGGCCGACGAGGACAGTCCCTTGTTCATTCCCCATGCCTGGCAGGTACCGGCGTCGATGTGGTTCGACGAGGAGAAGACGCTCGAGGCGTTTCGCACCGGCCAGGGTGTGGCCTGGGGCGAGCACGATGCCCGCCTGCAATGCGGAGTAGCGGCCTTCTACCGGAACGGCTACCGGGCCAGCCTGGTGCCGCAGTGGCTGCCCGCGCTCGACGGTATTGTCGAGCAACTCGAGGAAGGGATCGCCGTCGCCGATGTAGGCTGCGGTCACGGTCACTCGACCGTGCTGATGGCGAAGGCCTTCCCGCGGTCGCGCTTCCATGGTTTCGATGCCCACCCGGCGTCCATCGACGAAGCGCGCCGCAACGCGGCGCGAGCCGGCCTGGGCGCGGGGGTGAGCTTCGAGGTGGCGCGCGCAGTGGACTACCCCGACGAGCACTATGGACTCATCTGCTTCTTCGACTGCCTGCACGACATGGGCGACCCCGTCGCGGCGGCCCGCTACGCCGCCCGGGTGCTGGCACCCGACGGCACGGTGATGCTGGTCGAGCCGTTTGCCCACGACCGCGTCGAGCAGAACCTCTCGCCGGTCGGGCGGATGTACTACGCCGCATCGACCACGATCTGTTGCGCGCATGCGATCTCGGAAGGCGGTGAGCTCGTGCTCGGCGCGCAGGCGGGCGAGGCACAGCTGGCCAAGGTCTTCCGCGACGCCGGCTTCAGCCGATTCCGGCGTGCCGCCGAGACCCCCTTCAACCTGATCCTCGAGGTGCGCCGTTGATCCGAGCTTCCAGCGCATGGCTGTAGCCGCAACCCCCTGACATTGAAGCCATGTAGGGTGATATCAGGGGGTTTACCGCCGCTGCGGCGACAACATCCTGCACATGCACCTCGTGCACCGCACGCTGGCGCGGGTCGACGCCGCCTCGCCGCAGAACGGCAACTGAACCGTGCACCTGCGCTGAATGCACCCCTGATCGGAGGCGCTCCGATCCGCGCACGGCATCGTTACTGCCTGGGTAGGCCGGGCTCGCGCGGGCAAGCCCTCACGGCGAGGTAGGGCACGGGCGGGCAGATCAGTCCCTCGCCCGGCTCGGGCTGTGCTGCAGGTGGCGCCACAGCGGGTCAAGCATCGCCGCACCCAGGCGCTTGCTGCGCGCGCCGTTCCAGCCCACCTGCGCGTCGGGCAGGATTGCGTTGTCCTTGAACGGCATCTCCAGCGTCAGCGACACGCAGCCGAAGCGATGCGCCACCCACTTGCTCGCCAGGGTCAGCAGCTCCTCGCCGAAGCGCCCGGGCTGGTAGCCTTCGCGGGTCTGGAAGTCGGGGCTCACGGCCGCGAACGCCTCGATGAAGCGGGCCTGGGCCGCGGCCGCCTCGGCGCTGAAACCGGGCACTTCCTCCGCGGTGGAAAAGAACACATAGGGCAGCGTCTCGTCGCCATGGATGTCGAGAAACAGCCCGCAGCCGGTGCGCTCCATTTCCTGGCGGACCAGGAAGACCTCCGGGCTCGCCACCGGATCGGGCGTGCGCCATTCGCGGTTCAGGTTGCGCCCGGCGGCGTTGGTGCGCAGGTTGCCGCGCACCGCGCCGTCCGGATTCATGTTCGGCACGATGTACAGCATGGCCTGCTCGCGGATCCGGCGCGCGAGGGGGTCGGCGCCATCGAGCAGGCGCTCGAGCAGGCCCTCGACGAACCACTCGGCCATGGTCTCGCCCGGATGCTGGCGGGCGATGAGCCACACCGGCAAGCGCCCCGGGGCGGGCTGCCCGACGACGATCAGGTCGAGGTCACGCCCCTCGACCGTGCTGCCCAGGTCGCGTACCTGGGCAAAGGGCGACTGCGCCACGCGCGCCGTCAGGTCGAGGTGGCGTTCGTGTGAATAGGGCTCGAAGTAGGCGTAGTAGACGCTGTCGCGCTCGGGCGTGTGCTCGACGACCAGTTCACCGTTCTGGTAGCGGGTGTCGGCGATGCGGAACCAGTGCTGGCGATCATATGACGCCACGCAGCGGTAGTCCTGCCAGCCATCTGGGTAGGCCGCGCTGGCCGCATTCTCGAACACCATGCGCACCGGCTTGCCCGCCGCGCCGAGGAGGCGAAAGTAGAACCACTGGTGGAAATCAGCGGCGTTGTCACTGCGTAGGCGAAGGCGGATGGCTTGCGGATCATCGAGGCTGAGCACCTCGATCGCGCCGGCGTCGAAGTTCGAACTGATCTTCATGCGTGTCCTTGCGGTGTGGTGTGGTCCGCCGCGACGGGCGGCCACGCGTATCGGGCTCAGTCCTCGCGGCGGCGGAACACGAGCCGGTCAGCATCCGATGCCTCGGCGGCAAAGGCGTAGCCCTCGCTGTCAAAGGCCTCGAGACCCTCGACCCTGTCGATCCGGTTGCGGATCACGAAGCGGCTCATCAGGCCGCGCGCGCGCTTGGCGTAGAAGCTGATGATCTTGTAGCGCCCGCCCTTCCAGTCCTCGAACACCGGCGTCACCAGCCGCGCCCTGAGCGTTTTCGGCTTCACCGACTTGAAGTACTCGTCCGAGGCGAGGTTGAGCAGCACACGCCCCTGCCCGGCGGCCTCCTCGGCGTCGAGCAGGCGATTGAGCTCGTCGGTGATGCGCTCGCCCCAGAACTCATAGAGGTTCTTGCCGCGCGCCGTGGCCAGGCGCGTGCCCATCTCGAGGCGATAGGCCTGCATGAGGTCGAGCGGGCGCAGCACGCCGTAGAGTCCGGACAGGATTCGCAGATGGTCCTGCGCCCACGCCAGCTCGTCCTCCGACAGGCTTGGCGCGTCCAGCCCTTCGTACACGTCGCCGTTGAAGGCGAGCACGGCCTGCTTGGCGTTGTCCGGCGTAAAGGGGCGCGACCAACTCGCGTAGCGGGCGACGTTGAGGCTGGCCAGGGGGTCGGACAGCGACATCAGCTCGGCGATCTCGGCGGGCGAGCGCTGGCGCAGCACCTCGATGAGTTCTTCGGACTGCTCGAGAAAATCGGGCTGGGTGTGGCGGGTGGTGGTCGGCGGCGTCTCATAGTCGAGCGCCTTGGCGGGAGAGATGACAAGGATCATGGCATGCGTCGGTCGTGGCGGGCCCGGTGCCCGGAACAGCCGCGATGGTATCGCGAATCGGCTGCCGAATCGCCCATGGGGGCGATGCGTCGGTGCAATCGGCGGCAGGCAGTAACCATCTAACGCAGACTGCGCTGGCGGCGCTGTTCGAACAGGCACACGGCGACGGCCGCACCGACGTTGAGTGATTCGACGCCAGCTGCCATGGGGATCATCACGCGGCGATCGGCGGCGGCGAGGAGCGGTGCTGACAAGCCCTGCCCTTCGGCGCCGAACAGCCAGGCGACCGGGCCCTGCAGGTCGAGCGCGTAAACCGGGCCGGCGTCATCCGCCAGCGCCGTGGCGACGCGACAGCCCGGATAGCCCGCCAGGCGCGCGCCGGCATCGACCCGCTCCTCGATACGAAGCACGAAATGCGCGCCCATGCCCGCGCGCAGCACGCGGGGTGCCCATGCCTGCGCGCAGCCCTCGGTGAGCAGCACATCCCGTAGCCCGGCGGCGGCGGCCGTGCGCAGGATGGTGCCCAGATTGCCGGGATCCTGCACCCCATCGAGCACGAGCACGTCCGCGTCGAGCGCGCCTGGCGCCGCCGCCGGCGGTAGCTCGATAAGCGCCACCAGGCCGGAAGGCGTGTCGACCGGGCTGATGTGGGCAAACAGCGCATCGGAAAGCTGCACCTGCTCGACGGCTGCCGGCGCGCGCTGCAGCAGGTGCTGGTGCTCGGGGCGACGAAGTCCGCTATCGGACACGAACAGCGCCTTGAGCGGCCAGTCGTGGTCGAGCGCCGCCTCGATCAGGTGGGCGCCGTCGAGCACGGTCTCGTTGTGCTTGCGGCGGTCGCGGGCGGATTCGGCGAGCGCATGCAGGCGCTTGAGGGTCGCGTTGTCGCGCGAGCGGATCTCCCTCATCGCAGCCTCAAGCGGCCGGGCTGCGGCCGAGCAGCTTGCGCACCGGCGCGAAGCTGCGGCGATAGAAGTCGGCAACGCCGTGGATCTGCAAGGCCGCCAGGTGCGCAGCGGTGGGATAGCCCTTGTGCGCGGCCAGGCCATAGTGCGGCCAGGCCGCGTCAAGCACGCGCATCGCCTCGTCGCGCGCGGTCTTGGCCAGGATCGAGGCCGCGGAGATCGTCGGTTCGCTAGCATCGCCCTTCACGATCGCGCGTGCCGGATAGGGCAGCGCCGGGCAACGATTGCCGTCCACCAGCACCAGGCCCGGCGCGGTCGGCAGCGCCATCACCGCGCGCTGCATGGCGAGCATGGTCGCGTGCAGGATGTTGAGGCGATCGATCTCCTCCACGCTGGCCTCGGCCACCGCCCAGGCCAGGGCGCGTTCGCGGATCAGCGGGGCCAGCCGGTCGCGTGCTGCCTCGCTCAGCTTCTTGGAATCGTTCAGGCCGGGGATGGGACGCTCAGGGTCGAGGATCACCGCGGCCGCCATCACCGGGCCGCACAGGGGGCCACGTCCCGCCTCATCGACGCCACACACCGGCGCCTCCGCGTCGCATTGCGCAGCGAACAGGTCGGGGGTCACGCGCGTTTTCCGCGCAGGTAGGGGAGGATGGCCTCAGCCGCCTTGTGGGCGGTGTCCTGGCGTAGCGTCAGATGCAGCTCGGTGAAGCGCGCCTCGAGCGCCGCCCGGCGCTCGCCGTCCTGCAACCAGTCCTCGATCGCGTCCGCCAGGCGCTCGGGATTGGCGTCGTCCTGCAGTAGTTCGGGCACGATGCCCTCGTTGCACAGAATGTTGGGCAACCCTACCCAGGGCAGATAGGCCATGTGTTTCATCAGGCGGTACTGCCACTTGCCGATGCGGTAGGTGATGACCATCGGCCGCTTCAGCAGCGCCGCCTCCAGGCTCGCCGTGCCGCTCGCCACCAGGACCACGTCGGCCGCGGTCATGGCGTCGACCGCATGGCCGAACAGCATGCGGATCGGCAGCTCGTTGGCCTCGTTGCGGTACAGCGCCTCTTCGAACAGCTGGCGCGTCTCGCGTGTCGCAAGCGGCACGATGAAACGCAGTTGCGGATCGCGCTCGAGCAGGCAGCGCGCGGTGGCGATGTAGGTGTCGGCCAGATTGCGCACTTCGGACTGCCGACTGCCCGGCAGTAGCGCAACGATCGGCCAGTCAGCGCCCAGCTCGAGCCGCTCGCGCGCTTCACCGCGGTCGGGGTGCAACGGGAACACGTCGGCGAGCGGGTGGCCAACGTAGCTCACCGGCACGCCCGCGCGCTCGTACAGTTCGGGCTCGAAGGGAAACAGGCACAGCATGCGGGACACCGAGCGCGCGATGCGCTTGATGCGACCACCGCGCCAGGCCCAGATCGACGGGCTGACGAAGTGGATGGAAGGCATGCCCGCCTCCTTGACCTTGCCCTCGAGCCACAGGTTGAAGTCGGGCGCGTCGACGCCGATGAAGGCGGCCGGTCTTTCGCGCCGGATCTGGCCGAGCAGCTCGCGGCGGATGGCGGAAAGCTCACGGTAGCGCTTGAGGGCGTCGACATAGCCATGCACCGCCAGCAGCTCGCACGGCCAGCGCACCTGGAAACCCTCGGCCTGCATCTTGGGCCCGCCGATGCCGAAGAACTCGGCATCGGGCAGGTGCTGGCGCAGGGCGCGGATCAGGTGGCTGGCAAGGAGGTCGCCGGAAGCTTCGCCGGCGACCATGGCGATACGGACCGTCATTGCGTGGTCAAGCGCTCAGCGCACAAGGCCGCGACCGGAGGCGGCAATGAACTCGGAGAACAGTCCAACCTCGGCATGCTCGCCGGCAATCTCGGCGACGCGCTGGCGGGCTTCGTCGAGCGACAGCCCCGAGCGGTAAAGCGCGCGGTAGGCGCGCTTGATGGCGGCGATGCCCGCGGCCGAATAACCGCGCCGCTTGAGGCCCTCGCTGTTGATGCCGTGCGGCTTGGCCGGATTGCCGGCCACGGTCACGAAGGGCGGCAGATCCTGCAGCAGCACCGTGCCGACCCCGCAGAAGCTGTGCGCACCGACGCGGCAGAACTGATGCACGCCGGTGAAGCCGCCCAGGATGGCCCAGTCGCCCACGTGGACATGCCCCGCCAGGGTGGCGTTGTTGGCAAAGATCGTGTGGTTGCCCACCACGCAGTCATGGGCGACATGGACGTAGGCCATGATCCAGTTGTCGTTGCCGACACGGGTCACGTGCGCGTCCTGGCTGGTGCCGACATTGAACGAGCAGAACTCGCGGATCGTGTTGCGATCGCCGATCTCGAGCCGCGTGGGCTCGTCGTCGTACTTCTTGTCCTGCGGGCTCGCACCGATCGAGCAGAACTGGAAGATCTCGTTGTCGCGTCCGATGCGGGTATGGCCTTCGACCACGACGTGCGGCCCGATGCGCGTCCCCTCGCCGATCTCGACATGCTCGCCGATGACCGAGTAGGCACCAACGCTGACGTTGGCGCCTAGCCTCGCGCCGGGATGAACGATGGCGGTCGGATGGATCATAGCGTCTTGATCGCGCACATCAGTTCGGCTTCGGCGGCGAGCTCGCCGTCCACGCTGGCCGTCGTCTTGTACTTGTAGATGTTGCGCTTGCTGTGGGTGATCTCGACGTCGAAGATCAGCTGGTCGCCCGGCACCACCGGGCGCTTGAAGCGCGCCTTGTCGATGCCGGCGAAATACACCACCGAGTTGTCGTCCGGCTTCACGTTGCTGCTCTTGAACGAGAGCAGCGCAGCGGCCTGCGCCATCGCCTCGATGATCAGCACGCCGGGCATCACCGGATGATGAGGGAAGTGCCCCGGGAAGAAGGGCTCGTTCATGGTCACGTTCTTGAGCGCACGCGCACGCACGCCCGGTTCCATCTCCAGCACCCGGTCCACGAGCAGGAAGGGGTAGCGATGCGGGAGGTACTGCAGGATTTCCTTGATGTCCATGATGTTTCAGCCCGGAGTGCGGTCCTGGGGACCGTCATTGTCTTGTTCGAGTTGGCGGACGCGTTTGGCGAGCGCGTCCAGATGGCGCAGGTGGGCGAAGTTCCTCACCCAGTCGGCGTGGCTCTGCAGGGGCAGGTTGCTGGTGTAGACGCCCGGCTTGGGAATCGATTTGGCGACCAGGGTCCACGCCGACACCACCACGTCGTCGGCAATGCTGAGATGGCCCGAGATCCCGGCCTGGCCGCCGATCATGCAGCGCGCGCCGATCTGCGCGCTGCCGGCCACACCGGCACAGCCGGCCATGATCGTGTGGTCGCCGATGCGCACGTTGTGAGCGATCTGGATCAGGTTGTCGAGCTTGACGCCGTCCCCGATCACGGTGTCGTCGAGCGCGCCGCGGTCGATCGTCGTATTGGCCCCGATCTCGACGTCGTTGCCGATCAGCACGCGACCCGTCTGCGGGATCTTGACCCAGGCACCTGACTTCTCGCGCGCAAAGCCGAAACCGTCGGCACCGATCACCACGCCCGAATGGAAGATGCAGTCGTCTCCGATCACGCAGTCGTGATAGATCGTGACGTTGGCGGCAAGACGCGTGCCGCGGCCGATGCGCGTACCTCGGCCGACGTGACAATTGGGTCCGATGACGACCTCCTCGCCCAGCACCACGCCCTCCTCGACCGACGCGCCGGGACCGATCTGCACGCTCGCCGGTACCGCGCAGGCGACGGCAGCGAGCCGATGCACGCCCGGCTGTACGGTCGGCGGCGGGCTGAACAACTGCGCCACGCGCGCGAAATACAGGTAGGGGTCCGGGGTGAGGATGAGGGCGCGGTCGGCGAGCTGATCACGCACGTCCGGCGCGACGATGAGCGCACTCGCCGCGCAGGACTTCACCTGGGAGAGGTACTTGCGGTTGGCCAGGAAGGCGAGCTCGCCCTCGCCCGCCTTCTCGAGGGTGGCGACGCGCGAGACCGCGATGGTGCCGTCGCCGTGGAGTTCACCGCCGAGGCGATCGACCAGTTCTTGCAGTCGGAACATGCGCGCCGCGCGGACTTACTTGGCGTCGGACAGGGCCTTGATGACCTTGTCGGTGATGTCGATACTCGGGCTGGCGTACACCGCCTCCTGGAAGATGATGTCGAACTTCTCGCTCTCTGCGATCTGCTTCACCGAGCGGTTCGCCTTGTCCAGCACCGAAGCGAGCTCCTCGTTGCGGCGCTGGTTGAGGTCTTCGCGGAACTCACGCTGCTTGCGCTGGAAATCGCGGTTCAGGTCGTTGAGCGCGCGCTCCTTGTTGCGACGATCGTTCTCGCCCATGGTGGTCGCGTTGCGCTCGAGGTCGTCCTGCATCGACTTGAGATCGCGCGCCATGCGCTGCAACTCCTGATCGCGCTTCTCGAACTCCTTCTCGAGGCGTTGCTGCGCGCGCACGGCAGGTGCAGCCTCGCGCATCACGCGGTCGGAATTGACGAAGCCGATCTTGGTCTCGGCGATGGCGCCCTGCGCGATGCCGAGCAGCGCCGCCGCAACCAGGGTAAGGGTACTGACTTTCACTTATGCCTCCGGATGAAACTCGATCGCCGACAGCTTAGAACACGCTGCCAAGCTGGAACTGGAACCGCTGGATCTCGTCATTCTCTTCCTTCTTGAGCGGGTGGCCGAAGCTGAACTTCAGCGGCCCGATCGGCGAACTCCACGAGAACGCCAGGCCGGTACTGTAGCGCAGGTCGCTGAAGCGCACGCTTTGTGCCACGAAATTGTCGCTGCCGAGGGGCTGTTCGTCCTCACCCCATACATAACCGGCATCGAAGAAGGCCGAGATTCGGAAGGAGCGATCCTGACCCGCTCCAGGCATCGGGAAGTAGAACTCCGCATTGCCGACAGCCTTGCGCGTACCGCCGGTCGAGGTCACGTCGCCATCGGTGTCCCGGAACTTGGGACCGATCGAACCCTGGTCGAAGCCGCGCACCGAGCCAATGCCGCCGACGTAATAGTTCTTGTAGAAGGGTACATCCTTCCCGCCGAAACCCTTGGCGTAACCGACGTCGGCGTTGAGCATCAGGGCGTAGTCGCGCCCAATCGGGAACCAGTGCTGATACTGGTAGCCGATCTTGCCATAGCGCAGGTCGCCGACCGGCACCGTGACCTCGCCGTACAGGCGCTGGAAGCTGCCTGCACGCGGGTAGATGAAACTGTCCCGGCTGTCACGCGACCAACCGATGGTCGCCAACAGGCTGCTGACGGTCACCTCGCCAATGCCGTCGGGATTGTTGCAACCCCCGTAATCGCGACAGAAGTCCTTGTAGAGCTTCGGGCTCAGCGAATACGTCGTGATCTCGGTCTGGTCCGCGGTGAGGCCGAAATTGATCTGGTCGTCCTCCGCAATCGGCCAGCCCAGGCGGATACCGGCGCCGGTGGACACCGTCTTGTACGGCGACACCGAATCCAGTTCGTCGGCATCGTAGGTGCGGTGGTACAGGTCCCAGCCCAGGCTCACCCCATCGACCGTGTAATACGGATTTGTGAAGGACAGCGCCAGGGTGCGGCTCGACTGGCTCGTATTGAGGCCCAGGGTCAGCGCGTTGCCGCTGCCAAACAGGTTCTGCTGCGCAATCGAGGCCGACAGCACGATGTTCTCGGCGCTGGAGAAGCCCGCACCCAGCATCAGGTTGCCGGTCGGGCGCTCCTTGACGGTGAAGTTGACGTCGACCTGGTCGGTCGTCCCCGGCACGGCGGGCGTCTCGACATTGACCTCGTCGAAGAAGCCCAGGCGGTCGATACGCGTGCGCGAGCGGTTGATCGCGGACGCGTCGTACCAGCCGCCTTCCATCTGCCGCATCTCGCGCCGCACGACCTCGTCGCGCGTCTTGGTGTTGCCGCCGACGTTGATGCGGCGCACGTACACGCGACGGCCCGGATCGACGAACACGGTGAAGGCGACCTCGCGCTTTGCCTTGTCGACCTCGGGCGCGGCGTTGACGTTGGCGAAGGCATAGCCCTCGTTGCCGAGGCGGTCGGTGATCGCCTTGGTGGTTTCAGTCAGTTGTTCGCGCGAAAACGTATCGCCCGGGCGGATCTTCGTCAGCGCGAGATACTCGGACTCCGGGATGATCAGGTCGCCGGTGAAGCGCACGCCGCTGACGGTGTACTTCTCGCCCTCGGTGATATTGACCGTGATGTAGATGTCCTGCTTGTCGGGCGTGATCGAGACCTGGGTCGAGTCGATGTTGAAATCGAGATAGCCCTGGTTCAGGTAGAACGAGCGAAGGGTCTCGAGGTCGGCCGCCAGTTTCTGGCGCGAATACTGGTCGTTCTTGGTGTACCAGGTGAGCCAGCCCGGCGTCGTGAGCTGCATCTGGTCGAGCAGGTCCTTGGCCTTGAAGGCGTTGGCACCGACGATGCTGATCTGGCGGATCTTGGCGACGCTGCCCTCCTCCACCGCGAAATTGATGCCGACCCGGTTGCGCTCGAGCGGCGTCACCGTGGTGGTGATGGTGGCGGCGTACTTGCCCCGCGACAGGTACTGGCGCTTGAGTTCCTGCTCTGCGCGCTCGAGCAGTGCGCGGTCGAAGATGCGGGACTCGGCGAGGCCGACCTCGCGCAGGCCCGCCTTCAGCGCATCCTTGTCGAATTCCTTCACGCCCACGAAAGCGATGTCCGCGATCGCCGGACGCTCATCGACCACGACCACGATGACGTCACCTTCGGTCTCGATGCGCACGTCGCTGAAGAAGCCGGTGGCAAACAGCGCCCGGATGGCGTCAGCGGCCTGCTCCTCGGTAAAACGTTCGCCCACGCGGACCGGCAGGTAGTTGAAGACCGTGCCCGCCTCGGTGCGCTGGATGCCCTCCACCCGGATGTCCTGAACCACGAAGGGGTCGAACGCAAAAGCCGGTGCAGCGGCAAAGAGGGCCATGATGAGCCCGGGCAGGAGCTTGCGATTCATGCGGGATTTCAGCCGGAAATGAGACGATTGATGTCGTTGTAGAAGGCGAATGCCATCAGCATTACAAGGAGGACGAGGCCGATCTGCTGACCGATCTCCATGACGCGCTCCGGAATCGGACCGCCCTTGATGATTTCGACGGTATAGTACAACAAGTGTCCACCATCCAGAACCGGGATGGGGAGCAGGTTCAGGACCCCCAGACTGATGCTGATGAGGGCCACGAACTTGAGGTAATGACTGAGTCCGAGCTGTGCGGTCTGGCCCGCGTAGTCGGCGATGGTGACCGGCCCGGACAGGTTCTTCCACGACACTTCGCCGGTGAACATGCGGCCGATCATCTTCAGGCTGAGCACGCTCGTCTCCCAGGTCTGGCGCACCGCCTTCACCAGGCCTTCCACCGGCCCATAGCGAACCTCGGCAAACATCGACAGCCCGCCCGGGGCGGGTTCGGCCACGCCGACACCGATGCGACCGACGCGTTCACCGTTCTCACTTGCCTCATCGGGCGTGACGAAAAGCTCGATGATGCTGCCTTCACGCACGATCTCGAAGCGCAGCATTCTTCCGGGCGCTTCGCGCACCGTCTGCACCAGCTCTGTCCAGGCCTCGATCGGCGTCGCCTCGATCGCGACCACCTCGTCGCCCGATCGCATGCCCGCGCGCTCGGCCGGCCCGCCATCGACCAGGCGTCCGATGATCGGAGGGATTGCCGGGCGCCAGGGCTTGAGCCCGATGCGTGCGATCAGGTCGGTCCCGGCCTCGTCGATCGGCACGCCTTTCAGGTCGAGCCGACGAAAGGCCTCGACCTCTTCCAGCGTGCGCACCTTGAGCACCACCTCGCGATGGTCGAGCGCGTGCTGGAGCAGGACCCAGCGCAGGTCCTGCCAGCTTCGCACCGGCTCCTCATCCACCGCCACCACGAGATCACCGTCGCGCACGCCTGCTGCCTGGGCGATCGCCGGCGTCTCGGACAGGGCCACGCGCGGACGCAGCTCTTCCGTGCCGACGACGAATAGCCCCCAATACACCACGATTGCGAGCAGGAAGTTCGCCAGCGGCCCGGCCGCGACGATGGCGAAGCGCCGATAGACGCTCTGGCGATTGAAGCTGCGAGGCAGCTCGGCGGGTGCGACCGGCCCCTCGCGCTCGTCGAGCATCTTGACGTAGCCGCCGAGCGGAAACGCCGCCAGCGACCACTCGGTGTCGTCACGTCCTGCGCGCCGGGTGTACAAGGGCTTGCCGAAGCCGATCGAGAAGCGCAGCACCTTGACGCCGCACCAGCGCGCGACCAGGTAGTGCCCCATCTCGTGCACCAGGATCAGCACACCGAGGGCCAGCGCAAAGGGAACGAGGTAATTCAGCAGATTCATCAGACAGCCTGTCGGTTGCAGATCTCGCCGCGCGCCCAGTCGCGGGCACGGGCGTCAGCGGCTAACACCGCCTCCAGCGAATCGACCGCGAGGCAGTCGCTACGTTCCAGGCAGGCCTCGATTACGCGCGCGATGTCGAGAAAGCCGATGCGCCGATCGAGGAAGGCGGCGACTGCCTCCTCGTTGGCAGCGTTGAGCACCGCCGGTGCCGCCCCGCCGCTGCGCAAGGCTTCAAACGCCAGGCGCAGGCAGGGAAAGCGCGCGAAGTCGGGGCGCTCGAAGTCGAGCCGTGCGATCTCGAACAGGTCGAGCGGGCGCACGCCCGCATCGATGCGTTCCGGCCAGGCCATGGCATGGGCGATGGGCGTGCGCATGTCGGGATTGCCGAGCTGGGCGATGACCGAACCGTCGGCGTACTCGACCATCGAGTGGATCACGCTCTGGCGATGAACGACGACCTCGATCATGTCGACCGGCGCACCGAACAGCCAGTGCGCCTCGATGACCTCCAGGCCCTTGTTCATCATGGTCGCCGAATCGACCGAGATCTTGCGCCCCATCACCCAGTTGGGGTGGGCGCAGGCCTGATCGGGCGTCACCTGCGCCAGACTGGCGAGCGCTCGCTCGCGAAACGGGCCGCCCGAGGCCGTCAGCAGCACGCGGCGCACGCCTGCCGCCTGGGGGTCGCGCGCGTAGCCTGCCGGCAGGGCCTGAAACACGGCATTGTGCTCACTGTCGATCGGCAGCAGCCGCGCGCCACTATCGGCCACCGCGTTCATGAGCAGCTGGCCCGACAGCACCAGCGCTTCCTTGTTGGCCAGCAGCACCTTCTTGCCGGCGCGCGCAGCGGCCAGGGTCGGGCGCAAGCCTGCGGCGCCGACGATCGCCGCCATCACCATATGAACCTCGGGTGCGGCGGCGATCTGCTCGAGCGCCGCCGCGCCGCTCAGCACCTCGGTCCTGCTGCCCGCGGCACGCAGTGCGGCCGCAAGCTGCGTGGCGGCCGCGTTGCTCCCCATCACCGCGTAGCGCGGCGAGAACTGCAGGCACTGCGCAAGCAGCTTGTCGTGCTGGCTGTGGGCGCTGAGGGCGAAGACCTCGAAGCGTTCGGGATGGCGGGCGACCACATCGAGCGTGCTCTGGCCGATGGAGCCGGTGGCGCCGAGTATGGTGATGCGCTGCAATACGGTTTCAGCCATGAAGGATGCGTGCCTGGTCGGGAGTCGTGCCGAAGCGGCCGGCAGGAATCAGTGTGCGAGCAGGACCGAGGCGAGCGCGACGATCGGCAGGGTGGAGGTCAGGCTGTCGATGCGATCGAGGATGCCGCCGTGTCCGGGCAGGATGTTGCCACTGTCCTTGATGCCGGCCTGGCGCTTGAGCAAGGATTCAAAAAGGTCACCGATGATGCTGATCGCAGTCCAGGCCACCAGGGCCAGCCCGATCACCAGCGCTCCGCCGACCTGGCTGGCGCCGAGCCAGACGAGCACGCCGATGCCGTACAGCAGCACGGCCGCCACCGCCCCCATCGCCCCCTCCCAGGTCTTGCCGGGGCTGATGTCGGGGGCGAGCTTGTGGCGGCCGAAG
Source organism: Thauera sp. (assembly GCF_035444905.1). GTDB lineage: Bacteria > Pseudomonadota > Gammaproteobacteria > Burkholderiales > Rhodocyclaceae > Thauera. Next base: position 22,269 of record NZ_DAOMPS010000009.1, read on the forward strand.
GCGCGACCGGAAAAATAGGCCGCGATGTCGGCCACCCAGACCACCGCCATCGTGCCGAGCAGGACCCAGGGGCCCACCGTACGCAGGTGGGCGAGCGCGAGCGCGGTCGGGATCAGCACGATGAAGCCGACCAGCGAGGCCAGCATCGGGCTGCGCAGCGACCACTTGCGCGCCAGCCAGACCGGCACGATGAGGATCCAGAACAGTGCGCTGATCCCGTACAGCGGCAACAGCAGGGGCGTGCCCGCCAGCGTGCCGCTGCCAAGCCCGGAGAGGTAGCCTAGCATCAGGCAGGAAAGCGCGAAGACCACCGCGGTGGACATGCGCAGCGGGCGCTCGAAGCGCGCAAGCCCGCCCCACTCCCAGGCCGCGACGCCGCACAGCGCCGCGCAGATCACGAGCCAGGCGAGCGGCGGCAACAGGAAGACGGCACCGAGCAGCCCGGCAAGAAGCAGGATGGCGGTGATGACCCGGTCTTTAAGCATTCGGTCCTTCGGCCTCGACGGCAGCTTTCAGTTGTTCACTGGTACGGCCGAAGCGGCGCTCACGGCCGTGGTAGGAACGGATTGCCTCGTCGAGGGCGGCCGCATCGAAGTCGGGCCACAGCGTGTCGGTGAAGTACAGCTCGGTATAGGCAAGTTGCCAGAGAAGGAAATTGCTGATGCGCTTCTCGCCTCCGGTGCGGATGAAGAGGTCGGGCTCAGGGGCGTAAGGCATCGACAGCTCGGCGGCCAGCTCATCCTCGCTGAAGCCGTCACGGCGTTCGGGGTAGCGGGCCATCAGCCGCGACATCGCGGTCAGGATGTCCCAGCGTCCACCGTAGTTGGCGGCCACCGTGAGGTGAAAGCGCGTGTTGGCGGCGGTCAGGGACTCGGCCTCGCGGATGATGGAGACCAGCTGCGCGTCGAAACGCGACAGGTCGCCGATGACGCGAAAACGGATGCCGTTCTCGTGCAGTCGTGCGACCTCCTTCTGCAGCGACTTGAGGAACAGCTGCATCAGGAAGGACACCTCGTCGGCGGGCCGGCGCCAGTTCTCGGAGCTGAAGGCGAACACGGTGAGATACTCCACCCCGCGCTCGATGCAGCCGCGAATCACCGCCCGCAGGGCCTCCACGCCGCGGCTGTGCCCCGCGACGCGGGGCATCAGGCGTTTGCGGGCCCAGCGTCCATTGCCGTCCATGATGACGGCAATGTGACGCGGCACCGACGTCACCTCGGGAATATCCCGGGTGGAGCTCTTGAACCGTCCACCGGCCATGATCCGCCTCCTGTCCTTCCCTGCTGCGAACAGCCGATCCAGGCCGGATCAGATCTGCATCAGTTCCTGTTCTTTCTGGGCAAGCAGCTTGTCGATCTCGCTGACGTAGCGGTCGGTCAGCTTCTGGATGTCGTCCTCGCCACGACGTTCGTCGTCTTCCGAGATCAGCTTGTCCTTGACCGCATCCTTGAGCTGCTGATTGGCGTCGCGACGCAGGTTGCGGATCGCGATCTTGGCGTTCTCGCCCTCGTGGCGCACGACCTTGGTCAGGTCACGGCGACGCTCTTCGGTCAGCGCCGGCATCGGCACGCGCAGCAGCTCGCCCATGTTGGCCGGATTGAGGCCAAGGTCGCTGTCACGGATGGCCCGCTCGACCTTTCCCAGCATCGGCTTTTCCCAGGTCTGCACGCCGATCGTGCGGGCATCGATCAGGGTGATGTTCGCGACCTGGTTCACCGGCACCATGGAACCGTAGTACTCGACCATGACGTGATCGAGCAGACCGGTATGGGCACGGCCGGTGCGCACCTTGGCGAGGTCGGCCTTGAGGGCCTCGACCGACTTCTGCATCTTGGTCTCGGCGTTCTTCTTGAGTTCGGCAATCATGCGCGCATTCTCCAGTGTTCAGGAATGGACCAGCGTGCCCTCGTCCTCGCCCATCACCACGCGCTTGAGCGCGCCGGGCTTGAAGATCGAGAACACGTTGATCGGCAGTTTCTGGTCACGACACAGCGCAAACGCGGTGGAGTCGAGCACGGCCAGGTTGCGACCGATGGCTTCGTCGAAGCTGATGCGGTGATAACGCTGCGCGCTCGGATCCTTCTTCGGATCGGCAGTATAGACGCCGTCCACCTTGGTCGCCTTGAGCACGATCTGCGCACCGATCTCGGAACCACGCAGCGCCGCCGCGGTGTCGGTGGTGAAGAACGGGTTGCCGGTACCGGCGGCGAAGATGACGACGCGCCCCTCTTCGAGGTGGCGGATCGCGCGACCACGGATGTAGGGCTCGACCACCTGATCGATGCGCAGTGCCGACTGCACGCGCGCCTGGACGTCCATGCGGCGCATCGCGTCGGCCAGCGCCATCGCGTTCATCACCGTGGCCAGCATGCCCATGTAGTCGGCGGTGGCGCGGTCCATGCCGGAAGCCGCGCCCTTCATGCCACGGAAGATGTTGCCGCCGCCGATCACCACACCCACCTGAACGCCGAGTCGGCTGACCTCGGCAATCTCGGACACGATGCGGGTCACCACGTCCTCGTTGATGCCATAGGCGTCGTCGCCCATCAGGGCTTCGCCGGAGAGCTTTAGCAGGATGCGCTTGTAGGCGGCGGTCACGATCTTCCCCTTACTTCTTGGCGGCAGCCGCAGCCTGTTCGGCCACTTCGGCAGCGAAGTCGGTGACCTTCTTCTCGATCCCCTCGCCGACGATGAACAGCACGAAGCTGGCCACCGACGCGCCCTTGGCCTTGAGCAGCTGCTCGATCGTCTGCTTGCCGTCCTCGGCCTTGACGAAGACCTGGCCGAGCAGGGTCACTTCCTTGAGGAACTTTTGCACCGTGCCTTCGGCGATCTTGTCGAGCATGGCGTCCGGCTTGCCGGCCTCGCGTGCCTTCTCGATGGCGATGCGACGCTCGGCGTCGATCAGTTCCTGGGCCACGCCGCTGGCGTCGAGCGACTTCGGCTTGGAGGCCGCGATGTGCATCGCCAGATCCTTGGCAAGCTGCTCGTCGCCACCGACCAGATCGACCAGCACGCCGATCTTGGCACCGGCGTGCACGTAACTCGCGACCTGGCCCTTCGCCTCGATGCGGGCGAAGCGGCGGATGCTCATGTTCTCGCCGATCTTGCCCACCAGCGCGGTGCGGATCGCCTCGACGCTCTGGCCGCCGATCTCGAGTGCGGACAGCGCGGCGACGTCGGCCGGGTTCTTCTGCGCGATGAGTTCGGCGAGCTGGGCGGCAAGGCCGATGAAGTCGTCGTTCTTGGCGACGAAGTCGGTTTCGCAGTTGAGCTCGACCATCGCGGCGAGCTTGCCGTCGGCCGACAGGAAGGTGCCGACGATGCCTTCCGCGGTGACGCGTGCGGCGGCCTTGGAGGCCTTGTTGCCGAGCTTGACGCGCAGGATCTCTTCGGCCTTGTCCATGTCGCCGGCCGCTTCGGTCAGCGCCTTCTTGCATTCCATCATCGGCGCGTCGGTCTTCTCGCGCAGTTCCTTGACCATGCTCGCGGTGATTTCCGCCATGCTAGCTCCTGAATGTTCCCGTTGGATGTTCGGTATCGGACCGCAGTCGCGGCACATGGTGCGCGATGCTGCGATCCGAGGATGTCTGTTGCAGAGTGCAAAAGGGGCCTCGCGGGCCCCGTATTCTGCGGATCAGGCCTGTTCCTGCGTGCCGTCTTCCTCGACCTCGACGAATTCGTCGCCGCCGGCATCGACGATTTCCTGCAGCACCTGGCTGCGGCCCTGCAGCACGGCGTCGGCCACGCCACGGGCGTACAGACGGATGGCGCGCGAAGAGTCATCGTTACCCGGGATCACATAGTCCACGCCTTCGGGCGAGTGGTTGGTATCGACCACGGCGACGACCGGGATACCGAGCTTTTGCGCCTCGGTGATGGCGATCTTGTGGTAGCCGACATCGATCACGAACAGCGCATCGGGCAGGCCGCCCATGTCCTTGATGCCGCCGATCGACTTCTGCAGCTTGTCCAGCTCGCGGCGCACGGTCAGCGCTTCGCGCTTGGACAGGCGCTCGACCGAGCCGTCCTCCATCATCGCCTCGACTTCCTTCAAGCGCTTGATCGACTGCTTGACGGTCTTGAAGTTGGTCAGCATGCCGCCGAGCCAGCGCTCATCGACGTAGGGCATGCCGGCGCGCTGCGCTTCCTCGGCGATGATCTCGCGCGCCTGGCGCTTGGTGCTGACGAACATGATGTTGCCGCGGTTGGCGGCGAGCTTGCGCACGAAGTCGATGGCTTCGTTGTACTTCGCCATCGTCTTCTCGAGGTTGACGATGTGAATCTTGTTGCGCTGGCCGAAAATGTAGGGGGCCATGCGCGGATTCCAGAAGCGGGTCTGGTGACCGAAGTGGACGCCGGCTTCCAGCATCTGACGCATTGTGACGGACATTTGAAACTCCAAACTGATCAAAGGGTTATACCTCCGCCCTGCAGATGCGCCGCGTTCCACCGACCTCCATCGCGGAGCGGGATCGAAGCACAACCACGCCACCCTGACGGCCGACACCCCCGAATTTCGAGGCTTGCGTCGACACCATCCCGGCGGACCCTTTACTGCAGGACGTGCGGATTTTGCCTGCCAAGACAGACAAGCCCGCGATATTAGCATGCGTCATCGCGCTTTCTCAAGGCTCGCAATGCGTCAGGTTTGCCCGCCGGGGGCGCTTGCGATAGCCTTGAAGCCTTTACCAGCCCCCGCGCAGTACAAGGACAATGAGCATCATCATCAAGACCCCAGAAGAAATCGCACACATGCGCGTGGCCTGCCGCCTCGCTGCCGAGGTGCTCGACTACATCGAGCCCTTCGTCAAGCCCGGTGTGACCACGGCCGAGCTCGACCGCCTGTGCCACGACTACATGGTGAACGTGCAGCACACCGTGCCGGCACCGCTCAACTATGCCCCGCCGGGCTACTCCCCCTACCCGAAGTCGATCTGCACCTCGGTGAACCATCAGGTCTGCCATGGCGTGCCCGGCGACAAGGCGCTCAAGAAGGGCGACATCGTCAATCTGGACATCACGGTGATCAAGGACGGCTTCCACGGCGACACCAGCCGCATGTTCCTGGTCGGGGGCGATTCGGCGGCGAGCATCATTGCCCGGCGCCTCACCCAGATCACCTACGAATGCATGTGGCTGGGCATCGCCGCGGTGAAGCCCGGCGGCCGCCTTGGCGACATCGGCGCAGTGATCCAGAAGCACGCCGAAGGCAGCGGATTCTCGGTGGTACGCGAGTTCTGCGGCCACGGCATCGGGCGCAAGTTCCACGAGGAGCCGCAGGTGCTGCACTACGGCAAGGCCGGCACCGGCCCCGAGCTCAAGCCCGGAATGATCTTCACCATCGAGCCCATGATCAACGCCGGCAAGGCCGCCATCTCGGAACTGCCCGACGGCTGGACCATCGTGACCAAGGACCGCAGCCTGTCGGCGCAATGGGAGCACACGGTCGTGGTCACCGACAGCGGTGTCGAGGTGCTGACCGTGTCCGCCAAGGCGCCGCCGCCACCGGCGCTCGTCGCCGAGCGCCTCGCCACCACGCACTGAGCCCCCTGCGCGCCATGAACGACGTCCTCACCCAAGCGCTGCAGCCACTTGCTGCCGCAGCCCGCAAACGGCTGGGCGAAGGCATGGCGCGCCTGCGCGCCGAGTACGAGGCGCGACCGCAGACGGCAAACCTGCTCAAGGGACGCGCTGCCCTGGTCGACGAGGAAATCGGCCGCCTGTGGGCGGACTGCGGCATGCCGGCCGATGCGGCCGTGGTGGCCGTCGGTGGTTATGGGCGCGGCGAGCTGTATCCGGCCTCCGACGTCGACCTGCTGATACTGCTCCCTGCCGCGGCCGACGCGGCACTGCAGTCGCGGCTGTCCAGCCTGGTCGGCGCGCTGTGGGACATGGGCCTGGAGATCGGCCACGCGGTACGCACCGTCGACGAATGCCTGGTCGCCTCCAGCGACGACATCACCGTGCAGACCAGCCTGCTCGAGGCCCGCCTGCTGGCCGGCAACGCGGTGCTTTTCGCCGAGCTCGCTGCGCGCTTTGGCGAGGCACTTGACGCCCGCAGCTTCTACAAGGCGAAGCTGCTCGAACAGGAGCAGCGCTACGCCCGCTTCAACGAGACGCCCTACGCCCTCGAGCCCAATTGCAAGGAAAGCCCCGGCGGCCTGCGCGACCTGCAGATGCTGGGGTGGATCGCGCGTGCCGCCGGGCTGGGGCGCAACTGGCGCGACCTCGCCCGCCGTCGCCTGATCACCGGCAGCGAGGCCGGCGAGCTGCGCAACGTCGAGCGCTTCCTGCAGCACCTGCGCATCCGCCTGCACTACCTCACCGGGCGCTCCGAGGACCGCCTGCTGTTCGACCACCAGGAGAAGCTCGCCCGCATCCTCGGCATCGAGGCCAGCGCCACCCGGCGCGCCTCCGAGGTGCTGATGCAGCGCTACTACGTCACCGCCAAGATGGTGATGCAGCTCAACACAGTGCTGCTGCAGAACTACGGCAGCGTGATCTTCCCCGACCGTGGGGCGGCGATCATCGTCAACGCGCACTTCCAGGTCGTGCGCGAACTGCTCGACATCCGCCACGAGGACGTCTTCGAGCGCAGCCCCTCGACCCTGCTCGAGTGCTTCCTGCTGCTGCAGCAGCGCTCCGAGCTGAAGGGCATGACCGCCCGTACGCTGCGCGCGCTGTGGATCAACCGCAACCGGGTCAATGCCGCCTTTCGCGCCAATCCCGCGCATCGCGCGCTGTTCCTGCAGATCCTGCAGCAAAAGCGCGGCATCGTGCACAGCTTCAGGCGCATGAACGAATACGGCATCCTGTCGCGTTACATCCCGCCCTGGCGGCGCATCGTCGGCCAGATGCAGCATGACCTGTTCCACGTCTATACGGTGGACCAGCACATCCTCATGGTGCTGCGCAACATGCGCCGCTTCACGATGGGCGAGCACGCGCACGAGTACCCGCTGATGACGCGACTCATCATCAGCTTCGAGCGCCACTGGCTGCTCTACATCGCCGCCCTCTTCCACGATATCGCGAAGGGCCGTGGCGGCGACCACTCGCGCCTCGGCATGGCCGACGCGCGCGAGTTCTGCGTGCAGCACGAGCTTGCCGCCCAGGATACCGCGCTGGTCGTCTGGCTGGTCGAGCACCACCTCACGATGTCGCGCGTGGCGCAGAAGGAAGACACTTCCGATCCCGAGGTCATTGAGCGCTTCGCCAACACCGTCGGCGACGAACGCCGTCTGACCGCCCTCTACCTGCTCACCCACGCCGACGTGCGCGGCACCAGCCCCAAGGTCTGGAACGGCTGGAAGGGCAAGCTGCTCGAGGATCTGTTCTTCGCCACCCAGCGCCTGTTGCGCGGCGCTACGCCGCAGGAGGCGCTGGGCCTGGACGACCGTATGGAGGATGCCCGCCGCCTGCTCCGCTACCACGGCCTGCGGCCCGGCGTCGAGGACGCGCTTTGGGAGCAGCTCGATCCGGTGTACTTCATGCGTCATTCGGCCGAGGAGATCGCCTGGCATACGCGGGTCCTGTACTACCGCACCGAGTCGGCCGAGCCGATCGTCAAGGCGCGCGTGGCCGAAGACGAGGATGGCGTGCAGGTGATGGTATTCACCCGCGACCAGAAGGATCTGTTCGTGCGCCTGACCGGCTTCTTCGGGCGCATGGGCTTCACCATTCTCGACGCCAAGGTGCACACCACCCGCCACGGCTTCGCGCTCGACAGCTTCATGCTGCAGGATCCCGGCCAGCAGGCCGCCTACCGCGACATCGTCAACCTGATCGAGCACGAGCTGAGCGCCCGCCTGCTGCAAGCGGGCGCGCCCGAGCGGCCCGCGCGCGGGCGCATGTCGCGCCAGGTCAAGCATTTCCCGATCAGCCCGCAGGTCAGCATTCGCGCCGACGAGGCCGGCCGCCATTACGTCCTGTCGCTGACCGCCGCCGACCGTCCCGGCCTGCTTTTCGATGTCGCCTCGGTGCTGGCGGCGCATGGCATCCGACTGCACACGGCCAAGATCGCCACGCTGGGCGAGCGCGTCGAGGACACCTTCCTGCTCACCGGCCAGGTGTTGGCGCAGGACGCCCAGGTGCTGAAGATCGAGCGCGAGCTGCTCGAGGCCCTGCAGGTCTGAAGCCCGCCCGCGTGCGGCGACGCCGCGCGCTCAGTGGCCCTTGCCGGCAAGTCTGTCCATGGCCGCGTAGAGCAGGCCCGAGAACAGGAAGGTGAGGTGGATGCCGACCATCCAGGCGAGGTGGCGATCGCTCAGGTTGGCGACGTTCATGAAGCCCTTGAGCAGTTCGATACCGGAGATCGCGACGATCGAGCCGAACAGCTTGATCTTGAGGTCGGAGAAGCCGATGTGTCCCATCCAGTCGGGGCGGTCACGGTGGCTGTGCAGATCCTCCATCTTCGAGACGAAGTTCTCGTAGCCGCTGAACATGATGATGATCAGCAGGTTCATGATCAGCGCAATGTCGACCAGCGACAGCACGCCGATGATGAGGTCTCCCCCGCTCGCCGTGCCGATGTTGGAGAACAGATGGACGATCTCCTTGCCGAACTTCACCAGCAACAGCACCATCGCCAGCACGAGGCCGAAGTACACCGGCGCCATCAGCCAGCGGCTGGTGAACAACACGTGCTCGAAGGCGGCTTCCAGACGTTTCATGTATTGCGCCTCAAACGATTCCCGGACCCAGGATTGTCAGACCTTGCACAGGCATTCGAGCACCTTGCGCACGCGCGCCATCGAGGCCTGCAGCACCAACTCGATGTCGCCGAAGACGATGCCGTCCGCGCTCGAGGCCCGGCCGGCGGCGTAATTGACGACGACGCTGATCGCCGCGTAGGGCAGATCGAGCTCGCGCGCGAGCGCCGCCTCGGGCATGCCGGTCATGCCGACCAGGTCGGCACCGTCGCGCTCGAAGCGGTCGATCTCCGCGGCGGTCTCGAGGCGCGGCCCCTGTGAGGTCGCATACACGCCCCCATCGATGGCCACGTCCCCGGCTGCTGCAATCGCGGCGAGCAGGCGCCGGCGCAGGTCCTCGTCGTAGGGGTGGGTGAAATCGATGTGCTTCACCGCGCTGTCGCCGCCGTCGAAGAAGGTGCTGCTGCGGCCCCAGGTGTAATCGATGATCTGGTGCGGCACCACCAGCGTGCCCGGCGCGAGGTCGGCACGAATGCCGCCCACCGAGGCCACCGACACGATGCCCGTGACGCGCGCCTCCTTCAGTGCCCAGATGTTGGCGCGGTAATTCACGCGGTGCGGCGGAATGGTGTGGCCGAAGCCATGGCGCGCCAGGAACACCACCGGCTCCTCGCACATGCGCCCGAACACCAGCGCACCGGAGGGCTCGCCATAGGGTGTTCGCACCACTTCCCGGCGCAGGGTCTCCATGTTCGACAGCTGGGTGAGTCCACTACCACCGATGATCGCAAGCATTGCACCGGGCTCCGCGTTGAGGGCGCGCGATTCTAGCATGGGCGCTGGCGCGACTCGAGAATTCCATGTTGCGGCGCCGCAGCCCGTGGTAGACTTCTTGCCCTTTCAAAGACTTCCCGCCTCCATGTCCCGCGCCATCCGCAACATCGCCATCATCGCCCACGTCGACCACGGCAAGACCACCCTCGTCGACCAACTGCTGCGCCAGTCCGGCACGTTCCGCGACAACCAGCAGGTCGCCGAACGCGTCATGGACTCGGGAGACATCGAGAAGGAACGTGGCATCACGATCCTGTCGAAGAACTGCGCCATCCAGTACGGCGACACCCACATCAACATCGTCGACACCCCGGGCCACGCCGACTTCGGCGGCGAGGTCGAGCGCGTGCTGTCGATGGTCGACAGCGTGCTGCTGCTGGTGGATGCGGTCGAGGGCCCGATGCCGCAGACCCGCTTCGTGACGCGCAAGGCGCTCGCACTGGGCTTGAAGCCGATCGTCGTCATCAACAAGATCGATCGTCCGGGCGCGCGCCCCGACTGGGTCATCAACCACACCTTCGATCTTTTCGACAAGCTCGGCGCCACCGACGAGCAGCTCGACTTTCCGGTCATCTACGCCTCGGGTCTCAACGGCTTCGCGGTGGAGAACCTCGAGGACGAGCGCAGCGACATGCGTCCGCTGTTCGAAGCCATCCTCAAGCACGTCCCCGCCCCCGAAGTCGATGCCGACGGCCCGCTGCAGATGCAGGTCTGCTCGCTCGACTACTCGACCTACATGGGTCAGCTCGGCATCGGCCGCATCAAGCGCGGCCGCGTGCGTCCCAACCAGGAAGTGGTCGTCATGTACGGCGACGAGAACCGCGGCAAGGGCAAGATCAGCCAGATCCTCACCTTCAAGGGCCTCGAGCGCTCGCCGGCCGAGGTCGCCGAAGCGGGCGACATCGTGCTGATCTCAGGCATCCAGCAGGTCAATATCGGCGTCACGCTGTGCGACCCCAACTGCCTCGAGGGCATGAAGCCGATCGCGGTCGATGAGCCGACGCTGACGATGAACTTCATGGTCAATACCTCGCCGCTCGCCGGGCGCGAGGGCAAGTTCGTCACCAGCCGCCAGATCCGCGAGCGTCTGGAGAAGGAACTGCTCAAGAACGTCGCCCTGCGCGTGACCTTCACCGGCGACTCGGACGTGTTCGAAGTGTCCGGCCGTGGCGAACTGCACCTCACCATCCTGCTCGAGAACATGCGCCGCGAAGGCTACGAGCTGGCGGTCGGCCGGCCGCGCGTGGTGTACAAGGAAATCGACGGCGTCAAGTGCGAGCCCTACGAGCTGCTCACCGTCGACGTCGAGGAAGACCACCAGGGCGGCGTCATGGAAGAGCTCGGCCGTCGCCGCGGCGAACTGCAGGACATGCAGCCGGACGGCAAGGGCCGCGTGCGCCTCGAATACCGCATCCCGGCGCGCGGCCTGATCGGCTTCCAGGGCGAGTTCCTCACCATGACGCGTGGCACCGGACTGGCCAGCCACGTGTTCGACGACTACGGCCCGATGGCCGGCCAGATGGCCGAGCGCCGCAACGGCGTGCTGATCTCGCAGAACGACGGTGACGCCGTGGCCTACGCGCTGTGGAACCTGCAGGATCGCGGCCGCATGTTCGTGAGCCCGGGCGACGCGCTGTACGAGGGCATGATCATCGGCATCCACACGCGTGACAACGACCTCGTGGTGAACCCGATCAAGGGCAAGCAGCTCACCAACGTGCGTGCCTCGGGCACCGACGAAGCAGTGCGCCTGATTCCGCCGATCGCGCTGACGCTGGAGTCGGCGATCGAGTTCATCGCCGACGACGAGCTGGTCGAGATCACCCCGAAGAGCATCCGCCTGCGCAAGCGCCACCTGAAGGAAACCGACCGCAAGCGTGCAGCCAAGGCCGACGCCGCCTGATTGCAAGTTGTCCGAACAGGAAACGCCCCGCCGGCTCTGCCCGCGGGGCGTCTTGTTTTCTGCGCTCCCGGCACTGCGCATGAGCGCCTTGCGCGGTTTGCAAATGCCGGCTTTCCTGCTATCACGGAAGTACCACAAATGAATGGAGCGCGCGCCGCGGACACGCGGTAATGCGCGCCCGGAACCGACAGAGAGCGTCGCTGCGCAAAGTGCAGAACGGGGTGAAGTCGTGCCCGCGGATCTTCACAGCGCGTCCCTGCGGGCGTCCCGACGCGGGCGCCTTCGTCCCTGCCGCTCGAACCGTGCAGGAGAACGATCATGATGCGCCCATCATCGCAGGTGCTGTTGGCGGCCATCGCCCTCATCGCCGCCATGCTCGCCTGGCCACCCCCCGTCGCCTTTGCCGACACCCCCGCGACCGCAGCCGCGGCGACGCCGACGAAGGTTCATGCCCAGGACCTCCCGTACTACGAAGCGTGCGCCAGGGAAGGGCTGAACGCGTCCGAATGCGCCGGACGGCTGATCTGGTTCAAGGCCACCGCGGGCAATGAGCGTTTCCACACCTACGTGTTCCAGCAACGCGTCGGCGTGTTGATCGACTGGTTCCGCGTGCTGCGCAGCGACGAGCGCGGCGACCGCTTCCGCGCCTGGGGCATCATCAACGATCCGGCCTGCTGCGTGCCCGGCAGTCCCGACTGTCCGGCAAAGAGCCTGGATGAGACCTACGGCCTCGACTGGTGTCCGGGCGACGAGGAACTCCTCACCTATGTCGGACGCAGCGGCTACCGCGACCCGGCCTGCGACTTCCGCGACGCGCCGCTCGCGGCCGGCGATGTGCATGGGCCTGCCGACCAGCGCCACGACGCCTGCGACCTGCGTTTCGGCACCTCGACCGGCGCGCTCGGCATACGCAAGTTTCCCAACCCCCGCTTCGACCGCGAAGCCTGGCTCAGGCTCAACGGCAGCACCGGCACCTGGGAAGGCTATAACCGGCCGATCGCCGCCGCCGGCGGGCACGGCGAGGCAGCGCGCTCCCACCTTCAGGACGGCGCGATCGAGCCGCCCTTCCTGATCGGTACCTCCTGCGGTTCCTGCCACATCGCCTTCGATCCGGTCAACCCGCCGGCCGACCCGGCGCATCCGGCGTGGGAGAACATCAAGGGGCTGGTGGGCAACCAATACACCCGCGTCTCCGAGATCATGGTCTCGGGCATGGCGTCGAACACGCTCGAATGGCAGATGTTCGCCCATGCCAGGCCGGGGACCAGCGACACCTCGGCGATTCCGACCGACCAGGTCAACAACCCCGGCACCATCAACGCGCTGATCAACCTCGCCAAGCGCCCGACCTTCGCCAACGAGTCGGTGATCAAGTGGCGCAAGACGGCCGCCTGCGCCAAGGGCGCCGACGAGGCGAAATGCTGGTGCGAGCCCGGCCGCGACGGCAAGTGCTGGGAGAAGTCGCTACAGAAGGAGACCGTGCACCACATCCTCAAGGGCGGCGAGGACTCGATCGGCGCGCTCGAGGCCATCCAGCGCGTCTACTTCAACATCGGCTCGTGCTCGGAGCAGTGCTGGGTGAATCACCTCGCCGACCTGCGCCAGCTCGACCCGCAGCAACGCGGCTTCGGCCAGACGCCTTTCGACATCGGCCAGTGCCGGCGCGACTGCCCGAACTTCCGTGCGATCGAAGACCGCCTGGCGAACATCCTCGACTTCTTCATGTCGGCCGAGGGCCATGCCACCGACCTGCGCGATGCACGCGAGAACATGCTCCGTGCCGCCGACCCCGGCGCGCGCTACACCGACCAGGACCTGATCGCCGATCTCGAACGCGACTTCGGCCCGGGCGCGGTCGCCCGCGGCCGCGAAGTGTTCGCCAACGGCTGCGCGCGTTGCCACTCGAGTCAGCCCGAGGCCGCGACCGGCCAGCTTGCCGGCCTCGACTTCCACAAGCTCGACCTCAAGACCGGCCTGCGTGAGGACTGGCTGGGCAACGATGGCCCCACCGCGGTGTCCGAGGTCGGCACCTTCCGCTGTCGCGCCCTGCACTCGAACCACATGGCCGGCCACGTCTGGCAGGAGTACGGCTCGGAGACCCTGCGCGCGCAGCCGCCCGACCCCAACGTCAAGGAGGCCGGCGACGGTGGCCGCGGCCACTACCGCAACATCTCGCTGGTGAACCTGTGGGCGCACGCCCCCTTCCTGCACAACAACGCACTCGGGCCCGAACTCTGCGGCAAGCCGAAAAACGCCGCCAACGATTTCTATGCCCAGCGTCCGCGCTATGTCGACGCGAGCAACGTCAAGCTGCTGCCCGCCGAACGCCAGCCCGCCTGCTTCGAGTACGACCCGAGCGTCGAAGGGCGACTCAAGCTGTACACGCTGTCGATGCAGGCCCTGCTCAATCCGGCACAGCGCATCCCCAAGGTGACGCTGCTCAACGAGGACGTGACCCTGCGCGTCGGCCCGCGGCTGTGGGATGGCACCGACAAGGAAAGGCTGCTCGGCTTCGAGCTGACGATCCCGAGTGAGATCGACGGGCGCGGCGTCACCGCCGGCACGCTGGGCAACTTCCAGCACAAGGCCTTCATCGTCGATCTGGTGCGCGCCAAGACCGCAGCCGACGAACTCGAACGCAGCCTCAACGCGCGCCTGGGCAAGGAGACCGGCAAGAAGGTGCTCGCCGACCTCAAGGCGGTCGCCCAGGAAGTGACCGGCAAGCCGAACGGCCTGGTCGAGGCCTTGCGCGCACGGCCTTACCTGATCAAGCAGGTGTACAGCAGTTGCACCGCCGAGGTCGAGAACGAGGGCCACCGCTTTGGCGAGGACTTGTCCGAAGCCGACAAGAACGCGCTGATCGCCTTCCTCGCAACGCTTTGAGCACGGGGGGACTTCATCATGACAAGGATCTCGCACGGGCCAGTCAGGGCGCTGGCCGCCTGCATGCTAGCCACCGTGGCGCTATCCGGATGCGGCCTGTTCGATGACGACGAGGACGATCCGCCGGAGATCGCCTTCGCCCAGCACACGGAGGGCTATGCCGGCAAACCCGATTTCGCCTGGCTCGAGCATCGCCATCCGCTGTCGACAGCCGACCTGTACAAGATCACGCCGCAGAACATCGCGCGCCTCGATCAGGAACAGGTCGACCAGATCTATGCCCGCCTGAGCGCCGGACCGATCCCCGACGGCGCGTTCGAAGGCGACCTGTTCTTCCCGCGCGGCGGCAGCGGCAAGCTGCGCCTGTCCGAGATCGCCGGCGGCGGCCTGAAGGGGCTGCTGGTCAACGTGGCGGGCAGCAAGCTCGACCTGATCGGCGAGGTGCTGTGGAAGGGCAAGGTTTTCTACCGCGACGAGCGATTGCTGCGTAACCGCATCGAGGACCTCACCAGCTTGCGCAAACTCGGCCTCGTCGAGGAGAGTGCGGAGGCGCCGCTGCAGAAGGTGCATGTCGGCGGCAAGGACCAGTGGCTGCTGTTCCCGGCAAAGCTCTACTGCGGACAGAGCCTGCTCGACGGCCGGCGCGAGTCCATCATCATCGACTACGCCTTCACCGACGAACTGCCGGGCTACCGGCGCATGCCCGACCTGCTCGCCGGACGCAACGGCTTCGCGATCCGCGATGAGATCCGCATGGTGTATCCCGGCTTCTACCTCGGCCGGGCCTATATGGACCGCGCCTTCGTGGTGAACTTCGTGCTCTACAACGCGGAGATGATTGCGGCCGGCCGGGACGCCTTTCTGAAGACCGGCCAGGTCGATCAGGACTGCTGGGGCGGCACCCAGAAGCGTCTGATCGCCGCGGCGGCAGGCGGTGGCTGAGGACGAGCCGTGCGTGGTTTTCCGGGCAGCGGCTGCCTCCGCGGCCCGGAAGATTGCGCAGGAGAAGGCGCATGAACCTGTGCTCGAGCCTGCATCGCCCTCTCTTGGCCCCTCTCTCCGGGGCGCGCTCCGGCCCTCTCTGCCTGCTTCCGGTGCTGCTGGTCGCGCTGCTTGGCAGTACGCTCGCCGCGCCTTCAGTTGCCGCGGACGTCGACCGCAGCCTGCCGCAGCCGGGCCCTTCGCTGTTCGATCGTCTGCTCGAACGCGAGGCCGACGGCACCCCGCAGGTGCCCTTCCCGTTTCCGGCCCTGCTGCAGCGCGTGCGCGCGCAGCTCGATGGCGAGGCCCCGAACGGGGGGCTGGCCATCGTGCTGATCCCGCTCGGGCGCTCGCTGCAGCGCCACGCCGCCGGCGACGTCGACGCCTTCCGCTTTCCACGCGTGGTGGCGGCAGTCACGGGCGAACCGGTGACCAACGCGCCAGCCGGCCACCTTTACCTGAAGGACCGGCTCTATCTCGCCCACCACGAGCGCGCCGAGGCACTGGAGGTGATCAGCTACAACGAGGACGCGGGCCGCTTCGAGTTCCAGCTCGTGTTCGACTACCGTGCCGGGGCGACACCGCGAGTGGTGCCCGCCAACCGCACGCTCTGCCTCGCCTGCCATCAGAACGCGGCACCGATCTTCTCGCGCCCGTCGTGGGATGAGACCAGCGCCAGCCCCCCGGTCGCCGCCCGCCTTGCCGCGACCGGACTCGACTATCAGGGCCTGCCCTGGCGTCACGGCGTCGATGTGCCGGAAGCGATCGACGCCGCCACCGCCGCTGCGAATCGCCTCGCCGTCGCCCAGCGCCTGTGGCAGGAGGGCTGCGCCCTGGCCACCGCGCAGGCCAGCATCGACTGTCGTGCGCAAGCCCTGCTGCAGGCGCTGCGCCAGCGCCTCGTTGGCGGCGCAGCCACGATCGCGAGCGCCGACGTCAGCCAACGCCTGGTCGAGCCCTTGCTCGCCAGCTGGCAGGCGCGCTGGCCCGACGGGCTCGTCATTCCCGATCCGCAAGTGCCCAACCGCCAACCCTTCGCCGGCATCGAGGGCGGCATTGCGCCGCCCACCGACGCCGAGCTCGTGCGCTATGCCGACATTCCCACCGCCTTCGATCCGCTCGCGCTGCGCCCGCCGCTCGAGCACTGGCGCGGGCGCGACGCTGGCGATGTGGCGCGCTTCATCCGCCTGCTCGGCGAGCTGTTCTCGCGCGCCGACCTTGCACTGATCGAGCGCGCGCTTGCACGCATGCCGCAGCCCAGGGCGCGGAAGATCGACCTGACCTGCACCCTGCGCCGGATCGCCAGCGCAATGCGGGCGGACCTCGACTGTGCAGGCGGCCCCGAGCTGCGCCTGCAGGCGCGAATCAGGCTCGACGACAAGCGCATCGCCGACGGCATCGTGGACCGTCTCGAGCTGCCCGGATCGCGCGCGCTCACCGGTGTGGCACTGGCGATCTCCGCGCCCCACGCCGAGCCATCCGGCTCGTCGCTCCGTTTCACCCTCGCCACCCGACGGGGCGGTCCGGTCCGCGCCAGCACCGGGGAGGCCATCACCGCCTTGCGGCTTGACGGCGGCGAGCTCGGCGGCGACGCGGCGGCCTGGTCCAACGCCGCCGACACGGTCACTGCAGGCCTGGAGCTCGTCGATGACCTGCAACCGCTCGGGCCTGCCGTCGATGCGCTCGCACAGGCCAACCTGGCCGGACAGGACGACGCCCTGACGGCGGGTCCGGCGCGCCGCATGGCCCTCCTCGCGCCGCTGCTGCGCGGGCTCGGTGACGACGTTCCGGCCCCCCCACCCGCGGCAGCGCCCGCGCCCCCGCAGCCGGCCGACCTCGCCCAGTCGCGCACGCTGCACTGGCCCGCCGACCTGCAGCCCTTCCTGCGCCAGTGCAGCCAGTGCCACGCCGAGAACACCGCCTTCCCGCCCGGCTTCCTGCATGGCGACGAGGCGCGCGTGCGCGCCAACCTCGCAACTTGCGCACAACGCATGCGCTATCGGCTCGAGATGAACCGCCTGCCGCCCGCCGCCCGCCCGAAGACCCCGATGCCGCCGCCCGCTGCAGCACATGCGGCGGCCTTCCTGCAGTCGCCGGACATGGCCGCGATGCGCGACCTGCTGGAGCGCCTGCTGCAGGCGCGGGGCGCGCCCGGCGAGGACGTGCTTGCCCACCCCTACACCACGCTCGCCCCCTGCCGCATGCCGACAGGGTGATCAGCCAAGCGGCATCGCACCGCACTGCAGATCCGAGGTCACCGTGAACACGCCCGAATCCGCCCCCCGCCCGCCTCGCGCCCGCCTCGCGCGCACGCTGCTGCGGGTCCTCGTCCTGCTGCCCTGGCTGCTGATCCTGCTCGGTGGCGGCTACGCGCTCGTGCGCTTCGTGCCGGACGAGCCAGTGACCCATGCCGACCCGGTGGAACACTTCAAGTACGGCTCGACCGGCGGCGAGCGCGAGTCGGGCTTCCCGTACTGGATCTGGCAGGCCTTGCCGACCGTGTGCGCCGAACACCTGCCCGGTCCCGGCTACCGGTCGCTCGGCTTCATCTTCGAGGACGGCCGCGACTTGCCGGTCGGTGTGTCGAAGCGGCGCCACCTCGGCATCGACCGCGTGTTCCTCAACTGCGCCGCCTGCCACACCGGCCTCGTGCGCGACACCCCGGAAGCGCCGCCGCGCCTGATCGTCGGCATGCCCGCCCACCGTTTCGACATTCGTGCCTTCCAGCGCTTCTTCTTCGAATGCGCTGCCGGCCCGAGCTTCTCGCGAGAATTCATCGTGCCCGAGATCGAGCGCCTGAGCGGCGGGCTCGGGCTCGTCGATCGCTACCTCGTCTATCCGGTGGCGATCGCGCTGATGCGCGAACGCCTGCTCATGCTGCGCGGGCGCTTCGCCTTCGTGTTCGATCAGCCCCCGTGGGGGCCGGGGCGGGTCGACACCTTCAACGCCGCCAAGGTGCTGTTCAACTTTCCGGTGGCGCAACTGCCCACCTACGAGCGCCTCGGCGCCTCGGACTTTCCCTCGATCTGGAACCAGCGCAAGCGCATGCAACGCGACGACGGCGAACGCATGGAACTGCACTGGGACGGCAACAACACCCACACCGAGGAACGCAACAAGAGTGCGGCCTTCGGCACAGGCACCACGCCACCGACCATCGACCTCGCCGCAATCGCCCGGGTCGAGGCCTGGCTGCTCGACCTCGCCCCGCCCGCCTGGCCGCTGCCCATCGACACCACCCTCGCCGCACGCGGCGGCGCGCTCTACGCACGCTATTGCGCCGACTGCCACGGTGCCAGCGGCAGCGACTTCGCCGGAGCGAAGGTCGGCCACGTCACGCCGATCGCGCAGATTGCCACCGACCC
The DNA here is from genome assembly GCF_035444905.1 of Thauera sp. Taxonomy (GTDB): domain Bacteria; phylum Pseudomonadota; class Gammaproteobacteria; order Burkholderiales; family Rhodocyclaceae; genus Thauera. Next base: position 40,889 of record NZ_DAOMPS010000009.1, read on the forward strand.
CGCCCGGCTCGATTCCTACACCCGCGATCTGGCGCTCAATCAGGCCACCCTCTACGCCGGCTATCCGCATCGCTTCCAGCATTTCCGCAAGACGCGGGGCTACGCCAACATGCCGCTCGACGGCATCTGGCTGCGTGCGCCCTACCTGCACAACGGCTCGGTGCCTACGCTGCGCGATCTGCTCGAACCATCCGGCGCGCGCCCGCGCTGCTTCGTGCGCGGCAACACGCTGATCGACGCGGTGCGCGTCGGCTTTGCCAGCGCCGCCGACCTCGCGCTATGTGACGCGACCACCGGCACGCCCGGCAACATGGCCGAGCGCTTCCTGTTCGACGCCAGGCTGCCGGGCAACGGCAACGCCGGTCACGAAGGGCCGGCCTATGGCACCGATCTGCCGGCCGCGGACAAGGATGCGCTGGTCGAGTACCTGAAGACCTTCTGATGCGAGGAGTGCCGCCATGAAATCCGCCCCCTGCACAAATCCGGGGACGCGCCCGGCCCCGGTCCTAGCCCGGCGCCGCAACCGCGGCCGCAGCCTGCTGGTCGGCCTGCTGGTGCTGCTCGCGCTCGGCGCCGCCGGCGGCGCCTTCGCCTGGTACAAGTTCTTCCGCGAGGAGCCGCAGCCGGAATGGATCACCCGTGATCCCGACATGCGCTTCAAGTACGGCTCGATCGGCGCCGAGCGCGATGCCGGCATCCCCTACTGGATCTTCTACGTGCTGCCGCGGATGTTTCCCGACAAGCTACCGGGCCCGGGCGGCTACGCCGCCTTCGGCGTGGTGTGGGAGGAAGGCCAGGAGCTGCCCGTCGGGTTCTCGAAGAAGGTGGTGGGTTTTCCACGCGTGGCCAACAACTGCGCGTCCTGCCACACCACGAGCTACCGCACCCAGGCCGATGCGGCGCCGACTTTCGTGCCCACCGGCCCCAATCACACGCTGAACCTGTGGGCCTTCTTCCGCTTCCTGGTCGACTGCGCCAAGGACCCACGCTTCAACGCCGACAACCTGATGGCCGAGATCAACCTGGTCACCGACCTGTCGGTCATCGACCGCCTGCTCTATCGCCTCGTGATCATCCCGATCACGCGCAAACGCCTGCTCGAGCGCGAACAGCAATTCGCCTGGCTGTACCGCGACGACTTCCCGCCCTGGGGCCGCGGCCGCGACGATGCGATGAATCTGACCAAGTACTTCATGATCCGCTGGCCGATGGACGACAGTTTCGGCCCGACCGACATGCCTTCGCTATGGAACCTCGGCAAGTACCGCGCCGACCAGGGCATGCGCATGAACTTCGCCGGCGACAGCCACGACGCGTACTCGGTGGTGATCGACTCCGCGCTCGGCCTGCTCGGCGCGCCGCCCAAGGACAACGCCGAGTTCCTCGGCCAGGTGCGCTGGCTCATCGACTACGTGTCGGCAAAGCGTGCGCCACCGTATCCGTTCGCGATCGACACGGCCGCTGCTGCGCGCGGCAAGCAGGTGTTCGAGGCGACCTGCGCCGGCTGCCACGCCTCGGCACGCACCGGGACGGTGATCCCGCTTGCCGAGGTCGGCACCAGCCCGGAGCGTATCGGCACCTGGAACGAACGCGCCGCGCGCGAAGCGAATGCGGTGGTGGCCGGGATGGGCATCGAGCGCCCGGGCCTGGTCGAGGCGCCGCTGACCGGCTACGTCGCTGCCTTCCTCGACGGCATCTGGCTGCGCGCGCCCTACCTGCACAACGGCTCGGTGCCGACCCTGCGCGACCTGCTCGAACCGCCGGCGCAACGGCCTACCACCTTCTGGCGCGGCTACGACGTCTACGATCCGGACCGGGTCGGCTTCGTCACCCACGGTGCCGAGGCCGAGCGCATCGGCACCGTGCACGACGTTGCCGCCCGCGGTGGCAGCAACCGTGGCCACGCGTTCGGCACCAGCCTTCCCGCCCCGGACAAGGCCGACCTGATCGAATACCTCAAGACCATGTAAAACGGGCGACCCGCAGGCCGCCCGTCACAAGTCTGCCGCGACGCGCGAGAAAGGCCTTACTTGGCCGCCTTCGCCGGCTTGCCTTCGGCACCGAAGCGCCCGGCAAGGTAGGCCGCGAAATCTTCGCCGGTTTCCGGGTGCCGCAGGCCGAACTCGATCGTCGCTTTCAGGTAGCCGAGCTTGGAGCCGCAGTCGTAGCGCACGCCATCGAACTGGAAGGCGAGCACCGCCTCTTCCTTCAGCAGGGAGGCGATCGCGTCGGTGAGCTGGTACTCGCCGCCGGCGCCGGGCTTCAACGCACGGATGTGATCGAAGATGCGCGGCGTCAGGATGTAGCGGCCGACCACGGCCTGGGTCGTCGGCGCGTCCTCGGGCTTGGGTTTTTCGACGATGCCGGTCATGCGCTGCACCTGGCCCTTGTCGGATTCGGTGCTGACGATGCCGTAGCTGCGGGTTTCCGCGCGCGGCACGTTCATGGTGCCCAGCACCGAGCAACGGTGGTAGTTGTACACGTCGACCATCTGCTTGAGCACCGACTTGCCGTCCTTGTTGTCGAGCAGGTCGTCGGCGAGGATCACCGCGAAGGCCTCGTCGCTGACCACGTGGCTCGCGCACATCACCGCATGGCCCAAGCCGAGCGCCTCCGACTGGCGGATGTAGATGCAGTTGACGCCCTTCGGCACGGTCTTGCGCACGATCTCGAGCAGCTCCTTCTTGCCGCGCGCCTCGAGTTCGGTCTCGAGCTCGTAGGCCTTGTCGAAGTGGTCCTCGATCGAGCGCTTGGTGCGCCCGGTGATGAAGATCATGTCGGTGATGCCGGCCGCCACCGCCTCCTCGACGGCATACTGGATCAGCGGCTTGTCCACGATCGGCAGCATTTCCTTCGGGCTCGCCTTGGTCGCAGGCAGGAAGCGCGTGCCCATGCCGGCGACGGGGAAAACGGCCTTGGTGACTTTTTTCATGTGACGCACACTCCGGGGTGTCAGGGGGTTAGTGAGAGAAAACTGGGGGTGCTGACCGGCCGGTCATCGTCAGGCTGCGAGCAATGCTTGCAGGCCCGCCTCGTCGATGATGGGAACGCCGAGCTCCTCGGCCTTGGCGAGCTTGGAGCCGGCTTCCTCGCCGGCCACCACGTAGCTGGTCTTCTTCGATACCGAGCCCGCGACCTTGCCGCCCTGGGCCTCGATCAGCGCCTTAGCCTCGTCGCGGCTCAGGTTGGGCAGGGTGCCGGTGAGGACGAAGGTCTTGCCCGCGAACAGGCCAGCAGGGGCCAGCGCTGGGCCGCCCTCCTCCCAGTGCACGCCAGCCGCGCGCAACTGTTCGATGACCTCTCGGTTGTGCGGCTCGGCGAGGAACTCGGCGATCGAGCGCGCCACGATCGGCCCGACGTCCGGCACCTGCTGCAGCGCCATCTCGTCCGCCGCCATCAGCGCATCGAGTGAGCCGAAATGGCGGGCGAGGTCACGTGCCGTCGCCTCGCCGACGTTGCGGATCCCGAGTGCGAAGATGAACCGGGCAAGCGTGGTCGAGCGACTCTTCTCGATCGCGGCGAGCAGGTTCTGTGCTGATTTCTCGCCCATGCGTTCGAGGTTGGCCAGGGCCAGCACGCCGAGCCGGTAGAGGTCCACCGGCGTCTTGACGATGGCGGCGTCGACAAGCTGGTCGACCAGCTTGTCGCCCAGGCCCTCGATGTCCATCGCGCGACGGCTGGCAAAGTGCAGCAGCGCCTGCTTGCGCTGTGCCGGGCAGAACAGGCCACCGGTACAGCGCGCCACGGCCTCGTCCTCGCCGCGCACCACATGCGAACCACACACCGGACAGCTCGGGAAGCGCTCGAGCAGGCGAAAGCGCGGCAGATCCCCCACGCGACGCTCGAGCACCGGCCCCACCACCTCGGGAATCACGTCGCCGGCGCGGCGCACCACGACCCAGTCGCCGATGCGTACATCCTTGCGGTCGATCTCGTCCTGGTTGTGCAAGGTGGCATTGGTCACCGTCACGCCGCCGACGAACACCGGCTCGAGCCGCGCCACCGGGGTCAGTGCGCCGGTGCGTCCGACCTGCACCTCGATGTCGCGCAGCAGCGTCAGCGCTTCCTGCGCCGGGTACTTGTGTGCCACCGCCCAGCGCGGCTCGCGGGTGACGAAGCCCAGGCGCTGCTGCAGCGCGAGCGCATTGACCTTGTACACCACGCCATCGATGTCGAAGGGCAGGCTGTCGCGCAGCGCCGCAATGCGGGCGTGAAAGGCGGCCAGCCCGGCTGCGCCCTGTACCACCGCGCGGTGCGCGCACACCGGCACCCCGAAGGCGGCGATCGCGTCGAGCACCTCGGCGTGCGTAGCCGGCAAGGTCCAGCCCGCGCTGTCACCCAGACCATAGGCAAAGAAGGACAGCGGGCGGCGGGCGGCGATGCCCGGGTCGAGCTGGCGGATGCTGCCAGCGGCGGCGTTGCGCGGATTGACGAAGGTCTTCTCGCCGCGCTCGGCCTGGCGGCGGTTCAGGGCCTCGAAGTCGTCGCGGCGCATGTAGATCTCGCCCCGGATCTCGATCACCTCCGGCCCAGCGCCACGCAGGCGCAAGGGGATGGCCTTGACCGTGCGTACGTTGCTGGTGACATCCTCGCCCGTCTCGCCGTCGCCCCGGGTCGCGGCCTGCACCAGCACGCCGCGCTCATAGCGCAGGCTGATCGCGAGACCGTCGAACTTCAGCTCGGTAGCGAACTCGAGCTCGGGATCCTGCGGCCCGAGCCCGAGTTCGCGCCGCACACGGGCATCGAAGGCCTGCGCGCCGCTCGCCTCGGTATCGGTCTCGGTGCGGATCGACAGCATCGGTACGCGGTGGCGCACCGCTGGAAACTGGGCCAACGGCCGGCCACCCACGCGCTGCGTCGGCGAGTCGGGGCTGCGCAGCTCGGGGTGTGCCGCCTCGATTGCCTGCAGCTCCCGAAACAGGCGGTCGTACTCCGCGTCCGGAACGGTGGGGGCGTCGAGCACGTAATAGGCATGGTCGTGCGCGGCGAGCTCGTCGCGCAATTGCGCGGCGCGTGACGCGGCAGCCTTGGCCGCCGCGTCGGCTTGATCGAACAGGTCCATCACACCGCAAACAGTCGTTGCGCGAGCGGGCCGCCCGCCGGGATGCCGTGCTCGGCCATGCGGGCCTGGAACTGCTCGATCTGGCTGCGGATGATGGTCGCCGCTTCGGTACCGAAGGGTGCGCGGTTGTCGTCGACCACATCGCCGCCGAGCTGCTCGGCCAGAGCGCCTGCCACGCGCATCAGGCGATCGAAGACCGCGCTGCCGTTGGCGACGCGCGGCACGTCGATCACCAGCGTCAGGCCCTGTGTCACGAGCTGCTTCATGCCCTCCGGGGCGAACAAGCCCGGTTCGAGGTTGGACAGGGTGAACAGGCTCGTGCCCTGATCGTCGACCGCATGGAAGGACCCATCACTGCCGAGCTTGAGTCCCTGCCGCTCGGCCAGCTGCTGGATCACGCGGCCGTCGAACTGGCCCTCACGCGCGACCACGTTGACGCCGATCTGCACGTCCACGTCGGCGCAGAAGCGGTCGAGCTCGGTCGCATTGCGCAGGGTCTCGGCACGCAGGGGCAGACCGGGCGGCAATGCCATCACCGCGTCCGCGACGCGCTGCACCCCGCCGGTGAAGCGCATGAAGTCGGCCTCGCCGATCGAGCCCTGGCGATCGACCAGTTGCAGTGCGGCGCAGAACCAATGGCAGGCCCCGGCGCTGTGGGGGCCCAAGGGCTGCCACAGGTTCTGGCTGTCGTTGAAGCCGAACCAGCGCACCGGCTTGCTCAAACCAGCCAACTGCTCGTTCTGGGTAGCCCAGATCTGATGTACGTCGAGCGGCTCGATGGTCTCGAGGCGGATCACGCAATCCGCCCGCTCATCGAGGAAGTTAGGCACCTCGGGGGCGCTGCGCTTGACCGGCGCCTCGCTGAAGGGGCGCGGCTCGCTGCGGGCGATGCCCGGTTCGCGCCGCTCCGCGGCCGGCTCCCCGTCCGCGCGCGGTTCGAGCAGCACGTCGCGATGCTCGGACCTGAAGGCGCGCTCGGCCTGGCGGCGGTGCTTGCGCTCCTGCCATTTGTTGTAGCCGACGATCAGCACCACCGCGGCAAGGCCGGCGCCAATCAGCGCGATCTGTAGTTCGCTGTCCATGTAGGTTCCCGAAAGACTCCGTATTTCCCTTGATTCTCAGGCTGCGGCCGGCTCGGCCAGACGCAGCGCCTCTTCGATATCGACTTCCACCACCCTTGAGACGCCTTGTTCCTGCATCGTGACCCCCACCAGCTGTTGCGCGAACTCCATCGTGATCTTGCTGTGGCTGATGAAGATGAACTGTGTCTGCGATGACATGCGTTTGACCATGTTGGCGTAGCGCTCTGTGTTGGTATCGTCCAGCGGGGCGTCGACCTCGTCAAGCATGCAGAAGGGCGCCGGATTGAGCTGGAACATCGAAAATACCAGCGCAATCGCGGTGAGCGCCTTCTCGCCACCGGACAGCAGGTGGATCGAGGTGTTCTTCTTGCCCGGCGGCTGGGCCACGATCTGGATGCCCGCATCGAGGATCTCCTCGCCGGTCAGCACCAGCTCCGCCCTGCCCCCGCCGAAAAGCTGCGGGAACAGGGCGCCGAACTGGCGATTGACCGTATTGTAGGTCTCCTGCAATTGCTCGCGCGTTTCACGATCGATGCGCCTGATCGCGTCCTCCAGGGTCTCGATCGCCTGCAGCAGGTCCTCGGTCTGAGCGTCGAGATAGCCCTTGCGTTCCGACGCGGTCCTGAGCTCGTCGACCGCGGCGAGGTTGACCGCGCCAAGCTCGGCGATCTCCCGTGCCAGCCGCGCCACCTCGCGCTGCAGGGTGCCCTCGCGCGGATCGGCGGCGAGCAGCGGCGCGAGCGCGTCCTCGTCGGCCGCCGCCTCGCGCAGGCGCTCCTCGAACTGGCCGACGGCGAGTTCCGCCGCCTGCACGGCCAGGCGCAGCTCGCCCACGCGGGCACGCACCGGAGCGGCCTCGTGCTCGGTGCGCAGGCGCATCTCCTCGGCCTGCTTGAGGCTCGCGCTGGCGTTCTCGAGCCCATCGCGCCGGGCGGCGAGCGCCGCTTCGCGGCTGGCACGCAGGCCGAGGGCGTGCTGCAGGGCGTCGGCGCTGCGGCTGTCGTCGATCGCATCGAGCTCGACCAGGCGGGTTTCGCGTTCACCGGCGATGCGCTCGAGCTGCTCGCCGGCGAGTTGCTGATTGCGGCCGATGTCGTCGAGCTTGCCGACGCATTCGCGCGCCGAGAACCTTGCCTCCTGCAGCTCGCGCGCGGCGGCCTGCTCCAGCGCGCGGGCCTCGCGCAGCGCCTGTTCGCGCTCGCGCAACACCTCGGTCGCGGCATCGAGTCGCTCGCGCTGCAGCTCGGCGAGCTCGGCCGCGCGCGCCTGCTCGAGCTCGGCGCGCGCGAGATGTTCGCGCTCGCTGCCTTCGAGATGCACGAGGTCGTCGAGGTCGCGCCCAAGCTGGCTGCGGCGCTCGTCGGCACGGCTGCGTGCCTGGCTCAGCTTGAGCACCTCGACCTGCTCACCATGCACCCGCGCCTGCAGCGACTGGGTCTCGCGCCGCAGCGTCCCTGCCCGATCCTGCAGGCTGGCGGCAGTTGCCTCGGCGCCGAGCAGGGCGTCATGGGCGCTGCGCGCCTCGTCCTCCAGTGCATGCTGCTCGGCAGCCAGCTGGTCGATCTCGCGCTGACGCTCGATCACGCCATGGGTACGGCTGTCGGGCGTGAAGTGGCAGAGGGTGTCACGGCTCAGGATCTGGCCCCGCCTGCCCACCAGCACCACACCGGGCGCCAGCTCGGCGTGGCGCGGCAGCCAGTCCTCGAGGCGATCGACGCTCCACGCGCCGCGCAGGAAAGCCGCGACCAGAGGCTGCAGCCTTGTATCGGTCAGCGCAACCCGGTTGCGCAGCGGCGTGAGTCCGAGCGGCGCCTGCGCCTCGCCCTCTTCGCTGCCGCCCACAGTACCAAGCGCGATCGCGAGCGACTCCGGCGGGGCCTCGTCGAGAATCAGGCGCGCTGCAGCCTCGGCGGCGGCCGCGTCGGTTGCGATCAAGGCCGAGAGCCGCTCCCGCAGCACCGACTCGACCGCGGCATCCCACTCGGGCTCCACACGCAGGCTCTTCCAGAGCGGCGCCAGGGCATCCAGCCCCTGGCGCTTGAGCCAGTCGCCGAGCTTGCCCTGCGACTGCACGCGCGCCTGCAATTGCACCAGCGCATCGCGTCGGGCGCGCAGTTCGGTCAGCCGGCGCTGCACCGTGCGTTCACGGTCCAGCGCGGCCTTGAGCTGCGCCTGCACCTCGGGCAGTCGCGCCTGCGCCGCCGCGAGCTCGTGCTGCTGGGCGTCGAGTTCGTCCTGCAGGGTCTCGAGGCGTGCCTCGCGTTCCGCAATGTCGCGCTCCTCGGGGCCGACGATGGCTGCGCGTTCGGCCTCGAGTCGTGCGCGGCGTTGCGTCAGCGCGTCGAGCGCGCGCGTCGCACTGGCGCGATTCGCCTCCTCCACCCGCAGCTGCTGTTCGGTCTGGGCCAGTTCGCGGCGCGCGGCGGCGACCGTCGTGTCTGCCGCCTGCCTGGCCGCATCGAGCTCGGGCACGCGCTCGCCGATCTCGCCGTGACGCGCCTCGGCGTGCTCGGCGCGCAAACCGGCGTTCTCGGCCAGCTCCTCCCAGCGGACGCGGTCCTGCATGAGCGCCTGCGCCCGCGACTGCCAGTGCGCGTGTTCCAGCTCCAGTTGGCCAAGGCGCGCCTCGAGTCGCTTGCGTGCCTCGCCGAGGTGCTGCAGCTCGGTCTCGAGGCGCGTGACTTCGGCACTCACGGCGAAGAGGTCGCTCTGCGCGCCGTGCACCGCCTCGGAGGCAGCGAAATGCGCCTCGCGCGCGTGCTCGACCGCGGCCTCGAGCGCCTGCAGGCGGGCGCTGTCCGCCTCGATGCGCAGGCTGGCCTCGTTGAGCGCCGCGGCCACGCGCTCGTGTTCGGCACGGGCCTCGTTGCGCTTCACCAGCCACAGCAACTGCTGCTTCTGCACGTGTGCGGCATTGAGGGCCTGGTAGCGCGAGGCCACCTCGGCCTGGCCCTCGAGGTGGCTGATGCGTTCGCCCAGCTCCATGCGGATGTCGTCGAGACGGGCGAGGTTGTCGCGCGCATCGCGCAGCCGGCCCTCGGTTTCCTTGCGACGTTCGCGATACTTGGTGACGCCCGCCGCCTCCTCCAGGAAGCCGCGGATCTCCTCGGGGCGGGCCTCGATGATGCGCGAGATCATGCCCTGCTCGATGATGGCGTAGGCGCGCGGGCCCAGACCGGTGCCGAGAAAGAGGTCGATCACGTCCTTGCGCCGGACGTGCACATTGTTGATGTAGTAGGTGGATTCGCCCGAGCGGTCGAGCACGCGCTTGACCGAGATCTCGGCATACCGCGACCACTGCCCGGCGGCCTTGCCCTCGGCGTTGTCGAAGACCAGCTCGACGCTCGCGCGCGAGACCGGCTTGCGCGTGGTCGAGCCGTTGAAGATCACGTCCTGCATGGACTCGCCGCGCAAGGCCGAGGCCCGGGTTTCGCCCAGCACCCAGCGCACCGCGTCGATGATGTTCGACTTGCCGCAACCATTGGGGCCGACCACGCCGACCAGATTGCCGGGTGTCTGCACGGTGGTCGGGTCGACGAAGGTCTTGAAACCGGCGAGTTTGAGCTTGGAAAGACGCACGTCGGGACGGTACAGGGAGCGGGAGCGCCGCGACAGGCCTGTGCGGACGCCGGAAAGGCGCGCCATGATACCATCTTCGACCCAAGCCACTTCGCATCCCGGCGCCTGCGCGCCGTGGCAAACGGTATCAAAGTGAATCCGAACCTCGCTCGCCTCCAGCCCTATCCCTTCGAGAAGCTGCGCGCCCTGTTCGCCGGCATCGAAGCCCCTGCCGGACTCAAGCCGATCCGCCTGTCGATCGGCGAGCCGCAACACCCCACGCCCGGCTTCATCCGCCAGACCCTGGCCGACAACCTCGGCGGGCTGTCGAGCTACCCGGCCACGCTCGGCACCGATGCCTTGCGCAGCGCCATCGGGCACTGGCTCGAGCGTCGCTACGGCCTGCCGAAGATCGACCCCGCGACCCAGGTGATTCCGGTGGCGGGTACGCGCGAGGCCTTGTTCGCCTTTGCCCAGTGCGTGGTCGATGGCGCCCGGCCCGGGGCCAAGGTGCTGTGCCCGAACCCCTTCTATCAGATCTACGAGGGGGCAGCGCTGCTCGCCAATGCCGAGCCGGTCTTCATCAACAATCTGCCGGAGGACGGTTTCGGCTCGGACTTCACTGCCATTGACGAAGCCACCTGGCGCGACGTGCAGCTTGTGTATGTGTGCTCGCCCGGCAATCCGACCGGACGCCTGCTCACGCTGGAAGAATGGAAGACGCTGTTCGAACTGTCCGATCGCCACGGTTTCGTGATCGCTGCCGACGAGTGCTACTCCGAGATCTACTTCGACGACGAGGCCAAGCCGATCGGCGGGCTCGAGGCAGCCTGGCGGATCGGGCGCACCGATTTTCGCAACGTGGTGATGTTCTCCAGCCTGTCCAAGCGTTCGAACGTGCCTGGCATGCGCTCGGGTTTCGTCGCCGGCGACGCCCGCATCCTGAAGGAGTTCCTGCTGTATCGCACCTACCAGGGCTGCGCGCTCAACCCCGCAGTGCAGGCGGCCTCGGTGGCAGCCTGGAGCGACGAGGAGCACGTCGAGGAAAACCGCCGCCTGTACCGCGACAAGTTCGCACGCATCACACCGATGCTCGCGCCCTACCTGCCGGTGGCTCTGCCCGATGCCGGCTTCTACTACTGGGTACGCACCCCGCTGCCCGATACCGAGTTCGCCCGCCGTCTGCAGGCTGAATATAATGTGACGGTCCTGCCTGGCAGCTACCTCGCGCGCGAAGCGCATGGCGTCAATCCTGGCGCCGGCTTCGTCAGAATCGCGCTGGTGGCCGACACGCACGAGTGTGTCGAAGCCGCCGAGCGCATCATCGATTTCTGCAAAACCCTCTGAGAGAGAACCCCCAATGCACGCTCTGCAACAGATCATCGACGTCGCCTTCGAAAATCGCGCCAGCCTGTCGCCCGCCTCGGCCCCGGCCGAGATCCGCAATGCGGTTGAAGAGGTCATCGCCGGCCTGGACGCCGGCACGCTGCGCGTGGCCGAGAAGAAGGACGGCCAGTGGGTGGTCAATCAGTGGATCAAGAAGGCGGTGCTCATTTCCTTCCGCCTGCGCGACAACGAGGTCGTGCAGGCGGGTGGCCTCAATTTCTACGACAAGGTCGCGACCAAGTTCGGCGACTACAGCCCCGAGCAGTTCCGCGAAGGCGGGTTCCGTGTGGTACCGCCGGCGGTCGCGCGCAAGGGCAGCTTCATTGGCCGGAACGTCGTGCTGATGCCCTCCTACGTGAACATCGGCGCCTACGTCGACGAGGGCACGATGGTCGACACCTGGGCCACCGTCGGTTCGTGCGCGCAGATCGGCAAGAACGTGCATCTGTCGGGCGGCGTCGGCATCGGCGGCGTGCTCGAGCCGGTGCAGGCCGGCCCGGTCATCATCGAGGACAACGTCTTCGTCGGTGCCCGCTCCGAAGTCGTCGAGGGCGTGATCATCGAGGAGAACGCGGTGCTGTCGATGGGCGTGTACATTGGCATGAGCACCAAGATCTATGATCGCGAGACCGGAACGGTCAGCTACGGCCGTGTGCCGGCCGGTGCCGTCGTGGTGCCGGGCAGCCTGCCTTCGGCCTGCGGCAAGTACAGCCTGTACTGCGCCGTGATCGTGAAGAAGGTCGATGCCCAGACGCGCGCCAAGACCGCCATCAACGACTTGTTGCGCGGCGCCTGATCCACACCGGGAGTCCGAACGCCATGATTTTCGACAGCCTGTTCACACTGATGGCCGAGAAGAAGGCGTCGGACATCTTCATTACCGCCGGGGCCCCGATCCACATCAAGATCCAGGGCCACACCATGCCGATCAACCAGCAGGTCATGGACCCGCTGATGATCCAGCGCATGATCCACGAGGCGATCACGCCCTCGCAGGTGGCCGTGCTCGAGCGCGACCGGGAGCTGAACCTGTCCTTTGGTCGCCGCGACCTGGGCAACTTCCGGGTGAACGTGTTCTGGCAGCGCAACTCGATGGCCGTGGTGGTGCGCTACATCCAGAGCGACATCCCCACGGTCGAGGCGCTCGGCCTGCCTGCGGTGCTGACCGAGGTGGTGATGGACAAGCGGGGATTGATCCTCGTGGTCGGCGCCACCGGCTCGGGCAAGTCGACCACGCTGGCGTCCATGCTCGATCACCGCAACCGCAACCGTAGCGGCCACATCCTCACCGTCGAGGATCCGATCGAGTACCTGTTCAAGCATCGAAAGTCGGTGGTGAACCAGCGCGAGGTGGGTATCGATACGCTGAGCTGGACCGAGGCGCTGCGCAACGCGATGCGCCAGGCGCCCGACTGCATCCTGATCGGCGAGATCCGTGATCGCGAAACCATGCAGGCGGCGATCTCCTACTCCCAGACCGGCCACCTGTGCCTGGCGACGCTGCACGCCAACAACGCCTATCACGCGCTCAACCGTATCGTTAACTTCTTTCCGCTCGAGAACCGGCAGCTGCTCTACCTCGACCTCGCGGTGGCGCTGCGTTGCATCGTCTCGCAGCGCCTGGTGCGCAAGCCCGATGGCAAGCGTGTGCCCGCGGTCGAGATCCTGATGAACACGCGTCACGTCAGCGAGCTCGTCGAGCGGGGCGAACTCAACGAGATCAAGGAGGCGATGGAGCAATCGCTCGCCCCCGGTTCGCAGACCTTCGAGCAGGCGCTCTACAGGCTGTATTCGGACAAGACCATCGGCCTCGAAGAGGCGTTGGCCAATGCCGATTCACCGACCAACCTGCACTGGCTGATCAACAACGCCCAGATCAATGCGCCCGATGCCGAAGCCAACGCCGCGCGCTCGGGCAAGCTGATGGACTTCGAGGCGACCAACGCAGAAGGGGCGTCGTTCCAGGAGTTCACACTCGACATGGACAACAATTGAGGGCAGGCCATCGCCTGCCCTGCGCGCCTTCGCCCCAGCGCCGCGACACGTCCCTCCACCGCGAGCGATCCTTGCGCGATCGCTGTGCCTATCGACCGAATCCGTTCAATGTCCCCATCGCCCTCCCCCACGCTCGCCCTTGCCTGCGAGCTGATTGCCCGTCCCTCTGTCACCCCCGAGGACGCGGGCTGCCTTGAGCTCATTGCCGAGCGGCTGCAAGCGCTCGACTTCCACTGCGAGCGCATCGATACCGGCGGCGTGTCCAACTTGTGGGCACGGCGCGGCCGCAGCGCCCCGGTGCTGTGTTTCGCCGGCCACACCGACGTTGTGCCGCCCGGCCCGTCCGAGGCGTGGGAGACCCCTCCCTTCGCGCCGACGGTGAAGGACGGCGTGCTCTATGGCCGCGGCGCGGCAGACATGAAGTCCTCACTTGCGGCCTTCGTGACGGCGATCGAGCGCTTTGTCGCCGCCCACCCGGACCATGCCGGCAGCATTGCCCTGTTGCTCACCTCGGACGAGGAGGGCATCGCCACCCATGGCACGGTGAAGGTCGTCGAGGCACTTGCGGCGCGGGCCGAGCGCCTCGATTACTGTGTGGTGGGCGAGCCGACCTCGGTGAACACGCTCGGAGACATGATCAAGAACGGGCGCCGCGGCTCGCTGTCCGGCACCCTGCGCATCAAGGGTCAGCAAGGCCATGTCGCCTACCCGCATCTAGCCCGCAACCCGATCCACCTATTTGCACCGGCACTGGCCGAACTCGCCGCGATCCGCTGGGACGAGGGTAACGAGTTCTTCCCCCCCACCACCTGGCAGGTGTCCAACATCCACGCCGGCACCGGTGCCAACAACGTCATCCCGGGCGTGTGCGAGGTGCTGTTCAACTTCCGCTTCGGCTCGGTGTCCAGCGCCGAGGCGCTCAAGCAGCGCACGTGCGCGATCCTCGATGCCCATGGGCTCGACTACGAGATCGACTGGCACCTTTCGGGCAAGCCTTTCATCACCGGCCGCGGCAAACTCGTCGCTGCGCTATCGGATGCAATCAGCGACGTGCTCGGCGTGACGACCGAGCTGTCGACCACGGGCGGCACCTCCGATGGGCGCTTCATCGCCGACATCTGCACCGAGGTGGTGGAGTTCGGCCCGGTCAATGCGTCCATCCACAAGATCAATGAGTGCATCGCCGTCGATGCGGTCGAGCCCTTGTCGCAGGTCTATGAGCGCACGCTCAACGCCCTGCTGCCCTGCCCGAACTGAGACCAGGCAGGCCCACCTGCCAGCACGCAAGACCCAAGAATCGAACGAGAACCGACATGACTCAAGCCGAGCACCTGGACGACGAACACGAACACGAACATGAGCATGGCCCGCTCGCCGAGCTGGTTACCGTGCGCGACTGGTTGCGCTATGCCGTGACCCGATTCAACCGCGCCGGCATCGCCTGCGGGCATGGCGTGGTCGATACCTTCGACGAGGCGGTGTGGCTGATTCTGGGCACGCTGGCCCTGCCGCTCGACCGCCTCGAGCCCTTTCTCGACGCCTGCATCCCGGGTGACGAACGCGTCGCCCTGCTCGAAGCAATCGAACAGCGCGCCGACGAGCGCATCCCGACCGCCTACATCCTGGGCGAAGCCTGGCTCGGCGATTTCCGCTTCACGGTCGATTCGCGCGTGATTGTGCCGCGCTCCTTCTTCGCCGAGCTGCTCGAAGACGGCCTCGCCCCGTGGATCGAGGATGCCGATGCGGTGGGCAGCGCGCTCGACCTGTGCACCGGCTCCGGCTGCCTTGCGATCCTGATGGCGCAGGTGTTTCCGAATGCCGCGATCACCGCCGCCGATCTGTCCGCCGATGCCCTCGAGGTGGCGCAACAGAACGTCACCGACTACGGCCTCGAAGACCAGATCACGCTCGTGCGCAGCGACGTTTTCTCGGCCCTGCAGGGGCAGCGCTATGACCTCATTCTGAGCAACCCGCCTTATGTGACGGCTGCATCGATGGACGCGCTGCCCCCTGAGTATCTGCACGAGCCGCGCATGGCGCTGGCCTCGGGCGAGGACGGGCTGGACGTCGTGCGCCGCCTGCTGGCGGAAGCGGCCGATCATCTGAACCCGGGCGGCTTTCTCGCCGTCGAAGTCGGGCATAATCGCGACATCGTCGAAGAGGCCTTCCCGAATCTGCCCTTCAACTGGCTGTCCACCGCCGGTGGCGACGACATGGTGTTCCTGCTTCGACGCGAGGACCTCTAGGCGCCGATGCTTGTCGTCAGGACAAGGCGAGGCGACGTGACAAGGAATGGATGATGCCAAACGAGCGCCCGATCCTGCTGGTCGAGGACAACCCCGATGACGAGGCGCTGACGCTGTGCGCGTTGAGCAAGAATCGCATCGATAACCCGGTGGTCGTCGTGCACGACGGGGTGGAGGCGGTTGACTACCTGTTCGCCAACGGCACTTACTCGGGGCGAAAGGTTGAGGAGTTGCCGGCGGTCGTCCTGCTCGACCTGAAACTGCCGCGCATCGACGGGCTCGAGGTGCTGCGCCGCATCCGCGCCGACGCCCGCACGGCGGTGCTGCCGGTCGTGATCCTGACCACCTCGCGCGAAAACCTCGATCTGCGCCAAGCCTACAGTCTTGGTGCCAACAGCTACATCCGCAAGCCGGTGGACTACGACCGCTTCGAGCGCGCCATCGGCCTGCTCGGCCACTATTGGCTCGATCTCAACGAGACCGCGGACTCCGAGCTGCGCGGGGCCTACTGAGTACGCATCCTGCCAAGCGGTGCGCGCAGGCCAGGCCTCTGGTCACGCGCGCGCGAAGAAGACCCCGCTCAGGCGAGCTCGTCGATCCAGGCCTGCTGAATCCCCTCGAGGATGCGCTCGCCGCAGCGCTTGGGGTCGTCATCGAACTCGGGCAAGGCGATGACCCAGTTCATCAGGTCGACGAAGTTGAGCGTGCGCGGGTCGACGTCCGGGTGGGCGTCGGCGAGCTGGATGGCAATCTCCTGAACTTCGGTCCATTTCATGTCAGTGCTTTCCTTCGCGGGCCATGTTGATCGTGTAGCGCGGAATCTCCACCACCAGCGGCGTCTCACCCACGACCGCCTGGCAGGACAGGCGTGACTGCGGCTCGAGGCCCCAGGCCTTGTCGAGCAGGTCTTCTTCCTCCTCTTCGGCACTGTTGAGCGACTGGAAGCCCTCGCGCACGATGACGTGACAGGTGGTGCAGGCGCAGGACTTCTCGCACGCGTGTTCGATGTCGATGCCGTTGTCGAGCAGGCTGTCGCAGATCGTGGTGCCAGGGCTCGCTTCGATCACGCTGCCATCGGGGCACAACTCGACATGGGGAAGGACGATGATCTGGGTCATGGTTCGCTGGGTCAAAGTTCTAGCTCGTCAACCTTGTGTCCGGCCAGCGCGCTGCGGATGCTGTTGTCCATGCGCCGGGCGGCGAATTCGTCGGTGGCACGCGCGAGCGCGTCGATGCCGGTCTTGATGGCACGATGATCCTGGCCCGCCAGGAGCGCCCGCAGAGTGGCGATCGCGGTGTCGATCGCCGCGCGCTCGTCCGCGTCGAGCAATCCGCCGTCCTTGGCGAGCGCATGCTCGGTGGCCTCGATGACACGTTCGGCCTCGACCTGCTGCTCGCGCAGCGCGCGCGCGCGCATGTCGTCGCCAGCATGTTCCGCGCCGGACTTCAGCATCTCGGCAATCTCGTCGTCCGACAGCCCATACGAGGGCTTGACCAGCACGCTCGCCTCGACGCCCGACGACATCTCGCGCGCCGAGACCGACAGCAGGCCGTCCGCGTCCACCTGGAAGCTGACCCGGATGCGCGCCGCGCCCGCCACCATCGCCGGGATGCCGCGCAGCTCGAAGCGCGCGAGCGAGCGGCAGTCGGACACCAGTTCGCGCTCGCCCTGCACGACGTGGAAGGCCATCGCCGTCTGGCCGTCCTTGAAGGTGGTGAACTCCTGGGCGCGCGCGATCGGCAGCGTCGAGTTGCGCGGCACCACCTTCTCCACCAATCCGCCCATGGTTTCGAGGCCGAGGGACAGCGGGATCACGTCGAGCAACAGCCAGTCGTCCTGCGCGGCACGGTTCCCGGCGAGCACATTGGCCTGCATCGCGGCGCCGAGCGCAACCACCTTGTCCGGGTCGAGGTTGGTGAGCGGCTCCTGGCCGAAATAGCTCGCCACGGCGCGCTGGATGTGTGGCATGCGGGTCGCGCCACCCACCATCACCACGCCCTTGATGTCCTCCGGGGCGAGGCCGGCATCGCGCAGGGCCTTGCGCACCGGCGTCAGCGTCTTCTGCACCAGGTGACGGGTCATGTCGGCGAACTCGTCGCGGGTGACGACGAGGTCGACCTCTTCGCCCGAAGCCAGGCGCACATGGATCGGCGCCTCCTCGCAGGAGGTGAGCAGTTCCTTCGCCTCGCGCGCCTTCATCTGCAGGCGACGTGCGTCCTCGAGCGAAGGCGGCGAGATCCGCGCCTTGTCCAGGATCCAGCAGAACAGGCGGTGATCGAAGTCGTCGCCGCCGAGGGCCGCGTCGCCATTGGTGGACAACACCTCGAACACACCGCGCGAGAGCTTCAGGATCGACAGGTCGAAGGTGCCGCCGCCGAGATCGTAGACCGCGTACACGCCCTCGGACGCGTTATCGAGTCCGTAGGCCACCGCCGCCGCGGTCGGCTCATTGAGCAGGCGCAGGACTTCGAGCCCGGCCAGGCGCGCGGCGTCCTTGGTGGCCTGGCGCTGGGCGTCGTCGAAATAGGCGGGCACCGTGATCACCGCACCCACGAGCGGGCCACCGAGACTGGCCTCGGCACGCTCGCGCAGTCGGCGCAGGATCTCGGCGGAAATCTCGACCGGGCTCTTGACGCCCTGCACGGTGCGCAGGCGCAGCATGCCCGGGCTGTCCTCGAAGTCGTAGGGCATGGTCTCGATGTGCGCGACATCCTTCAGCCCGCGCCCCATGAAGCGCTTGACCGACGCGATGGTGTTGCGCGGGTCGACGGCCTGCGCCTTGAGCGCGCCCTGGCCGACATCGACGCTGCCATCCGCCGCATAGCGCACCACGGACGCGAGCATGGTGCGCCCGCTGTCGTCGGGCAGGCAGACTGCGATGCCGTTGCGGACGGTGGCGACGAGTGAATTGGTGGTGCCCAGGTCGATGCCCACAGCGAGCCGATGCTTGTGCGGCTCGGCGGACATGCCGGGTTCGGCGATTTGCAGCAAGGCCATCAGGTGTGTTCCGTGCTCTCTAGTTTTCGAGGGCCAGCAGCGCCTCGTCGATATCATGCTGGAGTTTGCCGATGAACATCAGCCGGCGCACGGTGTCGGCTGCTCCTTCGTAGTCGTGTTCATCGTCAAGCTGGCGCCCGAGCTGGGCGCGGACCTCGCGCGAGTGCTGCAGCAGGCGCCGGTGAAGGTCCTCGAGCTCGGCGACCTCGGCCGCTTCGCGCGCCTCCTCGACCGCCTCGCGCCATTCCATCTGTTCCATCAGGAACTCGGGGGACATCGCGGTGTTGGTCTCCAGCCCGGCATCGACGCCAGCGAGTTCGAGCAGGTACTGCGCACGCGTGAGCGGCTGACGCAGGGTGCGAAAGCCTTCGTTCACCCGCGTTGCCCATTGCATCGAGCGACGCTTCTCGGCATCGGAGAGGTGGGCGTGGCGATCGGGATGCACCTGCGACTGCAACTCGTGCCATGCCGCCTCGAGTACCGCGTCGTCGATCTCGTAGCGACGCGGCACACCGAACAGCGCAAAGAAGTCCTGCGTGAGGTCGATGCTCATCGGCCCGCGCTCAGACGTTGAAGCTTTCGCCGCACCCGCACTGGTCCTTCACGTTCGGGTTGTTGAACTTGAAGCCTTCGTTGAGCCCTTCCTTGACGAAGTCGAGCTCGGTGCCTTCGAGATAGGCCAGGCTCTTCGGGTCGATGACGACCTTGACGCCATGGCTCTCGAACACGAGATCCTCGTTCTCGGTGTGGTCGACGAACTCGAGCTTGTAGGCCATGCCCGAGCAACCCGAAGTCTTGACCCCGAGGCGGATACCGAAGCCCTTGCCACGCTTGGCAATGAAGTTCGATACGTGGCGGGCAGCGGATTCAGATAGCGTGACGCCCATGTCTTCTCCTGTTCTGTAGATGCCGCTCAGGCCTCGTGCTTCTTCTTGTAATCGGCCACCGCGGCCTTGATCGCATCCTCGGCGAGGATCGAGCAATGGATCTTCACCGGCGGCAGGGCGAGCTCCTCGGCGATCTGCGTGTTCTTGATCTCGAGCGCCTGGTCGATGGTCTTGCCCTTCACCCATTCGGTGACGAGCGAACTCGAAGCGATGGCGGAGCCACAGCCATAGGTCTTGAACTTGGCGTCCTCGATGACGCCATCCTTGCCCACCTTGATCTGCAGCTTCATCACGTCGCCGCAGGCCGGCGCGCCGACCATGCCGGTCGCGATGCCGTCCTCGTCCTTGGCGAAGGAGCCGACGTTGCGCGGGTTTTCGTAGTGGTCGAGGACCTTTTCACTGTATGCCATGATTTTTTCTCCGTCAGGGGTGTTCAGTATTCTTTTGACCGCTGCAAGGTGGCAGCGGTGCGATCAATCGTGCGCGGCAACGCCCGCGATGCGCCCTCAGTGGGCGGCCCACTGCACGGTGTCGAGGTCGACGCCGTCCTGGTACATCTCCCACAGCGGCGACAGTTCGCGCAGCTTGCCGATCTTCTTGTGCAGCAGGTCGATCGTGTAGTCGATCTCTTCCTCGGTGGTGAAGCGGCCGATCGAGAAGCGGATCGAGCTATGGGCGAGTTCGTCGTTGCGACCCAGCGCGCGCAGCACGTAGGAGGGCTCGAGACTGGCCGAGGTACAGGCCGAACCGGACGACACCGCGATGTCCTTGATCGCCATGATCAGCGACTCGCCTTCGACATAGGCGAAGGAGATGTTCAGGTTGTGCGGCACGCGCTGCTCGAGGTCGCCATTGACGTAGGTCGCCTCGATGTCGGTGAGCCCGGCCAGCAGTTTGTCGCGCAGCTTGCCGATGCGCACATTCTCGGCCGCCATCTCCTCGCGCGCAATGCGGAAAGCCTCGCCCATGCCGACGATCTGGTGCGTGGCCAGCGTGCCCGAACGCAGCCCGCGCTCATGACCGCCGCCGTGCATCTGGGCCTCGAGGCGGACCCGCGGCTTGCGACGCACGTAGAGGGCGCCGATGCCCTTGGGGCCGTAGGTCTTGTGGGCGCTGAAGCTCATCAGGTCCACCTTCAGGCGCTCGAGGTCGATCGCCACCTTGCCGGTCGCCTGGGCGGCGTCGACATGGAAGATGATGCCCTTCTCGCGGCAGAGCTCGCCGATCTCGGCGATCGGCTGCACCACGCCGATTTCGTTATTCACGAACAGCACCGACACCAGGATGGTGTCCGGCCGAATCGCCGCCTTGAGGACGTCGAGATCGACGAGGCCGTTCTCCTGCACGTCGAGGTAGGTGGCCTCGAAGCCTTCGCGTTCGAGCTCGCGCACCGTGTCGAGCACCGCCTTGTGCTCGGTCTTGAGGGTGATGACGTGCTTGCCCTTGCCCTTGTAGAAATGCGCCGCGCCCTTGATGGCGAGGTTGTTCGACTCCGTCGCGCCCGAAGTCCAGATGATCTCCTTGGGGTCGGCGTTGACCAGCGCGGCGACCTGCTCGCGCGCGTCCTCCACCGCCTTCTCGGCCTCCCAGCCGTAGGCATGCGAGCGGCTGGCCGGGTTGCCGAAGTGCTCGGTCAGCCAGGGAATCATCTTTTCCGCCACTCGGGGATCCACCGGGGTCGTGGCCGAGTAGTCGAGATAGATCGGGAACTTCATTGAGTCTCTCCGCAGAGTCGTTGTTCGGGTGTTGATCGGTTCAGGCCGGTGAGGCTCAGGTGCTCACCGAGGCCAGGTTCTTCAGTTCGCCCACCACACGGGCGAAGGCATTCATGAATTGCCGCACATCGGCCGCGGTCGTGCCGCGACCAAGGCTCACCCGCAGCGCAGCGCGGGCGAGTTCGGGGGCCACGCCCATCGCCAGCAGGGTGTGCGAGGGCTCCGGGTTGGCGCTCGAACAGGCCGAGCCGCTTGCGCAGGCAAAACCGGCGCGATCGAGCTTGCCGACGAGCGTCTCGCCGTCGAGTTGCGCGACGGCGAAGAACACGGTGTTGGGCAGCCGCGGCGCCGCCGCGGAGAAGACCTGCGCCCCACACTGCGTGAGGGCGGCCTCCAGTTCGTCGCGCAGCTGCCCGAGCCGCATCGCCTCGGCCTCGCGCACGGCGCGCGCGCGCTCACAGGCCACGCCGAAGCCGACGATCGCGGCCACGTTCTCGGTACCCGAACGCAAGCCCCGCTCCTGGCCGCCTCCGGCAATCAGCGGCGCCAGCTCGACACGCTTGTCCACCACCAGCGCGCCCGCTCCGAGCGGGCCGCCGATCTTGTGTGCCGACAACGTCATCGCATGCACGCCGAGCGCGCGGAAGTCAAGCTCCAGCTTGCCCAGTGCCTGTACCGCGTCGGTGTGAAACCACGCCCCGGCCGCCCTTGCCTGTGCAGCCAGCGCAGCCACATCCTGGATCACGCCCGTCTCGTTGTTCGCGAACATCACCGACACCAGGCGCGCCCTGGCAGCAAGCACCGACTGCCAGTCGTCGGCATCGATCCGGCCCTGCTCATCGACCGCGATCTCGTGCAGGATCCAGCCGGCGCGCTGCAGCTGCCGGGCGGGCTCACGCACGCAGGGGTGCTCGATCGAACTCACCGCCACCAGGCCCGGCTTCATGGTCGCCGCAGCGCCTTTCAGGAACAGGTTGTTCGCTTCCGAACCACCGCTGGTGAACACGACTTCGGTCGCGTGCGCGCCTACCGCGGCCGCGACGCGGGCACGGGCTTCGTCGACCGCCGCACGCGCCTGGCGCCCATACTCATGGCGACTCGAGGCGTTGCCGAAGCGGGCCGGCTCAGCCGCACCCAGCCACGGCAGCATCGCCTCGCGCACCACCGCGTCGAGCGGCGTGGTGGCGTTCCAGTCGAGATAGACCGGGGCAAAACTCATCGACAGGCCTCAGACCGCAGCCACGGTGCGCGTCGCCAGCGTGGCGCGACGACGGATGTTCTTCAACACGGCCATGTCGGCATCGGGTCGCACCTGACGATTCACCAGGGCCTCGAGCGTGACCGAATCCAGGTAGGCGTACATGCGCTTGTTGAGATTGGCCCACAGGTCGTGCGTCATGCAGCGATGCGCGTCGTGACAGTTCTCCTTGCCCCCGCACTGGGTCGCATCGAGCGGCTCATCGACGGCAATGATGATGTCGGCCACCGTGATCGCGTCCATTTCGCGGGCGAGGCGATAACCGCCACCCGGTCCGCGAATGCTGCTGACGAGCTGATGCCTGCGCAGCTTGCCGAACAACTGCTCGAGATAGGACAGCGAGATGCTCTGGCGCTCGGCGATCCCGGCCAGCGTCACCGGCCCATCGGTCTGGCGTGCCGCCAGATCGATCATCGCCGTCACGGCAAAACGCCCCTTGGTCGTCAATCTCATGTTCGCTCCTGATGGATCCCGGTATCGGTCCGCGAGCGCGAAATACCTCGTCCGTCGCCCCGTCCGTCGAATACCTTAACGTTTCGGTCGACTATACGTATCCCGACAAAAACGGTCAACTACTCGGCCAGCTCCATCCCCAGCCCCTCCATCTCCTGCGAAACCGGCACCACGGACGCGGCAGATCGCCGTCAATCGACCATTTTCGACAGCCGGTTGGCATCGAAATCGTCGCTCGGGTCAACCGCCTCATCGAGCTTGACGCCAGCGGCCTCCAGGCGCGCGATGATCGCCTGTAGGCGCCGGTCCGTCTCCACGGAATGGTCGAGCAGGCCATGCAGGGCCTTGGCCACCGGGTCATCCATGTCGCGCGTCACGCCATAGGCGCTGAAGCCGATCTGCTCGGCCTTCTGCTCTCGTGCGGCATCGCGGTCGGGGTCAACGATGCGGGCGGGGTTGCCCACGGCGGTCGCACCCGCCGGCACCGGCTTCACCACGACGGCGTTGGAGCCGATCTTGGCGCCGTCACCGACCGTGAAGCCACCGAGCACCTTCGCTCCCGCGCCGACCACTACGCCACGTCCGAGCGTCGGATGGCGCTTGGCACCCCGGTAGAGCGAGGTTCCGCCCAGGGTCACCGCCTGATAGATGGTGCAATCGTCGCCAATCTCGGCCGTCTCGCCGATCACCACGCCCATGCCGTGGTCGATGAACACGCGCCGCCCTACCACGGCACCCGGGTGAATCTCGATCCCGGTGAGAAAACGGCTGATGTGGCTGATGAAGCGCCCCAGCCAGTGCCAGCCCCGCCTCCATGCGCCGTGTGCCAGCCGATGGAACATCAGCGCGTGGATGCCCGGATAACAGGTCAGCACCTCCAACGTGGAACGGGCTGCAGGGTCGCGCTCGCGCACGCTGGCCAGATCTTCACGCAGACGGCTGAACATTTTGTACTGGGCTCCGGAAGGCAAAGGTGAAAAAGGAGGTCTCGAGGGCAAGGCGTGGCGAGGGCCCGCTTCATGCTGATGCGCCCGCGCGATCGAGCAGACACACGCCGCATCCCCGCGCCTGGAGGAAAAACCATCGCGCGCGGCGCACCGCTCAATTCCCGACAATTTTAATCGACTTAATGCCGCAAACTCAAAGCCGACGGCTGATCAAGCGGCGATTACGCGCTGCGCACGAGCTCAACCGCGACGCTTGGGGCGCTCGAAGGTCGTCAACATGCCGCGCAGGATGGCCACCTCCTCGCGCTCGAGCCGCACACGGTTGAACAGCCGCCGCATGCGCGGCAGCAGGC
Organism: Thauera sp.; assembly: GCF_035444905.1. Lineage (GTDB taxonomy): Bacteria > Pseudomonadota > Gammaproteobacteria > Burkholderiales > Rhodocyclaceae > Thauera. The sequence goes on from NZ_DAOMPS010000009.1 coordinate 64,829, forward strand.
GCTTCGGATTGGCCGGATCGTGAAAGCCGCTGGCGGTGACCACATGCTCGAGATGGGCCATGAAGCCTTCGAAGTCGGCGTGGGTGGCGGGCTCGCCCTGCGCGTCGTCCGCCACGCTCACCGCAGCGCCGAGCGCCGCCATGCGGATCTCGTAGGCCAGCACCTGCACCGCCGCGCCCAGATTGAGGGAGGAGAACTCGGGGTCGGTGGGGATCGTCACCGGCATGCTGCATAGCCCCACCTCTTCATTGGTGAGGCCGCTGGTCTCGTTGCCGAACACCAGCGCCACCCTGCCTTCGGCACAGCGCGCGACGAGTTCGAGCGCCGCCTCGCGCGCTGGCAGGCGGGGCAGCGACAGTTCGCGCCGGCGCGCGGTGAGCGCGGCGGAGAACACCGTGTCGGCGAGCGCGTCCTGCAAGCTGGGCACCACGCGTGCCGATTCGAGCAGGTCGAGCGCACCCGAGGCACGCGCGGTCGCGATCTCATCGGGAAAGGACTCGGGCGCCACCAGCCACAGCTCGCGCAGGCCCATGGTCTTCATGGCGCGCGCGGCGGCGCCGATATTGCCGGGATGGCTGGTGCGCGACAGCACGACGCGGATGCGATCGAGCGCAAGGGGGCGATTCATATTAAAATTCCACGCTTTCCGAATTCTGCCGGGTTGCCTGCCCGGAATCTGCGTTCGACGGCGATCCAAGCGCGCCGCCACGCGGCATCGCAGGCCCCGCTTCTTTATCCGAGACCGCTTCGCATGCATCCCACCCTGAACATCGCCGTCAAGGCCGCACGTCGCGCCGCGACCGTCATCAACCGCGCCTCGACCCAGCTCGACCTGCTCACCGTGCAGTCGAAGTCGCCCAACGATTTCGTCACCGAGGTGGATCGCGCTGCCGAGCAGGCCATCATCGATGTGCTGCGCGACGCCTTCCCGGGGCACGGGATTCTAGCAGAGGAGTCCGGCGAGTCCGGCCCCGACAGCGAGTTCAACTGGATCATCGACCCGCTCGACGGCACGACCAACTTCATCCACGGCTTCCCGCAATACGCGGTGTCCATCGCGCAGACCAAGAACGGCGTACTCGAGCACGCGGTGGTCTACGACCCGAACACCAACGAGCTGTTCACCGCCTCGCGCGGCAGCGGCGCCTTCCTCAACGACCGCCGCATCCGCGTATCGCGCCGCACCCGCCTCAACGAGGCGCTGATCGGCACCGGCTTCCCGTTCCGCAAGTTCGACCAGATTGACGCCTATCTGGCGATGTTCAAGGAGCTGACGCAAAAGACCGCCGGCATCCGTCGCCCGGGCGCCGCGGCGCTGGACCTCGCCTACGTCGCCGCCGGCCGCCTCGACGGCTTCTGGGAGATGGGCCTGTCGCCGTGGGACATGGCGGCCGGCGTGCTGCTGATCCAGGAAGCGGGTGGCCTCGTGTCGGACCTGTCGGGCGAAGGCAACTTCCTGACCACCGGCAACGTCGTCGCCGGCTCGCCGAAGATCTTCGGCCAGATGCTGCCCATCATCCAGGCCTATCGGCCGGCGGGCATGCAGGCCTGAATCCATCAGGAGCCGGGGATGCGCAGGCTCAGCGTGTCTCCGCGCTGGGTGAACTCGAGGTAACGCAGCACCGACATGCCGAGCAGAACCTCGTCACTGCGCATGCCGGGGTTGAGGTGAGCGCTCACGTTGCGCACCTCGAACGGGCCCAGCGTGAGCGCCTCGATGCGCGTCTGGCGCACCGTAACGCTGCCATTGGCGGTCAGCACCGAGCCGGCGGCACCGGGCTGGAGCCCCAGTACCGGCCCCAGATGGGCGGGCACCGACACCTGGGTGGCACCGGTGTCGAGCAGGAAGCTCACCGGCTGGCCGTTGATCTGCCCGGGCGCGACGTAATGACCGAAGCGGTTACGCTTGAGCACCAGCTCGGTTGCGCCAGGCGCCACCACCAGGTTGCGATTGGGGTTGTCGCGGTGTTCGAGCACCGAATCGAAACTCACCCACCCCAGCCCGAGAAAGGCGAGCGAGGCAAGCAGGCCGAGTTTGCGGCCGATGCTGCGCGTATCCGATTCGGCAGGGCTCACTGGCGGTTTTCCTCACCTTCGTGGCGGCCAGGGCGGCCACGGGTCCATCGACAATCACGCTCCCACTGACGACAACAAAGCACGCGAGAGGTTTCGGTTGGCATTCCGCTCTTCCCACGACACGAACTCGGCCCTTCGCACCGCGGCGCCTGCCTCCAGCATGGAGGAGGCCGAGATCGCTGCCCACACGCCGATGATGCAGCAGTACCTCAGGCTCAAGGCGCAGCATCCGCACACCCTGCTCTTCTACCGCATGGGCGACTTCTACGAGCTGTTCTTCGAGGACGCCGAGAAGGCCGCCCGCCTGCTCGACATCACCCTCACCACGCGCGGGCAGTCGGGCGGCAGACCGATCCGGATGGCGGGCGTGCCCTTTCACGCGGTCGAGCAATACCTTGCGCGCCTGGTCAAGCTGGGCGAGTCGGTGGTGATCGCCGAGCAGGTGGGCGAGCCGGGCGCAACAAAGGGGCCGATGGAGCGCGCGGTGAGCCGCATCGTGACACCCGGCACGCTGACCGACGCCGCCCTGCTCGATGACCGCCGCGACGCGCTGCTGCTCGCCGCCAGCCTGCACCGCGGGGTGCTCGGCCTGGCCTGGCTCAATCTTGCGAATGGCGACCTCCGCCTCATGCAGTGCCCCTCGGAGGCCTTGCAGGCCCAGTTCGAACGCCTGCGACCGGCCGAAGTACTGATTCCGGACGGGCTTGCATTGCCTCTGCTGGAGAGCCTCGCGCCGGCGCTGCGCAAGCTGGCCGACTGGCAGTTCGATACCGACACCGGTACCCGCCTGCTCACCGCCCACTTCGGCACGCGTGACCTCGCCGGCTTCGGCGTCGAGGACCTGCCGGTGGCACTCGCCGCCGCCGCCGCGCTGTACGACTACGCCCAGGCCACACAGCGCCAGACCCTCGCCCACGTCACCGGGCTGAGCGTCGAGCGCGAGTCCGAATACCTGCGGCTCGATGCCGCCACCCGGCGCAATCTCGAGCTCACCGAAACCCTGCGCGGCGAGCCGGCGCCGACCCTGCTGTCGCTGCTCGACAGCTGCACCACCAGCATGGGTTCGCGCTGGCTGCGCCACGCCCTGCACCACCCGCTGCGCGCGCGCGCCGTGCCCGCTGCGCGCCAGGCCGCGGTCGCCGAGCTGGTCGGCGAGAGCACGGACTACGGCATCGATAGCCGCGACGGGCGGCTCGCCGTCGCGGTGCGCAGCACGCTGCGCGGCGTGGCCGATGTCGAGCGCATCACCGCCCGCATCGCCCTGCGCAGCGCGCGTCCGCGCGATCTCTCGGCGCTGCGCGACAGTCTCGCCCGCCTGCCCGAACTCGACGCCGCGCTGCACGGCTGCCACGCCAGCCTGCTCGGCGAACTGCGTGCCGCGCTCCACATCGCACCTGCGCCGCTCGAACTCCTGCAGCGGGCCATCGCCGCCGAACCGGCCGCGATGGTGCGCGACGGCGGCGTGATCGCCCCCGGCTACGACGTCGAGCTCGACGAACTGCGCGACATCCAGAGCAACTGCGGCGAGTTCCTGCTCGCCCTCGAGGCGCGCGAGCGCGAGCGCAGCGGCATCGCCGGCCTCAAGGTGGAATTCAACCGGGTGCATGGCTTCTACATCGAGGTCAGCCGTGCCAATGCCGACAAGGTGCCCGACGACTATCGCCGCAGGCAGACGCTGAAGAACGCCGAGCGCTACATCACCCCCGAGCTGAAGGCCTTCGAGGACAAGGCGCTGTCGGCGCAGGAGCGTGCATTGGCACGCGAGAAGCGCCTCTACGACGGCATTCTCGACACGCTTGCCGAGCACATCCCGAGCCTGCAGCGCATTGCCCGTGCGCTGGCGACCCTCGACGCCCTCGCCGCCTTCGCCGATGCCGCCCTACGCTACGGCTATGTGCAGCCGCGCTTCACCGACACGCCCGGGCTGCACATCGGCGGCGGCCGTCATCCGGTGGTCGAGCGCCAGGTCGACAACTTCATCCGCAACGACGCCAGGCTGGGCGCGACGCGCCGCATGCTGATGATCACCGGGCCCAACATGGGCGGCAAATCGACCTTCATGCGCCAGGTGGCGCTGATCTGCCTGCTTGCCCACGTCGGCAGCTTCGTGCCCGCCGACAGCGCCACGCTGGGGCCGCTGGATGCGATCTTCACCCGCATCGGCGCCTCCGACGATCTCGCCTCCGGGCGCTCAACCTTCATGGTCGAGATGACCGAGGCCGCCGCCATCCTGCACGGCGCCACCGAACACAGCCTGGTGCTGATGGACGAGATCGGCCGCGGCACCTCGACCTTCGACGGTCTCGCCCTCGCCTTCGCCATCGCGCGTCAGTTGCTGGAAAGGAACCGCAGCCTGACGCTATTCGCCACCCACTACTTCGAGCTCACTCGCCTCAATGCCGACTACCCGGAGTGCGCCAACGTGCATCTGGATGCGGTCGAGCACGGTCATCGCATCGTCTTCCTGCATGCCCTGGAAGAGGGCCCTGCGAGCCAGAGCTACGGCATCGAGGTCGCCGCACTCGCCGGCATCCCGGCCGGCGTCATCCGCGACGCCAAGCGCCGCCTGCGTGCGCTGGAAAACCGCGAGATCGATGCCGGCCCGCAGGCGGATCTGTTCGCCTCGCTGCCCGAGCCCGCGCAGGACGAGGCCTTGTCCCATCCCGTGCTCAGCGCACTGGCCGACCTCGACCCCGATGCACTGAGTCCGCGCGAGGCGCTCGAACGCCTCTACGCCCTCAAACGCCTCGCCGGCGCATGAGCACGTCAAGCGCAACGCCCCGCCCCCACTGATCCCCCGCACGCCGTCGCATGAACCCCTCCATCGACATCTCGGAAGCCGCCGGCGTCCGTTACCTGCACTTCGGCTCGGACTGGATCCAGGGCGCGATGCGCATCCGCAAGCCCAACGCCCTCGAGCTTGCCTACACGCGCGAGATGATGGCCGGGCTGTTGCTGCGCGACGGCCTCGCCGAGGACGGCGGCCACTGGCCGCGCAAGGTCCTGATCATCGGTCTGGGCGCCGCCTCGCTGGCAAGATACGTCCATCACAGCCTGCCGCAGAGTCGCATCCGCGTGGTCGAGATCGCTCCTGCCGTGGTGGCGGCCGCACGGCAGTTCTTCAAGCTGCCGGTCGAGGACGCACGCTTTTCAGTCCATATCGGCTGCGGCGCCCAATTCGTGCTTGAGCGTGACGAAACCTGGGACTACATCCTGATCGACGGCTATGACAGCCGGGCGCGCGCCGGCCCGCTCGACACCCTGCCCTTTCATCAGGCGGTGCGCAGCCGGCTGTCGGACCGTGGTCTGATGGCGGTCAATCTTTTCGGCCGCTCGCGTGGCTACAAGGCCAGTCTGGAACGGATCGTCCGCGCCTACGACGACAGGGCGATCGCCTTTCCGTCCTGCGACAGCGGCAACGTCGTCGCATTTGGCGCCGCAGGAGAAGCCATCGAACGCAGCGTGTCCGAGCTGCGCGAGCGCGCCCGCTGGCTGAAGGCCGCGACGGGACTGGACCTCGGCCCCACGGTGGCACGCCTCGAGCAGTCGGGCAGCCTGCCCGGTGGCGTGCTCAGGCTGTGATGCTGCGACCAGCGCGCCCGACCCGGTTCGATGCATCTGCAGCCATGGCCAGAACAAGCCGGTCCGCGGTATTGTCCACCCGTCGCGAGAGCCTGCACACGGCTCGTTTGAATGAGGCAGAATCTAAATGAGTACCTTTCTGATCACCCTGATCATCGTCGGCATCGTCATCGCCGCGATGGCCATCGGCGTCATGTTTGGTCGCAAGCCGATCGCCGGCAGCTGCGGCGGCATCGGCGCAATCGGCCTGGACTGCGAGTTCGGCTGCAAGAAGCCGTGCTCGAAGCGTCAGGCCCGCATGGAGGCCGCCAAGGCCGAACAACAACACTGACCCTCGGGAGACACCATGCTCAGTTCCCTGCTCGTCAAGGATTACATGATCGGCGATCACCTCGCCTTCACCGCCCAGACCGACCTGCTGAGGGCGGTGCATACCTTGTTGGAGCATCGGCTCAGCGGCGCGCCGGTGGTGGACGAAAACAATCGCCTGATCGGCTTCCTGTCCGAGAAGGACTGCCTGAAGGCGGCGCTCGATGCCTCCTATTTCCGGCGCGAGGCGGGCAGCGTGCAGGAGTTCATGAGCACGGACGTGACCTCGATCTCGGGCGACGCCAGTCTGATCGACGCGATCGAGATGTTCATCGGTGACCACTATCGCTGCCTGCCCGTGGTCGAGGGCTCGCGCCTGATCGGTCAGATCTCGCGGGTGGATATCCTCAAAGGCCTGGAAAAGCTGCGCCGCGACGGTCACTGACGCAGCCCTGCCGGCCGCTTAGGCCGGCGCGCCCTCCACCGCTGGCGGCGGCAACCACAGGCACAGCCCCTTGTTCGCCTTGGCGATGTCGCCCAGCACGGACTCATGCGCCTCGAGTTCGGCCGCACTCGGGCGCAGGATCCTGAGGGTCGCGCGCCGCTCGAGCGCGCCTGCGGCATCCGCCTCGCGCGGCACGGTTTCCTCTTCGAGGCCGATCATCAGGCTTTCCTGTCCGCGCGTCATGGCCAGATACACGTCCGCCAGCAGCTCGGCATCGAGCAGCGCACCATGCAGTTCGCGACGCGCGTTGTCGATCTCGTAGCGATCGCACAGGGCGTCGAGCGAGGCCTTCTTGCCGGGGTTCTGCTCCTTCGCGAGCTTGAGGGTGTCGATCACCCCCGAGCATAGGCTCGCCAGCCGCTCACGGCCCAGCAGCTGCAGTTCGTTGTCGAGGAAGCCGACGTCGAAGCTGGCGTTATGGATCACGAGCTCGGCATCGCGCACGAAGTCCTCGAACCCGACCGCAATTTCGGCGAACCGTGGCTTGTCGGCAAGAAACTCCTCGGTGATGCCATGCACCGCAACGGCTTCGGCATCGATTCCCCGCTCGGGGTTGATGTACACATGAAAGTGGCGGCCGGTGAGACTGCGGTTGAGCAGCTCCACGCAGCCGATCTCGATCACCCGGTCGCCATTGCGCCAGTCCAGTCCAGTCGTCTCGGTATCGAGCACAATTTGTCGCATCGGTCTTCCTGTCGGCCGTCGGCCGCTCCTTCGCTTCCGGGGCCAGAGTTTACCGCGGCCCGCCGGTTCAAACGCGTAACGAGGCGCGTTGCACAGTTCGCTCCGTCGCCCGCCCTTCACATCTGTTGCTGGCTCAGCCCTGCACCGCCGCGCCGGCCTTGCGCACCGCGTCCACCCCGCGCCGCGCGAGTTCGTCGGCGCGCTCGTTCTCCGGATGTCCGGCATGCCCGCGCACCCACAGCCACTTCACCTGATGGCGCGCCGCGGCCTCGTCAAGCGCACGCCACAGGTCGGCATTCTTGACCGGGGCCTTGGCGGCCGTCTTCCAGCCGCGCGCCTTCCAGCCGTGAATCCACTCCGAAATGCCCTTCTGCACATACTGGCTGTCGGTGTGCACGCGGGCGGCCACGGGTCGCTTCAAGGCCTCCAGCGCGCGGATGACCGCGAGCAGCTCCATGCGGTTGTTGGTCGTTGCCGGCTCTCCGCCCCAGATCTCCTTCTCGTGCGCACCCGCGCGCAGGATCGCGCCCCAGCCACCCGGTCCCGGGTTGCCGCTGCAGGCGCCGTCGGTGTAGATATCGACCACTTCTTCCATTTACTGCGCTTTCCTTGATCCGCCGTCGCGCTGGGCGACCGGCGATAGTCGTTTCGACGCCGCCTTGCGGCTGCGCCAGTGAGGGGTGATGAGGCGCATGCCATGCACCCGCTTCACCCCGTGCAAGAGGTAGACCGCGCCAAGCACCGGCCACCATCGCCTGCCGGCTCGATCCATGAACTGCCAGCGCTGCAGCCACTTCAGGCTGCTCGCCGGGGGCGCATAGCAGCCGAAGCCGTTGCCCTGGATCTCGAAGCCAAGCAGCGTCAGCCAGTCGCGGATCCGCATCACGGCGCGATACTGCCCGCGCCAGGGCGGCGCCGCGTCCTTGCGGCGCGTCAGCAGCCGGCGCAGGCCCCACAGGCTGAGCGGATTGAAGCCGCTGATGACCACGCTGCCCTCGGGCACCAGCACACGCTCAACCTCGCGCAACACGCGATGCGGATGCTCTGAAAACTCAAGCACATGCGGCAACAGCACCAGGTCGATGCTGGCCGAGGCGAAGGGCAGCTCGAACTCGTCTGCCACCACGCCACTGTCGGCCGCCCGCCCGCACACCACCCGGTACGGCATGCGGTTGGCGCGCAGCAGGTCGAGACCCGGCAAGCCGACCTGCACTGCGTTGTAGCCGAAGACATCCGCCACCATCCGGTCCAGCCCGTCCTGCTCCCACTCGAGCAGGTACTGCCCCTGCGGGGTTTGCAGCCAGTCCTTGAGATCGAGGATTGACATCGGCTCTCAGGTCCTCACAATTCGCGGGATGGACATTATCCCTCTTCCCGCCTTTCGCGATAACTACATCTGGCTGCTGCACGACGGACACCATGCGCTGGTGGTCGATCCGGGCGACGCCGCCCCGGTCGAAGAAGCACTGGAGCGGCTGGGCCTCAGCCTGAAGGCCATCCTCGTGACGCACTGGCACGCCGATCATGTCGGCGGTCTCGCGCGGCTGCTGGCGCGCTGGGCCGTTCCGGTGTTCGGCCCCGCAGCGGAAACCATCGAGGGCGTCAGCAAGCACCTGCGCGAAGGCGACGAGGTTCGCCTCGCCGAACCTGCCGTGACCTTCAGGGTGATGGACGTCCCCGCCCACACCGCCGGCCACATCGCCTTCGTCGGCATCGACCTGGAGCCTGGTGTCGTGTTCTGCGGCGACACCTTGTTCTCGGCCGGCTGCGGCCGCCTGTTCGAGGGCACGCCCGCCCAACTGGCGAGCGCGCTCGCCAAGCTCGCCGCCCTGCCCGCCGACACCCGCGTCTACTGCACGCACGAGTACACCCTGTCCAACCTTGCGTTCGCGCGGGCCGCAGAGCCAGACAACCCCGAGCGCGACGCCTATGCCCTTGACTGCATCGCGCGTCGCGAACGCGGTGAGCCGACCCTGCCGAGCACCATCGGGCGCGAGCGTGCGATCAACCCCTTCCTGCGCGCCGACCGCCCGGGCGTGATCGACGCCGTCGCCGGCCACAGCGGCGAGCGGCCCACCGATGCACTCGCCTGTCTTGCCGCGCTGCGGGCATGGAAGGACCGCTTCTGAAGCGCCCCCCAATGCCCACCTCGCCCCACGGTACGCACCTGCGCCCCTCCCGCCTCGCCCTTGCCATCGCCTGCGCGACACTCGTCCTCGTTGCGCCGGAGCTGCGCGCGCAGTCCGAAGGGGCCCTGCCGCCCGCCGGCGAGCCCGCGCAGCCAAGCGCAATCGCGAGCGAGCGACTGATTGCCGGCGAGCCCACACCCGCACTCGAAGAGGAGATCGTCGTCGAGCGCGTGCTGACGCTCGACCTCACGCGCGACGCCAACGACATCTGGGACCGCATCCGGCGCGGCTTCAGCATGCCCGACCTGGACAGCGAGCGGGTGATGGATCAGCAGGCCTTCTACCTCAACCGGCCGGGCTTCCTGAAGCAGGTCTTCGCCCGCGGCGGACGCTACCTGTACTACATCGTCGATGAGCTCGAACGCCGCGGCATGCCGACCGAGATCGCACTGCTGCCCATGGTCGAGAGCAGCTACAACCCGATGGCCTACTCACGCGCCCACGCCTCCGGGCTGTGGCAGTTCATCCCGTCGACCGGCAAGCACTACAACCTGACCCAGGACACCTGGGTGGACGAACGCCGCGACGTGATCGCCTCCACCAACGCCGCGCTCGACTACCTGCAGCGCATCTACGACATGCATGGCGACTGGCACCTCGCGCTGGCCTCCTACAACTGGGGCGAGGGTTCGGTGCAGCGCGCCCTGCGGCGCAACGCCGAGGAAGGCCTGCCACAGGAATACATGCACCTGCGCATGCCCGACGAGACGCGCAACTACGTCCCCAAGCTGCAGGCCATCAAGAACATCGTCGCCGAGCCCGAGCTGTTTCACTTCGAGCTGCCCTACGTCGCCAACGAGCTGCATTTCGTCACTGTCGACGCCCCCGTCGGCGTCGACCTCGCCACCGCCGCGCGCCTGTCGGACATGCCGCTGGACGAATTCCTGGCGCTCAACCCGGGCTTCAACCGGCCCGCGATCACGACGCCGGGGCAGACCTTCATCGTGCCCACCGACCGCGCCGAACAGCTCGAGGAAGGTCTGGCCGAGCTCGCGCTCAGCGGCAAAGGCTGGCGCATGCACGTCTTGGCCGGCGGCGAGTCGCTCGATGCAGTGGCCGGCCGCCACGGCCTGAGCACGGCGCAACTGCGTCGGCTCAACGGGCTCGCACCGGGCAGCAACCCGGGTGCAGGCCATGCGCTGCTGGTGCCGGACGGGGTCGACCCCGACGGTGCGCTCGAGGTCAGCGCCCTGCTACCCTTCTCCGCAGCGGCCCCCAGCCAGCAGGGCCTGCGCCTTGCCCCGGCGGGTGCAGGCCGCGGCCAGCCCCAGCTCAAGTCGCCCAAGCCGGCGCCGCGCGGCGCTGGCAGCGGTGAGCGCCGGAACAACAACCGCTCGCGCTGATCAGGGCTGCAGGCGCGGCCAGTGGCAGCGCACCCGATGACCCCGACCAAACTCGGTCACCGACGGGTAGCTGAGCCGGCACACGTCGGTGGCGTGGGCGCAACGCGGATGGAAATGACAGCCACTGGGCGGGTTGAGCGGCGACGGCAGATCGGTCGCCGCGCCCGCCGCCGCGGCGGGCATGACACCGTCGGTGTCGCCCCCGATGCGGGGTACGGCCGCCATCAGGCTGCGCGTGTAGGGGTGGAAGGGCGCGCTCAGTACACGCTCCACCGGCCCCTGCTCGACGATACGGCCCAGATACATCACCGCCACCTCGTCGGCGAGGTATTCCACCACGGCCAGGTTGTGGGTGATGAAAAGGTAGGCGAGCCCATGCTCGCGCTGCAGTTCGCGCATCAGGTTGAGCAGTTGGGCCTGTACCGAGACGTCGAGCGCACTCGTCGGCTCGTCGCAGATGATCACGCGCGGCATCACGGCCAACGCACGCGCCACCGCGATGCGCTGGCGCTGCCCGCCCGAGAATTCATGCGGATAGCGCCAGCGCATCTCGGCCGGCAGGCCGACACGGGCCAGCAGTTCGTCCACCCGCAGGCGCCGTTGCTGCGCGTCGGGCTCGACGCCGAGCGCGATCATCCCCTCCTCGATGATCTCGCCCACCCGCATGCGCGGATTGAGCGAGGCGAAGGGGTCCTGGAACACCATCTGCACCGCCCGCCGCATGGGCTGCAGCGCCTCGGGCGGCAAGGCGCTGACGTTCTCGCCGTCGAGAAAGAGCTCGCCACTGGTGGGCTCGATCAGGCGCAGGATGGCCTTGCCCACGGTGGTCTTGCCACAGCCGGATTCGCCGACCAAGGCCAGGGTGCGCCCGGCCATCAGGTTCAGGCTGACCCCATCGACTGCCTTGAGCTCAGCTACCTTGCGCTTGAGCAAGCCCTTGCGCACCGGGAAATGCACCGCAAGCTCGCGCACCTCCAGCACCGGCTGTGTCGCTCGCTGACGATGCGCAACCGCCGCCACGGCTTGCTGCAGGTCGAGCGCACGGGGGACGCTGACCCCTTCGTAAAGGTGGCAACGCACCGCCTGCTCGCCGAGCCGATGCCAGCCCGGCGCCTCCTCGTCGCAGCGGTCGAAAGCCATCTGGCAGCGCTCGGCAAAGCGGCAACCGTGAAACGCCCGATCAAGGCCGGGCACACTGCCCTCGGGCGCGTCGAGGGGCGCGCCACGGCGTTCCACAGCAGGCAAGGCCGCGAACAGCTTGCGCGAATAGGGATGCAGCGGCGCGGCGAAGAATGCGTCGCGCGGCCCCGTCTCAACCAGCTCGCCGGCGTACATCACGCCGACGCCATGGGCCATGCGTGCAACCACGCCAAGGTCATGGGTGATCAGCAGCATGCCCATGCCGCGTTCGCGCTGGATATTCGCCAGCAACTCCAGCACCTGGGCCTGGATCGTCACGTCGAGGGCAGTGGTCGGTTCGTCGGCGATCAGCAACTGCGGCTGGCCGGCAAGCGCCATGGCGATCATGACCCGCTGCTTCATGCCGCCCGAGAACTGGAACGGAAAGTCGTGCAAGCGCCGCTCCGGGTCAGGAATGCCGACCGCCTCGAGGAGGCGGCAGGCCTCGGCCGCCGCGCCGGCCCCGTGCAGGCCGTGCTGCGCCAGCGCCTCGGTGATCTGCGCGCCGATGCTCATCACCGGGTTGAGACTCGTCGACGGCTCCTGGAAGATCATGCCGATACGCCCGCCGCGGATCGCGCGCATGGCGGACTCGGGCAGCGCCAGCACATCCTCCCCGCTCAGCCGGACACGCCCACCCACGATGTAGCCGCCGTCCGGCAGCATGCGCGTCAGCGCCAGCGCAGTCATCGACTTGCCGCAGCCGGACTCGCCGAGCAACGCAAAGGTCTCGCCCGCGCGGATGCTGAAGCCCACCCCGTCGACTGGCCGAATGTCGTCGCCTGCACGCTCGATCACCACGCGCAGGTCGGACACCTGCAGCAGGGGGGCTGCCGTATCGGGCGGGCTGGAAGTGGACATGGAAACGGTCACGCGTATCGAGAATCAGGGCAGAGTGAACTCGGCCCCCGCTCCGGCGAGCGGGGGCCGACGCATGTGAAAGGGGCCGCAAGCGCGGCCCCCGAAGTGATGCTTAGTGGTGGTGGCCACCCGGTCCATGCACGTGACCGTGGGTGACTTCCTCGGCCGTGGCCGGGCGCACCTCGGCGATCGTGACATCGAACACCAGCGCCACGCCGGCGAGCGGATGGTTGCCGTCGACCACGACCTTGCCATCGGCGATGTCGGTGATGCGGTAGACCAGGTCTTCCTCGCCGTCGTCGGACACGCGCTCGAAGCTCATGCCCACCTCGATGTTGTCGGGGAACAGCTTGGCGTCCTCGACCAGGATCAGGTCCTCGTCGTAATCCCCGAAGGCGTCTTCGGGCTGCAGCTTGACCTGAAGCTGATCACCGACCTTCTTGCCGTGCAGGGCCTCTTCCAGCAGGGGGAAGATGCCGTCGTAACCACCATGCAGATACACCAGCGGGTGCTGACCGTCGTCGATGACGGCCCCTTCCGGGTCGCGCACGGTGTATTGCAGCGTCACCACGCTGTTCTTGATAATTTCATTTTGCATTGTGCGATTCCAGTTTCTTGACGAGTTCAAAAACCGTGGCGGCATGGCCACGAGGCGTCACATCGTAGAGTGCGTGGCGGATCCTGCCCTGCTTGTCGATGATGAAGGTCGACCGCCGCACACCCATCTTCTTCACACCGTCGACTTCCCGCTCCTGCCAGACCTTGTAGAGTCGGCAGGCCTCGGTGTCCGAGTCCGACAGCAGGCGGATGGACAGCCCCTCCTTGTCGCGGAATTCGGCGTGGGTCAGACAGTCGTCAGGACTCACGCCAAGCACGATGCAGTCGTAGCGGGCGAACTCATCCTCGTGGTCGCTGAAATCGGCGGCCTGGAGGGTGCATCCCGGCGTGTTGTCGCGAGGGTAGAAATAGAGCACCACATTGTGCTTGCCGACCAGGGATGCCAGGTCGAAAATCTCCATGTCGGCATCCGGCAGCGAGAATGCGGGGGCAATGTCTCCGCTCTGAAGCATGTGGTCTCCCTGATGTGGGGTGGATTCTAGCCGAGACATTCGACTAACACTACCGGCACCGGGTCGGACTTGGGTATGGTCGAGCACTGGGTTTTCCTCCGTGCTTGGTGTCGTGCTGTTGTCACGCGTCAGGGTGCCGCCAGCCGACACCATGGTGAAGCAATAGCCCAGATCGGGGCCGGGCTCAAGATGCAGCGCATCATTGCCGCCTCGCCGACCCCATCAGACGGAGGTCATTCCTCATGCCGCACGCTGCTGCCGCACCCCGCCCGCTGCCCGCCACCATGCGCGCCATGGTGCTCGAGCGCCCCGGTGAGCCCCTGCGCCTGCAGGCGCTGCCAGTTCCTCGACCCGACGCCGGACAGGTGCTGCTGCAGGTCGAGGCCTGTGGCGTGTGCCGCACCGATCTGCACCTGATCGACGGCGAACTGCCCGAGCCCGTGCTGCCGATGATTCCTGGGCATGAGATCGTCGGCCGGGTGGTGGCGGTCGGCGAGGGCATCACCGGCATCGCCCGCGGTCAGCGCATGGGCGTGCCCTGGCTGGGATGGACCTGTGGCCACTGCGCCTACTGCACCGGCGCGCGCGAGAACCTGTGTGACGAGGCGCGCTTCACCGGCTACCAGATCCAGGGCGGCTATGCGGAATACACCGTCGCCGACGCACGCTACTGCTTTGCACTCGCCGACGCGCTCGATGCCGCAGCGGCGGCCCCGCTGCTGTGCGCCGGGCTCATCGGCTACCGCGCGCTGACGATGGCGGGCGAGGCGCGGCGGATCGGGCTGTATGGCTTTGGCGCCGCCGCCCACATCATCGCCCAGGTGGCGCACTGGCAGGGCCGCGAAGTCCATGCCTTCACCCGTGCTGGCGACAGCGAAAGCCAGGCCTTCGCCCGCCAGCTCGGCGCGAGCTGGGTCGGCAGCGGCGCAGAGCGGCCGCCGCATGCGCTGGATGCGGCGCTGATCTTCGCGCCCGCCGGCGAGCTGGTGCCCGCCGCGCTGCGCACCCTGGCCAAGGGCGGCACCGTCGTCTGCGCCGGCATACACATGAGCGACATTCCCTCCTTCCCCTACGACATCCTGTGGGGCGAGCGTCGCATCGTGTCGGTGGCCAACCTCACCCGCCGCGATGGCGACGAGTTTCTCGCCCTCGCACCACGCGTTCCGGTCCGCACCGAGATCACGCGGTTTGCGCTGGAGCAGGCCAACACCGCGCTCGCGCGGCTGCGCAGCGGCGCCCTGCAGGGTGCGGCCGTACTCGTGCCCTGAGGCGTCTGCGCCAGTGCGTTCGACTTGCCCTCGGCGGATAACTGTTTAAAATTACAGCCACCCCATGGAGGCTGTGATGACCGCCCGAAACGAAACCCTCACCGCGCGCCAGCAGGAAATCCTCGATTTCATTCGCGCCACCCTCGAGTCCGAAGGCCGCCCGCCGACCCGCGCCGAAGTGTGCACCGCTTTCGGCTTCCGCTCGCCCAATGCCGCCGAGACCCATCTGCGCGCGCTGGCGGCCAAGGGTGCCATCCTGCTCGAGGAGGGTCGCGCGCGCGGCATCCGCCTGGCCGAGGCTCTCGGCCTGCCGCTGGTCGGTCGCGTCGCGGCCGGCAGCCCCATCCTCGCCGCCGAACATGTCGAGGCCCGCTATCAACTCGACCCCGCGCTGTTCTCGCCCAAGGCCGACTACCTGCTGCGCGTGCGCGGCATGAGCATGCGTGACGCCGGCATCCTCGATGGCGACCTCATCGCCGTGCATCGCAGCGGCGAGGCACGCAACGGCCAGATCGTCGTCGCCCGCGTGGAGGACGAGGTCACCGTCAAGACTCTGCAACGCAAGGGCGCGCTGGTCGAACTGCTGCCGGCCAATCCCGAATACGCCCCCATCGTGGTCGATACCCGCAACGCAGCGCTGGTCATCGAGGGCATCATGGTCGGGTTGATCCGCAAGGATCACTGAGCCGAACGCCGCCGCCTGCACGCTCGTAGCTGTCAACATGGCCTTCCCTGCGCGCCACGCCCTGGATGAAGCCTGGCCCGCAAGCTCGGCGTCGGGTCCGGGGGCAATCCTGGCGACCCTGCCCACGGGCAGCGTCTGGCAGGCGAACCGCATCGCACACAGCCAAAGCGAAGCGCGCCCGAGCGGTTTCGCCGCGCTCGACCGCGAACTGCCGGGTGGCGGCTGGCCCTCCGGGGCGCTGATCGAACTCCTGCTCGAGCGGCCCGGTGCAGGCGAGCTGTCGCTGTTGCTGCCGCTGCTCGGCCGTACCCCTGCCGAACGCTGGATCGCCTGGGTCGCGCCACCGCTGCTGCCCTACCCCCCTGCGCTGCTGCGCGCCGGCGTGCCGCTGTCGCGGCTGCTGCTGATCCAGCCCAGGCGTAGCGAAGACGCACTGTGGGCCGCGCGCCAGGCCGCCGCGTCCGGCAGTTGCAGCGCGGTGCTGGCCTGGATGCAGAAGCTCGACAACGCCGCACTGCGCCGGCTGCAACTGGCAGCCGAAGACAGTGCGACACCGGTGTTCCTGTTTCGCCCGCGCTCGGCAGGCGGACAGGCCTCGCCCTCCCCGCTGCGGCTGGCGCTCAGCCCCGCTGGCGAGCAGTTGCGCATCGACATCCTCAAGCGCCGCGGCCCACCACCGGCCCGCCCGGTGATGCTGACGATCCACCGCGATCTGCAGCGGGACCCGATACGCACTGGGCTGCGTCTCGCAAGCTGAGCGCCACCGCGCCCCCCATGCTCTGGCTCGCCATCCTGCTGCCGGCACTGCCGCTGCAAGTCTTCACCCGCGGCGCGCGCGCGGACACCGCGATCGCCGTGACGGCCTCCCGCGCCCAGACCTGCATCCTCGCCGCCAGCCCGTTCGCCACCGCTGCGGGCGTGCGCCCCGGGCAACGCAGCGCGAGCGCGCTGGCCCTGCTGCCCGAACTGCAACTGCACGCCCGCGCGCCGGAACGCGAAGCCAGGGCGCTGCATGAGATCGCAAGCTGGGCCGGACGCTTCACCCCGCGCCTGAGCCTGTCGCCGCCCGATGCGGTCCTGCTCGAGATCGGCAGCTGCCTGCGCCTGTTCGGCAACGCCCCGCTCATCGAGGCCGAGGTGCAGGCGGGGCTGCGCGAGCTCGGTTTCGAAGCGCACACCGCCTGCGCCCCGACGGCGCTGGCCGCACGCTGGTTCGCGCGCGCCAACGGCCGCAGCCCGACCGCGGCGGACTGGCTGGACGCGCTCGAGCACCTGCCGCTCGATGTGCTTGGCGACGAGGACGGCTGTGACGCCACCACCCTGGCGCTACTGGCCGGCCTCGGCCTGCGCACGCTGGCCGAGTTGCACCGCCTGCCCGCCGCCGGCCTCGCCCGCCGTGGCGCCCAGGCCGCCGTGCACTGCCTGGCGCGCGCGCGGGGCGAGACCCCTGACCCGCGCCCCTGGTTCGAGGTCGACGAAAGCTTCGATTGCGGCCTCGCGCTGCCTGCACCGACTCACCATGCCGAAGCCCTGCTGTTCGCCGCCCGCCGCCTGTTCGCCAGTCTCGGCGGATGGCTGCGCGCCCGCCACGCCGCCATCGATCACTGCCGCTTGCTGCTCGAGCATGAATACCAGCCTGCGACCGCGCTCGAGCTGGTGCTCGGCAGCCCCAGCCAGGACGAGTCCCGCCTGCTGCTCATCGCCCGCGAGCGCCTCGGTACGCTGCAACTTGCGGCCGATGTGAGCGGCTTGCGGCTCCTTGCCGAGCACACCCTTGCCGCCGCGACCTCGAGTACGGACCTGTTCGACGATAGCGGCCGCGTCCGGGAACAGGCCGATCTGCTGCTCGACCGCCTGCGCGCCCGACTGGGGCGCGACCGGGTCAGCCAGCTCCGTGCCCTGCCCGACCACCGGCCGGAGGCGGCCTGGGCAGGCCTGCCCCATCCGCCCGCAGGGCGCACGGGCGCCAGGGCCGTCGTGGCGAAGGGCACGCTCCCGGCCTGGCACCTCCCCGCGACCGATCGCCTGCGTCCGCTGTGGCTGCTCCCCACGCCACGCAGCGTCGATCCCGACGCCTTCGTGCTGTTGAGCGAAGCCGAGCGCATCGAGTGCGGCTGGTGGGACGAGCAGCCGGTATGCCGCGACTACTACCTGGCGCGCGACACCCGCCAGGCCTTGTGCTGGATCTACCAGTGCCTCGACAAGCCGCAAGCCTGGTATCTGCATGGCTATTTCGGCTGATCGATGCATCGGCCTCGCAAGGCCGAGGAGCGGGCACCACGGTCCGCATCCTGGCCCGCATCACCGCCCCCATCGCCGCCCCGGTGCCGGCGGCTCGGCGTAGTACACTTGCGCGTCGATCCCCAGCAACGCGCAGCCCCTGCGCCCGCAGCCCACGATGCCCCAAGTACAACCGCACGCCACCACGAGCTCCTCATCCCTTTCCGCCGCTACGCCGGCTGCCGCCCACGGCGCCCTGCCGGCCGGCGATCGCAGCCGGCAGCGTGCCCTCTTCTGCCTGCTCGTCAGCCTCGTTGCCCTGCCTGCTTCCTGGCTACTGTTCTCCCAGCTCGAGCGCCTGTGGCCCGCGATCGCCGCCATGGAAGGACTGCTCTTCATGGCGGCCACTACCCTGCTCGGCGCGGCGATGGCAGTGGGTCCGCTGGCCGCCGCACTCGGCTTCCTGCTTGCGGTGTGGTTCGGCGTGGAGAGCGTCTATCGCCCGCGCCGCCGACCCTCGCCCGCACTGGACCGCTTCATCATCGGCGCCGGCCTGCTGGTCTGGTTCGCCCCTGCGCTCAGCGCCATCGCCATCGCCGTGCAGGCCCTGGTGCGCGGCCGCATCCACTTCGTGCGCCCACCGCGCGACTACCTGCTCGCCACCGATCCGATCGCCTTCTGGCAGGGTGTCGGCTTCTGGCTCATCATGGCCGCGCTGTTCGCCTTCCTCGCCTGGCGTTACTGGCGCCCCCGCCTGCTGTCGGGCAAGCCCCACGGCGAGTGATCGCAGCGGCGCCGCGCAAGCCACGGCCACCACGCGCCCAACACGATCCAGGGGCTGGTGCGCGGCGCCGGCGCACCGGCGCCGCGCTCAGGCGCCCAGCCAGCCCTTGCGCAGCGCCGCCGCACGTTCGCCGCTGCGCGCAGCCAGTTTGAGCACGTACTTGTCAGCCTGCGGCTCAGCCAGCTCGACCTGGAACACCCTCAGTTCGTCGCGGCGGAAGGCGTGGAGCTCGATGCGATCCCGCGGCCGGCGGCGCTTGAGCTGCGTCTCCAGACCCTTGGCCGTCAGTTTCAGCCCATCGAGCGCGATCAATACGTCACCGGCCGACAGCCCAGCGCGCTGCGCCGGGCCCCCATCGTACACATTGGCGATGCGCGCCTCGCTGTCGCCCGGGGCGAGCTTGAGGCCCACGCCGGGCGCGGTGCTGGCCGGCTCGACGGCGAGCTCGACACCGAAGCCCTTCAGCAGGCGTTCGAGCGGCAAGTCGTCCGTGCCTTCGACCGCCTGCTGCAGCCAGCGCGCCAGGCGCTTGCCGAGCACCGTGCCGCCGACCTCGCGCACCGCCTGGTAGATGCCGTCCTCGGCCACGCCGACGCCCGTCTGCCCGTGGTCGCCCCACAGCTTGCGCATCACGTCGTCGAGACTGCAGCGCCCTTCGCTGCCCGCGCGCAGTTGCAGGTCCAGTGCCAGCGCGATCAATGCCCCCTTGGCGTAATAGCTGACGATGGCATTAGGCGCGTTCTCGTCCTGGCGGTAGTACTTGGTCCACGCGTCGAACGAGGACTCCGCCACGCTCTGCTTCTGGCGGCCGCTGCCGCGCATCACGTTGGACACGGTCTTGGCCAGCAGGCCGAGGTAATCCTCGACGCCGATCACGCCGCTGCGCACGAGGGCGAGATCATCGTAATACGAGGTGAAGCCCTCGAAGGCCCACAGCAGGCGGGTGTGGTTCTCGCGCGTCAGGTCGTAGGGCGTGAAGGCGGCCGGCTTGATGCGCTTGACGTTCCAGGTATGGAAGTACTCGTGGCTGCACAGGCCGAGAAAGGACTTGTAGCCGTCGGGCAGTCCCTCCATGCCCTTCCACGGCAGTTCGTCGCGCGCGCACAGCAGCGCGGTCGAGGCGCGATGCTCGAGGCCGCCGTAGCCATCGCCCACCACCATGGTCAGGAAGAGGTAGTAATCGACCGGGGCGGGCGCGCCGAACAGGTCGATCTGCCACGCGCAGATGCGCTCGAGGTCGGCGCACAGGCGATCGAGATCGCAATCGTGGCGACCGGTCAGGGCGATATCGTGAGGGACGCCGGCGGCCTCGAAGCGCGCGAGCGTGAAGTCGCCCATCTCGACCGGATGGTCGATGAGTTCGTCGTAGTCGCGGGCGCGAAAGCGGCCGAAGCGACACCCGGCCGTGCCACCGGCGCGCCCGACCGCCGGCGGCAGGGCGGTGATGAGCCGCCAGCCACGAAACGGCGCCCCCTCGGGGCGTTCGATGATGACTTCGCAGGGCGCCTCGGTATGGCCCTCGACCGCCACGAAAACGCTCGTGCCGTTGAAGAAGCCGTGGCTGTCGTCAAGGTGGGCGGAGCGCACCGAGAGGTCCCACGCATAGACCTCGTAGTGCAGGGTCAGCGCCGCGCCCGCAGGTGTTGGAGCTACCCGCCAGCTATGCTTGTCCAGCTTTTCCACCGCGCATGCGCGCCCCGCGCACTCCGCGCGCAGGGTGACGATGTTGCGCGCGAAGTCGCGGATCATGTAGCTGCCCGGGATCCAGGCCGGCAGGCGGAAGATCTGGCCCGCGGGGTCGGGCGCACGCACCGTGCAACTCACGGCAAACAGATGGGCCCCCGGGTTCGAGGGGCGGATGCGGTATTCGACGGCGGGCACGGCGGACGGCATGGGCGGGCTCTCTCCCTGGCTGGATTTCCTGGACGCGGGCCGAAGCATACGCCTGCCGCGCGCCGGTCCTCCAGTTTCGGCCCTCCGATGCGCGCGCCGTGCGCAACTCAGGCCGCGTCGACCGCCGCGCCGGCGCGAAACGCGCCGACCGTGGTGTAGGTCAGCTTTGCCTCGGTGACCTTCACCACGAAGGGGTTCTCCGGGTTGCGTTGCGCAAACACCTCGACATCGACGCTCACCGTGCTGTCGCCGACATCGGCAATCTCGGCGTAGAAGCTGAGCTTGTCGCCAACCGAGACCGGCTGCTTGAAGGTGAAGGAATCGACCGCCACGGTCGCGACACCGGCGCGCATGCGGCGGGTCGCCAGCACGGCGCCGGCGATGTCGACCATCGACATGATCCAGCCGCCGAACACGTCGCCGGCCGGATTGAGGTCGGCCGGCATCGGCACCACGCGCAGCACCAGTTCCTTGTCCCACACCGGCTCGGCACACGAGGCGAATTCATCGGCGGCCGAGGCTGGCGGCAAGAGGCGCTTGTTGCCCGCATCGTCCACCGCCACATAGGTCAGTTGCGCCTCGGTGACCTTCACCACCACCGGGTCGGCCGGATTGCGCTCGGCGAAGACCTGCACATCGACGGTCACCGACGACTTCCCCACCGCCAGCACGTCGGCGTAGAAGCTGACCACGTCGCCGACCGACACCGGCTGCTTGAAAGCGAAGGAATTCACCGCCACCGTGACCACGCGCGAGCGGGCGCGGCGGATCGCGGGCGAGGCGCCGGCGATATCGACCATGGCCATGATCCAGCCGCCGAACACGTCCCCGGCCGGGTTGAGGTCGGCCGGCATCGGCATCACGCGCAAGGCGAGGTGTTCCTTGGAGGGGAGTTCGGTGACGGTCACGGGGCGCTCGGCCATGCTGCACTCCTTTGTCTTCGAAAGGGCTGGTGGCGCGAGTGTAATGCTTCGGCCTCGGCTGGCAAGTCAGGCCGCCACATCGCCGCCGGCCACGCGCCGGGTCGACAAAAAAGCCGGCGCAATGGCCGGCTTCAATGACGTGGTGGGCGGTACTGGGATCGAACCAGTGACCCCTGCCGTGTGAAGGCAGTGCTCTACCGCTGAGCTAACCGCCCGATCCATGCGCCAGGGCGCGTGCAATCGGTTTTCCCGGGCGCTTCACGGCTTGCGGGCCGTGGTGGGCGGTACTGGGATCGAACCAGTGACCCCTGCCGTGTGAAGGCAGTGCTCTACCGCTGAGCTAACCGCCCCGAGAAAAGAGGCCGCATTCTAGAAGGCGGCCTGGATATCGTCAAGCGCAACAGCGGCGATTCCATCCGAACGACATCGATGCCACAGATGCCCCGCGGCCGACGCTGCCGGCGCGCTCATTTTGCCAAGGCGACGAAGTCCTGCCTCTCCATCAGCCAGGACACGACGAAGCCCGCGACCAGGCCCCAGAACGCGGCGCCGATGTTGAGCAGGCTGATATCCGCCACCGTCACCAGCAGGCTGATCAGGGCGCCGAGCGAGAACTTGCCGCCGAAGGACGCCATGAAGGCGCCCTGGAGCACACGCAGCATCGCCAGCCCGCCCAGCACCATGATGAACTCGGCGGGTGCGGCCAGCATGAGGCCGGTGAAGGTCGGCGCCATCAGGCCGAACAGCACCCCGAACACGCCGAACGCGAGCGCCGCGGTGTATTGACGCCCGTGCTCGCCCGACGAGGTGAGCAGCGCATTGGTCGGACCGGTCAGGCAGCTGCTGACAGCGCCCACCGCCGCGCTGAGCGCGGCGCCAATGCCCGAGACGACGGCGATGGTGTTGACCGGCGGCTCGTGACGGGCCGCCTTGAGCACGGCGACGCCCTGGCCGTTCTGCACCACCAGCACCGTGATCGCCAGCGGCACCACGAGCTCGACGAGCGCAGCCAGCGACCAGACCGGTGCCTGCACAAGTGGCCGGGCAAAGCTGAAGCTGCCCAAGGCAGACGTGTCCAGACGATCGAACACGGCGATCGCCAATGCGCCCACGAGCAAGGCCCCGATCACCGGCGGCATGCGCTTGCCCAGCACCGGGCTGGCCGACAGCAGCAGGAAGGCGACGACCATTGGCGCGGCAATGGCGACATCACTGTGCAGGGCGTGCACGAGATCCAGACCGAAGCGCAGGAAGACGCCCGCCACCATGCCCATCACGATCGGCATCGGCAGGGCCTGCATGAAGCGCTTGACCCAGCCGCTCATGCCCAGCACCAGGATCAGCAGGCTGGTGGCGTAGAAGGCGCCGATGACCTCGGCAAAGCTCAGGTGCTGCAGCGCCGGACCGACCAGCACGGTGCCCGGGATCGTCCACGCGAATCCGAGCGGCGTGCGATACCGCCAGCTCATGGCCATCGTGATCAGACCGTTGATGAAGAACACGCCGAACACCCAGGAGGCGAGTTCGGCCTGCGACAGGCCGCCGCGCGTGCCCACGGCGAGAATGATCGCGACCGGACCGGTTGCCGAGAAGATGAAGCCGATCAGGCCGTTGGCGAAGTACGTGAGGCCGAAGTCGTCGAGGATTCGCCTTAGCCCTGGCGCTTTGTCAGTGGGACGTTCGAGATGAGCAAGCATGGGTGGGTCTCAGTGGGGACGACGATTATGGTTATTCATCCAGCAGATATAAAGACGTCTAGAATGAAATCACTATTCTGAAAATACGAACATTCAGGACTCGCCATGGATCGTATCGCAGCGATGCGGCTGTTCACCCGCATCGTCGAACTGGGCAGTTTCAGCCGTGCTGCCGAGCAACTCGGCGTGGCCCGGGCCTCGGCCACGCAGATCATCAAACAGCTCGAAGCCCGCGTCGGGGTGCGCCTGCTGCTGCGAACGACGCGGCAGGTCACGCCGACCGTGGATGGCAGCGCCTACTACCAGCGCTGCCTGGCGATCCTGGGCGACCTGGATGAACTCGACGCCGAGTTCTCGCAGGTCGGGCGCCACCCTCAGGGCAGCATCCGGCTCGACATGTCCGGCTCGCTCTGCCGCCTGGTGCTGCTGCCCGCCCTGCCCGCGTTTTGCGCGCGTTATCCGCTGATCAAGCTCGAGATCGGGGTCGGCGATCGCCGCATCGACCTCGTGCGCGAAGGGGTGGATTGCGTGCTGCGCATCGGCGACCTGCACGACATTCCCCTGGTGGCGCGCGAGCTGACGCGGCTCGATCAGGTCACCTGCGCCAGTGCAGACTACCTCGCTCGCCATGGCGTGCCGCGCAGCCTGGGCGAACTCGACCGGCATCTCACCGTCGATTACGTGTCGGCCACCACCGGCAAGCAGGTCCCACTCGAGTTCGACGTCGGCGGCCGCCTAGAGCGCCACACCCTGCCGGCCATCGTCACGGTCAATAACGGCGATGCCTACGTCGCCGCGTGCAAGGCCGGCTTCGGCATCATCCAGTTGCCGCGCTACCACGTCAGCGCAGAGCTCGAACGCGGCGAGTTCGAAGAGATCCTCGCGGAGCACCGACCGCCTTGCCTACCGCTGCATGTGCTGTATCCGCCCAATCGTCAGCTCTCCGCCCGACTACGGGCCCTGATCGACTGGCTTGGCGAGCTCTTCGCGTCCAACCCGCTCACTGCGCGGCGATGACCTCGATCTCGACCTTCAGGCCCTCGAAGGCGAGGCGATCCACACCGAGCAGGGTCACGGCCGGCGGGCGCTCGGCATCGAAGTAGGCCGAGCGGATTTCACGGATCCGGGCAAGTTGCTCGGGACGCAGGTCGACCACGTAGATGTTGACCTTGACCAGGTCGCGCATGCTTGCGCCCTGGGCGCGCAGGCCGATCTCGATGTTGTCCAGGGTGCCCTTCAGTTGCGCCTCGAGGTCGTCGGGGTTGCGCACTTTCCCCTCGCGATCGCAGTCCACCTGCCCCGACAGAAAGATCAGGCGATCCGCACCACGGATGGAATAGGTCTGGCTGAAGGCCTTGCCGACGAAAAGTTCGGGGGGATTGATTGCTTGATGTTCCATGTTTGTGTCTCCAGAGAGTCGATACGTCTGGCAGGAGATTTTGATTGTACTGAACAGGGAGATAAACCCCTTAAGGTCGGAAACACTATTCACTGAATACAAACAATCCAGGGGACTGGAAGGCGGCGTCCGAGCCCTGCCTGCAGCGACTGCGCCTGGTCGCGCCGGCCGCCTCGTCCCGCCCCGACGTCGGCCGTTCTTCCCATGTCAGCAAGTCGTGGGGCGCACACCCGTTGCCGCCGCGCTGGCGCCGACCGAAAGGGCTGACACGTGCCGGCGGAACATGCCTGCGAGCTTCTTCGCGGCGCTGCCCAGTGGCACGTTACGCAAGGTCAGCAGGCCGAGCGACATCGGCGGCGGTAGCGGATCCAGCAACAGGGGGGTCAGGCCGACCCCCACGCACGGATCGATGATCAGCGCCTTCGGCCCGTAACCGATGAGGTCGTTGCGGCGCGCCAACTCCAGGATCAGGAAGGGCGAGGAGCAGTGCAGGATGCGGCTCGGCGCCGGAAAGCCGCGCGCTGCGAGCCAATCGACCAGATTCATGCTCTGGCTGCCGGCGCTCAGGTTCAGCACCCATGGCGCCTCGGCCACGCCCGACCAGTCCCGGGCACCGGCCAGAGGGTGGCTGCGGCGCAGGAAGGGCACGGCCTCGATCTCGGCGAGGGGCTCGAACTCGATCTCGTAGGGCAGGTCCCGCGCAGAGGCCAGCGCAATCGCGAAATCGATCTTGCCCTCGATCAGGCCGGGTATCGCCTGCACCAGCAGCCCCTCGTGGAACGTGAGTTCGGCGTCCGGCTGCGCGCGGCGAAACTCGCCGAGCACGTCCGGCAACACGGTCGCGGTCAGCAGCGGCGTGATGGCGGCCTTGACATGCGCCCCCGCCCCTCCGCGCATCAGACGGATCTCCGCGCGTGCCTTTTCGATCGTCGCCAGCACCAGGCGCGCGCGTACCAGCAGGGCGTTGCCTTCGGGGGTGAAGCCGACGCCTTTGTAGCTGCGCTGCAGCAGCTCCGCGCCGACGTCCTCCTCGAGCTCGCGCAGCGCCTTGGTGAGGGCACTCTGGCTGAGGTTCATGGCGCGTGCGGCAGCACGGATGGAGCCGCGGTCGGCCACCTGCACCAGGGCCTTGAGTTGGTGATCCTTCATGATCGTGCTGACCTAATTTGGTTGTCACCCACGAAAAAATATCGCCTTACGGCGTGCGCGGCAAGTTCATATTATTTGCTCATGAGTTATTTCTATTCGAGAGCCCGATGAACGCCCAGCAAACCGTCGTGAGCAGGATCGATACCGAGCCGTTGAGGGCTTGGCGCCATGCCCGTCATCGACGTGCTGGCTGTGCTCGCAGCGGGCGCACGATCGGCGCGGTCAAGCAGTAAGCCCATAACTAAACCTTGTTCGGAGGCAACATGAAACTCAGCAAACTTCTCGCCACGCTGTCCGCCGGATTCGTCCTCGCCACCGGCGCCGGCCTGCCGGCCGCGCAGGCCGCCACCACCCTCACCATGTCGAGCTGGGTGTCGCCCACCCACTTCCTGACCCCCGAGGTCTTCCAGCCCTGGATCGAGGACGTCAAGCGCGTCACCGAGGGCCGTGTGAACGTCCGTATCCTGCCCAAGCCGGTCGGCGGCCCCGCCCAGCATTGGGAGCTGGCGCGCAAGGGCGTGGCGGACATCACCTGGGGCAACTTCACCTACGAGCCGGATCGCTTCAAGGCGCTGTGGTTCTCGGAGATGCCCTTCATCGGCACCAACGCCGAGGCGTCCTCGGTGGCGCTGTGGGAGACCTACGAGAAATACCTCGCCGGCACGCCGGCCTTCGCAGGCGTGGTCATGCTCGGCGTCGGCCTGTTCGGCGGCGGCCAGATCCACCACGGCAGCAAGCCCATCATCGAGCCGGACGACCTCAAGAACCAGAAGGTGCGCATGGGCGGCCCGATCCAGAAGCGCCTGCTCGAGGATCTCGGCGCGGTGCCGGTCGCCGGGCCCGGCCCGAAGGCCTACGAGCTCCTCGAAAGCGGCGTGGTCGATGCGTCCCTGCACACGATCGAGTCGGTGATCAACTTCCGCGTCGAGGACAAGCTCAAGCACCACACCATCGTCCCTGGCGGCTTCTATGACGCGTCCTTCTTCATCGCCATCAACGAGGGCAAGTGGAACAAGCTCTCCGAGACCGACCGCAAGGCGATCATGAGCGTGTCGGGCGAGAAGCTGTCGCGCCTCTGGGGTCAGCGCTTCGACGCGCAGAACCAGGCCGGCGAGACCAAGTTGCGCGCCGACGGGCACAGCTTCAACGCGCCCTCGCAGGCGCTGTTCGAGCGCATCGGCGCGGTGCGCGAGCGCATGCTCGCCGACTGGGCGGCCGAAGGCCCGAGCTACGGTGTCGACCAGCCGATGGAGATGCTCGAGTTCTTCGAGCAGCGCTACAAGGCCCACGCTGGCAACTGATCGCCCGCTGATCCTGGAAGTGGCCGACCCGGGCCGGCCACACCCGCATGGAGAATCACATGGACGCGTATCTGTCCCGCATCCGCAAGGGCGTCGAGGCGCTGCTCATCCTCACGCTGTTGGGCATGGTCCTGCTCACCTTCGCCGACGTCATCGGGCGCCGGCTGTTCGGCACCCCCGTGTTCGGCGCTCACGACGCCACCGAGCACCTGATGGCGATCATGGTGTTCTGCGGCCTGCCGCTACTGACGGCAGCGCGCGGACACCTGGCGGTTGACCTGTTCGACAAGTACCTGATGAAGCCCAGCATGGCGTGGTGGCACCGTCTGATTGCACTGCTGATGACCCTTGTGCTGCTGCTGATCGCTTACGAATTCTTCAATGCCGCGATCGAGGCGGGCCAGATCCAGGAGATCAGCCAGGCGCTGTCGATTCCGCGTAGCGGAATGTACGCCTTCATCTCCTTCACCTCGCTGCTGTCGGCCCTGGCTGCCCTGCTGGGCTGCTTCGGCGCCCCCGCCTCGCCCCCCCACGCTCCCGAGGAACATGCCAAATGACCGTCGGTCTCCTTTCCCTGCTGGCCGTGCTGGTGCTGGCCTTCCTGCGCGTGCCGCTGGCCTTCGCGCTGCTGTCGGTGTCGCTCGCCGGCATCAGCGTCGTCATGGGCTGGGACGTCGCCCGCTCGCTGGTGCCGATGACGATCTCGGAGGCCGTGTTCTCCTACGAGCTGGCCGTGGTGCCGATGTTCATCCTGATGGGCAACATCCTCGCCCGCTCGGGGATCTCCGACGATCTGTTCCGCGCCGCCAACGCCTTCCTCGGCCCGGTGCGTGGTGGTCTGGCGCTGTCGACGATGGTGACCTGCGCCGGCTTCAGCGCGGTGTGCGGCTCCAGCCTGGCGACCGCCGCCACGATGTCCAAGGTCGCCTACCCGAGCATGAAGCGCTACGGCTACTCGGACCAGCTCGCTTCGGCCACCATCGCAGCGGGCGGCACGCTCGGCATCCTGATCCCGCCGTCCATCATCCTGATGATCTACGGCATCCTCACCCAGACCAACATCGGCGACCTGTTCGTCGCCGCCGTGATACCGGGCATCCTTGGCTTGCTGATGTACCTGGGCGTGGTCTACGCCATCGCCTGCATCAGCCCGCAGGACGCGCCCCGCGGCGAACGCACCAGCACCGCGGAAAAGCTCCGCTCCCTGCGCGGCGTGTGGCCCTTCACCCTGCTCTTCGTGGTGATCATCGGCGGCCTGTATGGCAGGCTCTTCACCGCCACCGAGGCCGCGGGTCTGGGTGCCGGTCTGGCGATGATCCTGTCCATTGCACAGCGGCGGATGACCTGGGCGAGCTTTCGCCAGATCTTCATCGAGACGGCGATCACCTCGGTGATGCTCTACAGCGTGCTGTTCGGCGCGCTGCTGTTCGCCAAGCTGATCTCGTTCTCCGGCCTGGGCGAAGGCATTCTGGAACTCGTTCAGGAGGCTGGACTCGGCCCCTACCAGACCCTGGCGGCGATCCTGCTCATCTTCCTGCTGCTTGGCTGTGTGATGGAGTCGCTGGCGATCATCCTGATCTGCGTCCCCCTCTTCCTCCCCCTCCTGATGAGCCACGGTTTCGACCTGGTCTGGTTCGGCATCATCGTGGTGGTGGTCACGGAGATCGCGCTGATCACGCCGCCCATCGGCATGAACGTGTTCGTGCTCAAGGCCGCCCTGCCGCATGTCAGACTGGGGGCGATCTTCCGCGGGCTGCTGCCCTTTGTCGGCATCGACCTGCTGCGCCTGGTGTTGCTGGTCGTGTTTCCCTCGATTACGCTGGCCCTGGTAGCCTTGATGAAATGACGCCGTCCTGGCTCGGAGGTCGGTTGCGGCATTCCCCGACCCCGCCAACGCGGGCACTTCCTGCCCTTTCCTCCAACCCCGAGAGAGTCCCGAGAATGAAAACAACCCAACGTGCATCCAAACGCTTGCTCCTGGCGGCGGCGATCGCCCTGCTCGGCCACGGCGCCGTGGCTGGCGCCCAGGTACTCGACGAGGCCACCCTGCAGGATCTCGGCGCCCGCGTCGAAGCCCTGCAGCCGCGGATGGTGGAATGGCGGCGCGACATACACCAGCATCCCGAGCTCTCCGGCCAGGAGGTGCGTACCGCAGCGCTCGTCGCCGCGCATCTGCGCAGCCTGGGCCTCGAGGTGAGCACCGGCGTGGGCGGCCATGGGGTGGTCGGTCTGCTGCGTGGCGGACGCCCGGGCAAGGTCGTCGCGCTGCGTGCCGACATGGACGCGTTGCCGGTGGCCGAGATCACCGGCCTGCCCTTCGCGTCCAGGGTCACGCAACTGCACATGGGGGTCGAGTCCCCGGTCATGCACGCCTGTGGCCATGACGGCCACACCGCGATGCTGATGGCGGTCGCCGAAGCGCTGGCCGGCATGCGCGAGCAGATTCCAGGCTCGGTCAAGTTCATCTTCCAGCCGTCCGAGGAAGGCACGTCGGTGCCGCCCACCCCGGGCATGAGCTGGGGCGCAAAGGCCATGGTCGAGGAAGGGGCGCTCGAGAACCCGCGCCCCGACGTCGCCTTTGCCTTGCACATCATCCCCAACATGCCTTCGGGGATGATCGGCTACCGCAGCGGACCGCTGTTTGCCAGTGGCGACACCGTGCGCATCCGCATCAGCGGCAAGCAGACCCATGGCGCCTTTCCGTGGAACGGCGTCGACCCGATCGTGGTCTCTGCACAGGTGGTCACTGCACTGCAGACCATCGTCAGCCGGCAACTCAACATCAGCAAGGAACCCGCCGTCCTGTCGATCGGCCAGATCAATGGCGGCAACCGTGAGAATATCGTGCCTGAATCGGTGGAAATGGTCGGAACCCTGCGCGCCTTCGACGAGGGCATGCGTGCCGATGCCAAGGAACGCATCACGCGCACGGCCGAATCGATCGCCGCCGCCAGTGGGGCCACTGCCGAGGTCAGCTTCGGCCCTTCCGCCTATCCGGTGACCGACAATCCGGAGTCGCTGACCGAGATGATGGCGCCCGTGCTGAAGAAGGTCAGCGGCGGCAAGGCGATGCAGACTTCGCGCCTGATGGCTTCGGAGGATTTCTCCGAGTTCCAGAAGGTCGTGCCGGGCATGTACATCATTCTCGGTGCCGCCCCCGAAGGCAAGACGCCGGCGACCGCGGCGCCGAACCACAACCCCGCCTTCGATTTCGACGAGGGCGCGATGCCGGCCGGCGCGAAGGCCCTGGCGGCAATGACCATGGAGTTTCTGGCGAGACCGTGACGAGCGCGGTCGGAATGCGCAGAATGCGATCTATCGCTTGACGATAAAAGGAGGTGGATTGCTTACATCAGCCGATTGGAATTCGAGCGACCCGGAAGACGGCTGCGAGGACCTCGAGCAGCCGGGCACTTCCAATGTCTCATCGCAAAACCCGCAGCCCCGCAACGACCGCTTCCTCGACCTATCCCGACTGCGTCCCGGCGGACCGGTGGAGGCCGCCTCCTGTGTGGGCAGCGCGAACTTCGAGATCCAGCTCATCCTGAATGGCTACTGTCGCGTTCCCCTGCCGCGCCACGTCCGACAGCTCGGTGCGGGGCACATCGTGCTGCGTGATGCGAGTCGGCTCAGCCCACTGAGCTTCTCGGGCGATTTCGAGAGTGTCGTCGTTCAGCTTCCCGCGGCCACGCTGCAGGAGCTTTGCCTCGAGCACGGATGGGTGAAGCCGGACGGACGTTCGGCATTCAGCGCGACGCCGCTGCCGCTGGTCGAGCAGCATCGCATCCTGCGCCTGTTCGATCTCGTCCGAGAGGAGGTCGATTCGCACACCACGCCGCCCGAGGTGCTGCAACACTACACAAGAGTCCTTGCCTGCAAGTTGATCATGACATTGGATCAGGGCAAGCTCGAGGGCGTGACCGATTCACACGCCCAGTGCTTCGCCCGCCTCGCCCAGTACGTGGACGACAACATCCGCAACGACATCACGGCGGAACATCTCGCTCAACATGCGGGCTTGAGCCTCAGGTCGCTCTATCTGCTGTTCGAGCGCAACGCGCACATGACGCCCAAGGCCTACATCCGCGAGAAGAAGCTCGAGCACGTCTACGCCATGCTGATGGACCCGGCGAGTCGTGCCGCGAACGTGACCGCCGTGGCGCTCGAATTCGGCTTCACGCACCTGGGCCGATTTGCCGAGCTGTATCGCAAGACTTTCGGCATGCTGCCGTCGAAGAGCCTCAAGGCCCGCCAGGGCCCGGAGAAGGTTCAATAGGCCGGCCACGCCTTGCCCGGGCGGGCGGAAGGCTCGGCCAGGCGGCAAGCACCACGAACCCTCCGCCCGCCCAGGGGTACGCAAGAAGGGGCTGGCCGGAACGCGTCCGGTCAGCCCCTTCTTGCACTTTACGGCGTCAGCCCAGCCTGGACCCGGAGGTCCGGCTGGCCTGCTGCAG
Organism: Thauera sp.; assembly: GCF_035444905.1. GTDB lineage: Bacteria > Pseudomonadota > Gammaproteobacteria > Burkholderiales > Rhodocyclaceae > Thauera. The sequence goes on from NZ_DAOMPS010000009.1 coordinate 96,400, forward strand.
CTCAGGCGCCTTTCTTGCCCGCCGCGCTCTTGACGCTGGCCGTCACGGCCTCGACGGCCTGCTCGGTGGCGGCGGTCAGGTTGGCTTCGGCAGCCTTGGCGGCCTTGCTGACGTTCTCATACAGGCCGTTGGCGGTATCCATCGCCGACTTGATCGCGGCGAAGAAGGCTTCGGAGCCGGCCGGCGCCGACTTGGCCGCCTGATCAAGCGCGCTGGTGAAGGCGCTGTTCAGTTCGGCAACCTGCGACTCGACCAGCTTGGTGGTTTCCTGCTGGCCTTCGGCAGCCAGTTCCTGCACGTTCCGCGCATAGGCCACAGCCTTGTCGAGCATCGGCTGGGTCAGCGCACCCTGCAGGCTGGCGAGTTCCTGCGGGGTCTTCGCTTCGGCCAGCTTGCGGGTGATGGCGACGCCGTCCTCGAGCACCGAACGGGTGGTGTTGAGGTTCAGTTCGGTCAGGCGCTCGGCACGGGCCAGGGCGCTGTTGGCGAGCGACAGCAGGGTCTCGAGTTGAGCCTTGTTGATGGCAAGGAACTGCTCGGGGGTGTTGATCTTGGTCATGGGTAATTTCCTTGAAAGCTGAGGGTGAGAAGCTTCGGCGCATTGCACTCGCGACCTGATCCGATCCAGACCGTTTGCTGCACTGCAACATCCTGAATTATAGTGCCCGAGAAGACGCTGTCAAGCTGTTTTGGTGCGCCGCAGCAAATCGATGTTCAGCGACCTGCGCTCACGTCCAGCCCCGCTCACCCATGCCGCGGGCCAAGCGCAGTCGGCCCGGTGTGCATTGCCGATGTGCGGAGCCCCGAGCAGCGCACACGGAGGGCAGAAAAGCAAAAAGCCCGGAACGTGTCCGGGCTTGAGGGTGTTTGGTGGGTGCTGACGGGGTCGAACCGCCGACATTCGCCTTGTAAGAGCTACCACGATGGTTCTGAAAACAAGCACTTACGTTCATTTTCAATCACTTAGCCCTTAGTGTTTGTTCGCGTTTGTGCGTGAAATACCGTGTTTTGTTATCATTGAGGTGCACTAAAAGTGCACTCGTTTCATGCCAATGACACATTCACGCACGAGGCCGTCATGAACACCGCCGAAACCAGCATCACGGACACCGCCGTCCGCAAGTTCCTGAAGGATGCGGCGATCAACGAAATTCTGTCCTGCGCCGTCCAGACAGGGTTTCACCTGCGCAAAGTAGCAAAGGGCGGATCGTGGCGCTACAGGTACAACGACGCCACCGGCAAGCGCCGCGTTAAGACCATCGGCACCTATCCCGCCATGAAGGCACCTGAGGCCGCATGGTGGGCACGCGAGTGGCGACACAGCGAAGCCGACCCCATTGCAGAGCGCAAGGAAGCCCGACAGGCGGCGATCACTGCCGAGCAGCAAGCCGAGCATCGAACCGTCCGCAGCTACCTGGACGGGGCCTATACGCGCGCTCAGGCACGCAAGAAGAACGGCGGCAATCTGACCATCGGCCGTATCCGCTCCGTGTTCAAGGATCTTCTGGACAGGGACATGCTGACGCTGACCAAGTCGGATATCGAAGCGTGGCAACTCAAGCGCGAGAAAGCCGGCATCGCTTACATCACGCTCAAGCGCGACTATGGCGCGTTGAAAACGATGGTGCGGCACGCCTTCAAGAATGGCGCACTCGACCGCCACCCGCTGCAAGACGTTCAACTGCTGGCACCGACGCACGACGACAAGGCCAAGAGCTTCAACGCCGAGCGCCAGGAAGACAGGCGAATGCTGACGGACGCCGAGCGCGTCGGATTGCTGTCCGGCCTCGACAAATGGGACGAGGAACTGAGAGAACAGCGCCGCAGCAGTCGCGCGCACGGTAAGCCGCACCTGCCCAGCCTGGACGGGCTGGAGTTCGCGCACTGGTTCATCCCTTACTGCCACCTTGCGATGCACACAGGGATGCGCTGCGGCGATCTGTACAGCCTGACGTGGAAGGAACTCAATATCCGCTTCGGTCGCCTGCAAAAGTACCCCGAGAAGACTTTGCACAACCCCGACCCGATCAAAATCGACCTTCCGCTGAACGACGAGATCAAGGCAATCATGGGCCGCTGGTGGCAGCAGTGCGGCAAGCCTGACGATGGCCTCGTGTTCCCCTCCCCGATTACAGGCGCACGCCTGAGCAGCACGGCGCATCAAAAGCCGTGGGCCAACGTGAAACGCCTGGGCGCGATGCCGGCCGGCCTCGTCTTCTATTCGCTGCGGCACAACTTCATTTCGACGATGCTGCATATCGGCGTGCCAATTTTCGAGGTGGCGCGCATGGTCGGACACAAGAGTTCCAAGATGATCGAAGACAGCTACGGACACCTATGTCCTGCTGCGGCCGCAACGGCAATGCAAGCCTTTGGAAAGGCAATTACGCAGATGGCAACCGAGAAAGCAATACGCGCATCCTGAATTATTTTGTTCGCAGTAGTTCCCTATCGTCGGCGCATTGTTTATTATTGGCGCGGCTGTACCGGAGCTGTATTTTCCTACAGGAGAAAAGAAGATGCGCAACATCCGATTCGGACGCTGTCCCGCCGACGTGGAACTGATTGGCGAACTAGCCGACATGGGCGCTCGTGGAAGCTATCTCAAATACGCAATGCGCGTGATGGGAATTGAGCAGTCGAATACGAAATGGGCGGCAACTCGTGGCACGCTTTCAATTCGCAACGACGCTAATCTGATCGCTGGCGAGAACGTCGGCGGTGCTACGGTTGAAGCTGCTGCGCCGGAGGTCGCAGCCGAAGAAGACGACGGCGACGGCGACGGCGATGGAGACCCTGACCCAGAACGACAAACGAAACGCCGCACCGCAAGACCCCTTCCCCCTGCGCAACTCTCGCGCCCCAAGGCCGCATGTGCCTTGCTTGGTATCGGACGAACCAAACTCTGGCAACTGTCCGAACAAGATCCCCGCTTCCCTCGAAAGATCGTTCTAGGCCCTCGCTGTGTCGGATGGCGCACTGACGCGCTAATCGGCTACCTGCGCACTCTCGAGCAGGAGGCGTGAGCCATGAAACACAATCACCCTATCGCTAACGCTGGCGAGGCCGGCGCACGCTTCTACTCTGCACTGACGGGCATTGCACCCCCCAGAAATGACAACGCCACGACGGGCAATCGTGGCGAGGTCGGCAAAGCAAACAGCACAGCGGGCAAGACGAATTATAGCCATTCCGCCGGCGCACGCGAGAAGTTCCTCGCGCTCGTGGATCACAAAACCACCGGCCGCGATCACGGCATGTTCCGCGTCCCGACTCGACGCGACAAGAACATGAGCGGCACATGGCGCGAGCTTCCCGACGGTCGATTGCTGATCCATGACTTCGGCGGCGAGTCGGTAGAGAACATCCTCGCTGCAATCGGCCTGACGCTTTCCGATCTGTTCCCCGAGCGGATTGACCAGTACCAGCCGAAAGAGCGCCGACCGTTCCCCGCAGCGGACGTGCTGCGCGCTGTCGGATTTGAAGCCCTCGTGGTGCTGATGGCGGCAACGTCAATTCGCAAAGGCGAGCCGTTATCACGCCAGGACAATGACCGCTTGCTCGTTGCAGTGCAGCGCCTGCAATCGGCTCTCACGCTTGCGGGGGTGCGTCATGGCTGAATACGACCGTGGGCAATCATTCCTCGACCAACTCGCCACCGATGCAATTACGCCGGCCGATACGCTGCGAGGCGAGATCGAACTCGCGCCGATCACCCTGGACGAACTACGCCATGCGCAACTCACGCCGCGCGTAATCCTGGACAGCCTGCTTTATGCGGACGTGAGAACCCGCATATCGGCAGGCGGCACCGGGAAAACCACGGTCGCACTGTTCGAGGCCGTGACGCTGGCGCTTGGCCGCGAGCTTTGGGGCCGAATGCCTGACCGGCAAATCAGGACGTTGATCGTGACGCGCGAGGATGGCCGTGAAATCCTCGTGGCACGCCTGCGAGAAATCACCTATTCGATGCAATTGAGCGCGGGCGAATTGGAGCAGGTGCTAGAGAACGTCCAAATCCTCGACCTCTCTAGCGTGCCGTTCCGGCTCTCGCGCGTAGTTGAGGATGTGGTTTATCCCCACTCCGAAAACCTCGACCGCATCACGCAAATGCTCGAAGCCTGGGGGCCGGATTGGATCATCTTCGACCCGCTCGTTTCCTTCGGCGTCGGAGAGTCCCGAGTGAATGACGCAGAGCAAGGGCTGATTGAAGCCTTCCGCATCCTGCGCAACCGGCTCAATTGCTGCGTGGAAGGCATTCACCACTCTGGCAAGGCAAATGCGCGCGAGAAGTCCCTCGACCAATACGCGGGGCGCGGTGGCAGTGCGCTGTCTGACGGATGCCGAATGGTGGCCGTGATGCAGCCCCTAACGCCTGCTGAGTGGCACGCCGCCACCGGCACCAAGCTGGACGCGGGCGAAAGCGGCATTGTCATGGCCCTGCCGAAGTTGAGCTATTCCAAGCCGCAGGAACCGATATTCATCCGGCGCACCGGCTACCGCTTCCAGAAAGAGGCCGTGATGAAGCGAAGCCCCGAGCAGCGGGCGGACGCGATCACAGAGCAGGTGATGCAGTTCATTCGCCACGAGTTCGAGCAGGGCCGCAAGTACGCAAGCGCGGACCTCGAAAACTCGAAAGACCGGATGAGCTTGAGCAGGGCGCAGATACGCAGCGCGATCACCGCACTGAAGGTATCCGGCCGCGTCGTGTATCACGAGGTGAAGGGCAAAGCCGGCTCGCACTATGAGCCTGTGACCCTCGCCGGCGACACTGGCGACACCCAGCCCGAAATATGCGATATGGAAGAGGACGAAGCTATGACCCTCGCCGCCTAAACTACCCTCGCCGCCCTATAGAGAACAGAGACGGCGGCGACACTTCCGCCGCTCTCTTCTCTGATGGTTCTAGGTCTCGCCGCGATAGTTTGGCGACACCCGGCGACACCGGCGACACCCCAGCCCCGCACGACGGGGCTTTTTTACGGCTATCACATTTGATTGCGCCATTGCAATAGCAATCGTCGATAGCGTGGTACTATTACTGCCGCAGGTACTTGCTTTTCAAAACTATCCCCTCATGAGGAACCACACCAAATGAAACTTCACGAAATCCGCGAAGCCCGCGCCGCCAAGGTGCAAGAAGCCCGCGCCCTGCTGGACACCGCTGCCGGCAAACTGAACGCCGATCAACAGAAAACCTTCGACGTCCTGAAAAGCGAAATCACCGCTCTGGAAGGCCAGGAACAACGCGCCGCCTTCGTTGAAGAATGCGAACGCCGCGCAATGGGCCAGCCCGCCGACAAGCACGTCGCCGAACTCCAAAGCCGTATCTCGGTAATCGACGCGATCAATGCGCAGATCGAAGGCCGCAGCCTCTCGGGCGCACTGGCCGAGTTCAACCAAGAACAGAAGCGCATCGGCATTGCCTCGCGTGGCGTGCTGGTGCCGGCCTCGCTGTTCGAGAAACGCGCCACCACCACCACGGCCGCGCAGATCGTCCCCGACGACTACGCCCCGAACGAATACGTCGGCTTGCTGCGTAACAGCATGGTCGTGCAACGCCTGGGCGCGCGAGTCCTGCCGAACCTGCGCGGCGACCTCGTGATTCCGAAGGCGGCGACCGCGCACACCGCCGAATGGCTGGCCGAAGGCGACAAGCTGACCGGCTCGAACGCGACGTACGACAGCATCAAGCTGACGCCGCGCCACGTCGGGGCAAAGACCGAGCTGTCCCGCCAACTGCTGCAACAGTCCTCGCCTGCCGTGGAAGCCCTGGTGCGCGATGACTTCGTGCAAATCGTGAGCCTCGCAGTCGATAAGGCGATGCTTCACGGCGACGGCATCAAGGAACCGCTGGGCCTGATCGGTCGCACCGGCCTTGCTGGCGATGTGCAAACCGGCAACCTCGCCACCCTGAGCTGGGCCACCTTCCTCGAACTGTTCGAGAAGCTGGCGCTGGTCAATGCCAACCCGAACGGCATCGTCACGCACGCCGAAGTCGTCACCAAGCTGCGCAGCACGCTGAAGACCACCGGCCTGCCGGGCTACTTGATGGAAAACGGGCAAGTCGGCGGCATCAACGTGAGCGCGACGAACCAGCTTGCGGCGAAGGCCGGCAGCCCGGACAAAGGCCGGCTGATCATGGGCGACTTCTCGCAGATCCTGATCGGCCAGTGGGGCGCACTCGACATCCTCGCCAACCCCTTCGCGCAAGACAGCTTCGACGCAGGCGCGGTGCAAATCCGGGTGATGGCGACGATGGACATGCAAGTCCGCCACGAAGCCGGCTTCGTCCTGGTTGAAGACCTCGGACTGTGACCATGACGCCCCCGGACATTGAGCGCCGGGGCGCGGCTGGGGGCCTTCGGGCCTCTGGTCGTGTCCTGAGCGGCTACGCGGCCGTATTCGGCCAGGAAACCCGCATCGGAGGCTTCACCGAGCGCATCAAGCCGGGGGCCTTCTCCAAGTCACTCGCCAGCGGGCGCGACATCCTCGCGCTGATGGATCACCGCGCCGACGCACTGCTGGGCCGCACCAAGTCCGGCACGCTGAAGCTGTACGAGGATGACAAGGGCCTCGCCTTTGAACTCCGACTGCCCGACACCCAAGCAGGCCGCGATCTGGTCGCACTGGCCGAACGTGGCGACGTGGGCGGCATGTCGTTTGGATTCATCGTAGAGGACGAAGCATGGACGGGCGAGACACGCGAGCTACGGCAAGTTGATCTGCGCGAAATCAGCGTGGTGCAAGCCATCCCCGCGTACCAACAAACGGAAATCTCGCTGCGCAACAAGCCCGCTGAACTCTCGTTCTGGGAAAGCGGCGATGTGCGCGGCATGTGGTTGGAAACCTGCCGATGAAGATCCTCGATAAAGCCCTGGGCCTCGTGGGCCTCGAACGCCGCGCCGACACCTTCGACACCTTTTGGGCGGACTTCGTACAGATGCGCGCGGGCGTGGCGGTAACGCCTGAGTCCGCGCAGTCTGTCGCTGCCTGCTACGCCGCCATCGGGGCGATTAGCGAGGCGATTGGCTCGCTGCCCTTGCACCTGTACCGCCGAAGCGAGGAAGGCCGCGTAAGGGCCGCAGAACATCCCCTGTACGGTGTGCTGCACCATGCGCCGAACGATCAGCAATCCGCTGTTGAGTGGCGCGAGTGGATGACCGCTTCGATGTTGGCGACGGGCAACGCCTACAGCCGGATCGTGCGCGGATCGGACGGCCAAGTCCGACAGCTACAGCCCCTTCCTGCCGAGCGCGTCGTCATCATGCGCAAAGGCGACACCATCGGCGGATACGAGTACTCCGACCGCGACGGCAAGAAAGAACGCCTGCTGCCGGCTGAAGTGTTTCACCTGCGCCACCGGGCCGGGGCCGATCCCCTGGTGGGCGTGTCTCCGATCCAAGCCGCCAGGGCGGTGCTAGAGCTTGCGATGGCCGAAGCAAACCACGGCCTCGATACGTTCGAGCATGGGGCCAAGCTGTCCGGCATCTTGCAAGCCCCTGGACGGCTGAACACCACGCAACGACAGGCGATTGCATCGGCATGGGGCGCGTTCAAGTCCGGGCAAACACCCGTCATTGACGACGGCCTCACGTACCAGCCGATCAGCATGAGCCTCGAAGACAGCGAATGGGTAGCAGCCCGCCGCTTCTCCGTGGAGGAAGTCGCGCGCATCTTCAAGATTCCGCCTGTCCTGATTGGCGACCTCTCGCACGCGAACTACTCGAACTCGACCGAGATGTACAGATGGTTCATCACGCACACACTCAAGCGGCATATGTCCGCCTGGGAAGGTGCGATCAGTCGGCAACTACTCACGCCGGCCGCAGCCCGCACCCTGTACCCCGAGTTCAACGCCGAAGGCATGTTGCGCGGCGACTCGAAGACGCGCGCCGAGTTCTACAAGCTGGGCATCGAATCGGGCTGGATGACGGTGGAGGAAGTCCGGCAACTTGAATCCATGCCCAAGCTGGCGAGCAAGTACCAGCCGATGCAAGCACCGAAGGGGGCCGCGCAATGACGACGCTATCGGACTGCAAAGCCTTCCTGCGTGTCACGCACGACGAAGACGACGCCCTGCTGACTCGGCTACTCGGTTCTGCCACCCGCGAAGCCCTCGCCTGGATGGATGACGAACGGCTCCCTGATGTGCCGGGGCCTGCGGTGGAAATGGACATTCCCGAGGACGTATTGCAAGGCATCTTCCTGTTGGTGCAAGCGGACTATGACGGCAACCCCGAGAAGCGCGACGCCTACCGCAAGGCGGCGACCGCATTGCTCCGGCCTTACAGCAAGGTGTTGTGATGTACGCCGGCCGCATGGACACCCGCGTGACCGTACAGCGCCCGGAAACCACCCGTGACGAGTTCGGCGGTGTGGTTGAAGGCTGGGCACTCATTGCGAGTACCTGGGCCGCTGTAGAGCCGCTGACGGGGCGTGAGCTATTCGCAGCACAGGCGACACAGACCGAGACCACTTATCGGCTGACGGTGCGGTACATGGCCGGCGTGGATGCGTCCTGCCGCGTCCTGCTGGATGACGGGCGCGTGCTGGGCATCACCGCTGTGATCGACCTCAGGAACCAGCACCGCTATGTGCAGTTCCTGTGCCGAGAGCTGGCATGAAGACGTTGAAGGAACGCCAGCAAGAGACAGGCCGAACCCTGAGCCTGAACGGTGCTGCGTGGCGTCGCCTGCGTGCTGCTGTCCTGGAAGCACAGCCCTTGTGCGCCTGTGGGTGTGGTGGCCTATCGACTGACGTGGATCACATCGACAACGACCCGACCAACAACGACAGGCGCAACCTTGCCGGCATGACACACGAATGCCATGCCAAGAAGACGCAGCAGGACTTAGGCAAGCGCGTTACATACGGATGCGACGCCGACGGTATGCCGCTAGACCCGGATCATCCGTGGTATCGACCGGCGGAAAGGAGTAAGTGATGTGCGCTGCAACATGCCATGTGGAAGCTAAAGCACGAATCGTGGCCTTGCCTATGCCGCGTAATGTGCAAGTGAGTGGCACGCGCCCTGCTTGTGCGCTACTCACGCCGCAACGCAGCATGAAGACGCCGGCATTCGAGTGGCATCCTGTGCTGATGGCGTGGGCGCACGCTTGCGAAAAATCACGAGGAACCGACGGCCACGAACCGCCCGGTAAGTCGTCTGTTATTGCTGACCGCCTAAAAATGAGGCAACCATGAAGCTGACCCCCAAGCGCGTGCGCTCCGACAGCGCCGCCGCCGCTGTTGCAGCCGTTCAAGCCGTCGCGCTGGGGCCGCTGCCGCCGCCCAAGCATGTGAAGCTGCGCCGCGGCGACCGTCCGTTCTGGAATGCCATTGTCACGGCACGGCCGCGCGACACCTGGACGGACTCCGATCTGTGCCTTGCTGCGAGCCTCGCGCGCTGCCAAGCCGACATTGAGACGCTGCAAGCCCTGGTGGACGACGAAGGCTTCCTGATCGAAGGCAAGCCGAACCCGGCCTGTGAGCTACTGGAAAAGGCCACCCGTCGCGCGCTGGCGATCACCCGTGCGATTGCGGTGAACACTGTTGCCACGGTCGGACGCCGCGCCGACATTGCCAACGGTGCCGAGCTGGAACGGCAAGCCCGCGCCGACGCCGCCGACGATGATTTGATTCCGGGGATTCGGCTAATCAAATGAGTCGCGCCGAGCGGGTGATTCGCTTCGTGGAAACCTACTGCGTGACGCCTGACGGGGCGCACGTCGGCAAGCCGCTCGCGCTCGCTGAGTTCCAGAAGACGTTCATCCGTGACGTGTATGACAACCCAGCCGGCACCCGTCGCGCTTACCTCTCGGTGGGCCGCAAGAACGGAAAGTCCGGCCTGATTGCCGGCCTGCTGCTGGCGCACCTCGTGGGGCCTGAAGCGAAGCTGAACAGTCAAATCGTGTCCGGGGCCATGTCCCGGGATCAGGCCGCGCTCGTGTTCAACCTCGCATCGAAGATGGTTCAACTGAGTCCGAAGCTGTCCAAGCTGGTGAAGATCATCCCGAGTGGCAAGCGACTGATCGGGCTACCGCTCAACACCGAGTACAGAGCACTCGCTGCCGAGGGCAAGACCGCCCACGGCCTGAGTCCCGTCCTTGCCATCCTCGACGAAACCGGACAGGTACGCGGGCCGCAGTCGGACTTTATCGACGCGATCACCACGGCACAGGGCGCACATGCTGACCCGCTGCTGATCGTCATTTCGACACAGGCGGCGACGGATGCGGATCTGCTGTCGATATGGCTGGACGATGCCGAACGCTCGAACGATCCCCGGATCGTGTCCCATGTGTATGCGGCACCCGAAGGATGCGACTTGCTGGACGAATCCGCGTGGAAGGCGGCAAACCCGGCTCTCGGACTGTTCCGCTCTGAAGACGACTTGCGCGAGCAGATGACGCAGGCGAAGCGGATGCCGAGCATGGAGAACTCAGCACGGAATCTGCTGCTGAACCAGCGGGTGAGCACTGACGCGCCCTTCGTGAGTCCTGACGTGTGGAAGTCCTGCGCGGGGCCTGTCCTGCCGTTTGACGGGCCTGTGTTCGGTGGCCTGGACTTGTCCATGCGGACGGACTTAACCGCCTTCGTGCTGATCGGCCGCATAGATGGCGTGTGGCACGTTCAAGCTACCTTCTGGACACCCGAGAAGGGCCTTATCGACCGCGAACGCAAGGACATGGCCGGCGACAATTAACCTGACCGGTCGACGACAACTATCTTGGCCGGTTGGAT
>NZ_DAOMPS010000010.1:0-103418 GCF_035444905.1 Thauera sp.
GCAAAAAGCCGCGCCACCGGGGGCGAATCGTGAGGGTGTGAGAAATGCGGGTTAGTACCTCGACATTCCTCTAGTCATAGCCGCTTTCTATTAGGAAACTGGAAACCGATGAAACAATCAGAACTCTGTGAAGTGCTCGGACTGAGCAAAGCGCAAGTCTCCAAGCTGGTCGCGCGTGGGATGCCGACCGACACCCCCGAGGCCGCGGAGGATTGGCGCCGCAAGAACCTCGAACCGATGATGCGGATTTCGCACCAGGCGCGAAAAACGCGCGCTGGCATGCTTCGCGACGAGAGCGCCGGCAGGCAGGCGGACCCGACCAACCCGATTGACGCCGTGGTGTTCGGCGTGCTGCCGCAACTGCTGTTCGAGCGCGCTGCGCTGCTGAAGGTGCTCGCTGATGCCGGCATCGAACCCACACCCGACCAGTTCAACTGGTTCGCCGCTGAGCTTTCCGCACACCTCTGGGCCGTGCTGACGCGCGGCATGGGCTTTCCCGACCGCGACCTGAACTTGCCCGAGTGGATGAACGAAATCCCATGAGCGTCGAGCTTTTCCGCCGCGCTGCCGCTGGCGACTTCGCCCCCGAGGTGCTGCACTACCTCTCCGAGAGCGCGCGCCGACACCGTGCCGGCCTCGACCTGGAACGTGCATACGGCCTCGATAGGGCATCCCGCGAGCGCGAGTGCCGCCTGGCATTGTGCGAGGCTGACGCGCTGCTGACTGCGGGCGCCGCCCTTGGCATCACATGCCGCGCCAAGCGCCTAGCCGCCGCAATCAAACGGTTCGATGGCCGCCTAGCGCCATTGCTGGCGCGCGATCCTCAGATGGACCTGGCGCCGATAGATGACGCTGTGCGCCGCGCCCTCGACGCGGGGCGCGATCTGCGTATGCCGACCACGGACCGCAACCTGCGCGCCTGGATTCGCTGACGCAACAAGGATGCAATAGGCGAGCATCATCCCGAGAATATGGGCAGGATGGCTCCATCACCACCAGGAGCAGACCGTGACCACCTATATCGAACGCATGATGGCCAGCCCGCAGGGCGGCATTCCCCGCCCGAGCGCCGCCGCGCCGCACGCCCACCACCCCGCCGACCTGCTCGCCGCTGGCGCCGACGCCCTCGCCGCCGCCTTCGGCATCGAGACCCGCACCCCGCACCCGCTCGCCGCCGACCTCGACACGGCGCCGCTGTCGCGCCTGGCGTACGCCGCTGGCCTTGCCATCCGTCCGCAGCAGTCGTACGAGAACGACCGCGCGGTGATGGCACGAGGGATGCAGTCCGCCGACTACGCCGGCCTGCTCGCCGCCGCAAGCATGACCCTCGTCAACCGGCGCTTCGACGCAGCGGCCGAACACCTGGCGTTCTGCGCGGTGATCGAATGCCGCGACTTCAAGCCACTCGAGACCGCCGCGACCGGCGTCGACCTCGAACTCCCCGAGGTGCGCGAGTTGGGAGAGCCGATTTCCGGCTATGTCGCCTTCGGCGCCGGCAACACCGCGCAACTGAAAACCTACAGCCGAATTCTGCGCATCGCCCGGAACCTGATCATCAACGACCAGGCCGGCATGATTGCCGACACCGTGGCGCAACTTGGCGCCGCCGCCGCGCGCACCGAAGCGCGCGAGCTATACGCCGTGCTCGAATCGAATCCGACCATGGACGATGGCGAGCTTGTGTTCCACGCCGATCACGGCAACATCGTGGCATCCGCTCTCGACGTCACCAGTCTGGGCACGGCAATGGCCGCCCTGCGCACGATGACGCTCACCGGTGGCAATGCGGCCGATCTGCCGGCCGCGCATCTTGTCGTCGCCGCTGACCTGGAGCTGGCCGCGCGCAAGTTGGTGCACGAGGCCGGTTTGCAGATCACCGTGACCGCTTCGAGCCGCCTGCCGAGTGGCCGCTGGTATCTGCTGCCGTCGCCCGAGGTGGCGCCGGCCGTCGGCGTGCTGCGCCTGCGCGCTCGCACCACCCGGCCGGCGATGGTGGAGGCGTGGCGGGGCGAAGCGTTCGACGGCGTGCTGTTGAAACCCCGTGTCGATACCGGCGCGGTTTTGGTCGCGCGGACCCTGATCCGTGGGGGCGCGTGATGTTCGGCACCAATGACCCCGCCGACCGCTACCAGGCCGCCGCCAAGCAACTGACGAAAGCCGAGGCCGCGCACCGTGCGAACCTTGACCGGCTCTATGCGGCGCCCGAGGCCCGCAACGCCGCGCAGATCACGCCGCTACGCCGCGACTGCGAACGGACGGAGCGCGTGCTGCAAGACGCGCTGAAAGCCGCCCACGAGGCGCACAGGGCCTATTGGGCGCAGCGCCGCGACGAACTGCGCGACGAGCTGAAGCGTATCGCGCTGGTCCTGGCCGAATACAACGCCCTTGCCCGCCTTGCTGGCGACACCTCGCCGCACCCGGCACAGCGGCACCTGCAAAGCCTCGAAATCGACGGCATCACCGCTGAAAACTATCTGGCCGACGGCGTGCTTGGTGAGGATTCCGGCATCCCGCAAGAGGCGCCCGATTCTGCGCTGCTTGAGGACGAGCTTGGCGCCTGGCGACCCTTCTGAACACCCCTGCGGGGAGTGAAGCCTAGCGGTAGGCACCGGGCGCGGCTGACAGGCTGAAACAGCGCGCACGGCAGACCACCGGACGCGGGGATTGGTTGCCCCCGCTGCAAGGTCTGCCGCCCTCACCCGAGACACCCAAGACATGAAGCTGCCCCCCACCACCGAACTGCGGCGCATTCACCCGCTGATCGAAGTCCCGCCCGAACTGCGGGGCCCCGACCTGGCGCGCACCGCGCACCACGAGGCCGGCCACGTTGTGCTGATGGAGTGGGTAGGCATCACCCCGACCGGCGCGAGCGCGACCGAGCGTGGAGGACTGGCGCATTGGGACCTGACCGAGATCGCCGACGCCACCCCGGTCGACTATGACCGCCCGCTGGCCGCCGCACAGGCCGCCGCGGTCATGCATGCAGGAATCGTCGCCGAGCTGATCCATGCCGGCCTGCCGTGGGCGGGCGTGCTGTACCGTCCTCGCTCGCAGGACTGGCAACTCGCCGCGCAACTACTGGCGCCGCACTTCGGTGTCAGCCTGGCAGGGCACGGCTTGTCACAAAAAACCGCGCACGCCGTCCTAACGCATCACTGGCCGCGCGTGCAGCAGATCGCCGCCGAACTGATCGAGCGCGGCACCTGGAGACCGGGTTATTCCTCGCCGGAACCCTCTACCACACCCTGAAATTGGAGCTGCTATGCAAACCATCCCCTTGACGTTCAATGAACGAACGATCACTGTCCGCGAACTCCCCGTCGGTGAAATCCGCAACTGGTATCAATCCCTTGTGGCTGGCGAGCTCTTTGGCGACTGGGTGCAAGAGACCGCGCTCGAGGACATCGGTCTTGTTGACCTCGCGTTCATGACCGATGCAGCCCCGGCCGACCTCGAGGACTTGACGCACACGGAGCTTCTGGAGCTCGCCGCGGCGGCCCGGTCAATCAACCCTGGCATCTTCCGCTTGCGCGCCCACATTCGAGCATGCGCGAAGGAGATCGACCGCCTTCTCGAGGTCCGCGCGTGATGGCCGGCCCCGAATACAAGGTCAAGTTCAGCGGCGACACCGCCGGCTTATCAAAGGCCGCCAGGCAGGCCGAAGGCATCCTTGCCGGCTTGTCGAAAAGGGTTTCAGGGCTTCAGCAGCTGGCCGCGCAGACGATGGCAGGCCGCAGTGCTGGCGCGCTGGCCCTGCTGGGCGGAACAGGCGCCTCTGCGGCGATTGCGGCCGCCAGCGCCGTCGGTGCGGCCATGGTGGCGAACGCCGCCCGCGTGGCAACGATGGCCGACGAGTTCGGCAAGTTGAGCCAGCGCACGGGCGTGGCGGTTGAGGACCTGTCCAAGCTGGCCTATGCGGCGAGTCTCAACGACGCCACCCTTGCCGACCTCGAGCAAGGCCTCAAAGGTCTGTCGAACAAGATGCAGGAAGGTTCGACGGCATTCTCGGAACTCGGGGTGGCGGTGCGCGACGGCGCTGGCAACATGCGCCCGGTCAAGGACGTGCTGTTCGACCTCGCCAACGCCTTCCAGCGACTGCCCGATGGTGCGCAGAAAGCCGCACTGGCGAACAAGCTGATGGAAGAGTCCGGCGTTCGTCTGATTCCCCTGCTGAACAACGGCGCGGAAGGGCTCAGGGCAATGGCTGACGAGGCCGAGCGATTCGGCGTCACGGTGTCGGCCGAGTTGGCGGAACGCTCGGCCGAGCTGAACGACAACATCGTCCGCATGAAGGCATCAGCGACGGGCCTCGCCAATGAGCTCGGCGAGGCACTGATTCCCGCACTGGCGAGCTTCACCTCGCAGCTGCTGCAAAGCCGTGCGGCCGGCGAAGGCTGGGGCGCGGCGATCTGGGCAGGCCTGTTCGGTGCCGAGGATCCTGCCGAACGGATCCGCGATCTGACCAAGGAAATCGCGCGCCTTCGCGGCGAGCGCGCGAAGATGGAGCGCGGCGAACTTGGGTTCAATGCGCGGATTGATACGGAGATCGCCGCCGCCCAGAAAAGCCTAGCCTTCTACCGGTCACTGGTCGAACGTCAGGCCAGCGAACCGAAGCTGGCCGAAGAGAAGGCCGCCGCCGAGCGAAAGCGTATCGAGCAGGACCTCGCCCACGCCCGACAGCGCATGTTCGACTTCATCGCGGTCAAGCATGGCTTGGCGTCCGAGGTGATCCTGAAGGACGGCGCCGAGCGACACAAGGCGGAGATGCGCAGGGCGAAGGAACTCGCCGCCGAGTACCAGAAGACCTATGACACGGCAGTTCAAGCCGCGAAGAAAGCAGATGAGGAGGCGCAGGCCTTGCTGCGCCAGGCAAGTACCGCGCTGACGAGCCGAGGCGCCCAAGCGCAGGCGCTGCGAGACCGCAATCGCGACCCCGCCGAGATCAGCAGCGAGGCACAGCGCCGCTCTACGATGCTGATCGATGAGGCCCGCCGCATGTCGGTGTTCGCGCAGAATGCAGCGCTCGACGGCCGCGCAGAGAAGGCGCAGGAGTATTCCGAGAAGGCGCTCGAGCTCTCGAAAGAGGCGGCCGACTACGCGAACAAGATCGGCGATACCGATTTTGCTGCAAGGCTTGTGGATCAGATCGGGCAGATCGAGAAGGCCTCGATTGAAGCGCAAGCGCGGATCAAGCGGCAGGAAGCCGACCAGTTCGACCAGGACGCCCAAGCGCAACTGAGCCTCTTGCAAGAGCAGCTTTCGGAGATCGCCCGCCTGAAGAACGTCGAGATTGACGCCGACATTTCAAAGGCGACAGCGAAGGTCAGCGAGATTCAATCGCAACTCGACGCCTTACCGCCGAAGAAGGTGGTCGAAATCGAGGTACGCACCAAGGGCACAGGAGGTGCGACGGGTAGTTTCGAGCTCAAGCCGGAGGGCAGTTTTGCTACGGGGGGCCTGATCCGCGGCCGCGGCACCAGCACGAGCGACAGCATTCTCGCCAGGCTCTCGAATGGCGAGTACGTCATTCGAGCGGCTGCCGTGCAGCGCTACGGGGTGGACTTCTTCGAGCGCATCAATGCCATGTTGCCCCGGTACGCAACTGGCGGTCTTGTGAGCAACGTCAACCCCGGGCGCCTCTCAGCCGCTGCGGCGGCACCTGGTGCATCAGGAACGCCCATCGTGCTGAACTGGCCTGATGGCACCTCGTCGCGCATGAGCGCTGAATCAGCAGTCGCCGATGAGATCGTGCGGGTATTCCGGCGAGCTTCCTTGCAGCGCGGCCGGCGCAAGTAGTGACGCCATCGCGCGCGCGGGGAGCACTAGGAAGGGCAAATTGCCCACTTTGGGGCGTTCGTGGAATCGACAAAACTGGTACACCTGAAGTACACAAACGCCAGAAAGCAAAAAGGCCAACCCCGAAAGATTGGCCTAAGTGCTTGATTTTACTGGTGCCGGCAAGAGGAGTCGAACCCCCGACCTTCGCATTACGAATGCGCTGCTCTACCAACTGAGCTATGCCGGCTGAGGGCGCGGATCATACAACAGCGCCCCGACCGCAGCAACCACCGAAACATTCAAATTCCGCGCCCCGCGGCCCAATACAAAAAACTTTTGCGCACATCTTCAGTTTGTATGGAGAGTCGATTACACTTCGCGCCAATTCAGGGCGGAGGAGACAGGCCCGAATCAGAACGCGGCGCCGCGGGACATCTGATCCCGCGGCAGCACGCGCGAATCCGGGATCCCCGCTCCCAGCGCTGCGACAAACTCGCCGCCGCCTCTTCTCTGCTCTGTACGCTCCCCCATGTTCGGCCTGGACCTCTTCGAGATCGCCCTCATCGGCATCGCTGCCTTTGCCGCCGGTGCGGTGAACTCGGTGGCGGGAGGCGGGACCTTCTTCTCGTTTCCAGCCCTGCTCGCCATTGGCGTCCCCCCCGTGATGGCGAACGCGAGCAACTCGGTGTCGCTGTGGCCGGGCAGCCTTGCAGGCGCCTGGGCCTTCCGGCGCGAGCTCAAGCGCTTCGCGCGCGTCCTGCCGATGCTGTCGGCCGTGGCTTTCGTTGGCGGCACCTGCGGTGGCCTGCTGCTGCTGGCGACCTCCAACGCCGCCTTCACCAGGCTGATCCCATGGCTGCTGCTGGTGGCGACCCTGCTGTTCGCCTTCAGCGCACAGATCTCGACGCTGGTGAAGAAGTGGAAACCCGCTCCGGCCGGCACCGACGAACGCCATATCGGGCCCGGGGGCTACCTCTTCCAGCTCGTGGTATCGATCTACGGCGGCTTCTTCGGCGCCGGCATGGGCATCCTGATGATCGCCGCGCTCGCCATCCAGGGCTTCAAGGACGTGCATGAGATCAATGCGCTCAAGAACTGGTTGTCGGCGGTGATCTACAGCGTCGCGGTCGCCACCTTCGTGATCGCCAACGCCGTGTCGTGGCCGCACACGGTGATCATGATCATCACCGCCACCATCGGCGGCTACTGGGGCGCAGCGATGGCGCGCAGGCTGCCGGCGGTGTGGCTGCGACGCTTCATCATCGCCGTCGGCGGACTGCTCACCCTGTACTACTTCGGCAAGACGCTCTGACCGGGATGCTGGCCGGCCTCTCCGCCGCGCTCGGCGCCGGCCTGCTGTGGGGGCTGGTGTTCCTGACCCCGCTGGTGCTCGACGACTATCCCGGATTCATGCTCGCGGTGGGCCGCTACCTGGCCTTCGGCGTGCTCGCGCTCGGGCTGGCGTGGTTCGACCGCAAGGCGCTGATGCAGCTCGCGCGCGCCGACTGGGTGGAAGCGGCCAAGCTCGCGCTGATCGGCAACCTCCTCTATTACGCCACCCTGGCAAGCGCCATCCAGCTTGCCGGCGCGCCCGTGCCGACGCTGATCATCGGCACGCTGCCGGTGGTGATCGCCATCAGCGCCAACCTGCTCGACCGCCGCCGGGGCGGTGGCGAGGACACGGTGGCCTGGCCACGCCTGATCGTACCGCTGGTGCTGATCCTGGCCGGGCTCCTCGCCGTGCATGGCGACAGCGGGCACGGTCTTTCCGCAGGCGGCGACGACTACCTGCTCGGGCTCGCCTTTGCCGTCCTCGCCCTCGCCTGCTGGACTTGGTATCCGATCCGCAACAGCCGCTGGCTGCGCGCGCGCAGCCCCGGCCTGGCGCGGGCGTGGGCGACGGCGCAGGGCCTCGCCACCCTCCCGGTCGCCGTGCTCGCCGGCCTCGGCTATTGGGCCTGGGGCCTGTTCGGCGCCGCGTCGGCGGCGCCCTTCGACTGGCCGCTCGGTCCGCAGCCGCAGCGATTCGTGCTGATGTGCCTGCTGCTCGGTCTGGCCGCCTCGTGGCTCGGCACCCTGCTGTGGAACAAGGCCAGCCAGTCCCTGCCGGCCGCCCTCGTCGGCCAGTTGATCGTGTTCGAGACCCTTGCCGCCCTGCTCTACGCCTTCATCTGGTACCAGCGCTGGCCCAGCCTCGCCGAGGCCGCAGGCATCGCGCTGCTGGTGGCGGGGGTGATCGGCGGCGTGCGCGTCTTCAGCCCGGCAGGCGACACACGCGCTGCAACGCAATAGGCGGCTTCGCCGCGGGGGTCGTCGCCGTGATCCGCGCCCCGCACATCGACCGACCTTGCCCGAGCGGGTATGATTCGGCGCTTGTTTATTGCGCCGCACCATTCATCCTCCTCTCCCGCAATGGACCAGCTCACCCAGATCATCCTCCAGGCGGGCCGCTCGGCAGTCGAGCTGTCCCTGTTCGTGCTGCTGCCGATCATGGTGGTCATGCTGTCGCTAATGCGCCTGCTCGAGGCTCGCGGCGCCATCGACTGGGCGGTCGCGCGTCTGGCGCCGCTGCTGCGCCCGGCCGGGCTTACCGGGCTGGGCGTGTTCGCCGCCTTGCAGATCAGCTTCGTCAGCTTCGCCGCCCCGGTCGCCACGCTGGCCATGATGGAGGGCCGTGGCGCCTCCGACCGCCACCTGGCCGCCACCCTGGCGATGGTGATGGCGATGGCGCAGGCCAATGTCACCTTCCCGATGGCCGCCATGGGCCTGGCCTTCGGCCCGGCGCTGTTGCTCTCCTTCGTCGGCGGCCTGGCGGCGGCGGCCGCCACCTACCACCTGTTCGGGCGCCGGCTGTCGAGTGCTGAAGGCACGCTCGACGAGACCCTGCGCCACCCGGTGGCCGAGGACGCCAAGGGCGTGCTCGACGTGATCAACCGCGCCGGCGCCGAGGCCTTCAAGATCTCGATCGGCGCCATCCCCATGCTGGTGCTCGCCCTCGTGGCGGTGATGGCGCTACGCGCCTCGGGGGCGATCGACGCGCTGACCCACGCGCTCACGCCACTGCTCGCCCTGCTCGACATCGACCCCGCGCTGATCCTGCTCACCCTGACCAAGTACATTGCCGGCGGCACGGCGATGATGGGGGTGATGGACGAGATGCTCAAGAGCGGCGCGACGACGGTGGCCACGCTCAACAACAGCGCCGGCTTCCTGATTCACCCCCTGGACGTCGCCGGCGTCGCGGTACTGATCTCGGCCGGTCGCCGTGTTGCTACAGTGTGGAAGGCCGCCGCCCTCGGCGCGGCGGTCGGCATCGCGATGCGCACGACCGGCCACGCCCTGCTGGCAGCCTGAGCCAGCGGCCGCGCCTTGCGCTGCGGCAGTACGAATCTGCACGGGAGACCTTTCACATGATTGCCGCACTCACCCTCCTGCTCGTCTTCCAACTCGCCGGCGAGGTGATCACCCGCGCCCTCGACCTGCCCATCCCCGGCCCGGTGCTCGGCATGGGCCTCTTCTTCGGGTACCTGATGCTGCGCGGCGGACCGAGCGAGGACCTGCGCAAGACCGCCGGCGGCCTGCTGCAGCACCTGTCGCTGCTGTTCATCCCGGCCGGCACCGGCATCGTGCTGTATGGCGAGCTCATCGCCGCCGAATGGCTGCCGATCGTGGCGGCGCTGGTCGGCAGCACGGCGCTCGCCATCGTCGTCACCGCGCTGGTGCTGAACGCCCTGGTCAAGCGTCGGCGTACCGGCGCCGACAGCGAGGGAGGTGCCCGGCCATGAGCCCACGCCTGACCGAACTCTGGGTCTACCTGTCGACCTCGCCCCTGCTCGGCCTCACGCTGACCCTGCTGGCCTACCAGGCGGCGTTCTGGCTCTACAAGCGGGCCGGCTTCCATCCGCTCGCCAACCCGGTGATGCTGGCGGTGGCGATGGTGGCGAGCGTGCTGGCGCTGAGCGACATGGACTACCGTACCTACTTCGACGGCGCCCAGTTCGTGCACTTCCTGCTCGGCCCGGCCACGGTGGCGCTGGCGATCCCACTCTACGCGCAGTGGCCGCGGCTGAAGGCGATGGCCGGCCCGCTGCTGATCGCGCTACTGGTCGGCTCCTTCACCGCCGCCCTCTCCGCCTATGCCATCGGCGCGCTGCTCGGCGCCAGCCAGGCCTCGCTGATGTCGCTCGCCCCCAAGAGCGTGACGATGCCGATCGCGATGGCGGTGGCCGAGCCACTGGGCGGACTGCCCGCGCTGGCGGCGGCCATGGTGATGGTGACGGGTGTGCTCGGCGCCGTCGGCGGGCGCTACCTGTTCCGCTGGCTGCGCATCGGCGACCACGCGGTGCGCGGCTTCGCAATCGGCCTCGCCTCGCACGGCATCGGTACCGCGCGCGCCTTCCAGGTCAGCGAGCAGGCCGGCGCCTTCGCGGCCCTGGCGATGGGGCTGAACGGATTGCTCACGGCAGTGTCCCTGCCATGGATCCTGCCCTGGGTGGAGCGCCTGTTCGCGCGCTGAACGCCGCGGCTGCCCGCACGCTGGCCCAGGAGCTGCCCCACAACCCGACCGAGAGGCCTGCCGCGTGCTGAGCGCCGTTTCCCGCTGGATCGACCGCAACATCCTCGAACTCGGCCGCGAGATGCGGCTGTCCTACCTGCCGCCGCTGATGGTGTATTGCGCCGCCGGCATTTCGGGCCTCACCGGCATCGTCGGCACCTTCTTCGTCAAGGACTACCTCGGCCTGTCGGCGGCCTTCCTCGCCGCCCTCGGCTTCTGGGCCGGCATTCCGTGGGCGCTGAAAATGCCGATCGGCCATCTGGTCGACCTGCTGTGGCGCTACAAGGCGGGGCTGGTCTATCTCGGTGCAAGCCTGATCGCGGCCAGCCTGCTGATCATGATCGGCCTCATCGGCAAGCCCGACGCGATGCGCGCGCTGATGCCGGCAGAGGCCTGGTTCGTGCTGTCGGTGCTGCTGGCGCCGGTCGGCTATGTCATGCAGGACGCCGTCGCCGACGCGATGACGGTCGAGGCCGTGCCGCAGCTCGACGACGCCGGCCGCCCCCACGACGAGGCCACGCTGCGCCTGATGCATACCACGATGCAGACGCTCGGGCGGGTGGCGATCATCGGCGGCAGCGTGCTCGTCTCGCTCGCCAATGTCGTGATGTTCCGGGGCGCCGAGGCCCTGCCCGAAGCCGACAAGGTGGCGATCTACCTGCGCATCTACGAGCTGGCCCTGCTCATCCCGCTGCTGTCGGTCAGCGGCGTACTGCTTGCGCGCTGGCTCAAGCGTCGTGAGGCGAGGCGCCTCGCTGGCCTGGGCCACGATTCGAGCGCGATCGACCGCATGCTGCACGAGCCGCAGGAGCGCACCGCGCCGAACTGGTGGATCCTCGGTGGCAGCGCGGTGTTCGTCGCCCTCACGCTGAGCGTCGGCCTGTCGGGCATGCCCTATGGCCAGGAGGTGATCTTCGTCGGCTCCTTCACCGTCATCGCGGTGATGATGGGTCGCCTGCTGCGCGAGCTCTCGCCCAGCGCCCGCAACACCTTGCTCGGCACCGCCATCATCATCTTCGTGTTCCGCGCCATTCCCACGCCCGGCGCGGGCTCGACCTGGTGGATGATCGACGAGCTCGGCTTCGACCAGTCCTTCCTTGCCAAACTGTCGCTGATCGCCAGCAGCCTCACCCTGCTCGGCCTGTTCCTGTTCCGGCGCTTCATGGCCGAGAAGTCGATCGTGCACATCGTCGTCTTCCTCACGCTGGCCACCACCCTGCTGTCGCTGCCCATCATCGGCATGTACCACGGCCTGCACGAATGGACCGCAGCGGTGACCGGCGGCGTGGTCGACGCGCGCTTCATCGCCATCATCGACACCGCGCTCGAGTCCCCGCTGGGCCAGGTGTCGATGGTGCCGATGCTGGCCTGGATCGCCAACTCCGCGCCGGCTCATCTCAAGGCCACCTTCTTCGCGGTGATGAGCTCCTTCGCCAACCTCGCGCTGTCGGCCTCGCAGCTCGGAACCAAGTACCTGAACCAGATCTACACGGTGACGCGCGAGGTGCGCGATGCGGTGAGTGGCGCGATCAGCGTGCCGGCCGACTACAGCGAACTCGGCCTGCTGCTGCTGACGGTGACCCTGCTCGGCCTGCTGCTGCCGCTGGCGGCGATCGGCCTCACCCGGCTGGCCGGCCTGCGCAGCGCGTGAGCGTGAGCGTGAGCGGGCAACCCGGCGCGGGTTGACCTGGCGCATTGCCTTCCGCCGTCGGCAGGCGGACACTTGAGCCCATTCAACCCTGAGGGAGGCAGAACATGACACCCAGCTCGGTACACGACATCCGCAACCTTGCCCTGCTCGGCCATGCCGGCAGCGGCAAGACCTCGCTGGTCGAGGCCCTGCTCGCCGCCGCGGGCGAAATCGGCGCTGCCGGCAGCGTCGAGCGGGGCGACACGGTGTCGGACTTCGACCCGCAGGAAAAAACGATGGGTCACTCGCTGCATGCCGCGCTCGTCCACCTCGAAGCGGCCGGACACTGGATCAACCTGCTCGACACCCCGGGCCTGCCCGACCTCGCCGGGCGCGCCCTGCTCACCCTGCCCGCGGTGGACACCGCGGCGGTCGTCATCAACGCCGCCGCCGGCATCGAGAGCGGCACCCGCCGCATGATGACGGCCGCGAAGGGCAAGTGCCGGATGCTCGTGGTGAACAAGATCGACGCCGCCGGCGCCGACTTTCTGGCGCTGATGGAGAGCATCACCACCACCTTCGGCCGCGAATGCCTGCCGATCAACCTGCCCTCGCCCGACGGCAGCCGCGTCGTGGACTGCTTCTTCAGCCCCGACACCAGCGCCACCACCGCCTTCTCCAGCGTCGGCGCCGCCCACGATGCGATCGTCGACCAGATCGTCGAGCTCGACGAGGCGTTGATGGCGCAATACCTCGAACAAGGCGAGTCGCTCGATCCCGAGCAACTGCACGCCCCCTTCGAGCAGGCGCTGCGCGAAGGGCACCTGATTCCGGTGTGCTTCGTCTCGGCACGCAGTGGTGCCGGTGTGCGCGAGCTGCTCGACATCCTCGGCAAGCTCGCGCCCGACCCGACCGAGGGCAACCCGCCGGTCTTCCTCAAGGGCGAAGGCAGCGCCGCCGAGCCGGTCGCGGTCGCGCTCGACCCCGAGCGCCACGCCGTCGCCCATGTGTTCCAGATCGCCAACGACCCCTATCGCGGCAAGCTGGGCCTGTTCCGCATCCACCAGGGGGAGATCACCCCCAGCTCGCAGCTCTTCATCGGCGACGGCCGCAAGCCCTTCAAGGTCGCCCACCTGCTGCGCATGCAGGGACGCAACGCGGTGGAGACCACCCGCGCCGTGCCGGGTGATCTGTGCGCCGTCGCGCGCGTCGACGAGATCCAGCGCGACGCCGTGCTGCACGACTCGCATGACGAGGACTACTACCACCTCGCCCCCACTGCCTATCCGCAGCCGGTGTTCGGGCTCGCGCTGATGACGCGCAAACCGGCCGACGAACAGAAGCTGTCCGAGGCGCTGGCGCGACTCATCGAGGAAGACCCCTGCCTCGAGGTGAGCTTCGACCCCCGTCACCGGCGCACGGTGGTACGCGGCCTCGGCGAGCAGCACCTGAAGATCGTGCTCGAGGAGCTGGCCACGCGCTGGAACCTGCAGCTCGACACCGCCGCGCCCAGCATCCCCTACCGCGAGACGATCTCGGTGGTTGCCGAGGCGCGCTACCGGCACAAGAAGCAGAGCGGCGGCGCCGGCCAGTTCGGCGAGGTCGCGCTGCGCGTGGAACCGCTGCCACGCGGCGCGGGCATCGAGCTCGCCGACGAGGTCAAGGGCGGCACCATCCCGACCAACTACATGCCGGCAGTGGAAAAGGGCGTGCGCCAGGCACTGGCCGAAGGCGCGCTCGCCGGCTTCCCGATCCAGGACATTCGCGTCGTCGTCACCGATGGCAAGCATCACGCGGTTGACTCGAACGAGGTGTCCTTCATCACCGCCGGGCGTCATGCCCTGATCGAGGCCGTGCTCGCGGCCCGGCCGCTGGTGCTCGAACCCCTGCTCGACGTACAGGTGAAGGTAGCCGACGCGCTTTTCGGCGAAGTCAGTGCCGAGCTTGCGGGACGCCGCGGCCGCCTTACCGCGACCGACAGCCCAGCGCCTGGATGGACGCTGATCTCGGCTCGCGTGCCGATGGCGGGGCTGGAGGGCTTCGAGAGCCGGCTCAAGGCCATCTGCGCCGGTGAGAGCGAATTCGTCCTCGAGGCCGGCGGTCACGAGCCCGCCCCGCAGGACGTACAATCCGATCTCGCCCGCGAGTACGCCAGCGGCACCAACGGCAACGGCGCACACTGATCGCCTGCCCGGCCCGGCGTGGCGACGTCGGGCCGCCAACGACCGATGAAGCTCACCGAACACCACCGCGCCTATTGGCGCATCAACCTCCTGCTGACCCTGCTGCTGCTGCTGATCTGGTTCGGCGTGACCTTCGTGGCCGGCTATTTTGCCAACGAGCTCAACGGCGTCCAGTTTCTCGGCTTTCCCCTCGGCTTCTACATCTTCGCCCAGGGCGCGCTCATCGCCTACCTGATCATCATTGGCGTGTACGTGATGGTGATGAACCGCCTCGATCGCCGCTACCGCGTGAAGCAGCGCCACTGAGCAGCGCGTTCGCGCCACCTGCCACGCGCACGCTCAGACCTGCTGCCAACTCACTTGCCCGATGAGGACGCCGACTCGTCGGGCGCTTTCTTCTTGCGCCCCCAGGCAATGGGGTGCGCATGTCTGCTGAGCATGAAATCGAGCAGGAACTTGCTCCAGATCGTCACGCCCGCGGTCGAGCTCCACGTCTCGTAGTCGAGCTGGTGGACCAGCACGCCGTAGATCACGGCGACAATGATGATGCCGCAGATGAAGTTGATGACCGCGGTGAAGGGGGCGAACTTCGCCGGGTTGGGCGGCGGCATGCCGCGCTTGAGCGCGACTTCCGAAAAGTCGCGCTTGAAGACGATGCGATAGGCCCGCCTCAGCCAGAAGAAGGCGATCGGAAACAAGGCCAGAAAAAGAATCAGGGTCAAAACAACGCTTACGTCCAGAACCATGCACTGCTCCAGTCACGACGGGCGGCTCGACAGCCGCAGCCCGCAAGGTGCCACAAAAGAAAGAACCCCGCCATTCAATACGGTGGCGGGGTTCTCGGGAGCAGCCTTCCTTCGCGGGGAGGGCCGGCTGCTCCATTACTGCGCCTGAAGCTTAGTGCGCGCCGTCGACCGCCTTGGCGCCACGCGGGATACGCACTTCTTCGACCAGGTGCTGGATGTGCTCCGGCGGCTCCTTGGTGACCTTATCCACCGCGAAGGCGATGACGAAGTTCACCAGTGCACCGATCGCGCCGAAGGCTTCCGGCGTGATGCCGAAGAAGGCGTTGGGGCCGCCGATCAGATCGACGAACTCGGTGCCCTTGACGAAGAAGATGCCCTTGTGTGCGAACACGTAGAACAGCGTGACGAACAGGCCAGCCAGCATGCCGGCGATGGCGCCTTCCTTGTTCATCTTCTTGGAGAAGATGCCCATCATGATCGCCGGGAACAGCGAGGACGCCGCGATACCGAAGGCCAGGGCCACGGTACCGGCCGCAAAGCCCGGCGGGTTCAGGCCGAGCCAGCCGGCAAGCACGATGGCACCCGCCATGGCGATCTTGCCGACCAGCAGCTCGTTCTTGTCCGTCATGTTGGGCGCGAACACGTTCTTCACCAGGTCATGCGACACCGCCGACGAGATCGCCAGCAGCAGGCCCGCTGCGGTCGACAACGCCGCCGCCACACCGCCCGCCGCAACCAGCGCGATCACCCAGTTGGGCAGCAGCGCGATTTCGGGGTTGGCCATCACCAGGATGTCGGCATTGACCGTCAGCTCGCTGCCCTTCCAGCCAGCCTGCTCGGCCTTGGCGACAACGTCGGGGTTCTTGGTGGCGTCGTTGTAGTACTGGATGCGACCGTCGCCGTTCTTGTCTTCCCACTTCAGCAGGCCGGTCTTTTCCCAGCGGGCCATCCAGTCCGGACGCTCGTCGTACTTGAGGCTGGACTCTTCCGCGTACAGGTCGCCATTGGAAGCAATCGCGCTGTTCACCGTGGCATGCAGGTTGTACTTGGCCATCGCTGCAACAGCCGGCGCGGTGGTGTACAGGATGGCGATGAAGACCAGCGCCCAGCCCGCGGAGTAGCGCGCATCAGCCACCTTCGGCACGGTGAAGAAACGGATGATGACGTGCGGCAGGCCCGCGGTACCGATCATCAGCGACACGGTGTAGACGAACATGTTGAGCTTGCTGCCCGGCACCGAGGTGGTGTACTCGGCGAAGCCCAGATCGGTGACGACCTGGTTCAGGCGATCGAGCAGGGAGACGTCCGTGCCGACCAGGTTCGAGCCGAGGCCGAGCTGCGGCAGGAAGTTGCCGGTGAGGTTGAGCGAGATGAACACCGCCGGGATGGTGTAGGCCAGGATCAGCACGATGTACTGCGCCACCTGGGTGTAGGTGATGCCCTTCATGCCGCCGAACACCGCGTAGGCGAACACGATCGCCATGCCGAGGTAGATGCCGGTCTCGTTGCTGACACCGAGGAAGCGCGAGAAGGCCACGCCCACACCGGTCATCTGGCCGATCACGTAGGTGATCGAGGCGGTCAGCAGGCAGATCACCGCCACCGTGCTGGCCGACTTCGAGTAGAAGCGGTCGCCGATGAACTGCGGCACGGTGAACTTGCCGAACTTGCGCAGGTAGGGCGCCAGCCACATGGCCAGGATGACGTAGCCGCCGGTCCAGCCCATCAGGAACAGGCCACCGCCGTAACCCATGTTGGCGATCAGGCCGGCCATGGAGATGAAGGACGCTGCCGACATCCAGTCAGCCGCGGTTGCCATGCCGTTGGTGACCGGGTGCACGCCACCGCCGGCGACGTAGAAGTCGCTGGTGCTGCCTGCGCGCGCCCAGATGGCGATCCCGATGTAGAGGGCGAAGGACCCGCCCACCACCAGGTAAGTCAGAGTTTGAAGATCCATATGTCCCCCTGTTTATTCTTCGTGAACGTCGAACTTGCGGTCGATCTCACCCATCTTCTTCGCATAGAAGAAGATCAGCGCGATGAACACATAGATCGAGCCCTGATGCGCGAACCAGAAGCCCAGCGGATAGCCGCCAAGATGGATCGAGTTGAGCGCGTCGGCAAAGATGATGCCGGCACCAAACGAGACCAGAAACCATACGATCATGATCTTGGTCAGGAGGCTTAGCGTGGCTTTCCAGTAGCCTGCTGCATTGTTTTCCATAACGTCTCCTCGTCAGAAGTGAAACTCCCGCGCCACATGTCTCCGGCCGCAACAAGGCCCGATCCAAGCAACTGCGGAGGCATTATAGAAACATCAGTCTTACTTATCGCTTACAACACCTTACAGGGCTGTTAATTGGCGCCCGGCAGCGCCGCGGCACTGCAAACCCCGAAGCGACAAGGCCCGCAGCCCCTCTTCCCAAGGGGCTGCGGGCCTTGTCGTTTGTAAGGCGCAGGCTCAGATGGCGACGCCCGGGTTGCCTTCCATGCCTTTCAGGGTCGGCAGGTTCAGCGCACGCTGGCTGATCACCTTCTGACTGCGCAGGTAGTTGGCGACCACGTCCCAGATCGCCGGGCCGGAATCCTTCGCCTCTTCCGACACCGGTGCCCAGCCAGCGACCTTGTAGGTCTTGCCGGCCTCGATCGGCTTGCCCTTGAGGATCATGTTGTCGATGCGCCTGCCCATCGCCGCGCTGGGGTCGCAGGTGTATTGCAGGCCGCCCACGCGCACCATGTCCCCGCCCTGCTGGTAGTAGGGGTCGGGGTTGAACAGGTTGTCGGCGACGTCCTCGAGGATGGTCTTGATCATCTCGCCGCTCATCTCGGTGAGCGTGGTCCACGGATAGGTGATCGCGGTCTGGTCGAGCAGGTGCTCCATGGTGATGGTGTCGCCCGGCAGCAGCGAGGTGCCCCAGCGGAAGCCGGGCGAGAAGGCGATCTCGGCGTCCTTGTCGGCGATCAGCGCATCGACGATGAGCTGGTCCCAGGAGCCGTTGAAGTTGCCGCGGCGGTACAGCAGGCCCTCGGTGACGGCGAGCTTCTCGGTGAGCTTGTCGAGGAAGGGCGCACGCGTCCTGTCGATGAAGGCGGCCATCTCCGGGTCGGCCGGCAGCAGGTTGGAGAACACCGGCAGCAGCTTGTAGCGGAAATCCGCCACCTTGCCGTCCCTGACCTCGAAGTCCATCACGCCGAGGAACTTGCCGTTGGAGCCGGCGTTGGTCACCAGGGTCTTGCCACCGGCGTTGTCGACGATGGTGGGCGCAGGCATGCCGTCGTGGGTGTGGCCGCCGAAGATGGCGTCGATGCCGGTGACGCGGCTGGCCATCTTCAGGTCGACATCCATGCCGTTGTGCGACAGCACGACCACCACCTGCGCGCCCTCGCCGCGCGCGGCGTCCACCGCCTGCTGCATGTCTTCGTCGCGGATGCCGAAGCTCCAGTCCGGCGTCTGCCAGCGCGGGTTGGCGATCGGCGTGTAGGGGAAGGCCTGGCCGACGATGGCCACCGGCACGCCGTTGATGTTCTTGATGACGTAGGGCTTGAAGACCGGGTCCTCGAAGTCGGTGGTCTTCACGTTCTGGGCGACGATGTCGATCTGGCCGGCAAAGTCCTTCTCCTCGATCTCCTTGACGCGGTCGGCGCCGTAGGTCGATTCCCAGTGCAGGGTCATGACGTCCACACCGAGCAGCTTGCAGGCGTCGACCATGTCCTGGGCATTGGTCCACAGCGCCGTGCCCGAGCCCTGCCAGGTGTCGCCGCCGTCGAGCAGCAGCGCGCCCGGGCGGCTCGCCTTCATCTTCCTGACCAGCGTCGCCAGGTGGGCGAAGCCGCCGACCTTGCCATAGGTCCTGGCCGCCTCGACGAAGTCGAGATAGGTGAAGGCATGGGCCTCGATGCTGCCCGGCTTGATGCCGAAGTGCTTGAGGAAGCCCTCGCCGACGATGTGCGGCGCGTTGCCGCGCATGCTGCCGACGCCGAGGTTGACGTTGGGCTCGCGGAAGTGGATCGGCAGCAGCTGCGCATGACAGTCGGTCATGTGCAGGAGGCTGACATTGCCGAAGGGCGGCAGGTCATAGAGCGCTTCGGCGGCCTTCTCGGCGCGCGCGAAGTTCGACTGCAGGCTCATGCCACCGGCCGCTGCGACGGCGAGCAACTGCATGAATTCACGACGATTCATCGACATGGGAAACCTTTCGAATGGGAAGACGATGGCCGGCGGAAACGCGCAATGCGCCGGCGCGAGACAAAAACAGGGCCCGGGGCCGAGGCCGCGGGCCCTGTCACAAGGCGCCGGATGATCGGTGCCGATTGCTCGGCACCGAGGCGCTGCTTACTGATTGACCGGCGATTGCGGGTCGAACAGGTAGGCCATCACGTGGCGGATCTGCTCTTCGGTGAGGATGCCGCCGAAGCCGTTACGCGGCATGTTGCTGCACGCATTGTAGGCCTTGGAGTTCCACAGCTTGCCCCAGGTGTACTTGACGATCTCGTCCGAGCTGCCGCGAATTTTGGCGTAACCGACCAGGCTCGGACCGATGGTGCCGGCAGAGACCTCCTTCGGGTCCATGGCGTGGCAGTTGTAGCAACCGCCGCCATTGTTGTCCGGCGACTTGTCGGTCCAGGTCAGGCCGCGACCACTGATCGCGATCTTGGCACCCTCCTTCCAGTCGCCCCCGGTGTAATTGCCATCGGCTGGCCACTTGATGGTGGCCATCTCGGCCGCCTCGAGGCGTTTCATGGTCTCGGCGTCGGGCTGGTCCGGGCTCGAGCACGCCTTCTGCACCTCGTCGCGCACCTGGCGGTCGAGGCTGGCGATGCCGTTGGCCTTGAAGGATTTCAGCATCATTTCCTCGACGCGAGTGTCGAGGTCGGCGGCAAAGGCCACCGAGGTGCACAGCGCCAGCGGCGCAATGAACAGCTTCTTCATGTCATCCGCTCCCCTAACGCTTGACGCCAGGCCACACGGCCTCGCCGCCATTGCCCTTGCCCGCCATGAACACCGACAGCGCGATCGTCACGTCCGAACCGAACACGGGCTCGGCCGTACGCTGCTGGCGGAAGCAATCCCACAGGCGATGCTGCATCGTCCAGAACTGCGAGTTCGACACCCGGTAGGCAGGCCACGAGCCCCAGCCGGCGGCCGCGCCCTCGCCCTTGGTGATGTTGGGCAGGTGGGTCGCACGAATGCGCTTGCCATCCTCGCCGTGGCAGGAGGCACAGGAGAAGTCCATCACGCCGGTGCGGTAGAAGAAGGCCTTCTCGCCGAGGTCATACATTTCCTTGACCTTTGGATGCGAGACATCGACCGCTATCGGCTTGCCCTTCGAGTGCGTCACCACGTAGGCAACCAGGGCCGCGACCTTGCCGCGCTCGCCCTGCAGGAAGCGCCCGTCCACGATCTCGCCCGCGGGGATCCCCTGCAGCGTCTCCATGCAGGTCACCAGGCGCGACTCGAGATCCTGAACCTTGTCCGTGTCCTCGAAATAGCGCGGCAGCTGGGCCGCCGCCCCATCCACTACACCCGGGCCGAGGCCGAGGTCGCACTGCTCGAGAGTGGCATTCTTCGGTCCGCGCGCCGTCCGCCACAGCTCCTCGCCTTCCATCTCATAGAGTTCGGCCGGATTGCCGTCGGCCAGCATCTCGCGATAGGCGTCGAAGTTGAGCTCTTCGTCCGCCTGCGCCGGCGCAGCCAGCACGAGGCTTGCCGTGATCGCTGCGGCCAGTAGTTGTTTTCTCATCGTCTCTCCTCCAGGGGGTTTGGCCCTCACGCCCTGCACCCACCAGCACCGCAGGGCTGGTGGCACCGGGCTCATTGCTGCGTTTCGCCCGCTCGTCAGCCGCGGGCGAAACCGGGATCAGGCGACCTGAACCTCGTCGCTGCGCGTCTCGCCCTTGTTGTCGACCCAGGTCACGCTGAGCTTGTCGCCCTTGGCGCCACCATTGAACTTGAACGCCAGGTAGGGGTTGGTCGACACCGAGGGGCCGAACTCGGCGGCGAGCACGACCTTGTCGTTGTGCTTGGCGGTCAGTTCGGTGATGAAATGGGCCGGAATCACGGCGCCGGAAGAATCCTTGCGCTGGCCGGTCTCCATGACATGGGACATCAGCACGCGGACCTCGGTGACGCCATCCTTGGCGGCGGCGCGAATACGCATCGGGCTTGCCATAGTGTTTCTCTCCTTGATTTATATGCCGGGTCAGCCGCCGCAGCCGCCGAGGGTGACCTTGACTTCCTTCTTGGCCACGTAGAACTTGCCATCGGCCTTGACCATGGCATAGACGTCGGAGGTCTGGCCCATCTTGACGCGGGTCTGAACGTCGGCGAGGGTACCCTCCGGAATGGCGAAGCTCGCCGCGACCATGTTCGGGTTCTTCTCGATCATGATCACGATCTGCTCGGTCTTGGGCAGCTTGCTGACCACGCCGACCGGCACCACGGCGCCGTTCTCGGCGATGTCGGGCGCGGTGATCTGGATGTCGGCGCTCTCGGCCGGCTTGCCCGCGCCAAAGGCGGTGAAGGCCGCGTCCATGTTCTTGGCATCGAAGGCCGCCTGGTTCCAGGCCGCATGCGCCAGCTCGGGCTTGATGAAGCCGGCTGCTGCGAGCAGACCGAGCACGCCCAAGCCGCTGCCGGCCTTCAGGGTATCCCTGCGTTGATGGTTCATCCTGTCTCTCCTTGTAAGGTGTTACTGCGCTTTCGCGCCTTCCAGAATCCACTGAACGAGTTGCTTGATCTCCTCGTCCTGCACGTGGCCTTGCGGCGGCATCGGCACCGCCCCCCAGACGCCCTGCCCGCCGTTCTTGACCTTGCCGATCAATTTGGCCTCGGCATCTGTCTGACCTTGATACTTTTCAGCTATCTCATTGTACCCAGGCCCGACGATCTTGTTGGCCACGCCATGGCAGGCCATGCAGCCCTTGCCATTGGCCAGGGCCATGACCGCCGCCGCAGCCGAGGGCGCGCCGGCAGCTTCCTGCGTGGTGCCGGCCGGAACCGTCGCCTTGCCACGGGTCTGACCCACCGGACGGTTCTGCTCGGCCAGGTTGCCGTGGGCGTCCTGCGCGTACTCGGGCAGCGCCGAGGCGATCACGACCTCGGTCTTGCAGTCCTTCATGCAGGCAAGGTTGTTGACATCGGGCACGCCGCCATTGCCGATGCCGCCCTTGGACGCCGGCGCCCCCGGCCACATGCCGTGGTCGGTCGTCATGCCGTTGCGGTTGGGCATGCGCGCCTGCACCTCGCGGATGTTCTCGTCGCTCAGCTCGAAGTCGGCCGGCACGATATCGCCGAGGTTGAGCATGTAGGCCAGCAAGGCATAGACGTCGTCCGGGCTCAGCGACTTCGGTGCGGTCCACGGCATGGCGCGCTGGATGTAGTCGAACAGGGTCGAGAGGGTCGGCACCTTCATCAGCGTGGTGCGCTGCGGGAAGGAGTCGTTGATCAGCGCCGCGACGCGGCCGGTCTCGATGTCCTTGGCGGTGGTGCCGCCGACCAGCGGCGTGAACACCTCGTTCGACTCGCCGAACACGCCATGACAGCTGGCGCATTGCGCTTCCCACAGCTCCATGCCGGTGTCGACATCGCCCCGCCCCTTGGGCAGACCGACGAAGTCCGGACGCACGTCGATGTCCCAAGCCTGCACCTCGGCCGGCGTCGCCTCGCGGCCGATGCCTGGGAAGCGGTCGAAGGCCACGGCAGACGTCGTCACCCCGGCGACCATCAGCGCGATCAGCGTCTTAGAGAACCTGGACATTGCTCACCTCACCGGATTCGACCACCTTCCACGACTGGATGGCGTTGTTGTGATAGATGGACTTGCTGCCGCGCACCTGGCGCAGCTGGCCGTAGCTCGGCTGCACGTAGCCGGTCTCGTCGACCGCGCGCGACTGCAGGATCGCGGGCTTGCCGTCCCACACCCAGTCGATGTTGAAACGCGTGACCGCCTTCGACAACACCGGTGTCTCGAGGCGCGCCTCGCGCCAGTTGATGCCGCCATCGATGGAGACGTCGACGCGGGTGACCTTGCCGCGCCCCGACCAGGCCATGCCGGAGATGTTGTAGAAGCCCTTGTCCAACAGCAACTGGCCACCCGAGGGGGTGGTGATCACCGACTTGCACTCCTGCACCGAGGTGTACTGGCGGTGCTGGCCGTCGGGCATGAGGTCCATGTAATGCACGGCTTCGTCCTTGGTCGCCCACGGCTGGTCACCCACCTCGATGCGGCGCAGCCACTTCACCCAGCTCACGCCCTGCACGCCCGGCACCACCAGGCGCAGCGGGTAGCCGTTCTCGGGGCGCAGCATCTCGCCGTTCATGCCGTAGGCCACCAGCACCTCGCCCGATTCGATGAGCTCCATCGGGATGGTGCGCGTCATCGACGAGCCGTCGGCGCCCTCGGCCAGCACGAAGCGCCCCTTCTTGTAGTCGGCGCCGCACATGTCGAGGATCTCCTTCAGCGGCACGCCGGTGAATTCGGAACAGGACAGCATGCCGTGCGAGTACTGCACGGTCGGCACCGCGACGTTGCCCCACTCCATGCCGGTGTTGGCACCGCATTCGATGAAGTGGATGCGCGACACCGAGGGCAGGCGCATGAGGTCGTCCATGGTGAAGACCGCATGGGTCTTGACCATCCCGTTGATCATCAGGCGATGCTTGGAGGGGTCGACGTCGTGCCAGCCCTGATGGTGACGCTCGAAGTGCAGGCCCGAGGGCGTGATGATGCCGAACAGGCCCTGCAGCGGCGTGAAGGCGACCGACGAGCCGCCGACACGGGTCAGCCCGGGGCTCTCGCGGCGCTGCAGGCCGCGCTCGTACTTCGAGGGCATGCCGTAAGGGTTGGCCGCGACCGGCAGGCCGAGCGTGGTGGACCATTGCGGCAATTCGAGGATGGCCGGATCGCCTTCCACCGCAGCGCGCGCCATCGCAGGCGCCGCCAAGGCCGCCGAAGCGGTCAGGAATGCCTTGCGCAAAAAGTCCCGCCGACCGTCCTTGACCGCGGCGATCTGCTCGTCGGTCAGGAAGTTCTCGGGCGCCGGCCTCACCCGGCCGGGCCGGGCATCAATCATCGCCATGCGTACTCTCCCCCTCTGTTGTCTGGATGCACGACTGAAAAAATAAGGATCAGACTTCCCTGCCCAGGTCGTTCTCGAGCTTGAGCAGGGCTTCCTTGCTGGGTACGTTGAAGGCGTCCCTCGATGCGATGCGCACGCAGACGGTGCGACACAGATCGGTGAAGTTCGGGTCGGTCAGGCGGTAGATCACCTGGCTCCCCTCCTTGCGGCGGCCGACCACGCCGGCGCGGTACAACATGTTCAGGTGGCGCGAGGCATTGGCCTGCGACAGACCGGTTGCCTCCACCACATCATTGACCGGCCGCTCGCCATCGCACAGGCAGTGCATGATCTTCAGGCGGGACGGCTCGGACAGCAGGCTGAAGTACTCGGCAACGCTCTCGAAGACGTCTTCAAGGTCTTCCATGATCAGCCCCGCTTATCGCTCCATGATTTAAATCAAATTTAAAACCATACACTCATATAGTCAAGTACTAATATTTGTGCGACACAGCACGTGCCAAACGAGTGACGAACTGCACGGAATGTCAGAGAACTCAAGGCCTGCGAGGCGCGGCACGGCACCAATTGGCTATACTTCGCCTGCCGTCAGACCCGCGCCCACCCCTTTCGACTGATGATTCGGGTCGGGCGCAGCGAAAGCTTCTCTATAGCGAACAATGCGGAGGGACAACGCAGTGAAAATCAGAATTGCAGTCGCCATGCTCGCCGTGACCGGCGTCGGCGGCATCGCCCAGGCGCAGGACGCCGACCCCAATCTCGCCCGCAATCTGGCCGCCACCTGCGCGACCTGCCACGGCACCAATGGCCACAGCCTGAAAGGGATGGACTCGCTCGCGGGTGAACCGGCCGAAAAGCTGATGGAGAAGCTGGCCGACTTCCGCTCCGGCGACAAGCCGGCGACGATCATGCATCAGATCGTCAAGGGCTACACCGATGAGCAGCTGAGCCTGA
Source organism: Thauera sp. (assembly GCF_035444905.1). GTDB lineage: Bacteria > Pseudomonadota > Gammaproteobacteria > Burkholderiales > Rhodocyclaceae > Thauera. The sequence continues at coordinate 24,925 of NZ_DAOMPS010000010.1, forward strand.
TCAGCGACTGGTTCGCCGCGCAAAAGTAAGAGAGACAGGGGAACAAGGATGATCAACAGACGCGACTTTCTCAGGACCATGGGCATCGCCGCCGGCGGCACCACCTTGGCAGGCATCTCCGGGCTGGCCAGTGCATCCGGCTCGGCCGCGAAGGGGCACATCGTCGTGGTAGGCGGCGGCTTCGGCGGCGCCACCGCGGCCAAGTACCTGCGCATGTGGAGCAATGGCAGCGTGGAGGTGACGCTGATCGAGCGCAATACCCAGTTCATCTCCTGCCCGATCTCCAACCTGGTGATCGGCGGCCTGCAGCAGATGGACGACATCAGCGTCAGCTATGACAACCTGCGCGACAAATGGGGCGTGAAAGTCCTCACCGACGAGGTCACCGCCCTCGACCCGGACAAGCGTACGGTCACCACCGCCAAGCACGGCACCATCGGCTATGACCGCGTCGTGCTTTCGCCCGGCATCGACTTCATCCCCGGCGCGATCGCCGGCCTCGAGGGCAACCAGGAGCTCATCCCCCATGCCTGGAAGGCCGGCCCGCAGACGGTGCTGCTGCGCAAGCAGCTCGAGGACATGGCCGACGGCGGCGTGTTCGCCATGACGATCCCGCGCGCCCCGTATCGCTGTCCGCCCGGACCCTACGAGCGCGCCTGCCTGGTGGCAAACTACCTGCGCGAAGCCAAGCCCAAGTCCAAGGTGCTGGTGCTCGACGCCAACGACGAGATCCAGTCGAAGAAGGCGCTCTTCACCAAGGCCTTCGAGAGCTACGGCGCGCTCATCGAATACGTGCCGGGCAGCAAGCTCGAGGCCGTGGACGCGGCAAGCCGCACGGCCAAGCTGGAATTCGACGACGTGCAGGCGGACGTGCTCAACGTCATTCCGCCGATGCGTGCCGGCAACATCGCCACCCAGGCAGGCCTGCCGCTGATCAACGAGCGCTGGGTCGAGGTCGAATGGCTGTCGATGGAGGCCAAGGGCGTGCCCGGCGTGCACGTGCTCGGCGACGCGATCTTCCCCGCGCCGACCATGCCCAAGTCGGGCCACATGGCCAACCAGCACGCCAAGCTCGCCGCAGCGGCCATCCTCAATCTGCTCGAAGGCAAGGCGCCGAGTGCCACACCCGTGGTCATGAATACCTGCTACAGCTTCGTAGACGGCAAGAACGTCATCCACGTCGCCTCGGTACACCAGTACGACGCCGAGAAGCAGCAACCGATGCCGGTGGAGGGCGCCGGCGGCGTGTCGCTTGTCGCCAACGAGCTCGAGGCCAAGACCGCCATGGGCTGGGCACGCAACATCTGGGCCGACATGCTGGCCTGACGCCGACGACGGCGCGACATTGCGGTCAGCGCCGGATCCCGATGTGAAGAAGGGGCCTGGTGGCCCCTTCTTCATGCGCCCAGACCTCGCTCGATCAGTCGAGCGTGCTGATGTAGAGCGCCACCGCCTTGACCTCGAGCTCGGTCAGTTTGGAGGCAATCGAGTGCATGATCTCGTTGTCGTTGGTGCGCTCGCGCTTGTTGAAAGAGCGCAACTGCGCCTCGGTGTAGCGCGGCACCTGGCCGGCCAGGCGCGGCAGCTTCTCGGTACCGAGTCCCTTGTCACCGTGGCAGCTGGCGCAGGCCGCCACGCCCGAGAACTCGTTGCCACGATGAAAGACGAAACGCCCCACGGCCGCAAGATCCTGATCCCTTGCCTCGCGTGGCTTGGTCGGCTTCGTCTCGAAGAACACGCCCAGCGCCAGCATCTCCTCTTCGGTCAGATCCTGCACCATGCCGGTCATGGTGTCGCTCTTGCGCCTTCCCGACTTGAAGTCGCCCAGCTGCTTGGCGATGTACTGGTGGTGCTGCCCGGCCAATCGCGGGTAGAGCGGCGACGAACTGTCCCCCTCCGGTCCGTGGCACAACATGCAGCGGCCGCCATTGATCTCGGCGGCGCGCTCCAGGTTCACCTGAGGCAGCTCGCCCGCGGCAAAGCCAAGCGGCACAGCGCAACCGAGCAGCAGCGTCGCCGTGATCTTCTTCATGCTTCGCATCTACCCCTCCTCGAGACATCTGTGGCGCCCGTCCAGCGCCGTGCTGCGACGAGCTTATCAGAATGCCCTTATCGACTGAACATTCACTCCCAGCCCAGCTCGAGCACCCATGGCGCCGCATCCTGTGACAGCGCCTGCCGCACGTAGGGAACCATGCCGCCAGGCAGCGCCGCACGCGGATACCAGTCGAGCGCATCGCATTTGTCCGGCTCGCGGATCTCCGGCTCGCCCTCGAAACACCTTGCGCACACGAAGAAGTCGATCCGGTTGGTGTCCGACAGGCGATGCACCACGCCCAGGTAGCACAGGTCGTGGGCAAGAACCCGCAGCCCTGTTTCCTCGTACAGTTCGCGCCGCGCCGCATCGCGCACCGACTCGCCCGGCTCGACATGACCGCCCGGCAGGCTGAAGAGTCCGTCGAAGAAGCCCGTGCCGGCTCGCCGCAGCAACAGCACCCGGCCATCTCGCTCGCACACGACATGGACGCCGGTCGGAATGCCAGCATGCCCCATCAGTGCTTGCCCGTGCTGCCGAAACCCTCTGCGCCGCGCGCGCTGGCATCGAAGTCGTCGACCACATTGAAGCCCACCTGCAGCACCGGCACCACGACCAGTTGCGCGATCCGCTCCATGGGCTGGATGGTGAAGCTCGCCCGCCCCCTGTTCCACACCGAGACGAAGATCTGCCCCTGGTAGTCCGAGTCGATGAGTCCGACCAGGTTGCCGAGCACGATCCCATGCTTGTGGCCGAGGCCCGAACGCGGCAGCACCATCGCCGCCAGGCCGGCGTCCGCCAGGTGGATCGCCAGGCCGCTGGGAACCAGCGTGGTCTCGCCCGGGTGCAGGGTGATCGGCGCCGGCAGGCAGGCGCGCAGATCCAGACCCGCCGCACCCTCGGTCGCGTAGGCAGGAGGATGGCTCTTGAGCCGCTCATCGAGCAGCTTCACGTCGATTCGATGCATCTGCGTTCTCCCCGCCCCTGCGGCCAGCGGCGCGCACGGGCATTCAAGTCGATGTCTGTCCCGGCCTGCATGCGCGACCGGCGCCAGCCTCAGCCCCTGCGCGGCGCGAGCAGGCCGGCAAGATGGCTGACGATGCCGCGCGCCACATCCGCCTTCGGCGCCCGCGGCAGGGGATGGCGCCCCGCGTCGTCGTACAGGATCACGGTGTTGTCGTCTCCGCCCATGCCGTCGCTGACGAGATTGCCCACCAGCATCGGCAGGCGCTTGTTGCGCCGCTTGCCCTCGGCGTAGGCGTCGAGGTCGCGACTCTCGGCGGCGAAGCCGACGCAAAAAGGCGCGTCTTCGAGCGCGGCCACCTCGGCCAGGATGTCCGGATTGGGCATCAGCGACAGCGTCAATGTATCGCCGCTCTTTTTCAGTTTGTGCTCGGCGGTCTGGACCGGTCGGTAGTCCGCCACCGCCGCCACGCCGATGAACACATCGGCCCCGGGTAAGGCGTCGAACACCGCCGCGCGCATCTCGCGTGCGCTCGCTGCCGGCACGCGACAGACCCCAGCGGGCACCGGCAGGCTCACCGGCCCGCTTACCAGCACCACCTCCGCCCCCGCCTGGGCACAGGCACGCGCCAGCGCATAGCCCATCTTGCCCGAGCTGATGTTGGTGATGCCACGCACCGGATCGATCGCCTCGAAGGTCGGCCCTGCCGTCATCACCACCCGGCGCCCCGCCAGCACCTTGGGCACGAAGTAGCCCTCGAGCAGCTCGAGCAGCTCCTCTGCCTCGAGCATGCGGCCCATGCCGACCTCGCCGCAGGCCTGGTCGCCCGCAGCCGGCCCGAACACGGTGACGCCATCGGCGCGGATCAGGCCCACGTTGCGCCGCGTCGGTGGCGACTCCCACATCTGCCGGTTCATCGCCGGGGCGACGATCAGCGGCACATCGCGCGCCAGGCACAGGGTGCTCAGCAGGTCGTCCGCCCGGCCGTGGGCAAGGCGGGCAATGAAGTCCGCCGTTGCGGGCGCGACGAGGATCGCGTCGGCATCGCGACCGAGGTCGATGTGCGCCATGTTGTTGGGCATGCGTGCATCCCACAGATCGGTCCACACCGTATTGCCGGACAAAGCCTGGAAGGTGACCGGCGTGACGAAGCGCGCCCCGCCCTCGCTCAGCACCACATGCACGTCCGCCCCGGCCTTGCCGAGCAGGCGCACCAGTTCGGCCGCCTTGTAGGCCGCGATGCCACCACTGACACCGAGGACGATCTTGCGACCGTTAAGTACACTCATGACAATCACTTATATAATCCGCCACAAGGCAATGCAAAATACATAGCCCGAAAGGCACCAACGAGGACATCCAAAGCATGGCGATCACCGACTGGCCCGCGGACGAGCGTCCGCGCGAAAAACTCCTCGCGCGCGGCGCGTCCTCGCTCTCCGACGCCGAGTTGCTCGCTATCTTCCTGCGCGTCGGCATCCGCGGCCAGAGCGCGGTCGACCTCGCCCGCAGCCTGCTCTCGCGCTTCGGCAGCCTCACCCAGATGTGCAGCGCGGCCGCAGAAGACTTTGCTGCGGTACCCGGCATGGGGCTGGCGAAGTATGCCCAACTGCAGGCGGTGATGGAACTGTCGAGGCGCGCCCTGGGCGAGACCCTGACCGAGCGCTCGCTGTTCGACTCACCCCAGGTGGTGCGCGACTGGCTCAGGCTGAGGCTCGGCCACCTGCCGCACGAGACCTTCTGCGTGATGCTGCTCGACGCCCGTCATCGCCTGCTCGAGGCGGTCGACCTGTTCCGCGGCACGCTCACCCAGACCTCGGTCTATCCGCGCGAGGTGGTCAAGCTCGCGCTCGCGCACAACGCTGCCGCAGTGATCTTTGCGCACAATCACCCTTCCGGCGCCGCCGAGCCGAGCACCGCCGACGAACTGCTGACACGGGCGCTCAAGGATGCACTCAACCTGGTCGACATCCGTGTCCTCGACCATTTTGTGGTGCCCTCGCATGGTCATCCGGTATCCTTCGCCGAGCGTGGGCTGCTTTAACGGCGTGACGCGCGGCACGGCCACAACGGAGCCTGCCCGCGCGCCTGTGCGTCGGAGCACAATCGCAGCGTGGGGCTTGCCATGACCTGCCTCCGTGCATTATCCTCGCACGTTTTCCGCAATCAGAATTCCCTGGAGCATCGTATGGCTCGCGTCTGCCAAGTGACCGGTAAAGCACCGATGGTGGGAAATAACGTTTCCCACGCTAACAACAAGACCAAGCGTCGTTTCCTGCCCAACCTGCAGAACCGTCGCTTCTGGAGCGAAGGCGAAAACCGCTGGATCCGCTTGCGCGTATCCAATGCGGGCCTGCGCACGATAGACAAGAAAGGCATCGACGTTGTCGTTGCCGAGCTTCGCGCCCGCGGCGAGAAGCTGTAAGCAACCGAACTGTACGGAGAACGCCATGGCCAAAGGCATCCGCGAGAAGATCAAGCTGGAGTCGACCGCCGGTACGGGTCACTTCTACACCACCTCCAAGAACAAGCGCACCACCACGGGCAAGCTCGAGTTCAACAAGTACGACCCGGTCGCGCGCAAGCACGTCCCGTACAAGGAAGTGAAGCTGAAGTAATTGCGCCGCGCGGGTCACACCCGCACAGCAACACGTGCCATCAAGCTGCTGTGCCAACACTGCCGGCAACTGGACGCGAAAAATCGAAAAGGCCACTGCGAAAGCACTGGCCTTTTTGATTTTTCCTTTCGCTACTCGGCCCTGCCCTGGATCATGGCCAGCACAAAGATCATACCCGGCGGCACATCTGCATGAACTGCACCGCCGGGAACCGAGCCGGACTCAGGTCAGGCGCGCTGGATATTCGACGCCTGTTTGCCTTTCGGCCCCTGGGTGACCTCGAAGGAAACCTTGTCGCCTTCCTTCAGGGTCTTGAAGCCGCTCATGTTGATGGCGGAAAAATGTGCGAACAGATCCTCGCTTCCATCATCGGGCGTGATGAAGCCAAAACCCTTGGAATCGTTGAACCACTTCACGGTACCAGTTGCCATATTGCTCGAATCCCTCAAAGTTGCTTGATACGACCGCAGCGACTCCGCCGCCGCAGTCTGTTTTGGCGCCGACAGCGGCCTGGATCACCTCCGGAAATTCCTTGGGATCAAGCTGAAGCCTGCGCACGGCCTAGCTTTTACGCATTCGAACTGGGGCCGTCAACGGTCTTTCCCGCGCTGCATTTAACGCAGCGCAACAACAACACCCTGCCCGCGACCACAGAGACAGGGATTAGTTCATGCGCTACGCAGGCTTGCGTGTTTTCTGCAGTGCACGAAGGCAAGCCCGGCTTTGCGCTGAATACCACAGCCGCAAACCGCCCTCGGATGCGCGCCTTGCCCGATCAGCAGCGCTGTTGCACTCTGCCCCGACTTCATTAGAATGATTTTCATGGGTACCCAGAAACGCGACGATTTAGTTCTCGAGGCGAAGCGGACACGCACCAGGCCGCCGCCACTTTACAAGGTGCTTCTGCTCAACGACGACTACACGCCGATGGATTTCGTGATCGTCGTCCTGCAGAAATATTTCGGCATGGATCGCGAACGTGCCACGCGAGTCATGCTCCAAGTCCACAGAGAGGGCATGGGGGTGTGTGGCGTCTTCCCCCGGGACGTCGCGTCGACCAAGGTTGAGCAGGTCGCCTCGTTTGCTCGTCAGCATCAACATCCGCTGGCATGCGTGATGGAGGAAAATTGAATGATCGCGCAAGAGCTTGAAGTGAGCCTGCACATGGCTTTCGTCGAAGCAAGACAGAAGCGCCACGAGTTCATCACCGTGGAACACCTTCTGCTTGCCCTGCTGGACAATCCGTCAGCCGCGCAGGTGTTGCGCGCCTGCGCAGCCAATCTCGACGAACTCCGCCGCGAGCTCACCAATTTCGTCAATGAGCATACCCCGCGCATCGAAGGCACGGACGAGATCGACACGCAGCCGACGCTCGGCTTTCAGCGCGTGATCCAGCGTGCCATCCTGCATGTGCAGTCCTCGGGCAAGAAGGAAGTGACTGGCGCCAACGTGCTGGTGGCGATCTTCGGTGAGAAGGACTCGCACGCGGTCTATTTCCTGCAGAAGCAGAACATCTCGCGTCTTGACGTGGTGAACTTCATCTCGCATGGCATCGCCAAGTCGCCACCGCAGGGTAGCGCCCCCCAAGGCCGCAACGAAGGTGAGCAGTCCGAGCAGGAGCCGGAGGACAAGCAGGCCGGCGGCGCCCTCGACAGCTACACGCAGAACCTCAATCAACAGGCGCTGGTGGGCAAGATCGACCCCCTGATCGGGCGCGAGAAGGAAGTCGAGCGCGTCATCCAGACCTTGTGTCGGCGGCGCAAGAACAACCCCTTGCTGGTCGGCGAGGCCGGTGTGGGCAAGACGGCGATCGCCGAGGGGCTCGCACGCCGCATCGTCGAGGGCCGGGTCCCCGAGATCCTCGAGAATGCACAGGTGTTCGCACTCGACATGGGCGCGCTGCTCGCAGGCACCAAGTATCGCGGCGATTTCGAGCAGCGCCTGAAGGCGGTGCTGAAGCAGCTCGTGGAGAATCCGAACGCGATCCTGTTCATCGACGAGATCCACACCCTGATCGGTGCAGGCGCCGCCTCGGGCGGGACGCTCGATGCCTCCAACCTGCTCAAGCCGGCGCTGTCCTCGGGCCAGCTCAAGTGCATCGGCGCGACCACCTACAACGAGTTCCGCCAGATCTTCGAGAAGGACCACGCGCTGTCGCGGCGTTTCCAGAAGATCGACGTCGTCGAGCCCTCGGTGGCCGAGACCGTCGAGATCCTCAAGGGCCTCAAGAGCCGCTTCGAGGAACATCACGGCATCAAGTATTCGAGCTCGGCGCTGTCGAGCGCGGCCGAACTCTCGGCCAAGTACATCAACGACCGCCACCTGCCCGACAAGGCCATTGACGTCATCGACGAAGCAGGTGCAGCGCAGCGCATCCTGCCCAAATCGCGCCAGAAGAAGACCATCGGCAAGGGCGAGATCGAGGAGATCGTTGCCAAGATCGCGCGCATCCCGCCACGCACGGTGTCCAATGACGACAAGGCCTCGCTGAAGACGCTCGAGCGTGACCTCAAGAACGTCGTGTTTGGCCAGAACGCGGCGATCGAAGCGCTCTCGAAGGCGATCAAGATGTCCCGCTCCGGCTTGGGCAACCCGCAGAAGCCGATCGGTTCCTTCCTGTTCTCCGGCCCTACCGGCGTCGGCAAGACCGAGGTCGCACGTCAGCTCGCCTACACGCTGGGCATCGAGCTGGTGCGCTTCGACATGTCGGAGTACATGGAGCGCCACGCGGTCAGCCGGCTCATCGGCGCGCCGCCGGGCTACGTCGGTTTCGACCAGGGCGGACTGCTCACCGAGCAGATCACCAAGAAGCCGCACTGCGTGCTCTTGCTCGACGAGATCGAGAAGGCCCACCCGGACATCTACAACATCCTGCTGCAGGTCATGGACCATGGCACGCTGACCGACAACAACGGCCGCCAGGCCGACTTCCGCAACGTGATTGTCATCATGACCACGAATGCGGGGGCGGAGGCGATGCAGAAGTCGGTGATCGGCTTCTCGGCCAAGCGCGAGGCAGGCGACGAGATGAGCGAGATCAAGCGCATGTTCACGCCGGAGTTCCGCAACCGGCTCGACGCGATGATCTCCTTCAAGGCGCTCGACAACGAGGTCATCCTGCGCGTGGTCGACAAGTTCCTGATGCAGCTCGAAGCGCAACTGCATGAGAAGAAGGTGGAGGCCCACTTCAGTGATGATCTCAAGGCCTGGCTGGCCGAGAAGGGTTTCGACCCGCTGATGGGGGCACGACCGATGGCACGCCTGATCCAGGATACGATCCGCGCCGCACTCGCCGACGAGTTGCTGTTCGGTCGCCTCGTCAATGGCGGAAAGGTCACCATCGACCTCGACGACGACGACAAGGTCAGGCTGGTGTTCGAGGAAACCGAGACCGCCACCGCCTGATCGCCTGCACCTGCAGCGACGGCATGCTTCCGGCAACGGAGCATGCCGTCTTTTTTTGTGCCGGGGGATTGGCCGCGAATCCTCAGCCCGTCATGCACCTCGCACCGGCCACGACGACCCGGCGCCTCGTTTATGATGCCCGCTCCCGCGCCGGCCGAACGGCGCACCCGCCCTTCGAGGAGACGCCATGAACATCCAGACTGCCGATCTTTGCGACGCCCATGAGGACAAGCTCGCCGTCGTCGCCCCCATGTTTGCCAGCTATGGCGGACGCGCTGCCTTTGGCGGGCCGATCTCGACCTTGAAGCTCTTCGAGGACAACTCCTTCGTGCGCAAGGCGGTGGAAAGCGCGGGCGAGGGCCGCGTCCTGGTGATTGACGGTGGCGCCTCGATGCGCTGCGCCCTGGTCGGCGACCAACTCGCCGAGCTCGCGGTCAGCAATGGCTGGGCCGGCATCATCGTGTATGGCTGCATTCGCGACTCGAGAGCCATTGGCGAGATGGACCTCGGCGTCTTCGCGCTCGGCACCCACCCGAAGAAGACGGTCAAGCGCAACACTGGCGAGGCGGACATCCCGGTCAGCTTCGGCGGTGTCACTTTCCATCCGGGCCACTACGTCTATGCCGACGAAGACGGTGTCGTGCTGAGCGCCACGCCCCTCCTCTGAAGACCTCACCGCTCGCCACGCCGCGCACGCAGCCGCCATCGCGCGCCCGCGGCGGGCAGTGCGAATTTGCTTGCAACGCAACACACCTGCGTCCAGGAGTCGTTTCACACCGCTCGATTGCATTTCGTATAGCAAAATACAATTATTAATGCATTGTTTTAAATGGATAAGATTTTTTCTTATGTCTTATATAAGACATATTGCTGCTGCGCGGAATGCCTCCTATACTCTCTTCCCATCTGCAGCGTTTTTCTCCCTCGAAACCGCTGCAGCCGGAACACCGCGACCGGTGCCTGAGCCCGCCGCGATGCCTGACTCCCTTCTGCCTTGAAAAGGACGCATCATGACCATGACCCGCGAACAGCAAATCGCCGCTCTCGAAAAAGACTGGGCCGAAAACCCCCGCTGGAAAGGCATCAAGCGCGGCTACTCGGCCGCCGACGTCGTTCGCCTGCGTGGCAGCCTGCAGCCCGAATACACGCTGGCCCAGCGCGGCGCAAAGCTGCTGTGGGAGCGCGTCAATGGCGGCGCCAAGAAGGGTTATGTGAACGCCTTCGGCGCGATCACCGCCGGTCAGGCGATGCAGCAGGCCAAGGCCGGCCTCGAGGCCGTGTATCTGTCCGGCTGGCAGGTGGCCGCCGACGGCAACACCTCCGAGACCATGTACCCCGACCAGTCGCTGTACGCCTACGACTCGGTGCCGACCATGGTCCGCCGCATCAACAACACCTTCAAGCGCGCCGACGAGATCCAGTGGTCGCGTGGCATCAACCCGGGCGACAAGGAATTCATCGACTACTTCCTGCCGATCGTCGCCGACGCCGAGGCCGGTTTCGGTGGCGTGCTGAACGCCTTCGAACTGATGAAGAACATGATCGCCGCCGGCGCCGCCGGTGTGCACTTCGAAGACCAGCTCGCCGCGGTGAAGAAGTGCGGCCACATGGGTGGCAAGGTGCTGGTGCCGACCCAGGAAGCCTGCGAGAAGCTGATCTCGGCCCGCTTCGCTGCCGACGTCATGGGCGTGCCGACCATCATCCTGGCCCGTACCGACGCCGAAGCCGCCAACCTGATCACCTCCGACCACGACGCCAACGACAAGCCCTTCCTCACCGGTGAGCGCACCCAGGAAGGCTTCTACCGCGTCAAGAACGGCCTCGAGCAGGCCATCAGCCGTGGCGTCGCCTACGCGCCCTACGCCGACCTGGTGTGGTGCGAGACCGGCACCCCGGACCTGGGCTTCGCCCGCGAGTTCGCGCAGGCCGTGCATGCCGCCTGCCCGGGCAAGCTGCTGTCGTACAACTGCTCGCCGTCCTTCAACTGGAAGAAGAACCTGGACGACGCGACCATCGCCAAGTTCCAGGACGAACTGTCTGCGCTGGGCTACAAGTACCAGTTCATCACCCTGGCCGGCATTCACATCAACTGGTTCAACACCTTCAAGTTCGCCCACGCCTACGCCCGCGGCGAAGGCATGAAGCACTACACCGAGATGGTGCAGGAGCCGGAATTCGCCGCACGCGAGCAGGGCTACACCTTCGTGTCGCACCAGCAGGAAGTCGGCGCCGGCTACTTCGACGACGTCACCACCGTGATCCAGGGCGGTTCGTCCTCGGTCAAGGCGCTGACCGGCTCGACCGAAGAAGAGCAGTTCCACTAAGACGACATGCGCGTCGGCTGCCCTTGCGGCAGCCGGGCGCGCACTGCGCAGCGAAAAGGCCACCGTGCAAGCGGTGGCCTTTTTTCATCTGCCCGAGGGCGTCAGGGGTGACGCATCAGCCGCGACCCGGTCCCATTCCACTGCCGTCGCGCGGGCCACCGCCCTTGCCCTCGCCCATTCCGCCGCGCATGCCCTTGCGCCCCATCTGCTGGAACTCGGCATCGAACACCGTCTTCTGCGCATCGCTCAGCGTGGCGTAGAAGGCCTCGACCGACTTGCGCGCCTGCGCCATCTCGGCCTGGCGCAGCGCGCTCATCTCTTCCATGCGCTGCATGCGCTCGATCGCGGTCTTCGGTGCCTCGGCCGCCCGCCGCTCGGCCATGTGCGTCGCCATGCGCTCGGCACGCGCCTTCATGTCGCCCTTGAAGGTTTCGAACGCGGGTTTCTGTTCGGGCGTCAGTGCCAGTGCAAGTTCAAGGCGGGCCATATGCACTTCGGCGCGCTCGGCCATCTTCGCCTTCATCTGCGCGGGCTCCATCTGCGACCAGCCGGATTTGCCACCACGCGGGCCATCGCCCATGCAGTGTCCGCCCCAGGCCATGGCGGTCGTCGCCCCCAGGGCTCCGGTAGCGATGACGGCGGCGGCGATCGAGCTCTTGATCCAGGTCTTCATGATGACTCTCCTATCAGGTTCGCAAAGGGACTGGCCCTTCGAGGATGTTGCCCATCCGTTCGGGCGACGGAGCCATTACAGCACCGGGATGTAAGCCCCGTTTGTCTCCTTCGATCGCTTTTGCAGCCTGATGTCTCACAGGCTGGCACAGATACGCTGGGATACAAAGCCGCGCCCGCCAGCCCTTAAGATGCAGGCCATGGAGACGCCCAGATGAGCCAGCAAGACCACATCCTGATCGTCGATGACGATCGCGACATCCGCCAGTTGCTCGCCGACTACCTCGAGAAGCAGGGCCTGCGCTGCACCACCGCGGCCGACGGGCGCGAGATGAAGGCCGCGCTCGAGCAGCACCGCATCGATCTCATCGTGCTCGACGTGATGATGCCCGGCGAGGATGGCCTGACCCTGTGCCGCAACCTGCGCGGCAGCGGCAGCCCGCACGCCAACACGCCGATCCTGATGCTGACCGCGCGCGGCGAGGACATGGACCGCATCCTCGGTCTCGAGATGGGTGCCGACGACTACCTCGCCAAGCCCTTCGTGCCGCGTGAGCTGTTCGCCCGCGTGCGCGCCGTGCTGCGCCGCACACGCGCCCTGCCGCCTAACCTCGAGGCCGCCCCGCCGGCCAATGCGCGCGAACTGCGCTTCGCCCACTGGCGGCTGGACACCGTCAATCGCCACCTGATCGACCACGATGGCACAGTGGTCGCCCTGTCCGGCGCCGAGTACCGCATGCTGAGCGTGTTCCTGTCGCACCCGCAGAAGGTGTTGTCGCGCGACCAGTTGATGGAGCTGACCCAGGGCCGCGAGGCCGACGTGTTCGATCGCTCGATCGATCTCCTCGTAAGCCGCCTGCGCCAGCGCCTGGGTGACAGCGCACGCGAGTCGAGCATCATCAAGACGGTTCGCAACGAAGGCTACGTGCTCGCCGCCGAGGTCAGCACAACACGGCACGACGAAGGCAGCCCCTCATGACCCTGCCCTGGCCGCGCAGCCTGTTCGCCCGGCTGATGCTGATCTGGCTGTTCGGCATTGCGCTCGTGCTGGCGGTGAGCCTGGCGCTGTTCGTCGGCGAACGCGAGCGCATCGGCCGCAACGTGTTGTTCGAGGGCGTGGCGCAGGAGATTGCCGCAGCCGTCGATCTGCTCGACCGCATGTCGCCGCCCGAGCGCGAACGCTGGATCGACGAGTTCGGCCGCCGCCGTCTGCGTCTGAGCCTGCGACCCGTCGCCCAGGACAGGCTGCGCCCACTGGCCGACGACCACCCCCTGCACACCGCGCTGCGCACGGCGATGCCCGGACGCCGCTTCGGCATCTTCATTCACCCGCGCGACGACCGTCCACACCCGATCCTGCTCGTCGCGCTTCAGCTCAAGGACGGCACCGCGCTCAACATCCGCCTGCCCGGCATCGCCCCGGCCTCGCCCCTGCGCGCACCGCCGCCGGAGCGCCTGTTCGCCGCACTCGCAGCGCTCGTGCTGGGGGTCGGGCTGCTCACCTGGATCGCGGTGCGGCTGGCGACCAGGCCCTTGTCGCGCATGGCAGCGGCGGCGCGCGCGCTCGGCGAGGACCCCGGGCGTGCGCCGATGGACACACGAGGGCCGACCGAGGTCGCGCTTGCCGCGACGGCCTTCAATCAGATGCAGCAACGCATCGCCGAGCATGTCACCGAGCGCACCCGCATCCTCGCCGCCATCTCGCACGACCTGCAGACGCCGATCACCCGCCTGCGCCTGCGTGCCGAGCTGGTCGACGACGAATCACTGCGCGCCCGCATCCAGTCCGACCTCGACGCCATGCAAGGCCTCGTCAAGGAGGGCCTGGCCTATGCGCGCAGCCTGGACGAGCGTGCGCCGCCGCAGCCGGTCGAGCTCGCCCCGCTGCTGCAGGCGCTGGCCGAGGACGCCCACGACATGGGCTGGACCGTGCGCGTTGGCGAGCTGCCGCAGGCGCGCGTCGAAGCCAGCCCGTCCGCGCTGCGCCGCGCACTGTGGAACCTGATCGAGAACGGGGTGAAGTTCGGTGGCGAGGTCGACATCGGGCTGGCGCCCACGACACTGCCGTCTGGCGACCGCGGCCATGAGATCCGCATCGGCGATCATGGCCCCGGCCTGCCCGCAGGCGAGCTGGAGAAGGTGTTCGAGGCCTTCTATCGTACCGAAGCCTCGCGCAACCGCGAGACGGGCGGCACGGGGCTGGGGCTGGCGATCACCCGCAACCTGCTGCGCGGCCAGCGCGGCGAGGTTCGCCTGCACAATCATCCTCAGGGCGGGCTGGAGGCACGCGTCCTGCTGCACGCCATGTAGCGCGTCGCCAGGCGGTCGAAGGCCGCGCATTCGGCGGCCAGCCGGCCTGCGCTCCAGCCCCGCTCCGCGGCCAGCACGGCCGCCACCCCCGGCGCAGCGGCACGGGCCGCGGCTGCATCGCGGAACAGCAGACGGCTGCGCCGCGCCAGCACATCCTCGACGCCGAGGGCGAACGCCTCACGCACCGCGTGACGGACCTCGGCAGCGGAGGGCGGCAAGCCGTCGCTCCCCGCCTCGCCCAGCGGCTCGCTGCGCCCCTCGCCCGCCTGCCCCGCGCCTTCGTTCCGGGCCCACATGCCACCTTCGTCGAGGGCGAGGCCCGCGGTGACGGAGGGCCGGCGCGGCCATCCGGCGACCTCCTCGGCGACATCGACGGCATCCTCCGCCATGCGGCGGTAGGTGGTCCATTTACCACCGAGCAGGCTCACCAGCCCCTGCGCCGAGACATCCACCCGATGCTCGCGCGACAGGCCCTTCGTCGCTCCGCCTCCCCCGCCGCCGAGCAGGGGCCGCAGGCCGACGAAGACGCTGCGCACCTCCTCGCGGCGCGGCGCCCGGCTCAGATAGCTCGTCGCCGCATCGAGCAGGAAGTCGATCTCGCCCGCCAGCGGTTCGGGCTCGTCCGGTACGTCGTCGCGCGCGGTGTCGGTCGTGCCGATGAGGACTCGGCCCTGCCACGGGATCATGAACAGCACACGATCATCCGCGGTGCGCGGCACCAGCAGTGCGTCGCGACCGGGCAGGAAGGTCCGCTCGACGACCACATGTACGCCCTGGCTCGGCCGCAGCAGGGCCGGCGCTGCCCGATCGGCCAGGCGCCGCACGGCGTCACCCCACACGCCGGCGGCATTGATCACCACGCGCGCAGCGACCTGGCAGACGCGGCCGGACTCGCGCTCGCGCAGCGCGACGCCACACACCCGCCCCCCTTCCACGACGAGGCCGTCGACACTGCAATGGTTGAGCACCAGCGCCCCCTCGCGACTGGCCGTGCGCGCCAGCGCGATCGCCAGGCCGGCATCGTCGAACTGCGCATCCCAGTACGCCATGCCACGATCGGCCCGCTCCCTGCGCAGGGTCGGCAGCGCCGCCTGCAGCTCGCTGCGGGACAGCGGGACGCTGGGTGCGATCAGGCCGGCACCGGCGAAGCGGTCGTACAGCGCCAGGCCAAGACGCAGGCGCGCATGCTCGACCCAGCCCTTGGTCGGCACCACGAAGCGCTGCGGCCGCACCAGACCGGGCGCGTTGCGCAGCAGCGCGGCGCGCTCGGCCAGTGCCTCGCGCACCAGGCCCAGCTTGCCCTGCGCCAGGTAGCGCAGACCGCCGTGGATGAGCTTGGTCGAGCGCGAGCTGGTGCCGGCTGCAAAGTCGCGCGCCTCGACCAGCAGCACGGTGTGGCCGCGGGTGGCGGCCTCGAGGGCGCAGCCCAGCCCGCTCGCGCCACCACCGATGACGACGATGTCCCACGCGGGCGTTGCCGCCAGGCGCGCCAGCAGACGGTCCCGCGCCAGCACCGGACCGTCTGCGTCAGACGGGGAGCTCACTGCCGGTCTCAGGCCTGCGCCCAGTCGCGCGCGCGCTCGACCGCACGCGCCCATTGCGCGCGCGCCGCGGCGCGGCGTTCCGCCGGCCACTGCGGCTCGAAGCGGCGATCGAGCTGCCAATGCGCCTCGATCTCGGCCGTGTCCGACCACAGCCCGCAGCCGAGCGCGGCGAGGCAGGCCGCGCCGAAGGCGGTGGTCTCCAGCAGGCGCGGGCGCAGAACGGGCACGCCGAGCAGATCGGCCTGCATCTGCATCAGCAGATCGTTGGCCGCCGCGCCGCCATCGACGCGCAGTTCGCGCAGCGATGGCGCGCCGTCGCGCGCCATCGCCTCGACCAGATCCACGGTCTGCAGCGCGATTGCCTCCAGCGCGGCGCGCGCAATATGGGCGGCGCTGCTGCCACGGCTCAGGCCGAGCAGCGTACCGCGCGCGCGCGCATCCCAGTACGGCGCGCCCAGGCCGGTGAAGGCCGGCACCAGGACCACGCCGCCGCTGTCTGGCACGGTGGCGGCCAGCGCCTCGACCTCGGCCGATCGCCGCACCAGGCCGAGCCCGTCGCGCAGCCACTGGATGATCGCACCGCCCATGAACACGCTGCCCTCGAGGGCGTAGCACGCCCGCTGGCCGGCGGTGCCGACGCCCGACCAGGCCACGGTGGTGAGCAGCCGGTTTCGCGACGCGAGCGCCTGCTCGCCGGTGTTCATGAGCAGGAAGCAGCCCGTGCCGTAGGTGTTCTTGGCCATGCCGGGCACCAGGCAGGCCTGGCCGAAGGTCGCCGCCTGCTGGTCGCCACCGATTCCGGCGATCGGAATCGCCGCGCCAAACAGGCCGGCATCGGTCTCGCCGCATACGCCGCTGCTGGCAACCACCTGCGGCAGCAGCGCACGCGGAATGCGGAAGCGCTCGAGCAGTTGCGCGTCCCAGTCGAGATCGTGGATGTTGAACAACAGCGTGCGTGCGGCGTTGCCAGGGTCGGTGACGTGCAGACGGCCGCCGCTCAGGTGCCAGACCAGCCAGCTGTCGACGGTGCCGAAGGCGAGTTCGCCGCGGTCGGCACGCGCCCGTGCGCCGGGCAGGTGGTCGAGCAGCCAGGCGAGCTTGGTGGCCGAGAAATAGGGGTCCAGTTCGAGGCCGGTGCGCGCACGCAGGTCCTCGGCCCAGCCCTGCTCACGCAGGCGATCACATTCGGTGGCGGTGCGGCGGTCCTGCCACACGATGGCCGGCGCCAGCGCGCGGCCGCTGGCGCGCTCCCACAGCACGGTGGTCTCGCGCTGGTTCGCAACCCCGATCGCCGCCACCTCGCCGGCGCGGATGCCGGCATTGGCGAGGGCCTCGCGCGCGCAGTCGAACTGCGTGCGCACGATGTCCTGGGCGTCGTGCTCGACGCGGTCCGGCGCCGGAAAATGCTGGGCGAACTCGGCCTGCGCGAGCCCGCAAACGCGGCCGCCGGCATCGAACACGATCGCCCGCGAACTGGTCGTGCCCTGGTCAAGGGCGAGCAGGTAAGCCATCTTGCCTCCACAGCCATGCGTCATCGCGCGCGGTGTCGACAGCCTACCCCCGCTCGCCCCGGCGCGGCCACCCCGGGAAAGCCACGATGTGGTTCAATGCGGCTCCTCTCGCTGCAATGCAACAACTGCCATGCCCGCCTTCTGGATGATCGTCTCCTGCTTCCTGTTCGCCTGCATGGGGGTGTGCGTGAAGCTCGGCTCGGCCGACTTCTCGACCGGCGAGATCGTCTTCTACCGCGGCGCGGTGAGCATGCTGATGATGGTCGGGCTCGCCGCGCTGCAGCGCCGACCGCTGACCACGCCGCACTGGCGCATGCACGTGTCGCGCAGCCTGTCGGGCTCGCTCGCGCTGTGCTGCTACTTCTTCGCCATCGGCCTGCTGCCGCTGGCCACCGCAGTGACGCTCAACTACACCTCGCCGATCTTCGTTGCCCTGCTGCTGGCCGCGTTCTTCGGCGAGCGCCTGCGCTGGCCAGTATTGCTGGCCGTGGTCGTGGGCTTTGCTGGCGTGGTCGTGCTGCTGCGCCCCACCCTGCAACCCGATCAATGGGCGGGGGCGGTCGCCGGCCTGGGCTCGGGCGCGATCGCCAGCCTGGCCTACATCAGCGTGCGCGAGCTCGGCCGCGTCGGCGAGCCCGAAGTGCGGACGGTGTTCTGGTTCTCGCTCACCACCTCGCTGATCGGTTTCGCCTGGGCACTGGCGAGCGGGATCCACCGCCCCGCTGGCCTGCAGTGGCTGACCCTGCTCGGCGTGGGCCTGTTCGGCGGTCTCGCCCAGCTTGCGATGACGCGCTCGTATCGCTATGGCCGTACGGTGGTGTCGGCCAACCTGAGCTACGCCACGGTGATCTTCGCCAGCCTGTTCGGCATGCTGCTGTGGGACGAGATCATGCCGCCCTCGTCCTGGCTGGCCATCGGCCTGATCGTGTCCGGCGCCATCCTGGTCTCGCTCGCCACCCGCAAGCGGGCCTGAGACGCCAGGGCCGCGGGCGAACGCCGCATGCGCAATTGAGCGCGCGCCGGCTCGGGACTATAGTTGAGCCATCCCCGAGCCAAGCCATGGAGGCTGCCATGATCAACACCGAGCACACGGACAAGATGGTTGCAGTTGCCGTCTTCGGCGAATTCACCCTTGCCGACTACAAGGAGTTCGAGGAGGTCGTCAATTACAAGATCCAGTTCGCGGGGGCGGTCGACCTGTTGTTCGACCTGCGCGAGATGGCCGGCTTCACGCTCGATGTGGCCTGGGAAGAGATCAAGTTCTCGCGCCAGCACGCGCACGATTTCCGCCGCATTGCCGTGCTGACCGAGGACCAGTGGCTGACCTGGAGCGCCTGGATCTCGCAGCTCTTCGTCGATGCCGAGGTCCGCGTGTTCGACGACGAAACCGAAGCGCGCGCCTGGCTCGGTGCCGACGCCGCCGCCGAGACAGCCCCGTGAACGCGTCCTTCTCGACGCTGATCGGTGCGCTCGAGCTTGCCCAGCATGTGCGGGACCCGGACTGGATCGTCTTTGATTGTCGCTTCGACCTGAGCAACCCCGACTTCGGTCGCGAGGCCTGGTTGAGCGCGCACCTGCCTGGCGCCTTCTTCCTCGACCTCGACATCGACCTGTCGAGCGCCAGGACGGGGCGCAATGGCCGCCACCCGCTCCCCGACCCCGCCCGCCTGGCGGCGCGGCTGGCCGACTGCGGTGTCGGCAACCACAGCCAGGTGGTCGCCTATGACGACGCCGGCGGGATGTTCGCCGCGCGTCTGTGGTGGTTGATGCGCTGGCTCGGTCATCATCGCGTGGCCGTCCTCGATGGCGGCCTGCAGGCCTGGGTGAGCGCCGGCCAGGCGCTCGATGGCGACATTCCCGAGGCACGGCGCGCGACCTACACCCTCGCCCTGCGCGCCGACCGCGTCGATGCGGATTACGTGCTCGAGCATCTGGGGCAGCCGGACATGGTGTTGATCGACGCCCGCAGCCCGGATCGCTTTCGCGGCGAGAACGAGGTCCTCGATCCGGTCGGTGGCCACATCCCGGGTGCGATCAACCGCTTCTTCCGCGACAACCTCGACGCCCGCGGCTGCTTCAAGCAGGCCTCGGTGCTGCGCGAGGAATTCGCCGCCCTGCTGGGGGCCCACTCGCCGCGACAGGTTGTGCATCAATGCGGCTCAGGGGTGACGGCCTGCGTCAACGCGCTGGCGATGGAGGCGGCGGGGCTTCCCGGCTCGCGCCTGTATGCAGGCTCGTGGAGCGAGTGGTGCGCCGATCCGACCCGACCGCTCGCGCGCGGCGCAGCATAGGCCGGCGCGCTGCGCTACCAGTCGACCTTTTCCACCGTCCCGAGCGAACGCCCGAGAAAGCGCTCGCCGATGGTCTGGAAGCGCAGCGGCACGTCACTGACCACGAAGCGGTAATCGGCCGCCGACCCCGCGCCCCGCGCCAGACCCGACTGCTGCAGGCGCTCGGCGGCGAACTCCGCGGTCGTCACGGCCGAATCGATGAGGCGCACGCGCGGCCCCGCCACGTCACGCAGCAGCGGCTTCAGTAGCGGGTAGTGGGTACAGCCGAGCACCAGGCTGTCGACCTCTTCGGCCAGCACCGGACGCAGGTATTCCTGCGCGGTCAGGCGCGTGACCTCGTGCTCGAGCCAGCCCTCCTCCACCAAGGGCACGAACAAGGGACAGGCCTGCGAATACACGCGCACCGAGGGGTCGAGCTCATGCATGCGGCGTGCATAGGCATTGCTGTTGATGGTCGTCGGCGTGCCGATCACCCCGATGCGCCGCCCCGTCGAGCTCGCCACCGCGGCGCGCGCGCCGGCCTCGATCACGTCCAGCACCGGAATGCTGCCCGCCAGCCGGTGCACGACCGCGGCGGCGACCGCCGCCATGGTGTTGCAGGCGATGATCAGCATCTTCACGTCGCGTTGCAGCAGGAAGTCGGTGATCTGGGCGGTGAAGTGCTCGATGGTGGCGACCGATTTGACGCCATAGGGCACGCGCGCGGTATCGCCAAAGTAGACGATGCTCTCGAGCGGCAGGCGCTCCATCAGCGCGCGCACCACGGTGAGCCCACCGACGCCGGAATCGAACACACCGATCGGGCGCGAGACTGCAGCGGCGCTCATCTCACCACTCCGCAGCGGAAGCGACAAGGGATCAAAGCAGCTCCACCGAGGCGAACTTGCGCTTGCCCACCTGCAGCACGACGGTCTCGCCGGCGCCCAATACGAGGCCCTTGTCCTCGGCACGTTCGCCGTTGATGCGTACCCCACCCTGTTCGATCATCCGCATCGCCTCGGAGGTGGTGCCGGTGAGCCCCGCCTGCTTGAGCACCTGGAACAGCGGCAAGCCGTCGGCGCCGACGTTCACCCTGACCTGTGGAATGTCGTCGGGGATCGCGTTGCGCTGGAAACGGGCCTCGAAGTCGGCCAGCGCCTCCTCCGCCGCACGCTGGCCATGGAAGCGAGCGACGAACTCCTGCGCCAGCATGACCTTGACGTCGCGCGGATTGCGCCCGCCCTCGACGTCGGCGCGCAGCTGCGCAATCTCGGTCGTGGAGCGGAAGGACAGCAGCTCGTAGTAGCGCCACATCAGGCTGTCCGACACCGACATCGTCTTGCCGAAGATCTCCCTGGCCGGCTCGGCAATGCCGATGTAGTTGCCGAGCGACTTCGACATCTTGTTCACGCCATCCAGGCCCTCGAGCAGCGGCACCATGACCACGCATTGAGGCTCCTGGCCGTAGTGCTTCTGCAGCTCGCGGCCCATCAGCAGGTTGAAGCGCTGGTCGGTGCCGCCGAGTTCGACGTCGGCCTTCATCGCCACCGAGTCGTAGCCCTGGCACAGCGGGTAAAGGAATTCGTGGATCGAGATCGGCTGGTTGTTGCCGTAGCGCCGCGCAAAGTCGTCGCGCTCGAGCATGCGCGCCACGGTCTGTTGCGACGCCAGGCGGATCATGCCAGCCGCACCGAGACCTTCCATCCAGCTCGAGTTGAAACAGATCTCGGTCCTGTCGGGGTCGAGGATCTTGAACACCTGGTCCTGGTAGGTCCTCGCGTTCTCCATGATCTGCTCGCGCGACAGCGGCGGGCGGGTGGCATTTTTGCCGCTCGGGTCGCCAATCATGCCGGTGAAGTCGCCGATCAGGAACTGGATCTGGTGTCCGAGCTCCTGGAAGTGCCGCATCTTGTTGATCAGCACGGTGTGGCCGAGATGCAGATCGGGCGCGGTGGGGTCGAACCCGGCCTTCACGCGCAGGGGGCGGCCACGCTTCAGCTTCTCGACCAGCTCGGCCTCGATCAGCAGTGCATCGGTGCCACGCTTGATCAGGTCGATCGCCGCCTGAACTTCAGTCATTCAATTTCTCCAAAAATACCTTCCCGAGGAGGGCCATTACTTTGCTAAACTCCGCAAAATTTTTTTCCTATCCGCACGCGCGCAGAGCTCATGAAGGCCAGAAAGACCCGAATTCTAGCCGATATGCCGGCCCAACTCCTCTCCCGTCCCCGTACCTGGTTGCTCGCCGGCGTCACCGGCGTATCGCTGATGGGGGTCATGGCGGCCACCGCGGTGGCACCCGACAGCGATACCGCAGACATCCTCTTCCACCGCGTCGTCGAGACCCTGCCGGCCCCGCTTGCCATCGCCGAGCCAGCCGACGAACTCCCCTTCGTGCACAGCGAGCGCATCCAGGCGGGCGATACGCTGCAGGGCATCTTCGCGCGGCTGAACATCGACGACGAAGAGGCGCTCGCCCACCTCGCGGGATCCGAAGAGGGCAAGAAGGCCGTCCGCCAGTTGCGCGCCGGCCGCTCGGTGACCGCCATCGTCAACCCCGACGGACGTGTCCTGTCCTTCAGCGTCCCGCTTGGCAACACGGGCAGTCGGATCGTGCTGGAACGCGGAGACGGCGGCCTGGCGCTGCGCGAGTCGAACGGCGAGGCGCAGGTGGCGATGATCGAGATGCGCTCGGGCACGATCACGCACTCCCTGTTCGGTGCAACCGATGCCGCGGGCCTGCCCGACAACGTCGCCACGCAGCTGGCGACGATCTTCGGCACCTGGATCGACTTTCATACCGACCTGCGCAGGGGCGACCGCTTCAACGTCGTCTATGAAGCCATCTATGAGGAAGGCAACCCGGTGCGCGCCGGGCGCATCCTCGCCGCCGAATTCATCAACAATGGCGAGCGCCACGCGGTGGTGCTCTACCGTGGTCCGAGCGGCAAGGAGCAGTACTACAGCGACGACGGGCGCAGCCTGCAGCAGGGTTTCCTGCGCTCGCCGCTCGAGTTCTCGCGCGTGAGCTCGAACTTCGGCCGCCGCCTGCACCCGATCCACGGCAGCTGGCGCAAGCACAACGGCACGGATTTCGCCGCCCCGACCGGCACGCCGGTCAAGGCAACCTCGGACGCGACCGTCGAGTTCGTCGGCACCCAGCGCGGCTTCGGCAACCTCATCGTGCTCAAGCACCGCAACAACATCACCACCCACTACGCCCACCTCAACGGTTTCGCCAAGGGGCTGAGCAAGGGCCAGGCCATCAGCCAGGGCGACCTGATCGGCTACGTGGGCTGCACCGGCTGGTGCACCGGTCCGCATCTGCACTACGAGGTGCACATCGACAAGGTGGCGCAGGACCCCATGACCGTCGCCCTGCCAATGGCGGACACCCTCGGCCCGCGCGAGCTGGTCGCCTTCAATCGTGACACCGCCCACCTGCGCAACCGCTTCGCCCTGCTCAACTACGAGCTCGCCAGCGCGCGCTGAGTCGGAGGCACTTGCCCGCTGTCAGCACGGGACAGACGTGGAAACGACAACGGGGCGCCTAGAGGCGCCCCGTTGTCGTTCAGCAGGACTGCGCGGCAGGATCAGGCGGAGAACGACGACCCACAGCCACAGGTGCTGGTCGCATTCGGGTTACGAATGACGAACTGCGAGCCTTCGAGGCCTTCGGTGTAGTCGATTTCGGCACCGACCAGATACTGGTAGCTCATCGGATCGACCAGTAACAACACGCCGTTCTTCTCATAGGTCGTGTCGTCCTCGTTCACTTCCTCATCGAAAGTGAAGCCGTACTGGAAACCCGAGCAACCACCGCCCGACACGAAGACGCGCAGCTTGAGCTCGGGATTGCCTTCCTCCTCGATCAGTTCGCGAACCTTGTTCGCAGCACTGTCGGTGAAGACCAGGATTTCGGGGGTTTCGACTTCTGCGCTCATGTTTACTCCTCTGTGGGGGGGGCGTGCGGGGAATGATGCGCTCTTCGCCGCTTGGCCGTGAGATTCGGATCGTGATCCGTTCACCGAGTTCCCGTCAAGGGCTGACGGGAACGATGTCGAGTCCAGCCTCCTCGTCGAAGCCGAACATGATGTTGAGGTTCTGCACCGCCTGCCCGGCGGCACCCTTGACCAGGTTATCGATCACCGACAACACCACCACCGTGTCACCGCCCTGCGGACGGTGGACCGCGATGCGGCACATGTTCGAGGCACGCACCGAGCGCGTCTCGGGGTGACTGCCCGCCGGCATCACATCCACGAAGGCTTCCTCGGCATAGCGCGTCTCATACAACGCCTGCAGGTCGGGCACGGCGACACCCGGCTTGAGGCGACCATAGAGCGTGGCATGAATGCCACGGATCATCGGCGTCAGGTGGGGTACGAAGGTCAGCCCCACCGGATGACCGGCCGCAAGCGACAGGCCCTGGCGGATCTCAGGCAGATGGCGATGCCCTGGCACGCCATAGGCCTTGAAGCTGTCGGCCGCCTCCGGCAGCAAGGTGTGCACCTCCGCCTTGCGACCTGCCCCGGACACGCCGGACTTGGCGTCGGCGATGAGGTGGGCGGTATCGACCAGGCCCGCCTCGATCAGGGGCAGAAAACCCAGCTGCACAGCCGTCGGGTAGCAGCCCGGGTTGGCCAGTACGCGCGCCTTGCGGATGTGCTCGCGATTGACCTCGGGCAGACCGTACACCGCCTCGGCCACGAGTTCGGGCGCGGCATGCTCCATCGCGTACCACTTCTGCCATTCGGCCACATCGCGGATGCGGAAATCGGCGGCGAGGTCGATCACGCGCACCCCGGCGGCAACGAGTTCGGCCGCCTGCTTCATGGCGATACCGTTGGGCGTGGCGAAGAAGACGGCGTCGCACTTCTCGAGCGCCGCATCCTGCGGCGTCACGAACTTGAGGCTCACCCGCCGTCGCAGGCTGGGGAACATCTCCGCCACCGCGATCCCGGCCTCGCCACGCGAGGTGATTGCCGTCAGCTCGACCCCGGGGTGACGCGCCAGCAGACGCAGCAACTCGACCCCGGTGTATCCCGTGCCGCCTACAACTCCAACCTTGATCATGCTTGCTCCTCGCAACGAAAGACCTCAGGCCGCAATTATCGCACCGACGACCCCCGCACGCGGTGAACGTAGCGTGAAAGCCGGTGCGTGCTCGATCGGCCCCGCATCGCCAAGCTCACGCAGGGGCGAGGGATCCGCACATCGCACATCATGTGCCGCAGCAAGCACAAAAGCCGCCCCAAGGGGCGGCTCCTGCGGATACGACCGGCTGTTGCTGCAGGCAATCAGCGCTTGGAGAACTGCTTCGCGCGACGCGCCTTGCGCAGACCGACCTTCTTGCGCTCGACCTCGCGCGCATCACGCGTCACGAAGCCGGCCGCACGCAGCTCACCCTTGAGCTCGGCGTTGTAATCGACCAGCGCACGGGTGATGCCGTGACGCACGGCACCCGCCTGGCCGGACTCGCCACCGCCGGTGACGTTCACCATGATGTCGAACTTGCCTTCGTTGCCGGTGAGCACGAGCGGCTGACGCACGATCATGCGGCCGGTTTCACGCGAGAAGAACTCGTCGACCGGCTTGCCATTGACGACGATGTTGCCCGTGCCTGCCTTGATGAACACGCGGGCGACCGCGGTCTTGCGGCGACCGGTACCGTAGTTGTAAGTCACAGCCATTTATCGGCTCCTTCAGATCTCGAGAAGTTGCGGCTGCTGAGCGGTGTGCGGATGCGCGGCGCCCGCGTAGCACTTCAGCTTCTTCAGCATGGCGTAGCCCAGCGGGCCCTTCGGCAGCATGCCCTTCACCGCCTTCTCGAGCACGCGCTCGGGGAAGCGCTGCTGGAGCTTGGTGAAGTTGGTTTCGTAGATACCGCCCGGGTAGCCCGAGTGGCGGTAGTACTTCTTGTCCTGCGCCTTGTTACCGGTCACGCGCAGCTTGTCGACATTGACGACGACAATGTAGTCACCGGTATCGACGTGCGGGGTGTAGATGGCCTTGTGCTTGCCACGCAGGCGGCGGGCAATTTCGGCGGCAAGACGGCCAAGCACCTTGTCCGTGCCGTCGACAACGAACCAGTCGCGCTTGACCTCGTGCGGCTTGGCAGAAAACGTCTTCATGTGAATCCTCGATCTTTGTCGGGCCGATGGAGTTGGCCGTCGAACGGAAAGCTCGCAACTCTAATGCGAACAGGGCGCGCGTGTCAATCTCGGATTGACGATCCTGCACGCGCGCAACAAGCAAAAAAAACGCAGTCCGCGAGGACTGCGTTAAATCCACACCAAAGGAGGAGGGTGGAGGAGACACCATTTGGATCGGCGCGTTGTCTGTGTTGCCGCGTCAGCGATCCGACTGAGGCGAATTATGCCGATAGCCCTTGGGCACCGCAAGCTCTTTTTGTGCATCGCACGACAAATGTTTTGATTCCACTATAAATTGTGATTATGACCGACAAACATCTTGTTTTAAATCAATTTTTCCCTTCACCATGGCCTCGTCCGGCGCACCTGCAGAGTCCCCCAACCATGAAATTGACATTTATTTTGTGCACTGCATGAATACGGTGCCGTACTGAAACTGGTGCCGGCCCTGCTCCTGCGCCCGACCCGAACGCAAGTCCCTGACGGCACAGGGGAAGCAGCTGACATCCCACCGGGGGGGCGCACCCATGCGGCGCTGCGGTAGAATCGGCGCCCCCGCGGACCGAAACACCAACAGGACGGGCAACTGGCCCAAGGAGCACGCTGAAGATGGAATGCACGATCAAATGGCTCGACGGCATGAGCTTCATCGCCGAGACCGGAACAGGGCATATCGTTGCGATGGATGGCGCCCCCGAGGCCGGCGGTCGCAACCTCGCGCCGCGACCGATGGAACTGATGCTCGCCGGTGCGGGTGGCTGCACCGCCTTCGACGTCGTGCTCATACTCAAGCGCGGCCGACAGGACGTTCGCGGCTGCAGCGTGCGGCTCGAAGCGGAACGCGCCGACACCGACCCCAAGGTCTTCACCCACATCCGCTTCATCTACACGGTCACCGGGCACAAGCTCAAGCGTGAAACCGTCGAACGCGCCATCCATCTGTCAGCCGAAAAATACTGCTCGGCCTCGATCATGCTGGCCAAGACCGCACAGATCAGCCACGAGCTCGAACTCGTCGAGGTCGACTGAAGCAGCTGCAGGCATGGCGGCCGTGGCCCATGCGCGGCCGCCGCGCGCGGATTCAGACCCGGTAGGTCAGGGTCGTCATGGCCTTCGCCGCCAGCCTCATCAGCCCCCTGGCCGGCGCCGGCAGCCGATGGGCGCCCAGGCGCATGGCCGTGTCGGCGTGCTCGGCCTCGTCCAGCTTCATCTGCTCGACGATCGCGCGCGAGCGCTGGTCAGTCGCAGGCAAGGCGTCGAGGTGACCTTTCAGGTGTTGCTCGACCTGGCGTTCGGTCTCGGCCAGAAAGCCCAGATTCCAGCGGTCACCGAAACGCCCGGCAAGCAGCCCGATCCCGAGCGCGCCCCCGTACCACAGCGGATTGAGCAGGCTCTTGCGCCCGCCAAGCTCGGCGATGCGACGCTCGGTCCAGGCCAGATGCTCGGTCTCCTCCTGCGAGGCCTGGCGCAGGGTGTCGCGGATCGCAGGATCGCGCGACATCATCGACTGCCCCTGGTACAGCGCCTGTGCGCAGATCTCACCGACGTGGTTCACCCGCATCAGCGCCGCCGCGTGGCGCCGCTCGGCCTCGCTCAGCTCGGCATCCGGGATATCCTCGCCCGGCACCGGACGCACGCTGCGTGCCGGGGCGAAGACAGTGCGCAGCGCCTTGTCGAACTCGATGATGGCTTGATCAAGCATTATCGGACTCCATACGGTTGGGCCTGGTCGCGGCGCTGCTGCAACAGGCGCAGCGCGTGCTCGCGGTTGCGCGGCGCGGCGGGACCGTCACAGAAGTACTCCCAGGCGAGGGCCGCCCGCGGCCGGTTGTAGGTGTTGTCGACGATCGGCTGCCAGACGCTGTTGCGCGCGGCCACCCATTCGCCGTCGGCACGGCCGCTCGCGTACAGCCGCCGCTCGCCGGTGGCACAGCGAATGCCCTCGAAGCTGACGTTTTCGGCACCACCCGGCGTCCTCACCACGAGGGTGAAGCGCACCACGCCGTCGGCGCCCACGCTGACGCTGCCCTCGTCGACGAAGAACTGGTTGGGGGTGGTCGCACTCACGTAGAAGGCGCGCAGCCTGGCCGCGTCCATCGGCGGCGGCATGAGCACCTCGTCTTCTTCCCAGTTGGGATCGACATCGGTCAGGAAGCCCGCGGATACGGCCCCTGAAAAGGACGCGAGGGCCAACAGGCCCCCGCGAAAGATACGACTGAGAGTCGGATTCAAACGCGCAAATCTCCACAAAGCGAAAGCCGGACCACCTCTGGCACCGGATCGACCACCGCGGCATAAGCCGCGTGATCAATCCCCGCCGACAGCGCAGCGCCGCCCTTCAAGGCGGCGGCGGCTTCGGCACCCAACTCGAAGCGCAGAAAGTGTACCGAAGAAGTCTTCTCGTCATTCTCGCGCTCGAGATCCTCGTCCGCAATGGCATACACGCGATCGAAACCCGCCACCCGCACCCACACCTGGTCCTCAACGCCGATCAGCCGCGACAACCACTGGCGCCGCTCGGCTTCGTCCGGATATTCGATCAGCATGGTCGCCTTCCAGTTCAGGCCATCGGGCACGAGCGGGTTGTAGGCCTCGAGCTCGTCCAGGATGCCCGCCTCCTCGAAGGTGCGCTCGATCCGGAGCATCTCCTGAATCTGGTAGCGAATCGTCAGCTCGTCCTCGAACATCAGGGTCACGTTGGGCCCGAGCGCGAGCTTGCGGCTCTTCTTGTGCGCGATCACCCTGGCCCGGAACTCGGTGCGCTGTCGCGCATATTCCTCGAGGCTGAGCAGGCTTGCGCGTTCGATCACCATCATCGTGTCTCCTCCAATCCGTAAGCCATCCGCAGCAGGGTCAGCGGATGGGCCTTTTCTGCGTCCAGTTGCGTGCCGCCGTCACGAATCCCCTGCTGAATGTGGCGGCCGGCGATCGGGCAGTCGGAACTGATGAAATCCGGCGCTGCCTGCACCACCTGGCGGAACACCGGCTTGCCGATCTTCATCGACTGCTCGAAGTACTCCTCCTTGACCCCCCAGGTGCCATCGTGGCCCGCACAGCGCTCGATCGTCGTGACCTCGGTATCTGGCACCAGCTGCAGGGTCTCGCGCGTCTTCTGACCGACGTTCTGCACCCGCCCATGACAGGGAATGTGGTAGGCCACCTTGCCCAGCGAGCGCTTGAAGTCGGTCTTCAGCAGGCCGTCCTTGTGGCGCAGCACGAAGTACTCGAAGGGGTCGAACATCGCCTCGGCAACCGCGGCGACGTCACCGTCGTCGGGATAGAGCAAGGGCAGTTCCTGCTTGAACATCAGGGCACACGAAGGCACGGGCGCGAGGATCGCATAGCCCTCACGCGCCAGCTTCGCCAGTGCGGGAATGTTGCGCTGCTTCAGGCGATCGACCCCCTCGAGATCGCCGAGCTCCAGCTTGGGCATGCCGCAGCACGCCTCCTGCGGCGCGAGCACCGAAGGGACCTCGTTGTGCGTCAGCACGGCCACCAGGTCGTGACCGATGCCGGGTTCGTTGTAGTTGATGTAGCAGGTGGAGAAGATCGCGACCTTGCCCGGCGTACGCTCGCCGTCACGCACCGGCCAGCTGCTCGTCGGCCTCGCCTTGCCGCGGAACTTGGCCGGCGCATAGGGCGGCAGTTCGCGTCGCTTGTCCACCCCGAGCACCGACTGCAGCACCCCGCGCGCGGCTGCATTGCGGTTTGCGGCATTGACCGTCTGCGCCACCACCGGAATCGCCGCCAGCTTGCCGAGGACGTCGGTGCTGGTGAGCAGCTTGTCGCGAAACTTCACCTCGCCCTTGCGAAACTTCACCGCCTTCGCGCGCAGCATCAGGTGCGGAAAGTCGAGGTCCCACTCGTGCGGCGGCACGTAGGGGCACTTGGTCATGAAGCAGATGTCGCACAGGTAACACTGGTCGACCACTTTCCAGTAGTCCTTCTTCGCCACCCCGTCGACTTCCATCGTGCTGCTCTCATCGACGAGGTCGAACAGGGTGGGGAAGGAATTGCACAGATTCACGCAGCGCCGACAGCCGTGACAGATGTCGAACACGCGCTCCATCTCGGCGAGGACCTTGTCCTCGTCATAGTAAGCCGCGTCGCGCCAGGCGATCGGGTGTCGCTTGGGTGCCTCGAGGCTGCCTTCCCGCTTGCTCATGGCCAGTCTCCCCCGCCCGGGCGTACCGGGCCGTCTTATTGTGAAGACGGGCGGTCACCCGCCCGTTCGACGCGCGGGAATGTCAGTCGGCCAGTGCGTCCAGCGCCTTCTGGAAGCGATTGGCATGGGAGCGCTCAGCCTTGGCCAGCGTCTCGAACCAGTCGGCGATTTCCTCGAAGCCCTCGTCGCGCGCGGTCTTCGCCATGCCGGGATACATGTCGGTGTACTCGTGCGTCTCGCCGGCAATCGCCGCACCGAGGTTCTGCCGGGTTGCGCCGAACGGCAGGCCGGTGGCCGGGTCGCCACAGGCTTCCAGATACTCGAGATGGCCGTGCGCATGCCCCGTCTCGCCCTCGGCGGTGGAGCGGAACACCGCAGCCACGTCGTTCTGACCTTCGACGTCCGCCTTCGCCGCAAAGTAAAGGTAGCGCCGGTTTGCCTGCGATTCGCCTGCGAAGGCCGCCTTCAGGTTGTCTTCGGTCCGTGAGCCCTTGAGTTGCATGTCTCCTCTCCTTCTTGTCGGTGATCGGGTGCAGGCGTCGGCCGACACCTGCACCTGAAACCTAGACAATGAAAGCGGGAACGCCAAATTGAGCGCGACTATGCCCCCGATTGGGCCGGGCTATTTCTGCAGCGCCTTGGGCGTGCGCTCGCCCAGCACGACGCGCACCGGCTCCGCCGACGCCTGGGCCGCCTCGGTCTCGGGCAGACGGTAGCTCTCCGGCAGTTCGAAGGCTCGCGATCGGTGCAGGATGCGGGCGAGCTCGATCAGGGCCATCTGGTACACCTGGCGCTTGAACTCGATCACCGCATCGAGCGGCACCCAGTAATTGCTCCAGCGCCAGGCATCGAATTCCGGATGAGAGCTCGCGCGCAGACAGACGTCCGAATCCCGCCCCACCAGTCGCAGCAGAAACCAGATCTGTTTCTGCCCGCGGTAGGTGTTGCGCCATTCGCGCCGTATCCAGTGCTTCGGCACTTCGTAGCGCAACCAGCCGCGTGTGCGGCCAAGGATCTTGACGTGCTCCGGACGCAACCCGACTTCCTCGAAGAGCTCCCTGTACATGGCCTGCTCCGGCGACTCGCCGTGCTTGATGCCACCTTGCGGAAACTGCCAGGAATGCTCGCGGATGCGCTTGCCCCAGAACACCTCGTTGCGCGAATTGACCAGAATGATGCCGACGTTCGGGCGAAAGCCTTCACGATCAAGCATGACTAACCTTCAAATTCGGTTGATTGAGCGCGATTTTTTCACACTTGTGCAATGTTTGAAAGCGCACCACCGCTGTGCATCGGCTACGCTCGATCCCGAGCCCCGATTGCCCGCCATCCTTTACGCCCCACCATGCACGCCCACGCCATGCGCTAGAATCGCGCGCTCGACAACGCCTTACAGCGAAAGACTCTCATGCGCGCCAGCCAGTTCCACCTGTTCACCCTCAAGGAAGCCCCGTCGGATGCCGAAGTCGTCAGCCAGAAGCTGATGCTGCGCGCCGGCATGATCCGCAAGGTCGCCGCCGGCATCTACAGCTACATGCCGATGGGCCTGCGCGCCATCCGCAAGGTCGAGACCATCATCCGCGACGAGATGGACCGTGCCGGCGCCATGGAGCTGATCATGCCGCTGGTGCAGCCCGCCGAACTGTGGGACGAGACCGGGCGCTGGGACAAGATGGGCGCCGAGATGCTGCGCTTCAAGGACCGTCATGAGCGCGACTTCGCGCTGCAGCCCACCTCCGAGGAAGTCGTCACCGACATCGCGCGCCAGGAGCTCAAGAGCTACCGCCAGCTGCCGAAGAACTTCTACCAGATCCAGACCAAGTTCCGCGACGAGCGCCGGCCGCGCTTCGGTGTCATGCGCGGACGCGAATTCACGATGAAGGACGCCTACTCCTTCGACCGCAGCGAGGAGGCTGCCGGGCGCAGCTACGACGTCATGTTTGCCGCCTACAAGCGCATCTTCGACCGCCTCGGCCTCGAGTACCGCGCCGTGGCGGCCGACACCGGCGCGATCGGCGGCGATCGTTCGCACGAGTTCCAGGTCATTGCCGACACCGGCGAGGACGCGATCGTCTATTGCCCCGAGTCCGACTACGCCGCCAACATCGAGCTGGCCGAAGCGGTGTCGCTGCTTGCCCGTCGCGCCGAGCCGGCCAAGGCGCTGGAGAAGACCCCGACCCCGGGCAAGGCAACCTGCAAGGACGTCGCCGAACTGCTCGGCGTGCCGCTCTCGACCACGATCAAGTCGCTCGTGCTCGCCACCGACGACGTCGATGACGCGGGCAAGCCGGTCGGCGTCACGGTGTGGCTGCTGATGGTGCGTGGCGACCACGCCCTGAACGAGGTCAAGGCGAGCAAGGTGGAAGGGCTCAAGGCCGGCTTCCGGTTCGCCACCGAGGCCGAGATCCTCGAGCACTTTGGCTGCAAGCCGGGCTACCTCGGCCCCATCGGGCTCAGGAAGCCGGTGAAGGTCATCGCTGACCGCACCGTCGCCCACATGGCCGACTTCATCTGCGGCGCCAACGACGAGGACTTCCACTACACCGGCATCAACTGGGGCCGCGACCTGCCCGAGCCCGACCTGGTGGCCGACCTGCGCAACGTGGTCGAGGGCGACCCCAGTCCGGACGGCCGTGGCGTGCTCGCGATCCAGCGCGGCATCGAGGTCGGCCACGTGTTCTACCTCGGCACCAAGTACTCGAAGGCGATGAATGCCACCTTCCTCGACGAGGACGGCAAGCCCAAGCACTTCGAGATGGGCTGCTACGGCATCGGCGTAACCCGCATTGTGGGCGCGGCGATCGAGCAGAACCACGACGCCCGCGGCATCATCTGGCCGCGCGCGATCGCACCCTTCGAAGTGGTGATCTGCCCGGTGGGATGGGGCAAGTCCGAGGCGGTGCGCGACGAAGCGCAGAAGCTCTACGACGCACTTGTCGCCGCGGGCGTGGACGCGATCCTCGACGACCGCGACGAGCGCCCTGGCGTGATGTTTGCCGACTGGGAGCTGATCGGCGTGCCGCACCGCGTCACCATCGGCGACCGCGGTCTGAAGGAGGGGCTGGTCGAGTACCAGAGCCGGCGCGATGCCGAAGCGGCCAAACTGCCCGCCGGCGAGGTCCTCAACCACGTGCTCGACCGCCTCAAGCAGGATTGATCACCGCCATGTGCCGCCGGCCCGCCCCACTTCGCATGAGCGCCCTGTTCCGCCAGCTCGCCGCGGCCTCGGCGCTCGCCCTGGTGGCGGGCAGCGCGAGCGCGGGAGCGCAGCAGTACGAGCCGATGGCAGCCAGCGTGCGCGCCGCGCTGCATGCGGCAGTCAGCGATGCGGCAGCGCCGACGCTGCCGATTCCGGACGCCGGCGAGCGCGCGCGCTGGCTGGCCGAGATGTCGCGCCGGCTGCAGAAACGCATCCCGGACGAGGCCTACCGCATCGAGCTGTTGACTTCGATCCACTACGAGGCCACTCGTGCCGGGCTGGACCCGCAACTGGTGCTCGGCCTGATCCAGGTCGAGAGTGCATTCCGCAAGTACGCCATCTCCTCGGCTGGCGCGCGCGGCTACATGCAGGTGATGCCGTTCTGGATCAAGGTCATCGGCCGCGAGGACGATAACCTCTTCCACATGCGCACCAATCTGCGCTACGGCTGCACCATCCTGCGGCACTACCTCGACATCGAGAGGGGCGACCTCTTCCGCGCCCTCGGCCGCTATAACGGCAGCCTGGGCAAGCCGCAGTACCCCAACCTGGTGCGCGCGGCGTGGGAAAACCACTGGAGCTGGAATCCCCAGCAGCTCGCCGCTGCCATGGCCGACGCACAAACGCCCACCCCGCGCTGAAGAGCGTGGGGCGGGCGCCTTCATGCCCTGCCCGGCAGGACCGCCAGGCGCGCTTGCCCTCAGCCGGCCACGGCGGCGAGCGGACGCGCGTCGGCGGGCTTGTCGACCGCGCGCAGGCCTTCCTTGCCGAGCGCTGACAGCGACTGCACGTCGCCCGAGATCTCGCCGCCTTCCTCGATGAGGATCTTGCCGTAACGGATCTTGCCGCTGACGCGACCCGTCGAGTGGATCAGCAGTTGCTTGCGCGCCGTCAGCTCGCCTTCGAAGTGACCGTGGATCTCGGCAATGTCGATACCCACGGTGCCCTTGTAAGCCCCCTTCTCGGCGATGCGCAGCACGCGGCTGTCCATCGTCGCCTCGACCCGCCCCTCCACGACCAGGGTGTCGCAATCGAGGATCTCGGCGCCCTTGAGCTTGACGTCGGGACCAACGATCAGCCTGCTCTCGCCCACGTCCACGCCAGTCGGCTCGACCGGGGTGTCGATGACGTCCGGGCTGCGTACGGGATTCGCGCTTTCGGCAGGCGTGCTCAGCGTGCTGCCGCCCGTGCTTGCTGCCGGCTCCGCGCTCGCGCTGGACACCGCGCTCGTGCTGCCGAGCGGACGCTGCGTGCGGGTCACCGGCGTTTCAGCGGTCTTGTGGAACAGATTGGGCTTGTTGAACATGCTTTCTCCTTGAGAGTGATGCATCGCTGGCGCTGCGATCAGCACGCAGTATTAGCAACGACCATGCCCGCTACCAAGTGGCCGCATCAAAACAGCGACTTGCAGCCGCGCAGTGCGTGCTCGCGCGGACGCCGGACGACGCTGGCGTCCGCTTGATGTCGCCCTGACCCGACAGACGATCCGCCGGCATTTGCTCAAGCGTCTGTTTACTCGATATATTTTCATGTCGCCAGGAGGCGACAGCGACCTCCGGGCGCCGGCCGCAGGAGGCCCCCGTTACTTGGCTTTGCATTTCCAGGCCTGCAGGCCGAAGCCCCGTGGCCTACACTAACAGGCTTGCCGTTCATGCTCATGGTCTCTGCGATTTCATGTCCCGCCTCTCGTTTCGCAGCACCTTGCTGGCAAGCTTCCTGCTGATCGCAGGCGCGCTCGCCGCCGCGGCGGTGAGCGGCTGGCTGAGCCTGGAAGCCCTCGCGCGCGCGATCCACGACGGCAACCGCAAGGCGCTCGCGCTCAATGCGGCGGCCCGTCAGCTCGGCGAACGGGTGATCGACCTCGAGCGCAGTGCCCGGCAGTACCTCGTGCTCGGCGACCCGGCCCTCGCCACGCGCTTTCGCGATGCGCTGAGTGAGGCATCGAGCGCGCTCACCGTCCTCGAGTCGGCCGACCTCGGCTATGCGGCATCGACATCGGACTGGCGCGTCACGGCAGCCGACATCGGGCGCCACCTAGGCAATGCCGGGCCGGCCACGACCGACCTCGATGCTACGGGCATGCCGGCGACTGCAGGTCCAATGTCGGAATCCGAACTGGCCTCGCGTTTCTCCAGGCTGGCGACGCTGAGCGAGGACCTGGCTGGCCGCGTGCAGCAGGACATCAGCCATCGCAATGGCGAACTGCTCGCTGCCCTCGATCACCAGCGCGACACGCTCGCGCTGCAGATCCTCGCCGCGCTCGTGCTCGCCAGCGGTCTGGCGGCGTTCACCGCCTGGTGGCTGTTGCGCCCCCTGACGCGTATCGAGCAGGCGATTGCCGAGCTGGGGGAGAGCCGTCTCGGCACGCCAATCCGGATCGGCGGTCCGGTCGACCTGCGTCAGCTCGGCGAACGTCTGGACTGGCTGCGCCTGCGCCTGGCCGACCTGGAGGCAAACCGCAATCGCGTGTTGCGCCACGTCTCGCATGAGCTCAAGACGCCGCTGGCGTCCCTGCGCGAGGGAGTCGCCCTGCTCGGCGACGGCGTGCTCGGCCGCCTCAGCGCCGAGCAGCGCGAGGTTGCCGGGATCCTCGACCACAGCGCCCGCGCCCTGCAGGAGCGGATCGAGCAGTTGCTGGACTACAACGCCAGCCAGTTCGACGCACGCCGCCTCGACCGCCAGCCCACCGCCCTGCTGCCGCTGTTGCGAGAAGTCGCCAGCGAGCACCAGCTCCTCGCCCAATCGCGCAGCCTGAGCCTGAGCGTGGACGGCGATGCACCAATCGTGTCCGCCGATGCCGGCAAGTTGCGCATCGCACTGTCGAACCTGCTCGCCAACGCGATCGCCTTCAGCCCGATCGCAGGCAAGGTGCGGCTCGAGATCCGGGCGCAGGGCGACGACGTGGTGATCGACTGCTTCGACGACGGCCCCGGGGTCGCCGAGGACGAGCTCGAGCGCATCTTCGATCCCTTCTTCCAGGGCAGCCGCAGCGCCCACGGGCCACTCAAGGGCAGCGGCATCGGCCTGGCCATCGTGCGCGAGTTCATTGCCGCCCATGCCGGCCGAGTCCGCGCGCTCCCGATCGAACGCGGCGCGCACTTCCGGGTCGAGCTTCCGCATGCAGAATGAACATCGGCCCTCGCGCACACGCGGGCTGCGACGCATCGCGCTGACCCTTGCCCTCGGCCTGCTGGGTGGCTGCGCGGCGCCGGGCGCGTGGCTGGGCGGCGGCAGCGAGACAAGGCCGGCGGGCGCGGTGTCGCCCCGGGAGGCCGCGCTGCAAAGGCTGCATGCCGCCGTGCAGGCGAGCCAGCCCGGTCAGACGCGGCCCAACGAGGCGCGCCGTCAGCTCGAGCGCCTGCTCGCGGACGACAGCCCCGACGCCCGTGCCCACCACCCCTATGCGCGCGCCCTCCTCGCCCAGCTTCGCGAGCGGCAGCGGCTTGCAACGCAGGTCGAGCGTCTCGAGCGCGAGCTCGCCGCGCACGACCAGGCCCTTGCCGACAGCCAGCGCCGTGCCGCGGAGCTGCAGCGCAAGCTCGACGCCCTGACTGCGATCGAGCGCCGCCTGTCGCCCCGTCCGCTGCCGCCAACGCCGGCCGCTACGGACGCCCCCTCACAATGAGCCCCCGCCCCACCCACGCTGCCGCGCGTGCCGAACACCTCCTGCTGGTCGACGACGACCCCGACCTGCTGCGCCTGCTGTCGATGCGGCTGAAGGCCAGCGGCTACCGCGTATCGACCGCGAGCAGCATCGAAGCGGCGCGCGCGCGCCTGTGCATCGAGGGCTTCGACCTGGTACTGAGCGACGTTCGCCTGCCCGACGGCGACGGCCTTGCGCTGTTCGAGGAGATCCGCCGCCAGCACCCGGCCCTGCCCGTGATCCTGCTCACCGCCCATGGCAGCATTCCCGACGCGGTCGAGGCCACCTCGCGTGGGGTGGCGGGCTACCTCACCAAGCCCTTCGACGGCCAGGCCCTGCTGCAGCACATCGGCCAGACGCTGCAGCATGCCGCCCCCGCGCCGCGCCGCCTGACCGGCCTGGAGGACGCGGCCTGGCGCGACGGCATCGTCAGCCGCAGTACGCGCATGCATGCGCTGCTCGACGAAGCCCGCCTGGTGGCCGCCTCTGACGCGAGCGTGCTGATCCGCGGCGAGAGCGGCACCGGCAAGGAATTGCTCGCGCGCGCGATCCATCGCGCCAGCCCGCGCGCCGAGGCACCCTTCATCGCCATCAACTGCGGCGCCATCCCCGAGCCGCTGCTCGAATCCGAGCTCTTCGGCCATGTACGCGGCGCCTTCACCGGCGCCACCGCGAATCACACCGGGCTCATCCAGGCCGCCAGCGGCGGCACCCTGTTCCTGGACGAGATCGGCGACATGCCGCTCGCACTGCAGGTCAAGCTGCTGCGGGTACTCCAGGAGCACGCGGTGCGGCCGGTGGGCAGCACGCGTGCGCAGCGGGTCGATCTGCGTATCCTGTCCGCCACCCATCGCGACCTCGACGCTGCGCTCGCCGATGGCCAGTTCCGCGAGGACCTCTATTACCGCATCAACGTCGTCAGCCTCGACCTGCCCTCGCTCGCCGAGCGCCGTGAGGACATCCCGCTGCTGGCGGAGCATTTCCTGCGCGCCCTCGCGCGCAAGTACGACAAGCCGCTGCACGGCTTCGCCGCCGATGCACTCGAGGCGCTCGCCCTCGCCGCCTGGCCGGGCAATGTGCGCCAGCTGCACAACGTCGTCGAGCAGGTGTGCGCACTGACGACGACGCCGCTGATCTCGCGCGCCCTGGTCGAACGCGCGCTGCGGGTGAAGCCAATCGAGGCCCTGAGCTATGCCGAGGCCAAGCAGCGCTTCGAGCGAAACTACCTGATACAGCTTCTGAAACTGACAGCCGGTAATGTCTCTGACGCGTCACGGCTGGCAGAACGGAATCGCACCGAGTTCTACCGCCTACTGCAACGCCACGGCCTCACCCCGGACCTGTTCCGCAGCGAAGCCGGCAATGCCGAACAACAAACCCAGACACTGGGAAGGAGACCTTCATGATCACCCGTCAGACGATCGCCGCCATCCTCACCACCACCGCCCTCGCCTGGTCGGTCAGCCCGGCCGTGGCCGCGAGCCTGTCCGTCAAGCCCGTGCATGAAACCGCCAGCAACTGCTCGACGGACAAGAACGCCGCACCCGACATCGTCACGCCGAAGAAGCCGGCCTCGACCTGATCAGGCCGTGCCGCCCACCGTCAGGCCGTCGACGCGCAGCGTCGGCTGGCCGACGCCGACCGGCACGCTCTGCCCATCCTTGCCGCAGGTGCCGACGCCCGGGTCGAGCATCATGTCGTTACCGATCATCTTCACCTTGGTCAGCACATCCGGGCCGTTGCCGATCAGGGTCGCGCCCTTAACCGGGCGGGTCACCTTGCCATCCTCGATCAGGTAGGCTTCGGCGGTCGAGAACACGAACTTGCCCGAGGTGATATCGACCTGGCCACCGCCGAAGTTCACCGCGTACAGCCCCTTCTTGACCGACTTGATGATCTCTTCCGGATCCTTGTCGCCGTTCAGCATGTAGGTGTTGGTCATGCGCGGCAGCGGCAGGTGGGCGAAGGATTCGCGCCGACCATTGCCGGTGATCGGCATGCCCATCAGGCGCGCGTTCATCATGTCCTGCATGTAGCCGGTGAGGATGCCGTCCTCGATCAGCACGGTGCGCTCGGTCGGATTGCCCTCGTCGTCGATCGACAGCGAGCCGCGTCGATCCTGCAGCGTGCCGTCGTCCACCACGGTCACCCCCTTCGCTGCCACCTTCTGCCCGATGCGACCCGAAAAGGCGGAGCTGCCCTTGCGGTTGAAGTCGCCCTCCAGGCCGTGGCCGATCGCCTCGTGCAGCAGGATGCCGGGCCAGCCTGGGCCGAGCACCACCGGCATCGTGCCCGCCGGCGCCGGATCGGCAGCGAGGTTAACGCTGGCCTGATGCACGGCGGCACGCGCGTAGTCGTGCAGGCGGTCATCGCAGAACCAGCCGTAATCGTAACGGCCGCCTCCGCCCGCGCTGCCCTGCTCGCGCCGACCGCCCTCCTCCATGATCACCGTAATCGACACCCGCACCAGCGGGCGCACGTCGGCCGCCATGTGGCCGTCGCTGCGCGCCACCATCACCACCTCCCAGGAGCCGGCGATGTGGGCCATGACCTGGGTGACGCGCGGATCCTCGGCACGGGCGAAGCTCTCCAGACGCTCGAGCAGCTTGACCTTGGCGGTGTCGTCGAGCGAATCGAGCGGGTCGTCGGCGCGATACAGCCGCGTCCTGAGCTTGTGCGGACGCATGCCGACCTGGCGGCGCTCGCCGGCGGCGGCAATCGCGCGCGTCGCTGTGGCCGCGCCGACGAGCGCATCGAGCGAGATATCGTCGGAGTAGGCGAAGGCGGTCTTCTCACCGCTGATCGCGCGCACACCCACGCCCTGCTCGATGTCGAAGCTGCCGGACTTGACGATGCCTTCCTCCAGGCTCCAGGCCTCTGAACGCTGGTATTGGAAATACAGGTCGGCAAAGTCGATGTCGTGGCGCATCAGCTTGCGAAAGGTCTTCTCGAGTTCCGCCTCGCCCAGGCCATGGGGCGACAGCAGGTAACGATCGGCGACCTTCAGGGGGTTCTGGCTCTTGCTCATCGGAAATCCTCGGGGACCTTGCCGGGTTGGACCGGCCTCACTTCAAAACGATCATCGGTTGCGCGGCAGGGCCGCAGCTTCAGCCCAGACAGCGGTGGCGCAGCGCAGGCAGGCTTTCGCGCACCGCGGCAATGCGCGCCGGGTCGAGATCGGCAATGACCACGCCTGCGCCTTCGTCACGACAGGCGAGCACCTCGCCCCAGGGGTCGATGATCATGCTGTGGCCCCACGTCACGCGCCCGTTGGGATGGCGCCCACCCTGGGCGGGCGCCATCAGGTAGCACTGGTTCTCGATCGCACGGGCGCGCAGCAGCGTCTCCCAGTGCGCGCGGCCGGTGGTGTAGGTGAAGGCGGCGGGGAGGATGATCAGTTCGACCTCGCCCATGGCCCTGAACAGTTCGGGAAAGCGCAGGTCGTAGCACACCGACAGGCCGGTACGCCCGGCCGGCGAGTCGAAGCAGCGCACGGTGTCGCCCGGCTCGATCGTCGCCGCCTCGTCATAGCGCTCCTCGCCGCGCTGGAAACCGAACAGGTGGATCTTGTCGTAGCGCGCCACCCGTCGGCCCTGGTCGTCGAACACCAGCGTGCTGTTGCGCACCTTGCCTGCGGCCTCGGCCAGCAAGGGGATGGTGCCGCCCACCAGCCACACGCCATTGCACCGCGCCGCCTCGGCGAGAAAGTCCTGCAGCGGCCCAGCGCCCTCGCACTCGCGGATCCGTACCTTGGCCCCGTCGTCGCTGCTGATGAGCGGAAAGTACTCCGGCAGCGCCACCACGCGCGCGCCCGCCGCGGCGGCCTCGGCGATCAGCGGCGCCACCGCCGCGAGGTTGGCGTCGACATCCGGCCCGGAAACGGTCTGGATGGCGGCAAGGCGGACGGTGCCGGCCGGTGGCGGGGCAAGCTCGGCGTGGGGTGCTGTAGTCATGGGAGCGCTGTGTCGAAGCTGGGCCTGTGGCGTGGTAGGGGGGAGAGTCGAGCCGAGCCCGATCAGTCGGCAGGCGCCACCTCGGCACGGCCGAGCTTGGCGACCTGGGGGTCGGCCCAACTGCCGGTGATGGCGTACTCGAAGGCGAAGAGCTTCTCGATCGGGTCGCTGAGCATCTTCTGGGCGAGATAGGTCACGACGCCCACCGCCGGGTTGAGCAAGCCCGCCGCGGCCCCGATCGCAATCGACTCGGACAGCGTCGGCTGCACGAAGACACGCAGGTCCTGCGTCTCGCCCACGAGGTCCGCCGCCCCGCTCATCTTCACCCTCGCCGCCGGGCCGCGGATCTCGAGGTCAGTGGTGCGCATCACCCCGGCGGCGAGCTCGATGCTACCGGAAATGCGATCGAAGGCGAATCCTTCGGAGAACACATCGCGAAAGTCCAGCGTAATGCGGCGCGGCAGCGCCTGCAGGCTGAGAATGCCGAGCAGGCGGCCGACGCCGGGCTCGAGCTTGTTGAACTGGCCGGCGCCGGCGTCCAGCCGCAGCGCACCGGCCAGCGTCCGGTAGTCGATGCGCGTCGGCGCACCCTGCCAGCCGAGTTCCCCGCCCAGGCTGGCCCGGCCCCCGCGCACGACGTCGGGGTAGCCGACGCGGCGCGAAAACTGGCCGACGTCCGCGGTCTCGAAGCTGAACTCCATGCGCGTTCGCTGCCGGCCCTCGGCCTGCCACTGGCCGCTGCCGGCGAGCCGGCCATCCGCATTCACCAGCGCGAGGCGCTCGAGCTGCCACAGGCCGCCGCGGTTGCGCGCAAACACCTCAAGTCGGCCGAGCTCGAGGCCGCGCAGTTCGAAACGCTCGGCCACCACGTCGAGCGCCGGCAGTTGCCGCGGCGGCGTCTCCTCGATCCGCGCCTCGGCCTCAGCGACCGTTCCACCCGCCCCCTGACCCGCGGACTCACCCGCGCCCTGCCCCTCGCCGCCCTCGCCGGCAATGCGCAGGTGGCGCAGACGCGCGGTCAGGGTGCCGCTTCCGGCGCTGCGCCAGTCCAGATCGCCTGCGGTCAGGTCGCTGTCGATGCGGGCCTTCCAGCCCCCTGCATCAGGCTCCGCACGAAGGTCCACCGCCCGCAGGCGCTGGCCGAAGGCGTTCACTTCGTCGGCGGCCAGCGTGATGCCCACGAGCGGCAGCGCGAACCCGCCCTCGGTCGCCGCAGCCCCAGGCTCGGCGCTGGCCCCGCTGTCGAACACCCGCCGCCAGGCGTCGACGTCGAGGCGATCGAGCACCGCCGCCACCCGCAGGCCCCGCTCGGCGCGCGGCACCGCATCGGCGGTCGCCCGGCCGAGCGCCACGCCGCCGCTCAGCTGGCGCCAGTCGGCCCCGGCGCGAACGAGTTCGGCACGCGCCAGGCTGGCGATCTGCAGCGTGATCGCGCTGCGCGCCTGCCCTGCCGGATGGTCGACGACGAGCTGCAGCGGCCAGCTTTCGGCGCTCGACTTGTTGAGCGGTGCGGGCAGGCTGGATGCGACCCCCGTCAAGCCCGCGTTCAGCTCCACCCGGGTGCCGGCCTTGCCCACCACCACGGCCGCGCTCCAGTCCGCCGCCCCCGACAGGCCGTCGAGCAAGGGCGTGGCATAGGCCGCCCGCAGCGCCGTCATGTCGGCCTTGCCGCTGGCCTCGAAGCGCACGCCGCCGTCGCCGCCGGTGCGGGCGAGGACCCGCAGCGGGTGGCCGAGCAGTTGCGCCCGCGCCTCGGGGATGGTCAGCGTGTCGGCGGTAAAGCGCACCCGCCCGCCGGCACGCTCGAGCGCGGGCAGGCCCTGTGCCAGTTCGATGCGATTGTCGGCGAAGCGGAACTCGCCCTCCACCGTGGTATCGACCACGTTGCGCAAGGGCATCACCAGCTTCAGCCCGAGCTCGCCCCGCCCCTCCGCACGCATCGTGTCGGTGAAGCCGCCGATGCGGCGCGACACCGGACTGGCGGACACGAAGCGCAGGAACTCGGCCGTCGGCCCGAGCGCGCGCCCGCTGATGGTCATGATCTCGGTCGGGTGCTGGTCCAGTTCCGGCACGTCGGCCACCACCTCGGCCAGATCCACCCCGAGGATGCGCGCCCGATCGGCCGTGATGCGCATGCCCGGCCCCTCGAAGCGCAGCTCGCCGAACAGCCCCTCGATGGGCGGCCAGTCGGGCGCGTAATCGACGACGGCGTCAGCAACCCGCACAGTGACCAGGAACTGCCCCTCGCCCGCCCGGTACGGGAAATCCGCCAGTCGTCCGCGCAGGCGCAGGCGCGCATCGGGCACCGCCGCGGCACGAATGCCCCGCCGCACCCAGTCGTGCGTGTTCTGGTTCACCGTGCGCGGCAGGTAACGCCACACGGCCGTCCCCTCGGCACGGCTCAATCGGGCCTGCAGGTCGATCTCACCGTCCTGCGGCCAGTAGCGGCCGGACGCGCTGCCGGCCGCGTCGACATTGTCGAACTCGGCCCCATCGAGCGCGATCTCGAGCCGCCCGTCGCGCCGCTGCCAGCCGCCCTCGGCCTGCAGCCGATCGAAATCGAGCCGCCCGGACTCGAACACCTCGGGCAGGTCGATATGCGCGCCGCGACCGTCGATGCGGAAGCGCCCATTGCGCTCGTTGCCATCGATGGTGCCCGACAGGCCGCCCAGTCCGGGCAGCCCCTCGCGCGCAAGCAGGCCGAGGTCGGCGTAGCGCGCGCTCAGCGTCCAGGCCCGAGGGGCGGCGACGTCCCCGTCC
The DNA here is from genome assembly GCF_035444905.1 of Thauera sp. Classification (GTDB taxonomy): domain Bacteria; phylum Pseudomonadota; class Gammaproteobacteria; order Burkholderiales; family Rhodocyclaceae; genus Thauera. Next base: position 68,453 of record NZ_DAOMPS010000010.1, read on the forward strand.
CAGCTCAATGCCAGCGCCTCGACGCTGCCCTGCGGCGCAAAGGCGGCCAGCCGCTCACGCACTGCGGCATCGATCGGCAGGTGCGCCGAGAGCGCGGCGAGCACGGAGAAGTCGAGCCGGCTGGCGGCCAGGCGGCCACCGGCCAGCGTGCCATCGGCGGCATGCTGGAGGTCGAGCTCGACGTCGGTGGGGGCGACAAGCAGCCCCGCATCGGTGTGCAGTGCGAGCTGGCGGGCGCCGAGCCGCGTCCGGCGCGGATCACGGGCGAACGCCAGGCGGCCTTCGAGGCGGCTCACCGCAAGCTCGGGCAGTTCGGCGGCGAGCCGTGTGCGCACCCCGTCGAGGGCCACGTCGAGGGTGAGCGCGAGCGCGTCGCCCTCGCTGTCGAGCCAGGCGCGCACCCCACCCTGACCACTCAGCGGCAGCGCGTAATCGACCCAGGGCTGCCACGCACCAAGGTCGGCACGCTCGAGTTCGAGGTAGAGCCGACCGACCGAGGCGGCCGGCCGCTCGGCATCGAAGCGCTGCAGCTCGCCGCGCAGCACCAGTGCCGACGCCAGCGCCGGCGGCGGCTGGGCCTGGAGCGCAAAGCGGGCGGGCGCCGCGCGCTGATCGAGACGGAAGGCCACGTCTTCGAGCACCAGCTCCGGCGCGCCACGAGCCTCGTCGGTCCAGCGCAGGCGGGCGCCGTGGATCACGATCTGGCGTTGGGCAAGGAGCCAGGCGAGGCCAACGCCCTGCTCGCCCCTGCCCGACGCGACCGGCAGACCGGCGACGAACAGTGCGCCCCCGGCGTCGCGGCGCAGCTCGAGCTCGGCGGCGCTGATCTCGAGACGGTGAAAGTGCGGCTCGCCGCGCAGCAGCGAGGACCACGCCAAGGTGGCGTCGACCTGCGGCAGCACGAGGGCCGGACGGCCGTCGGCGTCGGCAATGCGCAAGGCGGTGAGCCACAAGCGCGGGCGCCAGCCGGACCAGCCGCCCTCGATCGTGCCGACCGACACCGGCAGGCCGAGGCTGGCGCTGGCCGCGACCTCGATCTGGGCGCGAAAATCGCCCACTGCCGGCATCAGCAGGTAACGCAGCGCGAGCACGCCAGCGCCGACCAGCAGCCAGCTCAGTAGCAGCGCGCGCAGGAGCCACGCGCCGATGGTGCCGATCCGACCGCGCACTCGGCGTGGGGGCGGATCGGGATCGGGATGCGGTGCGGCAGGCTCGGCTTGGGTCAGGGGATCGTTCATGAGGGAGGAATTGCGGCGCGCCGGCCGAAGGGCAGCATGGCTAGAATGTCCGCACGGCGCTGCCGTCCATGACCTGGCCGAGTCGGCCTGCATTCTACCAACGAACACCCTGCTCGCACCGGAGCCTCGCCATGTCCTCCCTGCCCCATGCCGCCCCTAGCGGGCTTGCGCCAGCCATCGCCGAGGCGCGGCGCTACTCGCGCTATCTGGCGCGCATGCTCGACAGCCAGCCGTGGCTCGCCAGCGCGCTTGCCGCGAGCATCGAGCGCCCACTCACGGCCGCCGACATGCAGGCCTTCATCGCCGCCCGCGAGGCGGCGTCCGGCGGCGCCGACGCGGCCCTGCGCCCGAGCTTGCGCCAGCTGCGCACCTGGGTGCTGTGCCATCTGATCGTGCGCGACCTGGCGCTCGCCGCGCCACTGACCGAAGTCACCGAGACCATGACGCTGCTCGCCGAACTCAGCGTGCGCCACGCGCACGACGTGCTGCGCGCCGCGCTGGTCGAGCGCTATGGCCAGCCGCTGTCGCCCACCGGCTGGGAGCAGGAGCTGATCGTGATCGGCATGGGCAAGCTCGGCGGTCGCGAGCTCAACGTGTCGTCCGACATCGATCTCATCTTCGTCTATCCGGAAGACGGCGACACCGGCGGCAAGAAGGTGATCAGCAACTTCGAGTTCTTTGAGCGTCTGGGCAAGCAGCTCATCCAGGCGCTGGCCGAAGTCACCGAGCACGGCCAGGTGTTCCGCGTCGACATGCGGCTGCGGCCCAACGGCGACTCCGGCCCGCTGGTGTGTTCCTTCGACATGCTGGAGAACTATTTCGTGACCCAGGGCCGCGAGTGGGAGCGCTACGCCTGGATCAAGGCGCGGGTGATGCTGGGCGAACGCTGGACCGAGCTCGAGAACATCGCCCGCCCCTTCGTCTTCCGCAAGTATCTGGACTTCGGCGCGATCAACGCGATGCGCGACCTGCATGCGCAGATCCGTCGCGAGGTGGCGCGACGCGACCGTGCGAACAACGTCAAGCTCGGCCCGGGCGGCATCCGCGAGATCGAATTCATCGCCCAGGTGTTCCAGCTCATCCGCGGCGGCCGCGACGGCGCGCTGCAGGTTCGGCCGACGCTGAAGGTGCTGGCACAACTGGCCGAGCGCGGCATCCTGTCTGGCGCGGCCGTGAAGGAGCTGGGCGCGGCCTACACCTTCCTGCGCCGGCTGGAACATCGCCTGCAGTATCTCGACGACGCCCAGACGCACGACCTGCCGGCAAACCCCGCCGACCAGGCGCTGATCGCCCAGGCCATGGGCTTCGACGCCCCGGCGGCCCTCCTCGCCGCCCTCGACGGCCACCGCGCGGTCGTCAGCCGCCACTTCGACACCGTCTTCGGCGATCCCTCGGAAGTGGACCACAGCCTGGACGCGACCTGGGCCAACGCAAAGGACGTCGACAGCGTGGTGCCGGTGCTGGGCGAACTCGGCTACCGCCACCCGGCGCGCGCGGCCGAGCGTCTCGCCTCGATCCACGCCAGCCCGCGTTATCGCCAGATGCCGAACAACATCAAGAGCCGCTTCGACGCCCTCATCCCGCGCGTCATCGAAGCGGCGGCGACCGCACCGGACGCCGACGACACGCTGGCGCGCTGTCTGGACCTGATGGAGGCGATCGGCGGTCGCGGTGCCTATCTGGCCCTGCTGCAGCAATACCCCCAGGCCCTGCGCCGCGTCGCCGACCTGATGAGCGCATCGCGTTGGGGCGCGCAGTTCCTGACCCGCCATCCGATCCTGCTCGACGAGATGCTCGACGCCCGCAATCTCGACACCTCGCCCGACTGGAAGGCCTTCCGCGCCAGCCTGGGCGCCGAGCTCGAAGCCCTGGAGCCCGACATGGAGCGCCAGATGGACGTCATGCGCGAACAACACCACGCCCAGGTGTTCCGCCTGCTCACGCAGGATCTCGCCGGCCTGCTGACGGTGGAGAAGCTCGCCGACCACCTGTCCGAGCTCGCCGACATCATGCTCGACCTCACCGTGCCGCTGTGCTGGCGGCGGATCAAGATCCGCCACCGCGAGGATCCGCGCTTCGCCGTGATCAGCTACGGCAAGCTCGGCGGCAAGGAGCTCGGCTATGCCTCGGACCTGGACATCGTGTTCCTGTTCGACGACGACGCGCCCGAGGCCGCCGAGGTCTACACCCGGCTCGCGCAGCGCACCAACACCTGGCTGTCGAGCCAGACCGCCGCCGGCCAGCTCTTCGATACCGACCTGCGCCTGCGCCCCAACGGGGAGTCGGGCCTGATCGTCACCTCGCTCGAGGCCTTCCGCAAGTATCAGCTCGAGTCGGCCTGGGTGTGGGAGCACCAGGCGCTGACGCGGGCGCGCTTCTCGGCCGGCGACCGCGCGCTCGGCGCGGCCTTCGAGCGCATCCGCTGCGAGGTGCTGTGCCTGCCGCGCGAGCTCGAGCGCCTGCGCGCCGACGTGCTGGCGATGCGGCGCAAGATGCGCGACGCCCACGGCAGCAAGAGCGGCGAGCTGTTCGACCTCAAGCACGACAGCGGCGGCCTGATCGACGTCGAGTTCCTGATCCAGTACCTCGTGCTCGGTCACAGCCATGACCACATCGCGCTCACCGGCAACCTCGGCAACATCGCCCTACTGCGCATCGCGGGCGAACTCGGCCTCATTCCCGCCGAACTCGCTGCCGCCTGTGCCGACAGCTACCGCGAATTGCGCCGGCTGCAGCACCGCCAGCGCCTCAACGACCGCCTCTCGCGCGTCGACCCGGCCGAAGTCGAAGCCGCGCGCAAGCCGGTCCAGGCCCTGTGGCAGAAGGTGTTCGGCGAGTAGGCAAGGAAGCCGCACGCGGGCGTGCGCAGTAATATTTCATGTCATGAAAGCATGCATGACGCCCTGCATCGGCAACGCTAGAATGCCTTGCCTTCAACATGCGCCCCGGCGTCGGACGGCCTTCATGAGCCACGAAATCGAACTCAAGCTCGCCCTGCCGCAGCGCGCGCTGCCGGCACTGCGCCGTCACCCCCTGATTGCCGGCGCGCCCAAGCTCGGCAACGCGGTCACCCTCGACAACACTTACTATGACACCCCCGATCTGGCGCTGAAGGCACGCAAGGTCGCGCTGCGCATCCGCCGCCAGGGGCGGCTGTCCCTGCAGACGGTGAAGTGCGCCGCCGTGTCGAGCGGCGGCCTGTCGCAGCGGCCGGAATGGGAGCAGGCCTACGCTGAGCAGTTCGACTTCTCGGCCATCGACGCCCCCGAGGTGGCGAAGCTGCTCAACCGCCACCGTGATGCGCTGGTGCCGGTATTCACCACGCGCTTTCGCCGCGAGACGCGGCGCCACGCGCCCAGGCCCGGACTGAGCATCCTGCTCATGATCGACACCGGCGAGGTGATCGTCACCACGGCGGCGGGCGAGTTGCAGCGGACGCCGATTTGCGAGCTCGAGCTCGAGCTCGAGGCCGGGCGGCCGCAGGACCTGGTCGAACTCGCGAGCACGCTGGCGCAGGACCTGCCGCTGATGCCGGCCGACATCTCCAAGGCCGAGCGCGGTTACCGACTCTTTCTCGGCACCCCGCTGAGCGCGACGCGCGCCGAGGCCTCCGCGATCACGCCCGGCCAGAACGTGGTCGACGCCTTCCGCACGCTCGCGCTGTCCTGCGTGCGCCAGTGGCAGGCCAACGCCGCTGCCGCGCTCGCCCATGCCGACCCGGACAGCATCCATCCCGACTTCATCCACCAGCTGCGCGTGTCGCAGCGCCGACTGCGCGCCCTGCTCAAGTTCTTCGCCCCCGCCCTCCCGCCCGGCTTCGTCGGCGAGTGGAACCAGCGCCTGCGCGAGAACGCCGCCCGCTTCGGCGATGCGCGCGACCTCGACGTGTTCTGCACCGAACTGCTCGATGCGGTCACCCCCGAAGGCCTGGCCGATGTGGCGGCCTTCGAGGCCTTGCTGCAGACCGCGCACGAGATGCGCGACGCGGCCCGCAGCCACGCCACCCACAATCTCGACATGGCGACCCAGGGCCGGCTGCTGCTGGGCTTCACCGCCGCGCTGCTGCAACTGCCGACCGGCAGCCTGGCCGAGGCTGCCGACCTGCGCACCTTCGCCCGCCTGCGCCTGGATCGCCTGCGCAAGCGCGCCCGGCGCCAGTTCGAAGCCGCCGCCACCCTCGTCCCCACCCGCCTGCACGCCCTGCGCATCGGCTTCAAGCAGTTGCGCTACGGCATCGAGTTCTTCGCCCCGCTGTTCCCGGCCAAGGCGGTTGACCGCTATCTCGAAGGCATGGTGCGCGCCCAGACCCTGCTCGGCTTCCTGCAGGACGTCGACACGGCGCAGGCGCGCCTCGCGCAGTGGGTGCAGGACAGGCCCGCACTCGCCCCCGCCGCGGCCTTCGTGCTGGGCTGGCATGCGTCGCGCTATGCGCGGCTGCGCCGGCGCGTGCTGCACGACTGCGAGCCCCTGCTGTGGGGCAAGAAGCCCTGGTAGGGCCGCCCCCCGCCGCCACGGGAAGTCATGCCCCTGCAACATCCGACCCCCATGATCCCCGCCTTCTCCATCCGGAACGAAGACATGGACCTCCTCCTCTGGCGCCACGCCGAAGCGGTCGACGGCAGCCCCGACCACACCCGGGAACTCACCCCGCGCGGCCTCAAGCAGGCCCGCCGCATGGCGCGCTGGCTCGAGGAGCACCGGCCCAAGCAGCTCAGGGTGCTGGTCAGCCCGACCCTGCGCACGCGCCAGACCGCCACCGCCTTCACCGACAACTTCCAGATCGTCCCCAGCCTGGGGCCCGAGGGCAACGTGCCGGAACTGCTCGCCGCCACCGGCTGGCCGGATGCCAGCGGCGCCGCCCTGGTGGTGGGCCATCAGCCGGCACTTGGCAGGCTGGCTGCCCTGCTGCTGTCGGGTGTCGAGGCCGACTGGACGATCAAGAAGGGCGCGCTGTGGTGGTTCACCAACCGCGTGCGTGAGGACGAGAGCCAGACCGTGCTGCGCGCCGTCATTCCGAGCGATTTCGCCTAACATCGGGCGCTCGGCAGGCCTGCCGCGGCGGGCCGAAGCGAATCGCAACGGGGGAGTGAATTCCTCACGGCGGCGAGGGTCAGAAGCAGGCAAGATCATCGCGCCATTGCGCTGGCATGAGGGGCCGAAATGCACCATCCGGGCCTTGCTTGTGCTTTCCCGCGCAATGCGTAAGATGCCGACTTCGGCCCGGAACGGAACATGTTCGAACGCTTTCTGCCCTCTCGCGACGCCATCACGCAGAGCCGTCTGTTGCGCTGGCTCGGACCGCGCATCCATGACCCGCTGCTGTGGCACATCAACCGCCGTGCCGTATCGCGCGGGGTGGCGATGGGCGTGTTTTTCGGGCTGATGATTCCGATCGCGCAGATTCCGGCAGCCGCCATGGCCTCGCTCGTGCTGCGCGGCAACCTGTGGATCGCCGCGGTCTCCACGCTGGTCAGCAACCCCCTCACCTACGGTCCGATCTACTATTTCGCCTACCGCCTCGGTGCGGGCGTGATCGGCGCGCGCGCACCGGCCGATCTCACGCCGGAAGACGTCGAGGCGCCGATCCGCATGATCGACTCGCTGGCCCAGGCCTGGGCCTGGGTGACGGGCATCGGCCAGCCGCTGCTGGTGGGCATGGTCATCATGGCGGTGACGGGCTCGATCATCGCCTACTGGAGCGCCCAGCTGTTCTGGCGTTTCAAGGTCGTCAACAAGTGGCGCCGCCTGCACCGCGAGCGCCGCCTGCGTGCAACGTCGGCGGCGCGACGGCCTCTTGGAACGACCTGAGCGCAGGCGTATTCTGCAGCCTCTGGTCACCGCACAACGAGCAGCCAAGGCCATGGACGAGTCCATCCCCGACGGCACCGTCGCCATCATCGACGGCATCCGGCGCATCCATTACGACGGCTACTGGCTCAAGGCCTACGAACCGCCGGCGGATTCGCTGCAGGCCAAGAAGCAGCTCATACAGGCGCTCACCCGTCGCCTGTTCAACCACGTCGAGCACGGCATCAACATCCCCGGCAAGCGCCTCGAGGACGCGCGTCGCGCCTACGAGGCGGAGCAGGACCCCGAGCGCAAGCGCGTCAAGGGCGCGATGTTCGCCGGCGCCATGTTCAATCGCGCCACCGACATCTTCACCAAGCTGGTCGAGCTGCAGGAGCTGGGCATCGAGATCGATACCGACAATGCGCTGATGCGCGAATGCGGCCTGTGCCTGCAGGAAGCGCTCAAGCTCGGCCGCCTGGTGCTGCATCGCAGCGGCGACGAGGGCATCGACGAACTGTGGGGCGAGCCCTTCCGTGCCTTCTCGATCCCGGTCGAAGCCTTCTATGAGAGCCGCTACATCAAGATCGCCCAGGCATTGCGCGAGATCGACCGCCTGGCCGCCGTGATGGCCGCGACCTTTGCCGGGTCGCCGCTATTCCAGGGCGTGGAACCGGTGGTGTTCGAATTCGCCCGCATCGCTAAGATCAAGTGCGAGACGCTGCGCACCGACCCGGATATCTTCGACGTGTGGGCAAGCTTCGTCGTCTCCTCCGAACACCTGGGCGCCATCACCCCCGCGCTGTCGGCGAGTTCGACCCAGATCGAGCACCAGCTTGCCTCGGACGGCCTGCGGCTGATCCTGCAGGGGCGCAATCTCGTCACCGACATCACGCGCGCCCGCGTCACCATGCCCAAGAGCGCGCGCGAATACATCGAACGCTGCAACACCTACGCCACGCTCGCCCAGGCCGCGGCGCGCCCGTCGCTGGCCCTGGTCGGCGGGCGCTGAAGCCTCAGACGATGATGCCGCCGCCCAGGCACACCCTGGATTCGTAGACCACCACACTCTGACCCGGCGTGATCGCCCACTGCGGCTGGGCAAAGGCGATCTCGGCACGACCGTCGGCAATGCGGTCGATCTCGCAGGGCTGGTCGGGCGTTCGGTAGCGGGGCTTGGCGGTGTAGACCCAGTTGGTGTGCGGGTCGCGGCCGGCGATCCAGTTGAGCTCGGCGGCGACCAGGCGATCGCGCAGCAGCGCAGTGTGCGCATGGCCCTGCACGACGTAGAGCACGTTGGCCTTCACGTCCTTCTTCGCCACGTACCAGGCCTCATGCTCGCCCGCCTCGTCCTGGTTGCCCTTGATGCCGCCGATGTGCAGGCCCTTGCGCTGGCCGATGGTGTGGTACATCAGGCCCTGATGCTCGCCCAGCACGCGCTCGTCGTCGAGGGCGCGGATTTCGCCCGGCTGGGTCGGCAGGTAGCGCATCAGGAATTCGCGGAAAGGGCGCTCGCCGATGAAGCAGATGCCGGTCGAGTCCTTCTTGGCCGCCACGTGCAGGCCGGCCTGCTCGGCGATGCGGCGCACCTCACGCTTGTACAGCGCACCGAGCGGGAACAGGGTCTTCGCCAGCTGTTGCTGGTTGAGGCGGTACAGGAAGTAGCTCTGGTCCTTGGTGCCGTCCTCGGCCTTGAGCAGCTGGTACTCGGTACGACCGTCGTTGGTCCATTCACGCACCTGGGCATAGTGCCCGGTGGCGATGCGCTCGGCGCCCAGCTGCATGGCGTGGTCGAGGAAGCAGCGGAATTTGATCTCGGAATTGCACAGCACGTCCGGATTGGGCGTGCGGCCGGCCTCGTACTCGCGCAGGAAGTCGGCGAACACGCGGTCCTTGTACTCCTTGCTGAAGTTCACGACTTCGAGCTCGATGCCGATCACGTCGCACACCGAGGCGACATCGACCAGGTCCTGCCGGCTCGAGCAGTACTCGGAATCGTCGTCGTCCTCCCAGTTCTTCATGAACAGGCCGGTGACGTCATAACCCTGCTGCTTGAGCAGCAACGCCGTCACCGAGGAATCCACCCCGCCGGACATGCCGACCACCACCTTCATGCCATTGCCGTCCTGCTTCCCACCCTGCCTACTGGACATTCGGTCCACCTCCATTGAGCCACTCCGCGAGCGGCAGCACCACTGCCGGCTCGCCATTGTCGACGAACCAGCTGTCGACCACATAACGTTCGCCCGGACGCTCATCGCCGTCCGCCACCTCGATGATCAGCCCGTCCTCGGTGCAGTTGCAGCCCGCCAGGGCCTGGCCGGGCGGCAGGCGCGCGAGCCGCTCGTCGGCCGACAGCACCTCGATCACCGCGCTGAAGTGCTGCATGATGAAACGCGTGCGCCGTGCCGGCTCGACCACGCGGTGGAAGCGCAGCGCGCCGCGCGACTCGATCAGCGCCAGCAGACGCGTGGTCGAGGTCGAGTGGTCGATGCAGTCCATGCGCCCATCGGCTTCGTCGTCGAGCAGGTTGCCGCGCCGGTCTGCCCCCACCGCGCTCTGCGTGCCGGCGACCCGGTACAGGCGGCCGATCGCCTCGGCGAGCTGCGCCCGCTCCTCGGCCGCACTGCGCGCCCGCGCGAGCTGCCGCTCGAGGCGGGCCAGGGTGGCGCGGTGATAGGTCACGATCGCCTCCTCGCGGCAGCCGTAATTGTGGCAGATGCTCACCTCAGCGCCGCCGGGCGCCGCCATCGCCGGCCGCGCCGTTGCCTGTGCGAGCACGGGCACGAATAGCAGCGCCGGCAACAGCACCGGCAGCAGCACCGCACGCATCGCCGTCTTCAGGCGTGCCGCACCAGCGACAGCGGATAGCGCGCCCCCGCCAGCCAGTCCTCGACGCACTGCAGGATGAGCGGGCTGCGATGGCGGTCGGCGCTCGCGCGCACTTCGTCGAGCGTCATCCACACCGCGCGCACGATGCCTTCGTCGAGCCGGCGCCCGGCCTCCTCGCCGTCCACCCGACCGCCATAGGCAAAGCGCAGGTAGGTGATGTCGCCCTGCGGTCGCGTCCATTGGTAGATGCCCACCAGGTACTCGGGAACGAAGTGACAGGCAGTCTCCTCGAGCGCCTCGCGCACGGTCGCCTCGAGCAGGGACTCGCCCTCCTCGAGATGGCCCGCCGGCTGGTTGAAGCGAAGCCCCTCGGGCGTCTCTTCCTCGACCAGCAGGAAGCGGCCGTCGCGCTCGATCACGGCGGCGACGGTGACGTTGGGTTTCCAGACGCGATCCTTCAATTTCGGCTCCCGGCGCATGCAGCGCCGCATTCTAACCCGCGTTCGGCGGTGCTCCCAGCACACACGGGCAGCTGCACGGCGCACCGGTGCCGGCGGGAAGTGCGTTCCGCCGCCGGCTTTGCGCTAGAATTCACCGGCTTTGCCCCCTGCCACACGGCGTCAAAGGGGCTTCACGACTACTCTCGAACACTCTTAGAGGCGGAGATCTTCATCATGTCCATGGCTGACCGCGACGGTTTCATCTGGCAAGACGGCAAGCTCGTTCCGTGGCGCGAGGCGACCACGCACGTGCTCACACACTCGCTGCACTATGGTCTGGCCGTCTTCGAAGGCGTACGCGCCTACAACACCGTCAAGGGCACCGCGATCTTCCGTCTGGCCGAGCACACCCAGCGCCTGATCAACTCCGCCAAGATCTACATGATGGACATCCCCTACTCCAAGGATGAACTCATGGAGGCGCAGAAGGAGGTCGTGCGCGCCAACAAGCTCGAATCCTGCTACCTGCGCCCGATCGCCTTCTATGGTTCGGAGAAGATGGGCATCTCGACCATCGGCGCCACCGTGCACGTCGCCATCGCCGCCTGGCCCTGGGGCGCCTACCTCGGCGAAGAAGGCCTGCAGAAGGGCATCCGCGTCAAGACCTCGTCCTACACCCGCCACCACGTCAACTCGACGATGCCGCGTGCCAAACTGTCCGCCACCTACCCGAACTCGATCCTCGCCAACCTCGAGGTCACGCGCATGGGCTACGACGAGGCGCTGCTGCTCGACAACCAGGGCTTCGTCGCCGAAGGCGCGGGCGAGAACCTGTTCATCGTCAAGGATGGCCGCATCTACGAACCCGAGATCGCCTCGGCGCTGACCGGCATCACCCGCGACTCGATCCACACCATCGCGCGCGAGTTCGGCCTCGATGTCACCACCAAGCGCCTCACCCGCGACGACATCTACCTCGCCGACGAAGCCTTCTTCACCGGCACCGCCGCCGAGGTCACGCCGATCCGCGAGCTCGACGACCGCAAGATCGGCGAAGGCAAACGCGGCCCGGTCACCGAAAAGATCCAGGCGCGCTTCTTCGACGTCGTCAACGGTCGAGCGCCCGAGTACGACCAGTGGCTCGCCTACGTCTGATCTCCGTTCCCGAGGATTCGCGTCATGGTTGAAAACACCGACAAGACCCAGGCCGTCGCCATCAGCGCCAAGGACCTGCCCCTGCACTGCCCGCCGCCCGGCGCGCCCTTGTGGGCACGTCACCCGCGCGTGTTCCTGGACATCCTGAAGACCGGTGAGGCGGTGTGCCCGTATTGCAGCGCGCACTACGTGTTCGCCGGCGAACGTCCCAAGGGTCATCACTGAACCCTGGCTGCCGCGCGCAGTCTTCAGTTCGGCGGGGGGCTTCGGCCCCCTTCGCCTTTCAGGAGCACCCCCTGAACTGCCCCCTCCAACTCATTCGATGCTAGCCGTGAGCAAACCGACATTCACCACCGCCCTCGAAGCCGAGGCCGCCTTCTACCGGGCCCTGGCCGAGGGCGATATCGAAGCCCTGATGGCTGTCTGGTCGGAAGAGGAAGACGTGGTCTGCGTGCACCCCGGGGGGCCGCGCATCGTCGGCCTCGCCCCGATCCGCGAAACCTGGCGCCAGATCCTGTCCGGCGGCAACCGCCTGCAGATCGAGACCAGCCAGCCCGTCATCACCGCCAGTGCGGCGATGGCAATGCACTGCGTGTTCGAGCGGGTCGGCCTCCAAAGCCGCGAGCAGCGCAGCGCGCTGCTCGCCGTGACCAACGTGTATGTGCGCGGCGCCAGCGGCTGGCACATGGTGCTGCACCATGCCTCGCCCGTACCCGATCTGCCCGACTTCGGCGAACTGTCGCCGCGCATCGTGCATTGAGCGCGACGCCCCCCTATCGCGCGCCGTGGTGGTTGCCCGGCGGGCATCTGCAGACGATCTGGCCGCTCGCGCGCATGGGCCCGCTGCCGGCCTACCGCCGCGAGCGCTGGGAGACGCCCGACGGCGACTTCATCGACCTCGACTGGGTCGACAGCGCGCGCGACGTGGCACACCCCGCCCCGCTCGTGGTGCTGTTCCACGGTCTGGAGGGCTCGAGCCGCTCGCACTATGCACGCACGCTGATGCGCGCCGTGCGCGCGTTCGGCTGGCGCGGCGTGGTGCCGCAGTTTCGCGGCTGCAGCGGTGAGCCGAACCGCCTGCCACGCGCTTACCACTCGGGCGACAGCGCCGAGATCGACTGGATCCTGCGCCGCCTTCGCCAGCGGGCGGGCGATGCGCCGCTGTTCGCGGCGGGCGTGTCACTCGGCGGCAACGCGCTGCTGAAGTGGCTGGGCGAGCAGGAGCACGGCAGCCTTGAGCTCGTCGTCGCCGCCGCGGCGATCTGTGCGCCGCTCGACCTGACGATCTCGGGCACCGCGCTGGGGCAGGGATTCAACCGCATGTACAGCCGGCACTTCCTCGCCACCCTCAAGCGCAAGGCGCTGGCCAAGTGTGCCGCGCATCCCGGCCACTTCGACGCCGCGCGCATCGCGCGGGCGGCCTCCCTGGCCGCCTTCGACGATGCCTATACCGCCCCGGCGCACGGCTTCGCCGGCGTTGACGATTACTGGCGACGCGCCTCCGCAAGGCCCTGGCTGGGCGGCATCCGCACGCCGACCCTGGTGCTCAATGCCGCCAACGACCCCTTCGTGCCGCCCGCGGCCTTGCCGCGCGGCCACGACTTGTCGCCGCACACGCGTTTCGAGCTCCCCGCGGGCGGCGGCCATGTCGGCTTTCTGGCCGGCCCCTGGCCGGGCACGCAGGACTGGCTGGGCAGGCACCTGCTCTCCCATTTCGCTGGCCATTGCGCTGGCCATCTCGACGCCCACCTCGGCTGATACCGCCGCGCGCGCCCTGCCGCGCTCAGCGCGAGGGGCTCGGATCCTCGTACGCCTCGGCGTCGGCCAGCCGGCTGCCCTGGGCGTCCTTGGCCGACAGCACGGGCGCGGCCTGCAGCGGCCAGTCGATACCGATGTCGGGGTCATTCCAGGCGATGCAGCGCTCATGCTCGGGGGCGTAGTAGTCGGTGGTCTTGTACAGGAAGTCCGCCGTCTCGCTCAGCACCAGGAAACCATGGCCGAAGCCGGGCGGCACCCACAGCTGGCGATGGTTGTCCTCCGACAGCTCGACCCCCACCCATCTGCCGAAGCGTGGCGAGCTGCGGCGCAGATCGACCGCCACGTCGAACACGCTGCCACGCACCACGCGCACCAGCTTGCCCTGGGCCTGGTGCAGCTGGTAGTGCAGACCGCGCAACACCCCGCGTGCCGAACGCGAGTGATTGTCCTGCACGAACTGGACGTCGAGCCCGCTCAGCTCGCGAAAGCTGCGGGCGTTGTAGCTCTCGAGAAAGAAGCCGCGCGCGTCACCGAACACGCGCGGTTCGAGCAGCAGCACCTCGGGCAGCCCGGTTGGCGTCACCTTCATCAGAACACCCTCTCCTCGAGCAGGCGCAGCAGGTACTGGCCGTAGCCGCTCTTGGCCAGCGGCGTGGCTAGCGCGCGCATGCGCGCGTCGTCGATCCAGCCGGCGCGCCAGGCGATCTCCTCCGGGCAGGCGATCTTCAGGCCCTGGCGCTTCTCGATGGTCTGGATGAACATGCCGGCCTCGAGCAGGCTCTCGTGCGTGCCGGTATCGAGCCAGGCATGGCCCCGCCCCATCACCTGGACGTCCAGCTCGCCCCGTTCCAGATAGGCGCGGTTGAGGTCGGTGATCTCGAGTTCGCCACGCGCGCTCGGCTTGAGGCTGCGCGCGATGTCGACCGCGCGCGGGTCGTAGAAGTACAGCCCGGTCACCGCGTAGCGGCTTTTTGGCCGCGCCGGCTTCTCTTCCAGGCTGATCGCGCGCCCGGCGGCATCGAACTCGACGACGCCGTAGCGCTCGGGATCGTGCACCGGGTAGGCGAACACCGTCGCCCCCGCCGATGCCCTGGCGGCCACGCGCAATTCGGTGGCGAAGTCGTGGCCGTAGAACAGGTTGTCGCCCAGCACCAGCGCCGACGGCGCGCCGGCAAGAAAGTCCTCGCCGATCAGGAAGGCCTGCGCCAGCCCGTCCGGGCTCGCCTGCACCGCGTAGCTCAGCTCCAGCCCCCACTGGCTGCCGTCGCCGAGCAGTTGCTCGAAGCGCGGCGTGTCCTGCGGCGTGGAGATCAGCAAGATGTCGCGAATGCCCGCCAGCATCAGGGTGCTGAGCGGGTAATAGACCATCGGCTTGTCATAGACCGGAAGCAGTTGCTTGGACACGGCGAGGGTGGCCGGATGGAGTCGGGTGCCGGAGCCGCCGGCGAGAATGATGCCTTTGCGTGTGCTGCCCTGGTGTGCGCTCATGGCGGGAAGGTGGCCTCGTGATGGCGGGTGGATGCGATGCGCCGCATTGTAGGCCGGCCGTCGCCCGGTCGTCTGCCCCAGCGCCGACCCGCCGCCCCAACCGCCCCACGCAGGCGCGCCCCAAAATGCGGGACGAGGGCCTAGAATGCCGGTCTTTCCCGCCTTCCTGCTCAGGACATTCTCATGACGCACGCCCTGCCCGCCCCCGAGATCTTCAAGGCCTACGACATCCGCGGCATCGTCGACACGGTATTGACGCCGGCCGCGGTGCAGGCCATCGGCCATGCGCTCGGCTCGGAAGCCGTCGCGCGCGGCCAGCGCACGATCGCGGTCGGTCGCGACGGTCGCCTGTCCGGCCCGGCGCTGGCAGGGGCGCTGGCCGATGGCATCCGCGCCGCCGGCGTCGACGTCATCGACATCGGCTGCGTGCCGACACCGCTGAGCTACTTCGCCGCCTTCGAGCTCGGCTGCGACTCCTGCGTGTCGGTGACCGGCAGCCACAACCCGCCCGACTACAACGGCCTCAAGATGGTGCTCGGCGGGCAGACGCTGTATGGCGACATGATCCAGAACCTGCGTCGGCGCATCGCCGAGAACGACCTCGCCCGTGGCGCCGGCAGCCTGCGCAGCGCCGACGTCGGCGCCGCCTATGTCGCGCGCGTGGCGAGCGACGTCCGGCTGGCACGGCCGATGAAGATCGTCGTCGACTGCGGCAACGGCGTGGCCGGCGGCATCGCGCCCGAACTGTTCCGGCGCCTGGGCTGCGAGGTCATCGAGCTGTTCTGCGAGGTCGACGGCAATTTCCCCAACCACCACCCCGACCCCTCCAAGCCCGAGAACCTGCAGGACGTGATCCGCGTCCTGCGCGAGACCGACGCCGAGCTCGGGCTCGCCTTCGACGGCGACGGCGATCGCCTCGGCGTGGTCACCAAGGACGGCGAGATCATCTTCCCCGACCGCCAGCTGATGCTGTTTGCCGAGGATGTGCTCAACCGGGTGCCGGGCGGCGAGATCATCTACGACGTCAAGTGCACCCGCAACCTCGGCCCCTGGATCCGTGCCCGCGGCGGCAAGCCGACGATGTGGAACACCGGCCACGCCCTGGTCAAGGCCAAGCTCAAGGAGACCGGGGCCCCGCTTGCTGGCGAGATGAGCGGCCACATGTTCTTCAAGGAGCGCTGGTTCGGCTTCGACGACGGCCTGTATGCCGGCGCCCGCCTGCTCGAGATCCTGTCCGCGCGTCCCGACGCCAATGCCGCGCTGAAGGCGCTGCCCGACGCCGTAAGCACGCCGGAGCTGAACCTGAAGATGAAGGAAGGCGAGCCCTTCGAGCTGGTGCGACGCCTGCAGCAGGCCGCACTGGCGGACACGCCCTGCTTCCCCGGCGCGCAGCAGGTCATCACCCTCGACGGCGTGCGCGTCGAATACGCGCAGGGTTTCGGCCTCGCCCGTGCATCGAACACCACGCCGGTCGTGGTGCTGCGCTTCGAGGCCGACGACGAGGCTGCACTCGCGGCCATCCAGGCCGCGTTCAGGGGCGCGATCGATGGGGTCTGGCCGGGTCTGTCGCTGCCCTTCTGAGCGCGCAGGCGAGCCCTCGCACGGCGCGGGAATTCCGCACGCCGCGCGCGCAATTCCAGCGCGCGGCCAGCCTCGCACGTGTTAGCGTGATGGTCAGCAAACGATGCATCGGAGACAGGTTCTATGAGCACCACGGCACGCCGAGCGGACGACATCGAAGCGGCACTGAAAGGCATCCACATTCCGTCCTGCCCGAATGTGCTCGCCGAGCTGATGGCCGAGCTGCGCCAGCCCCAGGTCAGCGGCAAGCGCATCGCCGCGCTGATCGGCAAGGATGTCGGACTGGCGGCGGTGGTGGTGAAGTCGGCCAACTCGCCCTTCTTCGGCGTGAGCCGCCGGATCGCCTCGGTCGATGAGGCGATCCGCCTGCTCGGCTTCGGCACCCTCACCAACCTGGTGCAGGAGGCCACGCTGCGCAACGCGATCTCCGACCGCAACGCCTCCCTCGAGCGCTTCTGGGACAACTCGCGCTATACCGCGGCAGCCAGCGCCCTGTTCGCACGCAAGACCGGCAGCGCCCGCCCCGAGACCGCCTACACCTTCGGCCTGTTCCACGACTGCGGCATCCCGCTGCTGGTGCAGCGCTTCGACAACTACAAGCAGATCCTGGGGATTGCCAACCAGGCAACGGAGCGCTGGTTCACCGCGGTCGAGGACGAGGCGCTCGACACCAATCACGCCACCATCGGCTACCTCCTGGCACGCTCCTGGGGCCTGACCGAGGCCGTGTGCCAGGGCATCCTGTGCCATCACGACTACTCGGTGCTGGATGGCGACGCCGGACTCGATGCGGAGGCGCGGGCGCTGATCGCCATCAACGTCGTCGGCGAGTATGTCGCCGGCACCCACCTGCGCACCCGGCGCGACGCCGAATGGGACAAGGGGCGCGAGCCGGTCGCGCGCTTCCTGGGCTATTCGCCGGCCGAACTGGACGACATCGCCGACGACCTCGTCTACGCCTTCGACTGCCACACCCGCGACGAGGCCGCCTGAAGGCGGCAGCCGGCCTCGGCCTGCCCCCCGCCGGCGCTACACCGGCTCGATCTTGGCCACCCCGAGCAGCAGCCACTTCACCCCGGCCGGGCCGAAGTTGATCTGCACCTTGGCATCGCTGCCGCTGCCCTCGGCGGCGACGATCACCCCCTGACCGAACTTCGCATGACTGACCGACTGACCGATGCGCAGCCCATTGGGCAGGGTCGCGAAGCTCGGCCGCGGCGCGCGCTGCACCGGGGCCGCTGCGGATGAGGGCTTGAAGTAGCCGCCGCCCATGCCCGCCATCGCGCCACCAGCGGCCGACCGCGGGTTTGGCGGAGTGAGCCATTTCGTCAGCTCGGCCGGCACCTCTTCCAGGAAGCGCGAGCGCAGGTTGTAGCGCGTCTGCCCATGCAGCATGCGACTCTGCGCAAAGCTCAGGTAGAGCCGCTCGCGCGCCCGGGTGACGGCCACGTACATCAGCCGCCGCTCCTCCTCGAGGCCATCGGTTTCCAGGATGCTGTTCTCGTGCGGGAACAGGCCCTCCTCCAGCCCGGACAGGAAGACCACGTTGAACTCCAGGCCCTTGGCCGAGTGCACCGTCATCAGCTGCACCGCGTCCGCGCCCTGGTCGGCCTGGTGGTCGCCGGCTTCCAGCGAGGCGTGGGCGAGGAAGTCGGCCAGCAGCGCATGCGGCTGGGCGAGCGCGTCGCCCGGGCCCGACTGTGCCTGCGACTCGGCGAGGAAGTTGGCCGCGGCGTTGATCAGCTCGTCCAGGTTCTCGAGGCGCTCACGCCCCTCCTTGTCCGCCTTGTAGTGCGCGCGCAGGCCGCTCAGGTCGAGCACGTGGTCGACCAGCTCGGGCAACGGCAGGCTGGCGGTGTCGCGGCGCAGGTCCTCCACCAAGCGCACGAACTGCGCCAGCGAGGTGCCCGGCTTGCCGGTGAGATGCGGCACGGTGGCGTACAGGCTGGTGTTGTAGACGCGCGCGGCGTCGGTGAGCGCCTCGAGCGAGCGCGCGCCGATGCCGCGGGTGGGAAAATTCACCACGCGCGCGAACGAGGTGTCGTCGTCCGGGTTGGCGATCAGGCGCAGGTAGGCGAGCGCGTGCTTGATCTCCTGGCGCTCGAAGAAGCGCAGCCCGCCATACACGCGGTAGGGGATGCCGGCCGAGAACAGCTGGTGCTCGAGCACGCGCGACTGCGCGTTGGAGCGGTAGAGCAGCGCGATCTCGCTCCTCAGCGCGCCGTCGCGCACCAGCGACTGGATCTCTTCGACGATCCAGCGCGCCTCGTCGCCGTCCGAATAGGCCTCGAACACGCGGATCGGCTCGCCCGCGCCCTGGTCGGTCCACAGGTTCTTGCCCAGGCGGTTGGCGTTGTGGCGGATGATGGCGTTGGCCGCATCGAGGATGTTGCTGTGCGAGCGGTAGTTCTGCTCCAGCCGGATGACGTTGTGCACGCGGAACTCACGCTCGAAGTCGCGCATGTTGCCGACCTCGGCGCCGCGGAAGCGGTAGATGCTCTGGTCGTCGTCGCCGACGCAGAACATCGCCGCGCCGCCCTCGCGGCCCTCGTCGGCGAAGAGCTTGAGCCAGCGGTACTGCAGGCGGTTGGTGTCCTGGAACTCATCGACCAGGATGTGACGGAAGCGGCGCTGGTAGTGGCGGCGCAACGGCTCGTTGCGTTCGAGCAGCTCGTAGCTGCGCAGCAGCAACTCCGCAAAATCCACAACAGACTCGCGCTGGCACTGCGCCTCATACTCCTGGTAGAGCTGAACGCGCAGGCGGGTGTAGTCGTCCCAGGCCTCGACCGCATGCGGCCGGTTGCCGGCTTCCTTCTGGCCGTTGATGAAGTGCTGCAGCTCGCGCGGCGGGAATTTCTCGTCGTCGACATTGAGCGTCTTCAGCAGGCGCTTGATCG
The DNA here is from genome assembly GCF_035444905.1 of Thauera sp. GTDB lineage: Bacteria > Pseudomonadota > Gammaproteobacteria > Burkholderiales > Rhodocyclaceae > Thauera. The sequence goes on from NZ_DAOMPS010000010.1 coordinate 87,629, forward strand.
CGGCGAGCTGGTCGCCCGAATCGAGGATCTGGAACAGCTGGGGCAGCCCGGCATCGCGGTGATGGGCGCGCAGCAGGCGGTTGGCAAGGCCGTGGAAGGTGCCGATCCACATGCCGCGGGTGCTCACCGTGAGCATGGACGACAGGCGGGCGAGCATTTCCTTGGCCGCTTTGTTGGTAAATGTAACCGCCAGGATTCCTGCGGGGTCGACCTGGCCGGACTGGATGAGCCAGGCGATGCGGGTGGTCAGCACGCGGGTCTTGCCCGAGCCGGCACCGGCCAGGATCAGTGCGTGCTGTGGCGGCAGGGTGACCGCCTGAAGTTGTTCGGCATTCAGATTGGCAAGCAGCGTGGACATCGTGATTCCTTTTCGAGCGCGCATTGTATCGACGCCACGGACCTTCGCCGACAGCCACGACGGTGAACAGCCTGTTGCGTTGCAGCAACAGCCTGCTTGCGTCAATGCAGAGATGGGCTAAATTGCAGTTGTGCAATGCAACATTTCGGACGACGGGCGTGGAACTTCTCACACCCGACCCGCTCTGAATTGCCCAGAATCAAGCAAAACTACAGGTCCACTCGGTACATTGCGCCACAACGTAAGTAGGGCGTGGCGAGTTCAGAAGACGGACCACGATTTTTCGAGCCCACTCGGCCCGACAGGAGAACAGATCATGAAGACACCCAAGCTGCTGCCCTGGTATGCCCGCAAGGCAGGCATCTCGATCGAACGCGCCGAAGCCCTGTGGCGCAAGGCCGTCCGTCAAGCCACGGACGAAACCGGCTGGGTCGGCAACGCCGAGTACTGGGGCGCGGCCATGGAGCATTTCCAGCGCCTGCTTCAGAAGGAGCGCAGCAACCTGTGCGCTCCCCAGCTCCTGCCCTATGTGCGTAGTCAGAACCGCATGCTCCGCCTGCCGCTGCTGGCGATGGAGGACATGATCGTTGCCGTCCGTGCCAACTGGCAGCGCCAGCAACACCTGGGCAGCCACAAGGCCGCCTGCAGGACCGCCTGAGCCGCGGCGCAACGCGCCCACCGCTTTCCCGTCTCCCTCCCTCCTTGAATGGAGTTCGGCACTCCGCCCGGCGCGGAGTGCCGCCTTTTTGCCCTCCGTCCGCGCAGCGGCGACCACCGCGCGCCGTGAGCTTCAAGGTATACTGGCGTGTTTTCAACGCCATAAAGCCCGCACGCACGCTCATGCAGGACAAATACCAGCCCGCCGCCGTCGAGACGGCCGCCCAGCAGCACTGGGACTCCACCGACGCCTTCCGCGTGACGGAAGACGCGAGCAAGCCCAAGTACTACTGCCTGTCGATGTTCCCCTACCCCTCGGGCAAGCTGCACATGGGGCATGTGCGCAACTACACCATCGGCGACGTGCTCGCGCGCTTCCACCGCATGAAGGGCTTCAACGTGCTGCAGCCGATGGGCTGGGACGCCTTCGGCATGCCGGCCGAGAACGCCGCGATCCAGAACAACGTGCCGCCGGCCAAGTGGACCTACGCCAACATCGACTACATGAAGGCGCAGCTCAAGCGCCTCGGCTTCGCCATCGACTGGTCGCGCGAACTGGCCACCTGCACCCCCGAGTACTACCGCTGGGAGCAGTGGCTGTTCACCCGCCTGTTCGAGAAGGGCCTGATCTACAAGCGCCTCGGCACGGTGAACTGGGACCCGGTCGACGAGACCGTGCTCGCCAATGAGCAGGTCATCGACGGCCGCGGCTGGCGCTCGGGTGCGCTGGTCGAGAAGCGCGAGATCCCCATGTACTACATGAAGATCACCGCCTACGCCGACGAGCTGCTGTCGGCGCTCGACGAGCTGCCCGACTGGCCCGAACAGGTCAAGCTGATGCAGAAGAACTGGATCGGGCGCTCGGAAGGCGTGGAGATCGCCTTCCCCTTTGATGTCTCCAGCATCGGCCACGAGGGCGCGCTGAAGGTGTTCACCACGCGCGCCGACACCCTGATGGGGGCGACCTATGTCGCGGTGGCCGCCGAGCACCCGCTCGCCACCCAGGCCGCGGCCAGCAACCCGGCGCTCGCCGAGTTCATCGAGGAATGCAAGCGCGGCGGCGTCGCCGAGGCCGACATCGCCACGATGGAAAAGAAGGGCATGCCCACCGGCCTCAAGGTACGCCACCCGCTTTCCGACGAGCCGCTCGAGGTCTGGGTCGCCAACTACGTGCTGATGGGCTATGGCGAGGGTGCGGTGATGGCGGTGCCGGCGCATGACGAGCGCGACTTCGCCTTCGCCACCAAGTACGCGCTGCCGATCCGCATGGTGGTCGGCTCGGACGCCTACGCCGACACGGTCGCCCCCTGGCAGGACGTCTACGCCGACTACGGCCGCCTGGTGAATTCCGCCAAGTACGACGGCCTCGACTTCCAGGGCGCCGTCGATGCGATCGCCGCCGACCTCGCCGCCAAGGGTCTGGGCGCCAAACGCGTGCAGTACCGCCTGCGCGACTGGGGCATCTCGCGCCAGCGCTACTGGGGCTGCCCGATCCCGATGATCCACTGCGCCGACTGTGGCGACGTGCCGGTGCCCGACGAGCAGTTGCCGGTGGTACTGCCCGAGAACGTCGAGATCACCGGCCGCGGCTCGCCGCTGGCCAAGATGCCCGAGTTCTACGAATGCGCCTGCCCCAAGTGCGGCCAGCCGGCCAAGCGCGAAACCGACACCATGGACACCTTCGTCGAGTCGTCCTGGTACTTCCTGCGCTACGCTTGCGCCGACAGCACGACCGCGATGGTGGACGAGCGCGTCAACTACTGGGCGCCGGTCGACCAGTACATCGGCGGCATCGAGCACGCCATCCTGCACCTGCTCTACTCGCGCTTCTTCACTCGCGCGATGCGCGACTGCGGCCTGGTCAACGTGTCCGAGCCCTTTAGCGCGCTCCTCACCCAGGGCATGGTGGTGGCAGAGACCTACTACCGCGAGCTCGACGGCGGCAAGAAGCAGTGGATCAACCCGGCCGACGTGGTCGTCGAACGTGACGAGCGCGGCCGCATCGTCGCCGCCAAGCTGGAATCCGACGGCCTGCCGGTGGTCATCGGCGGCACCGAGAAGATGTCGAAGTCGAAGAACAACGGCGTCGACCCCCAGTCGCTGGTGGACCAGTACGGCGCCGACACCGCGCGCCTGTTCATCATCTTCGCCGCGCCGCCCGACCAGCAGCTCGAATGGTCCGACTCCGGCGTCGAGGGCGCCTCGCGCTTCCTGCGCCGGGTATGGAACTACGGCCACGCCTTCGCCAGCGAGACGCGCGCCGCGCTGCCGGCCGAGCGCCGCCTCGCCGCCAACGCCCTGCCCCCAGCGGCGGCCGACGTGCGTCGCGAGATCCACACCCATCTCAAGCAGGCGAGCTACGACTTCGGCAAGCACCAGTTCAACACCGTGGTGTCGGCGGCGATGAAGATCCTCAATGCGCTGGAAAAGGCGCACAAGGAACTCGCACCGGCCGAGCCTGCCGCGCACGCCGAGGTCGCCGAGGAAGGCCTGTCCATCCTGCTGCGCCTGTTGTCGCCGATCACCCCGCACATTGGCCATGCGCTTTGGCAGGACTGCGGCTTCGGCACCGACATCCTCGCCGCGAGCTGGCCGGAGGTCAGCGCGGACGCACTGAAGCAGGATGAGATCGAGCTGATGCTGCAGGTCAATGGCAAGCTGCGCGGCAGCATCAAGGTCGCCGCCGACGCCGCCAGGACCGACATCGAGGCGCTGGCGCTGGCCTCGGAGGCGGCGCAGAAGTTCATGGAAGGAAAGCCGGCGAAGAAGGTCGTCATCGTGCCCGGCCGCCTGGTCAACATCGTCGCCTGAGGATGCCGTGCATGCCCGATCGTCGCCCCCTCAATCACGCTGACGATGCCGGCGTACGCAGCGCGGACCTCAGCCCAGGCCTGCCTCGCCGCCGCCTGCTGCTCGCCGGCGGCGGGCTGGGCGCGCTGCTGCTGTCGGGCTGCGGCTTCCGCCTGCGTGGCCCGCAGGCGCTCGATTTCGCCACCGTGCACATCAACACGCCCGCACAGACCGAGCTGGGCGCCCAACTGCGCCGCCAGATCGCCACCAGCGGCACGACCACCGTCGTCGAGGACGCGGCCGCAGCCGAGGCCCGCCTGCAGATCCTTGCCAATTCGCGCGGTCGCGAGATTCTGAGCCTGACCGGTGCCGGCAAGGTGCGCGAGTACCAGCTCACGCAGACCCTGCGTTTCCAGTTGATCGACAAGGACGGCCGGAGCCTGCTGCCGCCGACCAACCTGTCGGCACGCAGGGAATACACCTTCGATGACTCGCAAGTCCTGGGCAAGGAGCAGGAAGAAGCCCTGCTCTACCGCGACATGCAGGCCGACCTGGTGCAGCAGCTCATGCGCCGTCTCGCCGTGGTGAGCCGCGCCGACTGAAGGCCTGGCCGAGCGTCGCCTGCAGGCTCTTGTGCACATGAACCTCCGCCCCGACCAGCTCGCCCCCCTACTCGAGCGCCCGCTCGCCCCCTTGTGGCTGCTGCACGGCAATGAGCCCTTGCTGGTGCTCGAGGCGGCCGACGCGATCCGTGCCGCGGCCCGCCGCCAGGGCTACGAGGAGCGCGAGACGCTCGTCGTCGGCCAGGGTTTCAAGTGGGACGCGCTGACGCTGGCCGCCGGCAACCTGTCGCTCTTTGGCGGCGCCAAGTTGATCGATCTGCGCATCCCCGGCGGCAAGCCGGGCCGCGACGGCGGCGACGCGCTGCAGCGATACATCGCCAACCTGCCAGCGCAGACCCTGACCCTGGTCACCTTGCCCGAAGTCGACTGGCAGACGCGCAAGACCGGCTGGTTCAAGGCCCTCAGCGATGCGGCGAACACACTCGAGCTGAACGCGCCCGAACGCGAGCGCCTGCCCGACTGGATCGGCCGCCGCCTGGCCGCGCAGAGGCAGACCGCTGGCGCCGAGGCCCTGGCCTTCATCGCCGAGCACGTCGAAGGCAACCTGCTCGCCGCCCACCAGGAGATCCTCAAGCTCGGCCTGCTCCACCCCGAAGGCGCATTGACGCTCGAGCAGGTGCAGGACGCCGTGCTCAACGTCGCCCGCTACGACATCGACAAGCTGCGCCAGGCCGTCGTCGAGGGCGATCCGGCGCGCTGCGCACGCCTGCTCGAGGGCCTCAGGGGCGAAGGCGCGGCGCCGCCGCTGGTGCTGTGGGCGCTCGCCAACGAGACGCGCAGCCTCGCCACGCTGTGCGCCGGCCGCGACGCCGGCCAGCCCCTGCCCGCCCTGTTCAAGGCCGAGCGCATCTTCGATCCGCGCCGCCAGCAGGCCGTCGGCCGCGCCCTCGCCCGCCTCACCCAGGGCGGCCTGCGCGCCGCCTTGATGCACGCCGCCCGCATCGACCGCATCATCAAGGGCCTGGCCGCGGGCGACGTGTGGGACGAATTCCTGCAGCTGAGCCTGCGGCTGGCCCAGCGCCGTTGAGCGCCTGACGTCGGCGACGCCGCCCACGAGCGCGGCGATCGGTGCTTTAATTGCGGGCTGCAAGACACAGGCACTCAAGCCGACAATCAAGCCGGACTCCGTGAAGATGGACATTCAAGACTACATGCAGACCCTCGGTCGCCAGGCGCGCGCCGCCTCGCGCGTGCTCGCCGCCGCCTCGACCGCGGTCAAGAACGCTGCGCTGAGCGCGATGGCCGCCGAGATCCGCGCCCGCCGCGACGAACTGCTCGCCGCCAACGCCAGGGATCTTGCCGAGGCCCGTGCCGCCGGCCTCGAGCCGGCGCTGATCGACCGCCTGACCCTGAACGACAAGGGCGTCGAGGCGATGGCCGTGGGGCTCGAGCAGGTCGCCGCACTGCCCGACCCGGTCGGCGAGATGAGCGACATCAAGCGCCGCCCCTCCGGCATCCAGCTCGGCAAGATGCGCGTGCCGCTCGGCGTCATCGGCATCATCTACGAGGCGCGCCCCAACGTCACCGCCGACGCCGCCGCGCTGTGCCTGAAGTCGGGCAACGCCGCCATCCTGCGCGGTGGCAAGGAGGCGATCAACGCCAACCGCGCCATTGCCGCCTGCGTGCGCGCCGGCCTCATCCAGTCTGGCCTGCCCGAGCATGCGGTGCAGGTGGTCGAGACCACCGACCGCGAAGCCGTCGGCGCGCTGATCAGCATGCCCGAGTTCGTGGACGTGATCGTGCCACGCGGCGGCAAGGGCCTGATCGAGCGCATCTCTAAGGACGCGCGCGTGCCGGTGATCAAGCATCTGGACGGCAACTGCCACGTCTATATCGACGACGAGGCCGACCCCGCCAAGGTGGTGCCGATCGTGGAGAACGCCAAGACCCAGCGCTACGGCACCTGCAACACGGCCGAGTCGCTGCTGGTGGCGCGCAACGTGGCCGACATCTACCTGCCCGAGATCGGCCGCATGCTCGCCGCCAAGGGCGTGGAGATGCGCTGCTGTGCCGAATCGCTGGCGCTGCTGCGCGAGGCCTGCATCGACGGCGCCAGGCTCGTCGCGGCGACGGAAGCCGACTGGCGCGAGGAATACCTCGCCCCGATCATCGCGGTGAAGATCGTGGACGGCCTCGACGCCGCCATTGCCCACATCAACGCCTACAGCTCCGGCCATACCGAGGCGATCGTCACCGAGAACTACAGCCACGCGATGCGCTTCCTGCGCGAGGTGGACTCGTCCTCGGTGATGGTCAATGCCTCGACGCGCTTCGCCGACGGCTTCGAATACGGCCTGGGGGCGGAGATCGGCATCTCCACCGACAAGATCCACGCCCGCGGCCCGGTCGGACTGGAAGGCCTGACCAGCCAGAAGTGGATCGTGTTCGGCAACGGCGAAGTCCGCCCTTGAGCCACCCGACCATGGCCAGGGACCTGCCCCCCGCCGCCCACGCTCGCGCCAGTGACGGCAAGGCCTGCTCGGCGGGCTTCGACGCCATCATCGCCCTGCCCTTCGGCCCCGTCGGCATTCGCGCCGACGAGGGCGTGCTGCGCGAACTCGTCTTCCTGCCGCCGGGAACGCCGCTCGTCGATCCGCGCAATGCCACCGCCGGCGCTGCCGCCCATGCGCTGCGAGCATGGATCGACACGCCCGACGAACCCTTCCCGATCCCGCTCGCCGCCTGCGGCACGCCCTTCCGCCGCCGCGTATGGGAGGCGATCCGGACCATCCCGCGTGGGCGCACCGCCACCTATGGCGAGCTCGCAGCACGCCTCGGCAGTGCGCCGCGGGCGGTCGGCCAGGCCTGCGGCGCCAACCCCTACCCGCTCGTCGTGCCCTGCCACCGCGTCACCGCCACGGGCGGCCTGGGCGGCTTCGCCAATGCGCACGATGGCTGGCTGCTCGAGGTCAAGCGCTGGCTGCTGGCCTTCGAAGGGGCGCGGTGAGTGCTCGCCCACCGGCGGTGGAGTCCGGTCTGCAGGACCACCACCGCCGCGAGCTCGACCGCTTTGCCGACGCCCTGTGGCTGGAGCACGGCCTCGCGGCCAATACACTGGCGGGCTACCGCAGCGACCTCGCCCGCTTCGCCGCCTGGCTCGAGAAGCGCGCGCTGACGCTGCCGGGCGCCAGCCCCGGCGAGCTGGCCGCCTATCTCGCCGAATTCAGTAGGACTGCCAAGCCGGCCAGCCAGCGCCGCCTGCTGGCCACCTGGCGGCGTTACTACCGCATGCTGCTCGCCAACCGCGAGATCGCCGAGGACCCCACGCTGCTGCTCGATTCGCCGATGGCGGCCGAGCGCTTCCCGAAGACCCTCAGCGAAGCCCAGGTCGAGGCCTTGCTCGCCGCCCCCGATGTCGACACGCCCCAGGGCCTGCGCGACCGCTGCATGCTCGAGGTGCTGTATGCGGCCGGCCTGCGCGTATCCGAACTGGTGGGATTGAAGGTGTTCGCGCTCGGCCTCAACGAGGGCGTGGTGCGCGTCATGGGCAAGGGCAGCAAGGAGCGTCTGGTGCCGCTCGGCGAGATCGCCGCCGACTGGCTGATGCGCTACCTGGCCGAAGGGCGACCGGCCCTGCTCGCCGGCCGCCGCTGCGACGAAGTCTTCGTCACGCGACTCGGCGCCGGCATGACGCGGCAGATGTTCTGGCGCATCGTCAAACAACATGCAATGGATGCCGGCATCGCGCGCGAGCGCATTTCACCCCATACATTGCGCCACGCCTTCGCCACCCACCTGCTCAATCACGGCGCCGATCTGCGCGTGGTGCAATTGCTGCTCGGCCATGCCGATATTTCAACGACCCAGGTTTATACCCATGTGGCACGCGAGAGACTCAAGCAATTGCATGCCAGACATCATCCGCGCGCCTGATGGCGCGCCGGCATACAATTGCATCCACGGCGGCAGATCGTCGCCCAATCCAGCCGAACCGGTCGCAATCATGAACAAACAAGACACCCGCGCCCCCGAAACACCGGCCACCCGCTTCCTGCGCCAGCATGGAATTGCCTTTTCGACGCATCTGTACGAATACGAGGAGCACGGCGGCACCGCCGTGTCGGCGCGCGAACTCAATGTCAGCGAACACGCCGTGATCAAGACCCTGGTCATGGAGGACGAGCATGCCCAGCCCCTGATCGTGCTGATGCATGGCGATCGCAAGGTCTCGACCAAGGAGCTGGCGCGCGAGATCCCCTGCAAGCACGTCGAAACCTGCAAGCCGGAAACGGCCAATCGCCACACCGGCTTTCTCGTCGGCGGCACTTCGCCCTTCGGCACGCGCAAGCAGATGCCGGTGTATATGGAACGCACCATTCTCGATCTGCCGCTGATCTACATCAACGGCGGGCGCCGGGGTTTTCTGGTCGGGCTCCATTCGCACGACCTGTTGCGCCTGCTGCAGCCCAAACTCGTTCACGTCGCCAACTGAATTTTCGGGCTGGAATCCGGCGCGGCAGCGGCAATTGAACGCGGCGCCAATCGAAAGCCCAACTCATGCGCTGTCGGGTTATTTTGCGTAATCAATTTCCATCCGCTTTTACAAGTGGCACAATTGCGCGCAAATCAGAATCGAACGCGATCAACGTAAAGGCAACGCGATTGCCGATTTCCACCACGCCCGGAGAACTCATGGACCTGTCTTCCTACACCCTGCCCGACCTGCGCAAACTGCAAGCGAAGATCGAAAGCGAGATCCGCCGTCGCAGCGACACCACGCGGCGCACGCTGCTCAAGCGCATGCAGAAGATGGCCGCCGACGAGGGCCTGACGCTGGGCGATCTGCTCGAGGCGCCTCCTGCAGCGGCAGCCGAAGCCAAGCCGGCCGCCAAGCGCGGCCCACGCGCCGGCGCAAAGAAGGCGAAGCCGGTCAGTGTCGTCAAATACCGCAACCCGGCCAATCCCGACCAGGGGTGGAGCGGGCGTGGGCGCAAGCCACAATGGGCGCTCGACTGGATCGCGCAGGGCAAGTCGCTGGACGAACTCGCCGCCTGACAAATGGCCATCTGAGTAACCGCGTCTGATTCACGCCGCGCCTCTCGCCCGGGCGCGGCCGATCAGCGCGGCGTCACGCCGAAGGCGGCACGACAATACCGTCGCGACCGCGCTGGATATGTACACCGACCCGTCGCACGTCCTTCATGACGCCAATCTTGGCGACCCTGAGCTTGACCCAGGGCGCCCGGAATTCATCGAACAACATATTCACGATGAATTCGCCAAGACTCTCGATCAGATTGAAATGGCGCTCCCCGAGCTCGCGACGAATGCGTGCCGTGACCTCGGCGTAATCGATCGTATCGGCAATGTCGTCGTGCTCGGCCGCCGCGTCGGGCACACCAAAGGTCAGATTGAGCTCGACGGTTTGCGGCCCGGTCTTTTCCCGATCGTAAATACCGACCCAGGCCTTGACGCGCAATTCCTCGATAAAGATGAAATCCATGCTGCTTCCCGTTTAGAATCGCCGCAATTCTAGCCTGTGCCCGGCACGCGCTGCCGAAAAGCTTCGCCCCTGCACGCCGTCGCACCTGCACGAATCCTCACCCTTCCGACCTGCTGAACCCGGACCGGCCCGCCCCACCTTGGCCGAGGAGTCTCGATGTCGCTCCTGTTCCTTCTCATTGCCGCCTATCTGCTCGGTTCGATCCCGTTTGCCATCGTCAGCAGCAAGCTGTTCGGCCTGCAGGACCCGCGCCAGTATGGCTCCGGCAACCCGGGCGCCACCAACGTGCTGCGCAGCGGCAACAAGGCCGCTGCGGTAGTGACCCTGCTCGGCGACAGCCTGAAGGGCTGGCTCGCAGTGTGGGCCGCGACACGGCTCGGCTTCGACGCCGGCCAGGCCGCTCTTGCCGGCCTCGCCGCTTTTCTCGGTCACGTATTTTCAGTCTTCCTGCGCTTCAATGGCGGCAAGGGAGTCGCCACCGCCCTGGGCGTGCTGGCGGGAGTCGACGGCCGGATCGCGATCTTCTGCGCGGTGATCTGGCTCATGATCGCCTACACCACCCGCTACTCCTCGGCCGCCGCGCTGTCGGCGGCCATCGCCGCACCGCTGGCGGGCCTGCTGTTTCTTGGCCCGCAGATGGCGGTAGCGGCACTGGCCGTCATGTCGGCGGTACTGATCTGGCGCCACAAGGAAAACATCGCACGCCTGCGCGCCGGTACCGAGGGCCGGATTGGCGGCAAGAAGACCGACAAGCCCAAAGCCTGACGGCGAGCTCACTGCCCCCGTGCGGCCGCGCTCAGCCTGGCGGCGGGCACGGCGGCCTGAGTTCGACCATCGGCCAGCGCGGACGGATCTTGACGGCGATGATCTCCGGGCCGCGCTCGCCGGCAGCCAGTCGCATCGCACCGGCAAACGCAATCATCGCGCCGTTATCGGTGCACAGTGCCGGCTCGGGGTAGTGCACCCGACCACCGCGCCTGGCCAGCGCGGCGTCGAGCGTGTCGCGCAGACAGCGGTTGGCACCCACCCCGCCGGCCACGACCAGGGTCTTCAGCCCCACCTTCTTCAGCGCCGCGAGCGCCTTAGCGCACAACACCTCGACCACGGCCTGCTGGAACTCGGCCGCCAGATCCGCCATGCGCCGCGGATCCCAATCCGGCGCGGAGACGACATTGAGCACCGCCGTCTTCAGGCCGCTGAAGCTGAAGTCGAGATCGCCCGAGTGCAGCATCGGCCGCGGCAGGCGGAAACGCCCGGGCACCCCCTGCTCGGCCAGCTTCGCCAGTTGCGGCCCGCCCGGATAACCCAGGCCGAGCAGCTTCGCGGTCTTGTCGAAGGCCTCGCCCGCGGCATCGTCGACCGACTCGCCCAGCAGCGCGTAGTCGCCCACCCCGCGCACGCGCATGAGCTGGGTATGGCCGCCCGACACCAGCAGGGCGACGAAAGGGAAGGCGGGCGGGTCGGCCGACAGCAGCGGCGACAGCAGGTGGCCCTCGAGGTGATGGACCGGCAGCGCCGGGATCCCGCGCGCCATGGCGAAGGACTCGGCCACGCTTGCGCCCACGAGCAGCGCGCCGGCCAGGCCGGGACCCGCGGTGTAGGCCACGGCATCGATGTCCGCCAGCGCCACGCCGGCATCGGCCACGGTCTGCTTCAGCAGCAGCGGCAGGCGACGGATGTGGTCGCGCGAGGCCAGTTCGGGCACCACCCCGCCATAGGCCGCGTGCAGGTCGATCTGCGAATGCAGCCCATGGGCCAGCAGCCCGGCCTGGGTGTCGTAGATCGCCACGCCGGTCTCGTCGCAGGAGGTTTCGATGCCGAGAACTTTCATGAAGTGCATCCGCTTGATTCGGATCCGCATTTTAACCGCAGCCAGCGCACGCGGGAGGATCGATCCCCTTGCCTTGAGCTGCGGTCTCGGTTATATTCGCCGTCTTTCTGCCCACCAGACACCCAAGGAAGTCCGCAATGCCCGGTATCCGCGTCAAGGAAAACGAGCCGTTTGAGGTTGCGATCCGCCGCTTCAAGCGCACCATCGAGAAGACCGGTGTGCTGACCGAGCTGCGCTCGCGCGAGTTCTATGAGAAGCCCACCGCCGAGCGCAAGCGCAAGCTGGCCGCCGCCGTGAAGCGCAATCACAAGCGCCTGCGCAGCCAGACCCTGCCGCCGAAGCTGTACTGATTCTCCTCGCACCCGCCCCGCGGGTTGCCTGCACGCCGGCCGGAGGTCACGCGACCTTCGCCCGGCGTGATGCTTTTTCTCGCGTGTTGTCGCGCCGCCCCTATCCGCGGCGCACGCAACCAGCCCTGCGCGCTCGATGATCCCCCAGTCCTTCGTCCAGGAACTGCTCTCGCGCGTCGACATCGTCGACGTCATCGAACGCTACCTGCCGCTGAAGAAAAGCGGCGCGAACTACTTCGCCTGCTGCCCCTTCCACGGCGAGAAGTCCGCTTCGTTCTCGGTCAGTCCGTCCAAGCAGTTCTATCACTGCTTCGGTTGCGGCGTGCACGGCAGCGCGATCGGCTTCCTGATGGAGTACAGCGGGCTCGGCTTTGTCGACGCGGTCAAGGAGCTGGCCGCACAGACCGGGCTGCAGGTGCCCGATGACGGCCGCAGCGCCAGCCCGGCGCAGGACGACGCCAGCGCGCGCCTGTACGAGGCCATGGCGATTGCTGCGCGCTTCTACCGCGAACAGCTGAAGCCCGCCCGTCAGGCGATCGACTACCTCAAACGCCGCGGCCTGTCGGGCGAGGTCGCCGCGCGCTTCGGCCTCGGCTTTGCGCCCGACGACTGGCAGGCGCTGCAGAAGGTCTTCCCCGACTACCAGGCGAAGACGCTTGCCGATGCCGGCCTCGTCATCGACAACGATCAGGGCCGGCGCTACGACCGTTTCCGCAACCGCATCGTCTTCCCGATCCACGACCGCCGCGGCCGCATCATCGCCTTCGGCGGCCGCGTGCTCGACAGGGGCGAGCCCAAGTATCTGAACTCACCGGAAACCCCGCTGTTCGAGAAAGGGCGCGAACTCTACGGTCTCTTCCTGGCACAGAAGGCGATCCGCGATGCCGGCTTCGCCGTCGTCGTCGAGGGCTACATGGACGTGGTGGCGCTGGCCCAGTTCGGCATCGAGAACGCCGTCGCCACCCTCGGCACCGCGACCACACCGCAGCATGTGCACACGCTGCTGCGTCAGACCGACCGCGTCGTGTTCTGCTTCGATGGCGACGCCGCCGGCCGCCGCGCCGCCTGGCGCGCCCTCGAGAATGCCCTCGAATCGCTACGCGACGACGCCACGCTCGCCTTCCTGTTCCTGCCCGCTGAACACGACCCTGATTCCTTCGTTCGCGCCGAGGGCGCCGACGCCTTCCGCAAGGCTGCCGGCAGCGCTACCCCCCTGGCCCGCTTCCTGATCCAGGAACTCGCCGACCGCCACCCGCTCGACAGCGCCGAAGGGCGGGCCGCCTTCGTGCACGAGGCCGCCCCGCTCGTCACCCGCATTGGCGCCCCGCTGCTGCGGCTGCAGGTGATCAAGGCGGTGGCCGAAACGAGCGGCCTGACCCAGGCCGAGGTCGAGCAGGCCTTTGCCCAGCTGGCGGCGCGTCAGCCGCGCCGACGCGGCCCCGACACCACACCTGCACAGGCCGGCGCGAGCCATGAAGCACCGCCGCCCGTCGCCACCGAACGAGCGCGCCGCGCCGCGCGCCCGAGCATGCAACGGCCGCGCCTGCAAGGCCGGCGCAAACCCCCCTCGACCGCCGGCACGCTGCTGCGCCTGGTGCTGCAACACCCGACCTGGGCCGCCCGCCTGCCGGTCAGCCTGATTCCTGACGACAGCCCCGAAGGGCTGGCTCTGATCGCCATCATCGACATGCTCAGCCTGGGCGAGCCGGTCCCGGCCGGCGGGCTCGGCGCGCTCATCGAACGCTTTCGCGACACCCCCCACGGCGAGACCCTGGCGCGGGTCGCCGCGGAACTCGTCGACGCCGAGTTCGACGAAGCGGTGGTCGAAACCCTGTTCGACGACAGCTTGCGCAAACTCCACGCCGACAGTGTCAGCAATGAGATCGCCGCCCTGCTACAAAGGGATCGTGAGCAAGGGCTCGACAGCGCCCACAGACACCGCCTGAGCGAGCTCCTGCTCGAGAAGAGGAACCTCGCAAGTGGCGGTAAAGTCTCAAATTTATAGTATAATTTCGGGTTTCTCATTTTCTTACACCCTCAACTGAGGAGTGCTATGGCACGCGAAAAAGCCAAGGATCCGCGCAAGGACGCCCCCACGAAGGGACGTCCTTCCAAGGCGAAGGACAAGGCATCCCCCGTCGTCGAAAGCCCCGCTGCCACCCCGCTCGACGCGGAGGTGCGCCGCACCCGGCTGAAGACGCTGATCACGCTCGGCAAGGAGCGTGGTTACCTCACGTACGCTGAAATCAGCGACCATCTCCCGGATGACGTCGCCGATGCCGAGCAGATCGAAGGGATCATCGGCACCTTCAACAACATGGGCATCCAGGTCTATGACGAGGCGCCGGCCGCCGAAGACCTGCTGATGTCCGACAGCGTCGCGACCAACGTCGACGAGGATGTCGCCGAAGAGGAAGCCGAGCAGGCCCTGTCCTCGGTGGACTCCGAGTTTGGCCGCACCACCGATCCGGTGCGCATGTACATGCGCGAGATGGGCACGGTCGAGCTGCTCACCCGTGAGGGCGAGATCGAGATCGCCAAGCGCATCGAGGACGGCCTCAAGCACATGGTGCAGGCCATCTCCGCCTGCCCGACCACCATCGCCGAGATGCTCGAGATCGTCGACCGCATCGCCAGGGACGAGGCGAAGATCGACGAGCTCATCGACGGCCTCATCGACCCCAACGCGAGCAGCGAGGAAGCGGCCGAGGAGGACAGCGAGGACGACAGCGCCGCCACCAGCGCCACCGACGACGAGGACAGCACTGACGACGAGGCCGACGACGAGGAAGACGACGCCGACAGCGCCGAGCGCGCCAACGCGGCTTCCCTGCTTCAGCTCAAGAACGATGCCCTCGCGCGCTTCGCGGTCATCCGCGAGCTGTACGAGAAGAAGATGTCCGTGCTCGACAAGAAGGACTCGCAGGACAAGGCCTACCTCGCGCTCAAGCAGCAGATCTCGGACGAGTTGCTCAACATCCGCTTCACCGCCAAGGCCATCGAGAAGCTGTGCGATTCGGTCCGCCACATGGTCGAGCAGGTGCGCAGCCACGAGCGCCAGATCCTGCAGCTGTGCGTGGATCGCGCCGGCATGCCGCGCCAGCACTTCATCAAGGTCTTCCCCGGCCAGGAGGTGAACCTCGACTGGCTCAAGGACGAGATCGCCGCCGGCAAGAACTACGCCGAAGGCCTGATGCGCATCCACCCTGCCGTGCTCGAGGAGCAGCAGAAGCTCATCGACCTGCAGGACAAGATCGGCATCCCGCTCAAGGAGCTCAAGGACATCAACCGCCAGATGTCCACCGGCGAAGCCAAGATGCGCCGCGCCAAGCGCGAGATGACCGAGGCCAACCTGCGCCTGGTGATCTCGATCGCCAAGAAATACACCAACCGCGGCCTGCAGTTCCTCGACCTGATCCAGGAAGGCAACATCGGCCTGATGAAGGCGGTGGACAAGTTCGAATACCGCCGCGGCTACAAATTCTCGACCTATGCCACCTGGTGGATCCGCCAGGCCATCACGCGCTCGATCGCCGACCAGGCGCGCACCATCCGCATCCCGGTGCACATGATCGAGACGATCAACAAGATGAACCGTATCAGCCGACAGATCCTGCAGGAAACCGGCTCGGAACCGGATCCCGCGACGCTGGCCGAGAAGATGGAGATGCCCGAGGAGAAGATCCGCAAGATCATGAAGATCTCCAAGGAGCCGATCTCCATGGAGACGCCGATCGG
>NZ_DAOMPS010000011.1:0-39477 GCF_035444905.1 Thauera sp.
ATTATAGACCCCCAACAAACAACGTCAACACCCAGGAAGAATCGAAAAATCTATGAGCGGATAAAACATGAAAAACCCAGCAGCAGGCCGCGGGCCAGGCGGACACCGAAGGACACGCCCGGCCCCTCAGTACATGCCCGGCGCCGCGGCGTAATTCTCGAAACGGGTGTTCTCGCCGATGAAGGTGAGGCGGACCGTGCCGGTCGGACCGTTACGGTGCTTGCCGATGATCAACTCCGCAGTCCCCTTGTCGGGCGAGTCCGGGTTGTAGACCTCGTCGCGATAGATGAACATGATGATGTCCGCGTCCTGCTCGATGGCGCCCGACTCACGTAGATCGGACATGACCGGGCGCTTGTTGGGGCGCTGCTCGAGACTCCGGTTGAGCTGCGACAGGGCGATGATCGGGACATGCAGCTCCTTGGCCAGCGACTTCACCGAGCGCGAAATCTCCGACAACTCGGAGGCGCGGTTGTCTCCCTCGCGGGTGCCGCTCATCAGTTGCAGGTAGTCGATCACGACCAGCCCCAGCTTGCCGCATTGGCGTGCGAGCCTGCGCACGCGCGCGCGCAGATCGATCGGATTGAGGCCTGGCGTCTCGTCGATGAAGAGCGGGGCATCGTAGAGCTTTCCCATCGCCATCGTCAGACGCTGCCAGTCATCGTCGGTCAGGCGACCGCTGCGGATCTTCTGCATGTCGATGCGCCCGACCGAGGAGATGAAGCGCGTCGCGAGCTGGGTCCCCGGCATTTCCATCGAGAAGATCGCCACCGGCAGGCGCTGCTCGATCGCGATATGTTCGGCAAGGTTGAGGGCGAAGGTCGTCTTGCCCATCGCCGGTCGACCGGCGACGATGATCATGTCCGAGGGCTGCAGACCCGAGGTCTTCTCATCGAGATCGACCAAGCCCGTCGGCACGCCTGTCACCTCGGACGGATTATCCCTGTCGTACAACTCCTGCACGCGATCGACCACCTGCTTGAGGATGGGCTGGATCGAGACGAAACCACTCGAATGCCGCGCCCCAGCCTCCGCGATCTCGAACACCTTGGCCTCTGCCTCATCGAGCAGCGCTTTCGCATCCTTGCCCGAGGGACTGAGCGCACTCGCGGCGATCTCGTCGCCGACGGCCACCAGCTTGCGCAGGATCGCACGCTCGCGAACGATCTCGGCGTAGCGCCGGATGTTGGCTGCGGAGGGCGTGTTGTTGGCGATCTCGGCCAGATAGGCGAGCCCGCCCGCCTGCTCGGCCTCGCCGTTCTTTTCGAGCGACTCGAACACCGTCACCACGTCTGCGGGTCGCCCCTGGTCGATGAGTCGGGTGATGTGCCGGTAGATGCGCCGATGATCGTCGCGATAGAAATCGGCCTCGGTCGCGAGGTCTGCCACGCGCTCCCAGGCCTGGTTGTCCAGCAAGATGCCGCCGATCAGGGACTGCTCGGCCTCCAGCGAATGCGGCGGCAGCTTGATGCCGGCAATCTGCGGGTCGCTGGAGTAATCGGGGAAACGGGAAGAATCGGAACTCATCGGGACACCATCCGGAGCGGAGCCGCCATTGTAGCGGTCGCATGTGCGCGCCGCGGCGCGCAGCAGGGCAGCAGCACTTCCGGGGCGCAAGCGGGCAACAAAAAGGGCTGCACGAGGCAGCCCTTTTTGCTGGAGGATGCAGCGGACTTACTGTTCGCCAACCACCGAGACGGTGATGGTGGCCAGCACGTCAGCGTGCAGCGAGACTTCGAGCTGCGTGTCACCAACCTGCTTCAGCGGGCCGTCCGGCATGCGGATCGCGGAGCGATCGATGTCGAAGCCCTGGGCAACCAGGCCTTCGGCGATGTCGGCGTTACCGACCGAGCCGAACAGGCGGCCATCCATGCCGGCCTTGCGGGCGACCTGGACGCTGACACCTTCCAGCTTCGCAGCAAGTTCCTGCGCAGCGGCGAGCTTCTCGGCCTGCACGCGCTCGAGCTCGGCGCGACGGGCGTCGAACTCGGCCAGGTTGGCCTGGGTGGCGCGCTTGGCCTTGCCTTGCGGGATCAGGAAGTTGCGGGCGTAGCCGTCCTTGACCTTGACCACGTCGCCGAGGCCGCCGAGATTCACGACCTTCTCGAGAAGAATGATCTGCATGTGTTCGTTCTCCTCTTACTGGTGCAGGTCGGTGTAGGGCATCAGGGCCAGGAAGCGGGCACGCTTGACCGCGACCGAGAGCTGACGCTGGTAACCCGCCTTGGTACCGGTGATGCGCGCCGGCATGATCTTGGCGTTTTCGGTGATGAAGTCCTTCAGGATATCCACATCCTTGTAGTCAACTTCCTCGATCTTCTCCGCGGTGAAGCGGCAGAACTTGCGACGCTTGAACAGACCACGACCACCACGGTCGTCCTTCTTCTTGAACTTGGATTTGGGCTTGAAGGCCATTTTCAGTTTCCTTCGAGAAATTCGATTGTGTTCAGATGCAGAACCGGGGTTCGACTGCGCAGGCTCTTCGCGGCGAGAAATCCGGTGGCGCGCAGCGCACTGCCCGGAACCGCCGCAGCCAGCACCGCCGCCAGATCGCCCAGCGCCACCGCCTGCACTTCCACCGAAACGTCGCGGCTCAAACCCGCTTCGACTTTTTTCGATTCGTGCGCCAGGATGCAACTCACAACTGGCACACCGGCAGGCGTTCGACGCAGCGGCAGCACTTCGGCCACGCGCGCATCGAGGCGCAGTTCGTTCAGACCCGGCTCAGGCAACTCAGGCGGCAGCGGCTTCGCTGTCGGCCGGCTTGGCTTCGTCGGACCCGGTGCTCAGCGAGCGCGACTTCTCTTCCTTCATCATCGGCGAAGGCGTGGTGACCGCCTTCTTCATCTTGATGGTGAGGTGGCGCAGCACGGCGTCGTTGAACTTGAACGCGTGCTCGAGTTCGGCCAGCGTCTCGCCGTCGCACTCGATGTTCATCAGCACGTAGTGGGCCTTGTGCACCTTCTGGATCGGGTAGGCCATCTGGCGGCGGCCCCAGTCTTCCAGACGATGGATCTGACCGTTGCGGCTGGTCACGATGGTCTTGTAGCGCTCGACCATCGCCGGGACCTGTTCCGACTGGTCCGGGTGGACGATGAATACGATTTCGTAGTGTCGCATGCAGACTCCTTGCGGTTGAGTGAAGCAGCCCCCCGGCATGCGAATCCGGTGGAGCAAGGGAAGCCGAAGACTATAACAAGAAACTGCGCAAGATCAAAGCAGTACCTTTTGCGCGCGTCAAGCAAGGCGTCGCTTACAAAATCCTGCTTACATTCACGGACCCCACGAAAGCCGCGCCACGCCTACCATTCGGTCATCGGGGCGCTGCCCTGCAACACAAACAACGCAAACGAGGCAGACCATGAAAGCGACTCTGACCCAGACCCTGCTCACCGCCGTGCTGTGTGGCGGCCTGCTTCTCGGCCCCAGTGCTGCCGAGGCGCACGGCGACCGCGGCCACCGCGGCTGGGACAAGCACAAGTACTCGCACAGCTACAAGTACAAGGAAAAGCATTCGCACAAGCGCGGCCATCGCGGCTGGGACGATCGCCGCGTGGTGCACGAGCGCGTGATCGTCCACGAACGTCCGCGCCACTACCGCGAGACGGTGGTGCACAAGCACTATTACGAGCCCGCCTACCGCCCGTACAGCTACAGCCGCTCACCGGCGGTGGTGATCGGTGTCGACATCCCGCCGATCGTCATTCCGCTGCGCTGACGAGACGAAAGGCCCCAGCCCGCCCGCGCATCGCCATCGAGCCGCCCGGCGATGCGCGCAGGCCGGGCCAGCCCCACCTTCCACGCCTCCCGCGCGTTTCCTTCTAGTGCGGTCGGCTTTGCCAGATCTTCTGCAAGCGCTTGACCGAGACCGGCATCGGCGTCTTCAGCTCCTGCGCGAAGAGGCCGACGCGCAACTCTTCCAGCAACCAGCGGAACTCCTCCAGCGCGGGGTCCTCCACGCCCGCCCGCCGACGGGCGAGGCGCTCGCGCTCCCACGCCTGAGCGAGCGCTTTCCACTCGCTGGTCAATTGCGCATCGCGCGCGGGGTTGTTGCGAAGTTTGTCCAGCCGTATCGAGGCGCCCTTCAGGTAACGGGGAAAGTGCGCAAGGCGCTCCCACGGAAAGGCGATCAGGAAGTCATTGGGCAGCAGCGCGCCGAGTTGCGACTGGATGTCGGCGACCGCGTCGGGGAAGGCCTTCAGGCCCGACAGCCGTTTTTGCAATGCCGCATGCTCCCCAAGCAGGGACGTGGTCAGCCGCATGAACTCCTGCGCGACCAGGCTCACCCGCGCCTTGGCCTCGGCGCAACGGCTGGCGAAGGCGTCGGCCTCTGCCGGCAGCGGCTCGAGCAGGCAGCATCGGCTCAGCGTCGCTGCGACCAGGCGCGCCTTCAACTCGG
Organism: Thauera sp.; assembly: GCF_035444905.1. Classification (GTDB taxonomy): domain Bacteria; phylum Pseudomonadota; class Gammaproteobacteria; order Burkholderiales; family Rhodocyclaceae; genus Thauera. Next base: position 4,400 of record NZ_DAOMPS010000011.1, read on the forward strand.
CCTCGGTGCCGAAGCTCATGTACTGCAGTGCGAGTTCGCGCAGGCCCGGCAGACGCTCGATCGCACGCACCTGATCCTTCAGATTGAGCGCGAACAGGCGCGTGAGGCCGCGCCGATGCACGCGCGCCGCCTCCTCCGGCGTGTCGTAGGGGCGCAGCGAGACACTGTCGCCATCGTCGTGCAGCGCCGGGAAACCGATCACCTCGCGGCCGGCAACGCGAATCTCCAGCAGCTCGGGCAGCGCACCAAAGGACCAGCTTGTGAAACCGGCGAGCGTCGGTGCGGGTGTGCCACCCTCTCCAGCCGCAGCGGTGGCCGCGTGCTGGGCGCTGGCTGTCGGCCCGCCAGGCGACGCACTGACGGCAGCGCCCGCAGTCGCGCCGTCGGCACGCCGCTTCCTGCCCGCGCCCACAGCTTCCCCCATCCCCGCCGCCGACAGCGCGCCCGCGAGCGCGCCGCCGATCTTCGCCGCCGAGAAGCGCGCCGCCACCTGCTCGCGAAAGCGCGCACGCAACTCCATCAAGTCGCGTGACTGCCCCATCACCCGGCCATGCTCGTCGATCACACGGAAGTTCATGAAGCAATGCGGTTTCAGGTTTTCCGGGCGGAAGCTCTCCAGCGGCAGCTTCAACTGCACGCGCTCCTCGACGAAGCGCTGCAGCATCTTCAATAGCGGCTCGTCGATGTCGAACTCGCCGGCCTCGAACGCCGCCATGAAGGCCGCCGCGCTCTCGGCCACCGGTTGCAGGCGATGGCGATGCTTCTGCGGCACGGTCTTCATCAGCGCCGCGACCTTCTCCTCCAGCAGGCCGGGCACCAGCCACTCGCAGCGGTTGGCCGGGATCTGGTTGAGCATGGCCAGGGGCACGGCCAGCGTCACGCCGTCGTCGGCCTCGCCCGGCTGGTGCAGGTAGGCGAGCTTCAATTTCTGCCCGAGCACCTCCATCGCCGGCGGGAAGCGGTCGGTGGTCACGCCTTGCGCCTCGTGGCGCATCAGCTGCTCGCGCGACAGATGCAGCAGCTTCGGCTCGGTCTTCTCGGCCTTTTTCCGCCAGGCCTCCAGGCCGGCGAGGTCGCAGATCCCCACGGGGATCTTGCTGTCGTAGAAGGCCTCGATCAGCGTCTCGTCCACCAGCACGTCGGGGCGGCGCGACTTGTGCTCCAGGCGCTCGATCTCCGCCACCAGGCGCTGGTTGTGGGCGAGGAAAGCCATCGCGCGCGCCGCCCCCTCGGCGATCTCGCCCTGCACCAGGCCCTCGCGGATGAAGAGCTCGCGGCACAGCGCCGGGTCGATGTCGCGATAAGCCACGCCGCGGCGCGGATAGATCACCAGACCGTACAGCGTGCCGCGCTCCCAGGCGCGCACAGCGCCCGAGGACTTCGACCAGTGCGGCTCGAAAACCTGGCGCTTGATCAGGTGGCTACCGACCTCCTCCACCCACTCCGGCTCGATGCGCGCGATGCAGCGGCCGAACAGGCGCGAGGTCTCGACCTGCTCCGCGGCCATGATCCACTTGCCGGCCTTCTTTGCGAGCGCCGAGCCGGGATGCGGCCAGAACTTGATGCCGCGCGCGCCCAGATACGAACCCGCCTGCGGGCCCGAGGCGTCCTCCACCTTGCAGCCGATGCTGCCGAGCAGGCCGGCGAGCAGCGCCTTGTGGATGGCCTCGTAGTTCGCCGGCTGTTCGTTTTCCTTCCAGCCGTGCTCCGCGCATAGCGAATGCAGCTGGGTGAACACGTCACGCCACTCGCGCATGCGCATGTAGTTCAAGAAATGCTTCTTGCACCAGGCCTTCTGCTTGCTGGAGGACTCGTGGCGCTGGACCTCGTCCCAGGCCTTCCACAGGTGCCAGTACCACAGGAACTCGGACTTCTGGTCCTGCTCGCCGCCGCGGAACTTCGCGTGCGCCTGGTCGGCGGCGCCGGGACTGTCCTGCGGGCGCTCGCGCGGGTCCTGCACCGACAGCGCGGCGGCGATCACCAGCAGCTCGGCCAGTGCGCCGCGCTCGCGCGCAGCGAGGATCATGCGGCCGATCCGCGGGTCGAGCGGCAGCTTGGCAAGCTCGTGCCCAATCGGCGTGAGCTTGCGCTCATCGTCATCGCTGACCGCGCCGAGCTCGGCGAGCAGCGCGTAACCGTCGCCGATCAGGCGCGATCCGGGCGCGTCGAGGAAGGGGAAATCCTCCACCGCCCCGAGCCTCAAGGCCTTCATGCGCAAGATCACGCCGGCGAGCGAGGAGCGCAGGATCTCGGGGTCGGTGTGCGGCTGACGGCGCTTGAAGTCGTCCTCGTCGTACAGGCGGATGCAGATGCCGTCCATCACCCGCCCGCAGCGCCCGGCACGCTGCTGCGCGGCCGATTGCGCCACCTTCTCCACCTGCAACTGCTCGACCTTGTTGCGCGGCGAATAGCGCTTGATGCGCGCCAGGCCCGTGTCGACCACGTAGCGGATGCCGGGCACGGTCAGCGAGGTCTCGGCAACGTTGGTCGACAACACCACGCGGCGTCCGTTGGAGGGCGAGAACACCCGTGCCTGCTCCTGCGCCGACTGGCGCGCGAACAGCGGCAGGATCTCGGTGCCCGGCAGGTGGTGAGCCTTCCTCAGCGCCTCGGCGGCCTCGCGGATCTCGCGCTCGCCGGGCAGGAAGACCAGCACGTCGCCGGGGCCGCAGCGCTGGGCCTCGTCGACCGCATCGACCAGCGCCTCCATCAGGTCGCGGCCCTTGTCCCTTGCGCCGTCCTTGCCCCCCTTGGCGGCGCCTCGTGCGGCCGCGGCAGGGTCGATCTCCTCGCTCTCCACTGGCCGGTAACGCATCTCGATCGGATACAACCTTCCCGACACCTCGATCACCGGCGCCGGCTTGCCCGCGGCGTCGGCAAAATGCCTGGCGAAGCGCTCGGCATCCAGCGTCGCCGAGGTCACCACCACCTTCAGGTCCGGCCGGCGCGGCAGCAGGGTCTTCAGGTAGCCGAGCAGGAAGTCGATGTTGAGGCTGCGCTCGTGGGCCTCGTCGATGATCAGGGTGTCGTAGGCGGCGAGCAGCGGGTCGGTCTGGGTCTCGGCGAGCAGGATGCCGTCGGTCATCAGCTTGATGTGGCTGCGCTCGCTGGTCTTGTCGGTGAACCGGATCTTGTAGCCCACCACCTGGCCGAGCGGGCTGTTGAGTTCCTGCGCGATGCGGCTCGCGGTGGCACGCGCTGCCAGGCGGCGCGGCTGGGTGTGGCCGATCAGGCCGGCAACGCCGCGCCCCAGCGTCAGCGCGATCTTGGGCAGCTGGGTGGTCTTGCCCGAGCCGGTCTCGCCGCAGACGATGATCACCTGGTTCGCGGCGAGCGCGGCGGCGATCTCGTCGCGGCGTGCGGATACCGGCAGCTCGGGCGGGAAATCCGGCACCGGCAGCGCGGCCCGGCGGGCGGTGAAGGCGGCGAGCGAACGCGCGTGCAGCGCATTGAAATCCGCCTGCAGGCGGGCACGCCGATCGGCGCCGAGCGCCTGTCCTCGCCCGCGGGCGTCCTCACCAGCGCCCAGATCACCCGGCGTGGCGTCCGCCTTGCCCGCGCCGGCAGCGCGCGACGGGCGCGCCAGATCGCGCGCCATGCGGCGCAGGCGCGGCCGATCGGCGCTCAGGCAGTCGTCGAAATTCGGCAGGTCGGACGGACGGCGTGCGCCCCGGTGTTCAGCCCTCATGGATCCGTTTCAGCTTCGTCAGGGCGCGCATTATCCTCCGCATCGTCGCCTTGTTGGCGTCGCGGTGCGACAATGAGCGCCGTCCCTGCACGAGCCGCAAGCCGAGCCCGACCATGTCCGCCCACGCCATCGCCGCCGTCGTCTACAAGCCCACCGACAACATCGAGGCCTTGCTCGCCGAGGCTGCGCGCGCGCTCGCCGCCCGCGGGGTGAAGCTCGGCGGCCTATTGCAGCACGACATCGCCTCGGTGGTCGACGACCCCTGCGCGATGGAACTCGAGAACCTCGAGACCGGCGAGAGCATTCCGCTGTCGCAGGACCTGGGCAGCGGCTCGGTGTCCTGCCGCGTCGATCCGGACGCCCTGGCACGCGGCTCGGTGGCGGTACGCGGCGCGCTGTCGCGCGGCGCCCAGCTCATCATCATCAACAAGTTCGGCGCCCAGGAGGCCTTTGGCGCCGGCCTGCGGGACGAGATGGGCGAGGCCGTGCTCGCCGGCGTGCCGCTGCTGACCGCCGTGGGCGAGCGCTTCCTCGACGACTGGGCGCAATTCACCGGTGGCGAATGCAGCCTGCTGCCACCCGCCCTCGACGCCATCCTCGGCTGGTGGTCCGAGTTGCAGGCCGGCGGCTGAGCGGTGGACTGCCGCCCGGGCTGCGCCGCCTGCTGCATCGCGCCGTCGATCTCCTCACCCATCCCCGGCATGCCCACGGGCAAGCCCGCCGGCATGCGCTGCATCCAGCTCGACGCCGCCAACCGCTGCCGGCTGTTCGGCGACCCGCGCCGGCCAGCGGTGTGCGCCAGCCTGCAGCCCGCGATCGACATGTGCGGCGACAGCGCTGCGCAGGCGATGCACTTCCTGGCCCGGCTCGAGATCATGACCTCCGGCTGAAGTGTGCCGCATCGACACCGCAACGCAACATCCCGCCCGCTATAATCGCGCGCTTTCCCGACCCAACCTGGCTGCCGCATGGACGTCTCCCTCCTCCTCGTCGCCCTCGTCCTCGGCATCGTCGAAGGCCTGACCGAATTCCTGCCGGTGTCCTCCACCGGCCACCTGATCATCGTCGGCGATCTGCTCGGCTACAACGACGACACCAGCAAGGTGTTCAAGATCGTCATCCAGCTCGCCGCCATCCTTGCCGTGTGCTGGGACTACCGCGAGCGCCTGATCCGGGTCGCCACCGGCCTGCCCAGCCAGCCCAGCGCGCAGCGCTTCGTGTGGCTGCTGTTCATCGGCTTCCTGCCCGCGGCCATCCTCGGCCTGATGTTCCACTCCACGATCAAGGGCGTGCTGTTCAACCCGATCACGGTGGCGACCGCGCTGGTGGTGGGCGGCCTCATCATCCTCTACGTCGAGAAGCGCGCCTATCACCCGCGCATCCACGACGTGGACGACATGCGCTGGCCCGATGCGCTCAAGGTCGGCTTCGCCCAGGCGCTGGCGATGATCCCCGGCACCTCGCGCTCGGGCGCGACCATCATGGGCGGCCTGGTCTTCGGCCTGTCGCGCAAGACGGCGGCGGAGTTCTCCTTCTTCCTGGCGATCCCGACCATGTTCGCCGCCACGGCCTACGATCTGTACAAGAACTGGGCGCTGCTGCGACTCGAGGACCTGCCGGTGTTCGCGGTCGGCTTCATCGCCTCCTTCTTCGCCGCCATGTGGGCGGTGAAGGGCTTCATCCGGTTCATCTCCAACCACACCTTCATCGTCTTCGCCTGGTACCGCATCGCGTTCGGCCTCTTCGTGCTCGCAACCTGGTACTTCGGCTGGGTGGAATGGTCCGAACCCTGAACCGGAGAAACCACATGATCATCTATCTGCACGGCTTCCGCTCCGCCCCGGCGTCGATCAAGGCGCAGGCCCTTCGGGCACGCATGCTCGAGCGTGGCCTTGCCGAGCGCTTCTGGTGCGAACAGCTGCCGGTGTCGCCACGTGCGGCGATCGCGCTGGCCGAAGCCGAGATCGCCCGCGCCCGTGCCGCCGGCCTCACGCCCACGCTGGTGGGCAGCTCGCTCGGCGGCTACTACGCCACCTGGCTCGCCGAACGCCACGCGCTGCACGCCGCGCTGGTCAATCCGGCAGTGGTCGCGCCGCTCGAGCTCGGCGCCTACGTCGGCATGCAGGACAACATGTACACCGGCGAGCGCTTCGAATTCACTCGCGAGCACATCGACGAGTTGCGCGCGATCGAGGTGCCCACCATCGCCCATCCCGAACGCTTCTGGCTGCTGGTCGAAACCGGCGACGAAGTGCTCGACTACCGTCATGCGGTCGCGAAATATGCCGGCGCCCGCCAGACCGTGCTCGAAGGCGGCGATCACGGCTTCTCGCGCTGGAACGACTATCTCGACGCGCTGATCGCCTTCGCCGGACTCGGCGAAACCCCCTCTCTCGCCGGACTCGGCGACCCCCGCCCGTTCTCCGCCCGCGGCGAGGACGGGGCGTCATGAGCACGCCCGCCCCCAGCCCGCAGCCGGCCGTCGCCACCCTGGGCCAGGCGGCCACCACCGCCGGCTTCGATGCGCGCCGCTTCAAGGCCATGGAGCGCGCCGGTTTCAACCGCATCGCCGCACGCTATGCCGACGGCGCCCATCTGCGCGCCGACCTCGCCAACGCGCTGCTCGAGGCCGCCTCGCTCGCGCCCGGCCAGCGTGTGCTCGACCTCGCCAGCGGCCCCGGCCTGCTTGCGGGCGCGGCCGCCCTGCGCGTCGCCCCCGGCGGCAGCGTGCTCGCCACCGACATCGCCGAAGGCATGCTCGCCGAAGGCGCGCGCCGCTGCGGCGGACACGACGACACGCCCTGCTTCGCCGCCGCCGATGCCGAGCAGCTGTGTCTCGCCGACGCCAGCATGGACCGCGTGCTCGCCGGCCTGGCGCTGTTCATCTTCCCGCAGCCCGCGCGCGCGCTGGCCGAGATGCACCGCGTGCTGGTGCCGGGCGGGCGCCTTGCGCTGTCGGTCTGGGCCGAACGCGAGCATGTGCCCCTGATCCACCGCGCCCAGGACTGCATCGCGCGCCTGCTGCCGCCGCCCAAGGTCGCACGGCCGTCGGTGTTCCGCTTCGGCGCGCCGCAGCTGCTCGAAGCCACCCTCACCGCCGCCGGCTTCGACGACATCGACATCCGGCCGTGCGCCTTCGCCTGCCACTTCGACGATGCCGAGGCCTACTGGCAGGCCTTCCTCGACCTCGCCGGCGGCGCCGCCGAGGCCCTCGGCCGCCTGCCCGAGGCAACGCAGCAGGCCCTGCGCGCGGCGGTCATCGAAGATCTCGAGCCGCATCGCTGCGACGATGGTCGCGGCGGCTACCTCCTGCCGGCGCGCACCCTGGTCGCCGTCGCCCGCCGCCCGCGGTGACGCCAACGCGGAAGCCCCCCTTGCCGGACACCTCCCCCTCGCGGCCCGCCCCGGGCACTGCAGCCGACACCGCCGCCCGCAACGGCATGCTCGCCGCCCTCGGCGCCTTCCTCATCTGGGGGCTGGCGCCGCTGTACTTTCGCGCCATCGGCAGCGTGCCGCCCTTCGAGATCGTCGCCCACCGCATGCTGTGGTCGGCGCTCTTTCTCGCCGCCCTGATCGCCGTCCTGCCCTCGACCGGAGGCTTCGCCCGCGTGCGCGGCGTCCTCGCGCAGCCGCGCCTGGTCGGCCTGCTCGGCTTCACCGCGCTCCTCACCGGCAGCAACTGGCTGGTCTTCATCTGGGCGATCGACGCCGGTCGCCTGCTCGAGGCCAGCCTGGGTTACTTCATCAATCCGCTGGTGAGCGTCGCCCTGGGGGCGCTGTTCCTGGGCGAGCGCCTGCGCCCGCTGCAGGCCCTGGCGGTGGCGATCGCCTGCGCCGGCGTGGCGTGGCGCGTGTGGCAGCTCGGCGGCCTGCCGTGGATTCCGCTCTTCCTCGCCGGCACCTTCGGCCTCTACGGCCTGCTGCGCAAGCGCGCGCCGGTCGAGGCGGTGAGCGGGCTCTTCATCGAGACCCTGCTCGTCGCCCCGCTCGCCCTCGGCTGGCTGCTGTGGCTGCAGCACCAGGGCAGCCTGAGCTTCGGCAGCGGCGCCCACACCGACTGGCTGCTGGCGCTCACCGGCATCCTCACCGCGGTGCCGCTGATGCTGTTCGCCATCGGCGCCCGCCGCCTGCCCCTGGCCACCGTCGGCTTTCTCCAGTACATCGCGCCCAGCCTCAACTTCGTGGTCGCGGTGTGGCTGTTCCGCGAGCCCTTCGACACCACCCAGCTGATCGGCTTCGCCCTCATCTGGCTTGCGCTTGCGCTGTATTCGGCCGACCTCGTGCGCGCCGCGCGCGGGCGGCGCTGAAGCATCCGGATATGCCTCGAGCGGAACGGCCCTGGCTTCCGCCGCATCGAAGCCGGGTAGCGGTGACGCGCTTTTGGGGCAAGTGCGCCGAATCCAGTAAACTAGCGAGCTTGCTTTCACCAGGCGGATGCCGATGTTCGTGCTGTATGAAGAGGACGGAGCCTTCAAGGCCGGCACGATCCTCGCCGATAACGAAGCCACGCTGCAGATCGAGAACACCCACGGCAAGCGGGTGAAGCTCAAGCGCGCCCATGTGCTGCTCGAGTTTCGCGAACCCGGCCCCGGCGAGCTGCTCAAGCGCGCCGAGGCCGGCGCCGAGGAGCTCGACATCGAGTTCCTGTGGGAGGTGTGCGGCGACGAGGAGTTTGCCTTCGCCGACTTCGCCGCCGAATACCAGGGCCACAGCCCGACCGCAGTCGAATCCGCCGCCCTGCTGCTGCGCCTGCACGCTTCGCCGATCTGGTTCCATCGCAAGGGCAAGGGGCGTTTTCGCAAGGCGCCCGCCGACATCCTGCAGGCCGCGCTTGCCGGCCTCGAGAAGAAGCGCCAGCAGGCCGCCGCGATCGAGCACATGCGCAGCGAACTGGTCAGCGGCCGCATGCCGGCCGAGCTCGCCGCGCTGCTGCCGCAGGCGCTCTACCGCCCCGACCGCAACCGTGCCGAGATCAAGGCCCTGGAAGCCGCCTGCGTGGACACCGGACTGTCGGCCGCGCGCCTGCTGCTCAAGTGCGGCGCGCTCGCCTCCAGCTACGACTTCCACTACAACCGTTTCCTGTTCGAGCACTTCCCGGAGGGGCCGGCCTTCCCCGCCTTCGAGCCGGCGACCATGCCGGACGGCCTGCCGCGGGCCGCGGTCGCTGCCTTCTCGATCGACGACGCCTCGACCACCGAGATCGACGACGCCTTCTCGGTGAGCCCGCGCGTCGAGGGCGGCTGGCGCATCGGCATCCACATCGCCGCGCCGGCGCTGGGCTTCGCGCGCGGCTCCGGGCTCGACGCCATCGCCCGCCGCAGGCTGTCCACGGTCTATATGCCGGGCAACAAGATCACCATGCTGCCCGACGAGGTGGTGCAGGGCTTCACGCTGGCCGCAGGCCGTGACTGCCCGGCGGTATCGCTCTACCTCGACATCACCCCGGGGCTGGCGATCGTGGGCGAGGAAAGCCGGGTCGAGCTGGTGCCGATCGTCGCCAACCTGCGCCACCACGACATCGAGCCGCTGTTCAACGACGACACCGTGCATGGCGAGGGGCCTGACTTCCCGTGGAAGCGCGAGCTCACCCTGCTGTGGGACCTCGCCACCGTGATGGAGGCTGGACGCGGCAAGGCCGCCGGCAACGAGGACCGCATCGACTTCGGCTTCAGCGTGGACTGGACGCAGGACACCGCCGACGGCCCCGGCCGGGTCAGCATCGGCCGGCGGCTGCGCGGCTCGCCGATGGACAAGCTGGTGGCCGAGATGATGATCTACGCCAACATGACCTGGGGCAAACTGCTCGATGCCGCCGGCATCCCCGGCCTGTATCGCGCCCAGGGCGGCGGCAAGGTGCGCATGACCACGGTCGCCGCGCCGCACGAAGGCCTCGGGGTGGACTGCTACGCGTGGTCGAGCTCGCCGCTGCGCCGCTATGTCGATCTGGTCAATCAATGGCAGATCATTGCGGTGCTGCAGGGCAGCGCGCCCGCCTTCGCCCCGCGTTCGGCCGACCTGATGGCAGCGCTGCGCGACTTCGAGCTCACCTATGCCGAGTACGCCGAGTTCCAGCGCGGCATGGAGCGCTACTGGTGCCTGCGCTGGCTGCGCCAGCACGGACGCGGCGAGGTCGAGGCCACCGTGTTGCGCGAGAACGTCGTGCGCCTGGCCGAGATCCCGCTCGTGTTCCGCGTGCCGTCGATGCCGCTGCAGATTCCGGGCAGCCGCGTCAAGCTGTGCGTCGAGCGCACCGACCTGCTCGACGTCGAGGTCGACGCGCGCTTCGTCCAGACCCTGTCCGAACCCGATCCGGAAACCATCACGGAATCCGGCTTCGGCTTCGCCTGACGAGCCCATGCGCGCGGCCACCACCCCGCCCCCCGCCCCGCCCGCGCTGCCGGCTGGCGCTGGCGACGGCGGGCAGGGTCGGCCAGGCAGCCGATTCGGAGAGCGGCTGCGCCGCCTCGGCGGCCCCCTGCTGCTGGCCGCGTTTGCGCTGTCGATCGGCCTGCACGGGCTGCTGCTGCTGATCCAGTTCCGCCTGCCGGAGAGCAAGCCGACGCGCGACAAGGGCCTGGAGGTCGTGCTCGTCAACACCCGCCACGCCCAGGCGCCCGAAAAGCCGGAGGTGCTGGCGCAGACCAACGTGGACGGCGGCGGCAACACCGAACAGGACGCGCGGCCGAGCACGCCGCTGCCGCCGCAGCCCAACCGCCAGGACGGCGATGCGCTGGTCGAAGCCAAGCGCCGCACGCCCGAGCCGGTACGCGAGCAGAAGCAGGTCATCACGCGCGAGAAAGCACCGGCAAAGGTCGCCGCCGCGCCGAAGAAGGTCGAACAGCCGGTGCCCACGCCCGAGCCCACGCCCACCATCAGCGGTCTCGACCTGCTCGACAGCGCCGCCGCCGTGGCCCGCCTCGAGGCCGAGATCGACCGCGACCTGCAGGACCTCGCCAAGCGCCCGCGCAAGAAGTTCATCGGCGCCCGGGCGCAGGAATACCGCTTTGCGCAGTACGTCGAGGACTGGCGGCTGAAGGTCGAACGCGTGGGCACGGTCAATTACCCCGAGGCCGCGCGCGGCAGGCTTTACGGCAGCCTGCTGCTGTCGGTGACGATCCGCGCCGACGGCTCGGTGGACAAGGTCGGCGTGCAGCGCAGCTCCGGCCACCCGGTGCTGGACGAGGCCGCGTTGCGCATCGTCAAGATGGCGGCGCCCTACGCCCCCTTCCCGCCAGACATCCGCAAGGACTACGACGTCATCGAGATCACCCGCACCTGGACCTTCACCAACAGCGACCAGGTGCGCGCCAACTGAGGACCGCCATGGACCGCTACGCCGTCGTCGGCAACCCCATCGCTCACAGCCGCTCGCCGCAGATCCACGCCGCCTTCGCCCGCCAGACCGGCCAGGCGCTGCGCTACGACGCCCTGCTCGCCCCGGTGGACGGCTTTGCCCGCACCGTCGCCGACTTCCGCGCCCGAGGCGGCCGCGGCCTGAACGTCACCGTGCCCTTCAAGCTCGAGGCCTTCGCCCTCGCCACCCGGCGCACGCCGCGCGCGGAGATGGCCGGCGCGGTCAATACGCTCGCCTTCGAGGCCGACGCCATTCTCGGTGACAACACCGACGGCGCCGGCCTGGTGCGTGACCTAGAGGGCAATCTCGGCTTTGCGCTCGCCGGCTGCCGCATCCTGCTGCTGGGCGCGGGCGGCGCCTGCCGCGGCGCCCTGCTGCCCCTTCTCGCCAGCCAGCCGGCGGCCCTCACCATCGCCAACCGCAGCGTGGCCAAGGCCGCCGCCCTGGCCGCGCTGTTCGCCCCCGAGGCCGGCGCGGCAAGCCTCGACGCCTGCGGTTTCGACGCCCTCGCCGGTCGCCGCTTCGACCTCGTCATCAACGCCACCTCCGCCAGCCTTTCCGGCGCCTTGCCGCCGCTGCCACCCGGCCTGTACGCCGAGGGCGCGCTCGCCTACGACATGATGTACGGCCGGGGCGACACCCCCTTCATGGCGGCCGCGCGGGCCGACGGCGCCGCCCGCATCGCCGACGGGCTGGGCATGCTGGTCGAGCAGGCGGCCGAGAGCTTCGCCCTGTGGCGCGGCGTGCGCCCCGACACCGCAGCGGTGCTGGCCGAACTGCGCCGCCAGATCGATGGCGGCTGAGGCGGGCCGGCCGACGCCATGCGCCGCGTACTGAGCTGGCTCGGCCGCGGCCTTGCCGTCGCGCTGCTGTTGCTGCTGTTCTGGCAGGCGGTGATCTTCACCCAGGTCATCTGGTGGAGCCGCTTCGACCCGGGCAGCACGAGCTTCATGCGCATGCGCCTGGCCGAACTGCGCAAGGCCGAGCCCATGGCGCAGCTCAAGCACGAATGGGTGGCCTACGAGCGCATCTCGATCCACCTCAAGCGCGCGGTGGTCGCCGCCGAGGACGACCGCTTCCTCGACCACCAGGGCTTCGACTGGGAAGGCATCCAGCGCGCGCTCGAGCGCAATGCCGAGCGCGGCCGGCTGGCCGCCGGCGGCTCGACGATCAGCCAGCAACTGGCCAAGAACCTGTTCCTGTCGCCCTCGCGCAGCTGGCTGCGCAAGGGCCAGGAGGCGGTGATCACGGTGATGATCGAGACCACCTGGGACAAGCGCCGCATCCTCGAGGTGTATCTGAACGTCGCCGAATGGGGCAACGGCGTGTTCGGCGCCGAGGCGGCGGCGCGCCACTACTACGGCCGCTCCGCCGCCAGCCTGGGGCCGGCCGAGGCGGCGCGCCTGGCCGTCATGCTGCCCAACCCCCGCCTCTACGAGCACCGTTTCGGCCCCCGCATGGCGGCCCATGCCAGCCGCGTACAGCGGCGCATGATCCACTCGCAGGTGCCCTGAGGCCGCGCGGCGGGAAATTCACCCGCTGTCACACGATCAGGGTCGCCTGTGCCGGCCCGAGCCCGTAGAATTCCGTTTTTCCGCCCCGCCCGCCCCCGCTTCCCTTCCACAAGGCCGTGCGATGACCGAGCTCGAAGAACTCCATCCCGACGACGTCCAGCACCACCTGCGCGAAGTGCAGGAGCTGCTCGCACGCCAGAAGGTGGTGGAGGACCTCGTGCACCGCCAGGACATGCCGCGCCACGAGCTGGTGGAGAGCCTGGTGCACAAGCAGCACGAGGCCGGCCTGCGCGCCAAGCTCGAGAGCCTGCACCCGGCCGACATCGCCTACATCCTCGAGGCCCTGCCGCGCGACGAGCGCCTGTATGTGTGGGACCTGGTCAAGGCCGAGCGCGACGGCGAGATCCTGCTCGAGGTGTCGGACGCGGTACGCGAGTCGCTGATCGAGACCATGGCGCCCGAGGAGCTGAAGGCGGCGGCCGAGTCGCTCGACGCCGACGAGCTCGCCGACCTCGCGCCCGACCTGCCGCCCGAGGTCATCCAGGACGTCTTCCAGTCGCTCGACAGCGAGGGCCGCGAGCAGCTGCGCACGGCCATGTCCTACCCCGAGGACTCGGTCGGCGCGCTGATGGACTTCGACATGGTGACGGTGCGCGACGACGTCACGCTCGAGGTCGTGCTGCGCTACCTGCGCCGCTTCGAGGAGTTGCCCGACCACACCGACAAGCTCTTCGTGGTCGACCGCGAGGACCACCTGAAGGGCATCCTGACGCTCGAATCCCTGCTCATCAACGACCCCGAGCTCGAGGTCGCGGACGTGATGCGCGCGGAGACGGTGATCAGCTTCACCCCCGAGGACGAGGCCGATGAGGCGGCCCAGGCCTTCGAGCGCTACGACCTCGTGTCGGCGCCGGTAGTCGACGGCGAGAAGCGCGTGATCGGCCGCTTGACGGTGGCCGACGTGGTCGACTTCATCCGCGAGGAGTCCGAGGCCGAGATCCTCAGCCATGCCGGTCTGCGCGAGGAGGAGGACATCTTCGCCTCGGTGTGGAGCTCGGTGAAGAACCGCTGGGCCTGGCTGGCGATCAACCTGGTCACGGCCTTCATCGCCTCGCGCGTGATCGGCGCCTTCGAGGGTTCGATCGAGAAGCTGGTGGCGCTCGCCGCGCTGATGCCGATCGTCGCCGGCATTGGCGGCAACTCCGGCAACCAGACGATCACCATGATCGTGCGCGCGATCGCGATGGGCCAGGTCGAGCAGTCGGCAATGAACCGCCTGCTGAAGAAGGAGCTGGGCGTGGCGCTGTTCAACGGCCTGGTGTGGGGCAGCCTGCTAGGGGTGCTGGCGTGGTGGCTCTATGGCAACGCCGAGCTGGGTGTGGTGATGACCGCGGCGATGACGCTGAACCTGCTGCTAGCCGCGAGCGCCGGCGTGCTGATCCCGATGATCCGCATCCGCCTGGGGGCCGACCCGGCGCTGGGGAGCTCGGTGCTGATCACTGCGCTTACCGATTCGGGCGGCTTCTTCATCTTCCTGGGGCTGGCGACGCTGTTCCTGCTTTGAGGCGGTCATGCCGGTCCGTGGGGGCGAGGCAACGGCATCATTGAAGGCTGTTTGAAGACCGGCTCTGCTCGACGGCTCGATGCGAGGACGCGCACGGGGTATTCCCTCCGGGGCTGCGGAACTCGCTTCGCTCGGACAGTCCTCGCCCCTTCAGGAACACCCCGCACGCCTCCGAGAAGCGTAGGAGTTGTCCAAAGGAAGGCAAAAACCGCCAAGCAAGAATGGTTTTCCTGCCGCTGGATACCCGAGGCGGTAGCCGAGGATGTGTGGGGTATTCGTGAAGAGGCGAGGACTGTCCGAGCCCGAAGGGCGAGTTCCGCAGCCTCGGAAGGAATGCCCCACGCAGCCTCGGCGGGTTGATCAAGAACCCTCAACCCAGCTTCGCGAACACCTCGCGCGCGGCTGTCACCGTCGCATCGATCTCCGCCTCGCCATGCGCCGCCGACACGAAGCCCGCCTCGAAGGCCGAGGGCGCGAAGTAGTGGCCGGCGTCCAGCATGGCGTGGAAGAAGCGATTGAAGCGCTCCTTGTCAGAGGCCATCACGTCGGCAAACGATGCCGGCACCTTGTCGGCGAAGTAGACGCCGAACATGCCGCCCACCGAGTCCGCGCTGAAGCTCACACCGGCATCGCGCGCCGCTGCCGAGAGGCCGGACACCAGGCGCTGAGTGCGCACCGCCAGGGTGTCGTAGAAGCCGGGCGCGCGCGTCAGCTTCAGCGACACCATGCCCGCCGCCACCGCCACCGGGCTGCCCGACAGCGTTCCGGCCTGGTACACCGCGCCCAGCGGGGCAATCTTCTCCATGATGTCGCGGCGGCCGCCGAAGGCGCCCACCGGCATGCCGCCGCCGATCACCTTGCCCAGCGTGGTGAGGTCGGGCGTGATCCCGTACAGGCCCTGCACGCCCTGCGGGCCGACGCGAAAGCCGGTCATCACCTCGTCGAAGATCAGCACCGCGCCGTAGTCGGTGCAGATGCGGCGCAGGCCCTCGAGGAAGCCTTGCTGCGGCTTCACCAGATTCATGTTGCCGGCCACCGGCTCGACGATGATGGCGGCGATCTCGCTGCCGCGGGCCTTGAACACGTCCTCGACCTGCTGCAGGTCGTTGAAGTCAAGCACGATCGTGTGCTTGGCAAAGTCGGCCGGCACGCCGCCCGAGGAGGGGTTGCCGAAGGTGAGCAGGCCGGAGCCGGCCTTCACCAGCAGGCTGTCGGCGTGGCCGTGGTAGCAGCCCTCGAACTTCACGATCGCGTCGCGGCCGGTGAAGCCGCGCGCGAGGCGGATCGCGCTCATCGTCGCCTCGGTGCCCGAGCTGACCAGGCGCACCATCTCCACCGAGGGCAGCAGCTCGCAGATCAGCTCGGCCATCTCGACCTCGCTCTCGGTGGGGGCGCCGAAGGACAGGCCCTTCAAGGCCGCCTCGCGCACCGCCTCGACGATGGCCGGGTGGGCGTGGCCGGCGATGGCCGGCCCCCACGAGCCGACGTAGTCGATATAGTCCTTGCCGTCGGCATCCCACACGCGGGCGCCTTCGGCGCGCGCGAGGAAGCGGGGCGTGCCGCCCACCGAGCGGAAGGCGCGCACCGGCGAATTGACGCCACCGGGGATGGTCTGCTGGGCGCGCTGGAAGAGGGTTTCGTTACGACTGGTCATGGTGCGTTCGTCCTGGACTGCTTGCGAAAGCCGACATTGTGGCGCCCGCATGCGGGCCGGGTCCACCGTCCACGTCAAGAACCGTCGCTGCGCCGGCGCGCGGGATCAGAACAGGCCGCGGTAAGCCTCGGCGCGCGCGGCGGGGTCGTTCGCACCGAACACGTCGTTGACCACCGCCAGCAGGTCGGCCCCGGCGGCAAGCACCTGTGCGGCATTGTCGAGCGTGATGCCGCCGATCGCCGCCACCGGCAGGCCGAGCTCGCGCCGCGCACGACCGATCAGCGCGAAGGGCGCGGGCGGCGCATTCGGCTTGGTGTGCGACGGGAACATCGCGCCGAAGGCGATGTAGTCGGCGCCCACCGCTGCCCCCTCGGCAGCGCGTGCCCAGTCCGCATAGCAGGTGAGGCCGAGGATGCGGTCCGCCCCCAGGGCCTGGCGGGCGGCGGCGGGCGCACCATCGTCGCGGCCGAGATGGGCGCCGTCGGCGTCGAGTTCGAGCGCCAGCGCGAGGTCATCGTTGATGATGAAGGGCACGCCGGCGCGCCGGCACAAGGCCTGCAGCGCGCGCGCCTGCGTGCGGCGCAGGCCGGCGTCGGCCCCCTTGTTGCGGTACTGCAGCAGCACGGGGTGGCCGGCGAGCACGCGCTCGGTGCGCGCCAGCAGGCGCGCGGTGTCGGCCTCGTCCGGGGTCACGGCGTAGAGTCCGCGCAGGCCTGCGCGCCCAGTCCGCAGCTCAGACATCGTCGCCAGCGCGGCCGCGCGCCCAGAAGAAACGGTCGGGCAAGGCCCGCCCCATGCCCACGCGATAGGCGTGGCGCAGGCTCTGCTGGGTGAATTCCTGCGCCTCGCGCACGGCCTCCGGCAGCTCCATGCCGTGCGCAAGAGCCGCGGCCGCCGCGGCCGCCAGGGTCGCCCCGGCGCCGAGGAAGGGGCCGGGCAGGCGTGGCCAGGCATCGGTGCGCACCACGCCCTCGTGGCCGAACAGCGTATTGACCACCTGCGGCCCGTGTGCCGCGCTGCCGGTGAGCAGCACGAACTCGGTGCCGCTGCCCAGCAGGCGCGCCAGCACCTCGTCGCCGACCAGCTCCGCAACGGCCTCGTCGAACGCGGCCTCTTCATCGTACTGCTCTGCCCGCGGCTCCTCGTCGGCCATGCCGGCAAGCACCCACAGGTCATGGTAGCCACCGACCAGCAGCGTGGTCTGCGGCAGGATGAGGTCAGCCAGCGCGGGGGCGATCTCCTCACCCGCGTCACCGAGCAGCACCGCCGCATGCAGTGCCGGCTCGACCACCAGGGGCGCATCCGGGTAGTCCGACAGGATCTCGGCGATGAGGGCGATGTTCTCCACGCTGCCGCAGAAACCGAGCTTGAAGGCCGCCACCGGCACATCCTCGAGGATCGCGCGCGCCTGCGTGACGAGCAACTCGGGCTCGGTCGGCCACACCTCGTCGATGCCGCGGGTGTCACGCACCAGGGCTGCCGTCTGCACCGGCAGCGGGTGGCAGCCCATGCTCGCCAGGGTCAGCATGTCGGCCGCCAGCCCGCCGCCGCCGGTGGCATCGGCCGCCGACAGGCACAGTACGCAGGGCGGATTGTCGGGAATCGCAATCGGCATGAACGAGAAATGCGCCACGAGGGGCGGCTGGGTGAATGCGGTAAGATGCGGCGAATTCTACCGCCAACCCTCAAGTCACGCCGAACCATGGCCGATAACGACTACAAGACTTACATGTGCCTGATTTGCGGCTTCATCTACGATGAAGCCGCCGGCCTGCCCGAGGAAGGCATCGCGCCGGGCACACGCTGGGCAGACGTCCCGCCGAACTGGACCTGTCCCGAGTGCCACGCGCGCAAGGAAGACTTCGAAATGGTGGAGATCTGATCTGCCGGGGGTGGCGCTGAGCCGCCTTCCGGGACCGGCTCTTTCGCCCCTTTTTTCACCCCTATCGCAGCAGGAACGGAGCATGGATATTGCCGGGTTGAAGGTCATGATCATCGACGACAGCAACACCATCCGCCGCAGCGCCGAGATCTTCCTCGGCCAGGCGGGCTGCGAGGTCCTGCTCGCCGAGGACGGCTTCGACGCCCTGGCGAAGATCACCGACCACCACCCCGACGTGATCTTCGTCGACATCATGATGCCGCGCCTGGACGGCTATCAGACCTGCGCGTTGATCAAGAAGAACCCTCGCCTGTCATCGACGCCGGTGATCATGCTGTCGTCCAAGGACGGCCTGTTCGACCGCGCGCGCGGTCGCATGGTGGGTTCCGACGAGTACCTCACCAAGCCCTTCACCAAGGACAGCCTGCTCAAGGCCGTCGCCAGCCATGGCGCGCGCAGCCGCGCGCGCTGAACGCTCAACAAGCAGGACCCAGACGATGCCGATCCGCAAGATTCTCGTGGTGGACGACTCGCCCACCGAGCGCCTCGCACTGCACGAAGTACTGACCCGCAACGGCTACCTGGTTGTCACCGCCGACAGCGGCGAGGAGGCGATCACGCGCAGCCAGGCCGACAAGCCCGACCTGATCCTGATGGACGTCGTGATGCCGGGCATGAACGGCTACCAGGCCACTCGCACGATCTTGCGCCACGACGACACGCGCGACATCCCGATCATCATGTGCACCAGCAAGGGGCAGGAGACCGACAAGATCTGGGGCATGCGCCAGGGCGCCTTCGCCTACCTGGTGAAGCCGGTCGACCATGACGAACTGATCGCCCGCATCCGGGCGATCGGCTGAGGCCGGCGATGGCCCGCAGCAGCCTGCGCGAATTCCAGGAGCGGCTCGCCCGCCGGCTGGCAGAGGCCCGCACGGCAGAGCGGCGCGGCCTGCTCGGCTTCCAGTGCGGCAGCGAGAACTGGCTGATCGAACTCGCCGAGGCCGGCGAGATCCTGCCCTCGCCGCCGCTGTCGACCGTGCCGCTGACCCGCCCCTGGTATCGCGGCCTGGCCAATGTGCGCGGCACCCTCTACGGCGTGGTCGACTTCGCGCAGTTCAACCAGCAAGCGCCGATCGTTCCCGCTGGACGGGCCCGCCTGCTGCTGGTCGGCGTGCGGCACGGCGTCCACTGCGCGCTGCTGATCTCGGCCTCGACCGGCCTGCGCAGCCACGAGGACTTCGAGGCGGACCCGGTGCCCGACCCGCGCCCCTGGGTTGCCCGCCGCTGGCGCGACCTGCAGGGGCGCCCCTGGCTGCAGATCGACGTCGCTCGCCTCCTCGCTCACCCGGACTTCCTCGACGCCGGGCTCGAATGAGTCCTGCCGCGCGAGCGCCGACATACACCGATGGACTTCGAGTACAAGCAATGGCCCTGAAACTGTTCGCCAGCAAGAAAGAATCGACCCCCGACGTCGCCGGCACCGAGTCGAGCACGATCATCGACATCGGCACGCCGCGCAACGCGCCCGCAGCCGCAGCGGCCGAGGGATCGCTCACCGCGCGGCTGAGCCGCCTGGGCATCGTGTTCGCCATCCTCGCCACCACCAGCGTCGGCCTGCTCGTGCACCAGGGTCGCCAGGCCGCGGATGCCACGCTGCAGGTGAGCGCGGCGAGCGAGCTGCAGACCTTGTCGCAGCAGATCGCCAAGTCGGCCCAGCTCGCGCTGCGCGGCAACCCGGCGGCGATCGCCGAACTCGACGTCGCCCGCAACCGCTACAGCGGCCTGCTGCAGGCCCTCGAGGAAGGCGGCACGGTGGGCGGCACCCGGCTGCCCGCGGCGCCGTCCGCGATCCGCCCGCAGCTGCAGCAGCTCGGTGAAGCCTGGCGACAGACCGAGCGCAACTCGGGCGAACTGGTGAGACAGGCCGAGGGCCTGGTCGCGCTCGGCAGTGCGGCGGCCACGCTCGAGAGCCGGGCGGCCGAGCTCGCCCTGCTCGGCGAGCAGATCGCGGCCCACACCCTGCGCAGCGGCGCCGCGGCGAGCGAGATCGCCGCCGCCCACAGCCTGGTCCCGCTCGTGCAGCGCATCGCCGCCGGCGTACGCGCGATGCAGGCCGCCGACACCATCGACACCGAGGTGGCGATGCGCTTCGGCCTGGACACCGACGACCTGCGCGCCTACCTCGCACTGTTGCAGCGCATGCCCGCCGACCCCGAACTCCGGCGCCAGATCGCCGCCTTCGACGAGGGCTCGCAGCCGCTGCTGAAGACCGTGGTGGAGCTGCTCGGCGACATCCAGCCCCTGACCTCGGCCAAGCAGGCCGGCAGCCAGATCTTCGACGACTCCGTGCCACTGCTCGCGCGCAGCGCGGCGGTCACCGAGGCGCTGACCCTCAACTCGCGCGGCTTCACCCTGGTGCATGGCCTCGCAGCCGTCAGTGCGCTGCTCGCCGTACTGGTGCTGGTGCAGATGGTGCGTGCCTACGGCAACGACGTCGCCGCCCGCCGGCTCGAGGCCGAGCGCCAGCGCCAGCAGGCCGAGGGCGAACGCAACCTCACCCAGCAGGCGATCCTGCGCCTGATGAACGAGATGGGCGATCTCGCCGACGGCGACCTCACCGTGCGCGCCACCGTCACCGAGGACATCACCGGCGCGATCGCGGATTCGGTGAACTACACCATCGAGGAGCTCGCCGTGCTGGTGCGCCGCATCAACGACGCCGCCACGCGCGTGACCTCGGCCACCGAGGCGGCGCAGAAGACCTCGGCCGAACTGCTGTCGGCCACCGAGCGCCAGTCGCAGGAGATCGAGGACGCGGGCAACAGCGTGCAGCGCATGGCGCAGTCGATGACCGAGTCCTCGGAGCGCGCGCTGCAGTCGGCCCGGGTCGCGCGCAGCTCGCTCGATGCCGCGCGCAAGGGCGCGGACGCGGTGGAGAACACCATCCGTGGCATGAACGACATCCGCAGCCAGATCCAGGAGACGGCCAAGCGCATCAAGCGCCTGGGCGAATCCTCGCAGGAGATCGGCGAAATCGTCGAGCTGATCTCGGACATCACCGAGCAGACCAACGTCCTTGCGCTCAATGCGGCGATCCAGGCCGCCTCGGCCGGCGAGGCCGGGCGTGGCTTCACCGTCGTCGCCGAAGAGGTGCAGCGCCTGGCCGAACGCTCGGCCGAGGCCACCAAGCAGATCGCAGCGATCGTCAAGACCATCCAGACCGACACCCAGGACGCGGTCGGCGCGATGGAAAACGCCACCCGCAACGTGGTCGAGGGCGCCCAGCTGTCGGACGCCGCCGGTCAGGCCCTGTCCGAGATCGGCCAGGTCTCGCTCGAGACGGCGCGCCTGATCGAGCAGATCTCGCTCGACACCCAGCAGCAGGCCGCTGCCGCCGGGGGCGTGGCCGCCAGCATGAAGGACATCCTCAGCATCACCGAACAGACCACCCTCGGCACCAAGCAGACGGCGGTGTCGATCGGCCAGCTCGCCGAACTCGCCGTCGAGCTCAAGGGCTCGGTGTCGGGCTTCAAGGTCTGAGTGGCGCAGCAGGAACACGACCATGACACACGCCACCGAGGCGGACCTGGGGCCGCTGACCTGGGTCAAGGGCGAGATCGACGCCGCCCTCACGCGCGCCAGCGAGGCGCTGGAACGCGCTGACGGCGACGATGCCGCATCCGGCCTGCAGTTCGCCCAGACCCACCTGCACCAGGTGCGCGGCGCGCTGTCCATCGTCGGCCTCGACGGCCTGACGCAGTTCACCGACGCACTCGAGCAGTTGCTCGGCGCGATGAGCCGCGGCGAGCGCCCGGCCGACGCCGAGGCGCGCGCCCTGGTGCGCCGCTCGCTGGCGGTGATCGGCAATTATCTGGACGAACTCGCGCACGGCGCCCCCGATCAGGCCTTGCGCCTGGCACCGCATTACCTGGCCCTGGCTGCCGCGCGCGGGCAGGCCGACGCCAGCGCCGCCGACCTGTTCCACCCCGACCTTTCGCGCCGGCCGCCGGCACGCGACGCCCACGCCACGACCGACAGCGACGCCGCGCACAGACTGCGGGCCGCGCGCAGCCGCTTCGAGCGCGGCCTGCTCGACTGGCTGCGCCGGGGCGCCGCCGGCGACGGTGCGCGCACCATGCGCGACGCCATTGCCGAGGTCGAGGCGGTGCAGCCGACGCCCGCCGCACGCAGCCTGTGGTGGGCCTGCCTCGCCTTTCTCGACACCCTGGCGCACGGCGGCCTGAAGCCCGAACCGGCGATCAGGCGCCTGTGTACCCAGATCGATGCCCAGTTTCGCCGCCTGATGAGCGGCGCACCGGCGGCGCCCGACCGCCTGCTGCGCGAACTGCTGTACCAGGTCGCCACCACGCCGGCCCACACCGAGCATCAAGCGGCAGTGAAGGCGTGCTGGCAACTCGATGCGCTGATCCCCGAGGCCGGCGCCACCATTGGCGACACGCCGATCGCGCCGCTGCTCGACACCCTCAATCGCCAGCTCGCGGTGGCGCGCGAGCACTGGGACGAGTTCTGCTCGGGCACTGCCGTCGCCTTGGCGCGCTTCGAGGACGCCATCGGCGCCCTCAGCCTGGCCGCGGCGCCGCTCGGCCGCCCGGCCGCGCAACGCCTCGTCGACGGCGTCCGCGATTTCGCCCACTGGCTGCGCCGCGACCCGCTGCAGTTCTCCGATGCCGGCGCCCTGGAGATCGCCACCGGCCTGCTGCTGCTCGAGACCGCCTTCGAGCGCCGTCCGCCCGAGCGCAGCTTCGGCGCCCGTGCCGACACCGCGCTGGCCCGTCTCGCCGCCCTGCAGCGCGGCGAGACCGTGGGCGCCGACAGCGCCCTCGACGGCCTTGCCGGTGCCGGCGAATCGCAGGAAAAGGCGGCGCTCGCCCAGCTTGCGAAGGAGATGCTGGCCAGCCTTGCCCATGTCGAGCAGGTCCTCGACGACTTCTTCCGCAACCAGGCCAAGCGCGAACCCCTGCTGCAGCTGCACAAGCCGCTGCAGCAGATCATCGGCGCGCTGAGCATGCTCGGCGAGACCGATGCGCTCGGCCTCGTGCGCGATGCCGCGGTGCGCATTGCCGGCATGGCCAGCACCGACAGCAGTGCCGACCAGTCCGAGTTCGAAGCGCTCGCCCATCAACTCTCGGCGCTCGGCTTCTACATCGAGGCCCTGCCGCGCGGCGGCGCCCGACTTGACGCATTGCTGGCGCCGAGCACCGCAGCCGCCCTGTCGGAGGCGCCGGTGATCGAACCCGAGCGAGCCACGCAGGCCATGCCAGAGCCCGAGATCGTCGCCGACGCGTTCGCGTTCGGCGCGGCAACGGCCAGCGGCGGTAAGCCGGCGACCCACGCCGCGGAGCCGGCGGACGCCGAGCCCCTCGCCTTGCCTGAAGCACCCGAGGAGCTGTCTGCCCCCGAAAGCCTGGCAGTCCCTGAAGCCCTCTCCGCAGCAGAAGCCCTCCCCGTACCGGAAGGCCCCGCTGTAGCCGAAGGTCCCGCGGCACCCGAGAGGCCCGCCGTGCTCGCCGCGGACGAGGCCGAGCGCCCCGCAGCGCCGCTCGAGGCCGCCCTGGACGCAAGCGGCGACGAAGGCGGCGACGACGCGATCACCCTCGTCGAGGATCTCGAATTCGACCTTGCCCCGCCCCAGCCCGCCATCCTGCCGGCGACGCCACCCCGGGCGGCACCGGCGACCGCGGCCGAGGTCGACGCCGAGCTGTTGGGCATCTTCATCGAGGAGGCGCTCGAGGTGCTGTCGACGCTGCGCGAGCACCGCGCGCTGCTGCGCGCCGAGCCGACCGAAGCGTCCCACCTCGTCACCATCCGTCGCGGCTTCCACACCCTCAAGGGCAGCGGCCGCATGGTCGGCCTCAGCGAGCTCGGCGAAGTGGCCTGGGCTGTCGAGCAGACGCTCAACCGCTGGTTGCAGCTCGACTGGCCGGTCACGCCAGCCCTGCTGCACCTGATCGACGAAGGCGAGCAGCGCTTCGCCGCATGGGTCGCCGCACTGCAGCAAGGTGGCATCGCGGTCGACGCCAGTGCGCTGGTCGGCGAGGCCGAGCGTCTGCGCGCAGCAGACACGCCGCCTGTCGAGCCCCTGCTCAGCGCGCCGCCGACCCTGGCCGAGGCGCCCGCCGCCGGAGACGAGGTGGAACCCTTCGTCCTCACCGACCTCGACTTCCCGACGCTGCAGCTGTCGCCCGAAGGCGAAGCCCTGCCGCTGATTCCCGAGCCCGAACCCGAGCCCGCGCCGGAGGCCGCGCCGACGGCGCCCGCCGAAATGGTGATCGAGACCGCCGACTTCCTGATGGACGGCGAGCTCGGCGCGCCACCGCTCGCAAGCGCCTCGCAGGCGGGCAGCGGAGAGGAGGTGGACGCTGCGCTGGTGCCCGAGGCGGCAGTGAGCCTGGAAGCGCTTGACGCGCTGGAAGAGCTGGAGGTGACTGACAGCCTCGACGAGCTCGAGTCGCTCGACGAGGCGCAATCCATCGACGCCCTGGGGGCCGCCGAGGCCGTCGATCGCTTCGAGGCCCTGGAAAGCGGCGAGGAAGAGAAGACGGCAGCGGCGCAACAGGAGGCGACGCCCGAGCCCCTGCTGCCGCCCCCGGATGTGATCCAGCTTGGCGAGCACGCGATCTCGCGCGCACTGCACGAACTCTACTGCGCCGAAGCCGCGCAGCACCTCGACACCCTGGGCGAGGAATTCGCCCGCCTGCGCGCCGTGCCGACCGCGCCGCCCTCGCTCGACGCGCTGCGCGCGGCCCACACCTTCGCCGGCATTTCCGGCACCGCCCGCCTGGGCCCTGCGCAGGCGCTGGGGCGGGCGCTCGAACATGCGCTCGAGCGCCTGCGCGACGCCGATCGCCCCCCGCTGGCAGACGAACAGGCGTTGCTGGCGGCAAGCCTCGATGCCCTGCGCGGGATGCTCGCCGACGTGTGCGCCCTGCAGCCGCCGGCCGCCACGGTGGAGCTCGTCGCCTCGCTCGACGCGCACTTCCGCGCCCCCCCCGCAACGCTCGCGGACGTCCCCGCTGACGACGAAGCGCCCCGCGCGCCTGCCACCACACCGCCCGACATGGCGCTCAAGCCCGCCGCGCCTGGCGCCGAGGCGGCCGCGCCGCCGCCCGCCCTGCCGCCGCGTGGCGCCGCGCCGCAGGACGACATCGACAGCCAGTTGCTGCCGATCTTCCTCGAGGAGGCGTCCGAGCTGCTCGGCGAGCTGCACGCCACCCTGCGCCGCTGGCGCAGCGCCCCCGAGGCCGAGGCCGAGGAGGCCGCGCGTGCAGTCGCCCGCCTGCTGCACTCGCTCAAGGGCAGCGCACGCATGGCCGGCGCGATGACCCTGGGTGAACATCTGCACCAGCTCGAGTCGCGTCTCGAGGACGGGCTGACGGCAAGGGACGGTACCGCCAGCCTGGTCGACGAGCTCGCCTTCGGTCTCGACGTCAGCGAACAGATGATCGACACGCTCGCGCTCGAATTTGCGGAGGGGACGGGAACCGACACAAGCACCCGCGAGCGGGTCGCCAGCGCCGCAACGGACACGCCTTCGCCCGCGAGCGCCAGCCGCGCCGCCGAGGCCGAACCGATCGCCAGCCCGACCCTGCGCGTGCGCGCCGAGCTGATCGACCGCTTCGTCAACCAGGCCGGCGAGATCGGCGTCGCCCGCAGCCGCATCGACGGCGAACTGCGCACCCTGCGGCGTTCGCTGCTCGATCTCACCGAGAACGTCATCCGCCTGCGCAACCAGTTGCGCGAAGTGGAGATTCAGGCCGAAGTGCAGATGCAGTCGCGCATCGCGCAGGCCGGCTCCCACGAGGGCGAATTCGACCCGCTGGAGCTCGACCGCTACACCCGCCTGCAGGAACTGACGCGGATGATGGCCGAGAGCGTCAACGACGTCACCACCGTGCAGCAGAATCTGCTGCACAACCTCGACGGCGCGGACATTGCGCTCAACGCTCAGGCGCGCATGTCGCGCGACCTGCAGCAGGGCCTGATGCAGGTGCGCATGCTGCCCTTCGACAGCCTCGCCAGCCGGCTTTACCGCGTGGTGCGCCAGAGCGCGAAGGAGCTCGGCAAGCGCGCCAGCCTCGACCTGCGCGGCGGCCGCATCGAGATCGATCGCAGCGTGCTCGAACAGATGGCCGCGCCGCTCGAGCACCTGCTGCGCAACGCCGTCGCCCACGGCATCGAAGCCCCCGAGCTGCGCGCCGCCGCCGGCAAGCCGGAAACCGGTCGCATCGACCTCAAGGTGACGCAGGAAGGCAACGAGATCGCCATCGAGATTGCCGATGACGGCGCCGGGCTGGACTTCGAGCGCATCGCCGCGCGCGCCCGCAGCCGCGGCCTGCTCGGTGCCGACGAGCACCCCGACGACAAGCGCCTGACCAACCTGATCTTCGTCTCCGGTTTCAGCACCGCCACCGAGCTGTCGGCCGTGTCGGGGCGCGGCGTGGGCATGGACGTGGTCAAGGCCCAGACCGCCGCGGCCGGTGGCCGCGTCGATGTCGTCAGCCGCCGCGGCGAGGGCACACGCTTCCAGATCCGCCTGCCACTCACCCTGGCCGTGACCCAGGCCTTGCTGGTGCGTGCCGGCGGCCGCAGCTGGGCGATCCCGTCGAGCATGGTGGCGCAGGCGCTGGAGCTCAAGCCCGACGCCCTGCGCAAGCTGCAGGACGAGCGCGGCATCGACTGGCAGGGCGAGCGCTTCGCCTACCGCTACCTGCCCCGCCTGCTCGGCGACCGCGAGGCCAGGCCCGAGGAGCAGCGCTACAACTGGGTGCTGCTGCTGCGCGCCGGGGCGCAGACGCTCGCGCTCCATATCGACAGCCTGCGCGGCAACCAGGAAATCATCGTCAAGAACGCCGGCCCTCAGCTCACCCGCATCATCGGCATGTCCGGGGCGACGGTGCTCGGCGACGGCGAGGTCGTGCTGATCCTCAACCCGGTCGCCCTCGCCAGCCGCGGACTGGCCGGGGGAGCCGAGGACGATGGCGACGCGAGCCTCGCGCTCGAGGCCGCCCCGCCGCCGCTGCACCTGCCGACGGTGATGGTGGTGGACGACTCGCTGACCGTGCGCAAGATCACCGGCCGCCTGCTCGAGCGCGAGGGCTACCGCGTGATCACCGCCAAGGACGGCGTCGAGGCGCTCGAGCAGCTCATCGACAGCGTGCCGGACGTGATCCTGTCGGATATCGAGATGCCGCGCATGGACGGCTTCGACCTCGTCCGCAACATCCGCGCCGATGCGCGCCTGGCGCACCTGCCGGTGGTCATGATCACCTCGCGCCTGGCGGACAAGCACCGCCAGTATGCGAAGGAGATCGGCGCCAACCACTACCTCGGCAAGCCCTACCAGGAGGAAGAGCTGCTCGCGCTGGTGGCGCGCTACACGGCCCGCAGGCCGGCCCCGGCGCGGGTCTGAGACGCGGGCCCCGGCGCGGGCCCGCTCAAGCCGCGAGGGCGCGGGCCATGCGTGCCAGCGCCTCGTCCAGCGTCGGGCGCGGACAGCCGAAGTTGAGCCGCACGAAGCCCGGCGCGCCGAAGGCTGCGCCGTCGGACAGGCCGACGCCGGCCGCCTCGAAAAAGGCCGCGGGCTCGCTCACCCCCCGCTCCGCCATCAGGCTGCGGCAATCGATCCAGGCCAGGTAGGTCGCCTGCGGCGCGCTCAGCTGCAGACCCGGCATCGCGCCGACGGCCTCGACCACGCGATCGCGGTTGCCGCGCAGGTAGGCCAGCAGGGCCTGGCGCCAGGGCTCGCCGTCGCGATAGGCGGCTTCCGCCGCCACCATGCCGAGCACATTGACATGGGGCACGAGGCCGCGCATCGCACGCCGGTAGCGCTGCCGCAGGGCCGCATCCGGGATCACCGCGAACGCACAATAGAGGGCCGCGATGTTCCAGGTCTTGGACGGCGCCATCAGGGTGATCGTGCGCCTGGCGGTGGCCTCGTCGAGCGCCGCGATCGGACGGTGCGGGCGATCCGCGTCGAGCACGAGCCCGCAGTGGATCTCGTCGGCGCAGATCAGCAGATCGTGCGCCGCGGCGAAGTCCGCCAGCCGGCGCAGTTCGGTCTCGTCGAACACACGACCGACCGGGTTGTGCGGACTGCACAGCAGCAGCAGGCGGCTGCGATCGCTGCACGCGGCCTCCAGCGCCGCCCAGTCAAATTGCCACCGACCGTCGCGCAGCACCAGCTCGCAACGCTGCAGAACCCGCCCGGTATTGGCGGGCGCCGACAGGAAGGGCGGATACACCGGGGTCGCGGTCAGCACCCCATCTCCCGCCTCGCCAGCGATCAGGCAGGCGAGGTTGAAGCCGGTCACCACCCCGGGCAGCCACACCAGCCACTCGGGCTCGATGCGCCAGTGATGGTCCCGCTGCAGGCCGTCCACCACCGCCTCGACCAAGGACGGCCAGGCGTCGGTGTAGCCGAACACGCGATGGTCGATGCGGGCGTGCAGCGCATCGATGATGGCCGGCGGCGCGGCGAAGTCCATGTCGGCCACCCACAAGGGCAGCACATCGCGATCGGCGTAGCGCCCCCACTTCTCGCCAGGCAGGGCGCGGCGATCGATGATGCGGTCGAAATCGAAGGAGGAGGACGCTGACGGGGCGGATTTCATCGTTGGGTTTCCGGAGAGCTGGGAAGGCGCGGCAACGGCGAGGCGCCGCGCCATTGTCCCGCATCTGGCGCCCGGCATCAGCGTCCCGCGGCCGGCCGCGAAGCACGGCCCTCGACACTCACCCCTTGAGCACGCCGAAGCGCGCCAGCGTGCGCTCGCGCGCCGCCGCATGGTCGACCACCGGCGCCGGGTAGTCGATGCCGATCCGGGTGCGACAGGCGGCCTGGTCGACGCCGCCCATGGTCCACGGCGCGTGGATGAACTTGTCCGGCACGCGCGCGAGCTCGGGCAGATAGCGGCGGATGAAGCGCCCCTCGGGGTCGAACTTCTCCGACTGGGTCACCGGATTGAAGATGCGGAACCAGGGCTGGGCATCGCAGCCGGTGGACGCCGCCCACTGCCAGCCGCCGTTGTTGGCGGCGAGGTCGTAGTCGTTGAGGTGGTCGGCAAAATAGCGCTCGCCGCGCCGCCAGTCGATGCCCAGGTCCTTGGTCAGGAAGGACGCCACGATCATGCGCAGGCGATTGTGCATGTAGCCGGTCTGGTTGAGCTGGCGCATCGCCGCATCGACGATCGGATAGCCGGTGCGGGCCTCGCACCAGGCCTCGAACAGCGCCGGGGCGTCGTCCCACGCGATACGCTCGTATTCCGGCCGGAAGGCGTGCTCGAGCACATGCGGGTTGTGCCACAGGATCATGTGATAGAAATCGCGCCAGATCAGCTCGTTGAGCCAGCTCCCGGCCCCCTCGCCCGCACGCCCACGGGCGGCCGCGGCGAGGGCGCGGATCGACACCGTGCCGAAGCGCAGATGGGTGGACAGGTAGCTCACCCCCTTCACCGCCGGAAAGTCGCGCGCACGCTTGTAGCGGTCGATGCGGCCGAGGAAGTCCTCGAACAGCTGGCGGCCGCCGCTCATGCCCACCGGCATCTTCATGTCGGCCAGATTGGTCGGCTCGAAGCCGATGTCGGCCAGCGTCGGCAGGTGTTCGCCGGGCGGGCGAGGGGCGAGGCGCGCGGCGTAGGGCTCGATCGGCCAGGCTGCGAGTTGCGCGTCGTCGAGCGCCTTCAGCCATGCATTCCTGTATGGCGTGAACACGCTGAAGGGCTTTCCGGCCAGGGTCAGCACCTCGTCGCGCTCGAACACGACCTGGTCCTTGAAATCCTCGAAACCGATCCCCTCCTGCGCCAGCCGCTGCGCCACCCGGCTGTCGCGCACGATGGCCGCCGGCTCGTAGTCGCGATTGGCGAAGACCTTGTCCACACCCAGCTCGCACGCCAGTTGCGGGATCGATTCGTCGGCGCGGCCGTGGCGCACGATCAGGCCCGCACCAGCCACCCCCGCCTGGCGCGCCAGGGCCTCGAGCCCGGCGTCGAGCTCGACCAGGCTGCGCTGGATGAACTCCACCCGGCGGTCGGCCCGCGTCGGCAAGGCGTCGAGGATCTCGCGATCGAAAACGAAGACGCAATGCACGCGATCGGCAAATCGCAGCGCATGATGGAGCGCCGCGTGATCGAAGCAGCGCAGGTCGCGGCGGAACCAGACAAGGGCGGAAGACATGGTTTGTCCTGGACAAAACAGATGTGCGATTATGCGCCATCCTGACCACTCCGATCACGCACCACTTGCCCATGAACGCGGGCGATGGGCGTAAAATCCCGCGCATGGACACCCCCACGGCCAATTTCACGCATCACTTCCTGATCGCCATGCCCAACATGGCCGATCCGCATTTCACGCGCACCCTGACCTACATCGCCGAACACAACGACCAGGGGGCGCTCGGCATCATCGTCAATCGTCCGATCGACATGACGCTGGCGACGCTGTTCGAGCGCATCGACCTGCCACTCGAGGCCGAGGGCTTCGCCGCGCAGCCGGTGTATTTCGGCGGCCCGGTGCAGACCGACCGCGGCTTCGTGCTGCATCGCCCGATCGGCGAGTGGCATTCCACGCTCAGGGTCAATGACGAGGTCGGCCTTACCAGCAGCCGCGACGTGCTGCAGGCGATCGGTGCCAGCGGCGAACCGCAGGATGTGCTCGTCACCCTCGGCTACGCCGGCTGGGCCGCCGGCCAGCTTGAGCAGGAGCTGATGGACAATGCCTGGCTGACGGTGCCGGCGGACATGGCGATCATCTTCGACCTGCCGCCCGAAGAGCGCCTGGCGGCCGCGATGCAGAAGCTCGGGGTGGATTTCGCCAACCTGAGCGAGGTTGCCGGGCATGCCTGATGCGGCACGCGCCGCGCCCTCCGCCCCTGAAGCCCCGCCCGCCGGCACGGCCCTGCCCGAGCGCGGCACCCTGCTCGGTTTCGACTTCGGCCTTGCGCGCATCGGCGTCGCCACCGGCGAGCTCGAGACCGGCCAGGCCAGCGCACTGACCACCGTGCACGAAGAAGCGGGCGATGCCCGCTTCAAGGCCATCGCCCGCCTCATCGCCGAATGGCGCCCGGTCGCCCTGGTGGTCGGCATTCCGCGCCATCTCGACGGCCGCGAGCATGCCCTCACCGCGCGCTGCCGACGCTTCGCCAACCAGCTCAACGGCCGCTTCGCGCTGCCGGTGCTGACGGTGGACGAGCGCCTGAGCTCGGTCGCCGCCGAATCCGAACTCACCGAGGCCGGCCTCAAGGGCTGGCGCGAGCGCAAGGCAGTGCTCGACGCTGCCGCTGCGCAGATCATCCTGCAAACCTTCCTGGACGCCCGTCGCCATGAAAGACCTTGATGCCGAAGCCCTGTGCCGGCAGCTCGCCGAACAGATCCGCCCTCACGTCACGCCCGCCACCGCGCTGGTCGGCATCTACACCGGCGGCCTGTGGCTGGCCGAGCGCCTGCACGCCGAACTGGGCATCGCCCAGCCGCTGGGCGCCATCGATGTCTCCTTCTACCGCGACGACTATGCGAGCAAGGGCCTGCACGCCAGGCCGCAGCGCACCGGCATCGCCTTCAACGTCGATGGCGCGCACGTGATCCTGGTCGATGACGTGCTATACACCGGCCGCACCACGCGCGCCGCCCTCAACGAGCTGTTCGACTTCGGGCGGCCAGCCGTGGTCGAGCTTGCCGTGCTGGTCGACCGCGGCAGCCGCGAACTGCCGATCGCCGCGCGCTACTGTGCCCATACCCTGGCCACGCCCCTGGCGCGCGAGCAGAACCTGGAGCTGCTGCGCGACGACGCCGGCCGCTTCACCCTCAAGCTCACCCAGGTCCAACCGGCCCCGGCCAACCGCTGATTCCGAGGCAAGCCCGATGCGCCATCCCCAGCTCAACAAGCACGGCGAACTGCAGCACCTGCTGACGCTCGACGGTCTGCCGCGCGACATCCTCACCGCCATCCTCGACACCGCAGCGCCCTTCACCGAGGTGGCCGAGCGCGAGGTCAAGAAGCTGCCGCTGCTGCGCGGCAAAAGCGTGTTCAACCTGTTCTTCGAGAACTCGACGCGCACCCGCACCACCTTCGAGATCGCCGCCAAGCGCCTGTCGGCCGACGTGGTGAACCTCAACATCAACACCAGCTCGGCGGCCAAGGGCGAGAGCCTGCTCGACACCGTCGACAACCTGTGCGCGATGCAGGCCGACATGTTCGTCGTGCGCCACGCCGCCAGCGGCGCGCCGATGCTGATCGCCCAGCACCTGCACCACACCGGGCGCGACCACATCCGCGTCGTCAATGCCGGCGACGGCCGCCATGCGCACCCGACGCAGGGCTTGCTCGACATGTACACCATCCACCACTTCAAGCGCGACTTCAGCAACCTGACGGTGGCGATCGTCGGCGACGTGCTGCACTCGCGCGTGGCGCGCAGCCAGATCGCCGCACTGACCACGCTCGGCGTGCCCGAGGTGCGCGTGATCGGCCCCCGAACCCTGCTGCCGACCGACGTCGAGCGCCTCGGCGTGCGCGTATTCCACGACATGCGCGAAGGCTTGAAGGGCGTGGACGTGGTGATGATGCTGCGCCTGCAGAACGAGCGCATGAACGGCGCCCTGCTGCCGACGCCGCAGGAGTACTACAAGATCTGGGGCCTCACCGCCGACAAGCTGGCGCTCGCCAGGCCCGACGCCATCGTCATGCACCCGGGGCCGATGAACCGCGGCGTCGAGATCGACTCGGCGGTGGCCGACGGCGCGCAGGCGGTCATCCTGCCCCAGGTCACCTTCGGCATCGCCGTGCGCATGGCGGTCATGAGCATGCTGGGCAGCCACTGAGCGCCCGCTACGGATAGGCAATCACGCATGAACATCCTGATTTCCAACGGTCGCCTCGTCGATCCGGCCAATCGCACCGACCGGGTGCAAGACGTCTATGTGGCCGGCGGCAAGATCGTCGCCCTTGGCAGCGCGCCTGACGGCTTCGTCGCCCAGCGCCACATCGACGCCAGCGGCCTGGTGGTCGCGCCCGGCTTCATCGACCTCGCCGCGCGCCTGCGCGAACCCGGCTTCGAATACCGCGCCACGCTCGAATCCGAGATGGAAGCGGCGATGGCCGGCGGCGTCACCAGCCTGGCGATCCCGCCCGACACCGACCCCGCGCTCGACGAGCCCGGCCTGGTCGAGATGCTCACCTACCGCGCCAAAAAGTTGAACCGCGCCCACATCTACCCGGTCGGCGCGCTCACCATCGGCCTCAAGGGCGAGCGCCTGTCCGAGATGGCCGAACTGGTCGAGGCCGGCTGCGTCGCCTTCTCCCAGGCCAACGTGCCGATCGTCGACAACGGCGTGCTGATGCGCGCGCTGCAGTACGCCGCCACCTTCGATTTCCGCGTCTGGCTGCAGCCGATCGCCCCCTTCCTCGCCCGCGGCGGCAATGCCCACGACGGCGAGGTCGCGACCCGGCTGGGCCTTGCCGGCATCCCGGTCGCGGCCGAGACGGTCGCGCTGTACACCTATCTGGAACTCGCCAAGATCACCGGCGCGCGCCTGCACATCACCCGCCTGTCGTCCGCAGCCGGCCTCGCCCTGATCGAGCAGGCGCGCGCCGAGGGCATGGACGTCAGCTGCGATGTGTCGATCAACCATGTGCACCTGTGCGACATGGACATCGGCTACTTCAACCCCAACTGCCACCTGATCCCGCCACTGCGCAGCCAGCGCGACCGCGAAGCGCTGTGCAAGGGCCTGGCCGAGGGCCGCATCAACGCCCTGTGCTCGGACCACACGCCGGTGGACGACGACGGCAAGCAGGCGCCGTTTGCCGAAGCCGAACCCGGCGCCACCGGGCTGGAGCTGCTGCTGCCGCTGACCCTGAAGTGGGCGGACGGCGCCGGATTGTCGCTGCTCGACGGGCTGGCCCGCATCACCTCGGACGCGGCCAGGATCGTCGGCATCACCAAGGCCGGCCACCTGTCGGTGGGCGCGCGCGCCGACGTATGCGTGTTCGACCCCGCGGCACACATCGCCATCACGCGCGACAGCCTGAAGAGCCAGGGCAAGAACACGCCCTTCCTCGGCATGGAGCTGCCGGGCAAGGTGCGCTACACCCTGGTCGAAGGTCAGGTGATGTACGACAGCGACTGAGCCGGTGCCGGCCGGCCCCCGCGAGGTGCCTTCAGCCCCCGAACAGCAGCGGCGCGAAGCTGTTGCGCATGCCGGCGAGCACCATCAGCACGATCTGCAACACCAGCAGCAACACCAGCGGCGACAGGTCGACGTTGGCGATGCTCGGCACCACGCGGCGGAAGGGGCGCAGGAAGGGGTCGGCGAGCGCATGCAGCAGCGGCGCCAGCGGTGCGTGCGGGCTGACCCAGGACAGCAGGGCCGAACCGAGCACGATGGCGAACAGCAGATACACCATCATGCGCAGGGTCTCGATCAGGCCGACGCCGACCAGGCCCAGCGCGACCGCGCCCGCGCTGCCGCTGAACACGGCGCCACGCAGGCTGAGCTCGAAGGCCACCAGCAGCACCTGCACCAGCCAGGCCGGCAGCAGGCTGGCCATGTCGAGGCCGAACACCCCGGGCACGAAGCGGCGCAGCGGGCGCACGACCCAGTCGGTGGTGGTGACGACGAACTGGCCGATCTGGTTGCGGAACGAGATGCGCTGCCACTGCATGTAGAAGCGCGCGAGCAGCATCAGCGTGATGAAGCCGCAGACGGTGTTGAGTACCAGCAGCATTATGTTGGCAAGCATCGTGTCAGTCCTTGCCGAGTTCGTCGCCGAGGGCGCGGCCGCGCGCCGCGGCCGCCCGCACCGCCTCGATCAGCGCATCGTGCCAGCCAGCCGCAGCCAGGCTGGCGAGCGCAGCCTCGGTCGTGCCGCCCTTGGAAGTCACCTTCTGGCGCAGCAGCGCTGGCGAATCCTCGGCGCTCGCCGCGAGCTTCGCCGCGCCCAGCGCGGTGTCGATCGCCAGACGGCGCGCCGCCGCCTCATCGAAGCCGAGCGCGCGCCCGGCGGCCTCGAGCGCCTCGATGAAGTGGAACACGTAGGCCGGGCCGCTGCCCGAGATCGCCGTCACTGCATCCATCTGGGCCTCGCTGTCGGCCCATACCGTGCTGCCGACCGCAGCGAGGATGCGCTCGGCCGCCTCGCGACCGGCGGCGTCGACCGCGGGGTGGGCATACAGGCCGGTTACGCCGGCACCGATCAGGGCCGGCGTGTTGGGCATGCAGCGCACGAGGCGGGTGTAGGGCGCGCCCGCGCTGCCCAGCCAGCGGCCCAGCGCGTCGAGGCGCAGGCCGGCGGCGATGCTGATGACCAGTTGCTGCTGCAGGCGCCCGGCCAAGGGCGCGAGCGCCGCCTTCATCTGCTGCGGCTTGACCGCGAGCACCAGCACCTCGCAGGCGATCGCCGCGTC
>NZ_DAOMPS010000011.1:39577-102902 GCF_035444905.1 Thauera sp.
TCATCTGCTGCGGCTTGACCGCGAGCACCAGCACCTCGCAGGCGATCGCCGCGTCATCTGCCGCCTCGATCGCGCGCACGCCGAAGCGCTGCACCAGGGCTTCGCGCGCCGCGGCACCCAGTTCGACGACCTGGATGGCGGCGGCCTCGAAGCCGCGTTCGATCATGCCGCCGATGAGAGCGGTGGCCATGTTGCCGCCGCCAAGAAAAGTGATCTTCATGAGCTGACCTGGATGGATGAGCCGACGCCGCATGCCGGCGTCAGGCGGAAAGGCTTGAAGCCCGGGTTGAAGCCGGCGCGCGGCGCTCGCCGAAAATGGCCGTGCCCACACGCACCACGGTCGCCCCCGCGGCGACCGCCGCCTCGAGGTCGTGCGACATGCCCATCGACAAGGTGTCGACGGCCAGGCCCGCGGCCACGAGTTCATCCCGCAGGCCACGCAGCAGGGCAAAGCGCGCCTGCAGCAGCGCCGCATCCTCGCTCGGCTCGGGGATGCACATCAGGCCGCGCAGGCGCAGCCGGGGCAAGGCGGCCACCGCCCTGGCCAGCGCGAGCGTCTCGCCCGGCGCGATGCCGCTCTTGCTGTCCTCGCCGCTGACGTTGACCTGGATGCACACATTGAGCGGCGGCAGATGCACGTCGCGCTGCGCCGACAGGCGCTCGGCGATCCGGAGGCGGTCGATGCTGTGCACCCAGTCGAAGGCATTGGCCACCGGCCGTGTCTTGTTGCTCTGCAGCGGACCGATGAAATGCCACTCGAGACCGAGCGTGCGCAGGGCATCGATCTTGTCGACGCCTTCCTGCACGTAGTTCTCGCCAAAACGGCGCTGACCGGCAAGGGCTGCTTCGCGCACCGCCTCGGCCGGCCAGGTCTTGCTCACGGCCAGCAGATCGACCGACGCCGGCTCACGACCCGAGGCCCGCGCGGCGGCAGCGATGCGGGCCTGCACCGCGTGCAGTCGCTCGGCAATTGTCGTCATATTCCGTGGCCTATTTCCTCAAGGGCAAAGCGCAAAAAGTATAGCATTGCCGCGTTGCCTCCTTTTTGCGCCGCCGCGCGCCGCCGACACCATGGACATCACCGAACTGCTCGCCTTTGCCGTCAAGAACAAGGCGTCCGACCTGCACCTGTCTGCCGGCCTGCCGCCGATGATCCGGGTGCACGGCGACGTGCGCAGGATCAACCTGCCGCCGCTCGAGCACAAGGAAGTGCATGCCATGGTGTACGACATCATGAACGACGCGCAGCGCAAGCAGTACGAGGAGTCCTGGGAGTGCGACTTCTCCTTCGCCGTGCCCAATCTGGCGCGTTTCCGGGTCAACGCCTTCAACCAGAATCGCGGCGCGGGCGCGGTGTTCCGGACCATTCCGACCAAGGTGCTCACCCTCGAAGAGCTCAACTGCCCGAAGATCTTCAAGGACATCGCCAACCAGCCGCGCGGCATCGTACTGGTCACCGGCCCCACCGGCTCGGGCAAGTCGACCACGCTCGCGGCGATGCTCGACTACGTCAACGAGAACGAATACGGCCACATCCTCACCGTCGAGGACCCGATCGAATTCGTGCACGAATCCAAGCGCTGCCTGATCAACCAGCGCGAGGTGCATCGCGACACGATGTCCTTCAACAACGCGCTGCGCGCCGCGCTGCGCGAAGACCCCGACGTGATCCTGGTAGGCGAGTTGCGCGACCTCGAGACGATCCGCCTCGCGCTCACCGCGGCCGAGACCGGCCACCTCGTGTTCGGCACCCTGCACACCTCGTCGGCGGCCAAGACGATCGACCGTATCGTCGACGTCTTCCCCGCGGCCGAGAAGGACATGGTGCGCTCGATGCTGTCCGAGTCGCTGCGCGCGGTGATCTCGCAGACCCTGCTCAAGACCAAGGACGGCGCCGGCCGCGTGGCGGCGCACGAGATCATGATCGGCACCCCCGCGATCCGCAACCTGATCCGCGAGAACAAGATCGCGCAGATGTACTCGTCGATCCAGACCGGCCAGAACGTCGGCATGCAGACGCTCGACCAGTGCCTCGCCGACCTCGTCCGCCGCAATGTGGTGTCGGCCGCCGAGGCCCGCATCCGGGCCCAGAACAAGGACAATTTCGCATAAGGCACGCGGCCGGTCGCGACCGGCCCGGACCACAGCCCCAGGACCCGACGGTGCCCGCCCCAAGCCGGCCCGTCGACCGCACAGCGCAGCACGCCGCGGGCGACCGCCGGCGCCAGGAGTTGGAAAGATGGAACGCGACCAGGCCCTCAAGTTCATGAACGATCTGCTGCGGCTGATGCTGCAGAAGAATGGCTCCGACCTCTTCATCACCACCGGTTTTCCGCCGGCGATCAAGATCGACGGCCGCATCGTGCCGCAGTCCAACCAGGTGCTGCAGCCGCAGCACACGGCCGAACTGGCGCGCGCAATCATGAACGATCGCCAGGCCTCCGAGTTCGAGGCGCACAAGGAATGCAACTTCGGCATCTCGCCCTCGGGCATCGGCCGCTTCCGCGCCAACGCCTTCGTGCAGCAGGGGCGTGTCGGCCTGGTGCTGCGCACCATCCCCCAGCGCATCCCCAAGTTCGAGGAACTCGGGCTGCCGCCGGTACTGACCGACATCGCCCTCACCAAGCGCGGCCTGGTGATCTTCGTCGGCGGCACCGGCACCGGCAAGACGACCTCGCTGGCCTCGATGGTCGATTACCGCAACGAGAACACCTACGGCCACATCATCACGATCGAGGATCCGATCGAGTTCGTGCACGCCCACAAGAACTGCATCATTTCGCAGCGCGAGATCGGCGTGGATACCGAGTCCTGGGAGGCGGCGCTGAAGAACACCCTGCGCCAGGCGCCCGACGTGATCCTGATGGGCGAGATCCGCGACCGCGAGACCATGGACTACGCGATCGCCTTTGCCGAAACCGGCCATCTCTGCCTCGCCACGCTGCACGCCAACAGCGCCAACCAGGCCATCGACCGCGTCATCAACTTCTTCCCCGAGGACCGGCGCCAGCAACTGCTGATGGACCTGTCGCTGAACCTGCGCGCCATGGTGTCGCAGCGCCTGCTGCCGATGAAGGACCGCAAGGGCCGCGTGCCGGCGGTCGAGGTGCTGCTCAACTCGCCGCTCATCTCGGACCTGATCTACAAGGGCGACATCCCGGCGATCAAGGAGATCATGAAGCGCTCGCGCGAGCTGGGCATGCAGACCTTCGACCAGTCGCTGTTCCAGCTCTACGAGGACGAGCTCATCACCTACGAGGACGCGCTGCGCAATGCCGACTCGATCAACGACCTGCGCCTGCAGATCAAGCTCAATAGCCGCCACGGCGACCAGGACCCGGGCTCTGGCCTGCAGAATCTCGGCATGCTCTGAGCCCGCGCCCGGCGCTCAGCCTGCCGCCCTGTCCGGTGCCACGCGGCTGCGGTTGCTGCCGCTCACCATGCGGTATTCGTACAGCCGGCACTCGAGCGCGCCGTTGAACAGCGGCGTGCGCCGGCTCGCCTTGAGACCGATGAGCTTGGGCAACTGCGGGTCCGCGCTGAAGAAATAGCAACGCCAGCCGCCCCAGCTGCGCTTGAGCGCATCGCCCAGGCGCGGGTAGAAGGCGGCGAGCTCTTCCGTCTCGCCCAGGCGCACGCCATAGGGCGGATTGGCGACCATCACCCCCTCGGCCGCCGGCGGCCGGCGCTCGAGCAGGTCGGCGCGCTCGAGCTGCACGCAGTCGGCGAGCCCGGCCGCCTCGAGGTTGACGCGGCTGCGCCGCACCCATTCGCCGACCACGTCCGAGCCGAACACCGCCAGCGCCCGGGGCTGCTGGCGCCGGCGCTCGGCTGCCGCCCGCACCGCCGCCCAGCCCGCGCGGTCGTGGTGGCGGAAACGCTCGAACGCGAAGCCGCGCCCCAGCCCCGGCGCGATGTCGAGCGCCATCTGCGCCGCCTCGATGAGGAAGGTGCCGCTACCGCACATCGGGTCGAGCAGCGCCTCGCCGGGCTGCCAGCCGCTCAGGCACAGGATGCCGGCGGCGAGGTTCTCCTTGACCGGCGCCTCCACCGCGGCCGGCTTGTAGCCGCGCTTGTAGAGCGGCTCGCCCGAGGTGTCGAGGTACAGGGTGACGGTGTCCGCGGTCAGGAAGACGTGGATGCGCACCGCCGGGTTCGCGGTGTCCACGCTCGGCCGCTTGCCGCTCACGGTGCGGAAGTGATCGCACACCGCGTCCTTCACGCGCAGGGTGATGAACTCGAGGCTCTTCAGCGGTGATTTCTGCGCGGTGACGTAGATGCGGATGCTGTCATCGGCGGTGAACCATTTCGCCCAGGTCACGCTGTAGGCCAGCTTGTAGATGTCGATCTCGGCCCGGTAGCGACCCTGGGCGACGCGCCACATCACGCGCGTGGCAAGCCGGCTCTCGAGGTTCGCGCGCTGGCAGGCCGTCCAGTCGCCCTGCCAGCTCACCCCGCCGTGCAGCGCGCGCAGCTCGCGCCCGCCCAGGCGCTCGAGTTCGGCAGCGAGCAGGGCCTCGAGTCCGCGCGGGCAGGGGGAGAAGAACACTTCGGCCATGAGCGGCTCCGTTTGCAGGTAAGGCCAGCATTGTAGCGCCCGCTCCGCTGCGCACCGCCGCGCCGCGTGCCAGGCGCACGACAAGCCGTCCGCCGCGCCCGCCGGCATCGCCCAAACATATTGTTCGAAGCAAGCGCAATGTATTATTCCGGGGCAATTCGCGATGACCCCCAAGAAGAACACCGCTGATCGATCTGCATATCCAGGAACCGCCATGCAGGCCTGCCCTCCCGAATCAGCGCGACCGGCGCGAGCCCGCGCCACCCTGCTCGGTCTTGCGCTCGCAGCGTGCTGCAATGCGGCGCTGGCGCAGGACGTCATCTATGTCGTGCGCCCCGGCGACAACCCCTGGAACATCACCCAGCGCTACCTGAAGAGCATCGACTACTGGCCGCGCATCCAGGACTACAACCGCATCCTCGACCCGCTGGCGATTCAACCCGGAACGCGGCTGCGCATTCCCGTCGCCTGGATGCGTGGCGACAGGGACACGGCACGCGTGCTCGACATGCGCGGCACGGTCGAGCGCTGGGTCGACGGGACGATGGCGCCGCTCGCGGCGGGCATGACGCTGGCGCCGGGCACGCACCTCCGCAGCGGCGCCGATGGCAGCCTCACCCTCGAATTTGCCGACGGCAGCCGCAGCCTGGTCGGCAACAACACCGAGCTGCGCCTCGATGAGATACGCCGGTTGAGGGCCTCGGGCGCGCAACAGGTGCACATCGAGCTGCAGCAGGGCCATGTCGAGAGTGCCGTCACCCCTGGCAATCGCAGCGGGGGGCGGTTCATGATCCAGACTCCGGCGGCGTTGGCGGCGGTGCGCGGGACCGACTTCCGCGTCAGCGCCGAGGCCGATGGCGTGCGCGCCGAGACCCTCGAAGGCGAGGTGGCGTTGCGCAACAGCCGCGGCGTGACCCGCCTGCCGGCCGGCACCGGCACCTTCAGCGCGCGCGGACGCGCGCCCGAGAAGGCGTCGGCGCTGCTGCCGGCGCCCGAGCTCGACACCCTGCCCGAGCGCCTCGAGCGCGTCCCCTTCCGGGTGCCGATTGCGGCCGTCGAAGGGGCGCGCGGCTACCGCACCCAGATCGCGCCGCTGACGGGCTTCAGTGCAATCGAATCCGACCGCAGCGGGGCGGAAGCGGCCGTGCTCGGCCATGCCGGGCTCGCCGACGGCAGCTATCGCCTGCGCGTGCGCGCCATCGACGGCCGCGGCCTCGAAGGCGTCGACGCCGAGCGCAGCATCGTCATCGACGCCCGTCCCGAGCCCCCCTTCCCCAGCCTGCCGGCGCCCGACGGCTTTGCCACCGACGAAGGCGTCGCCTTTGCCTGGGCGGCCAACGCCGACGCCGAGCGCTACCACTTCGAGCTTGCGCGCGACGCCCACTTCCAGGACCGGGTGCTGCAGCGCGACGATCTCACTGCGCCAGGGCTGGTGCTGGACGAGGCGCTGGCCGCCGGCGACTACTTCTGGCGCATCGCGGTCAGCACCGCCGCCGAGGGGCGCGGGCCGTTCTCCGACGTGCAGCGTTTCCACCGCCCACCGCCCGGCCCAGTGCCCGAGGCACCGGATGTCGACGGCTACACCCTGCACCTGCGCTGGCGCGCGAGCGACGGCGCGCAGCGCTATCAGGTGCAACTGAGCAGCGCGGCCGACTTCGCTGCCCCCGAGTACGAACTGGACACCCAGGCCGCCGAGTTGAGCATCGCCACGCCACCCGCGGGCGTGTGGCATGTGCGCATCCGCAGCCAGGAAGCGGGCAGCCCGCCCGGCCCCTGGGGCAAGGCGCAACAGATCGAGGTGCCGCACACGCACTGGCGCGCGTTGCTGATCCTGCTGCCCCTGCTGCTGGCGCTATGAAACCGGGCAGGCGCCAGGGCGTGCTCGGTGACCGCGGCGCCTGGTTGCTCGCGGGCCTGTTCGCCAGCCTGCTCGTGCTGCCGGGCTGGAACGGCCTGAAGCGCCTCGACCTGCTGCTGTACGACACGATCGAGCCCGTTTTCCGCGCCGCCGCGCTGGCTCCGGCGTCGACCGTGGTCGCGATCGACGAGGCGAGCGTCGACGCGCTCGGGCGCTGGCCGTGGAACCGCAACGTGCATGCCGAGCTCATCGACGGTCTGACTGCGGTCGGCGTGTCGGCGATCGGGATGTCGATCCTGTTCCCCGAGCCCGCACCCGGTGACGCCGAACTCGCCGCGGCCATGAAGGCCTCGGGCCGGGTGATCCTGGCGCTGGCGCCGCGCGCCGCCGATGGCGGGGCCAAGACCGAAGCAATCGCAGAGCTGTTGCCCAACCCCCTGCTACTGGCCAGCGCCGCCGGCCTCGGCCACGTCGACGTCGAACTCGACGCCGACGGCCTCGTCCGCCGCACCTTCGCCCGCGCCGGCAGCCCCAGCCCGAGCTGGGATTCACTCGCCCTCGCCACGCTGAAGCGCGCAACCGGAAACGAGCTGCGCAACGGCGCGAGCCTCAATGCGCAACAGCCGGCATGGCTGCGCCGGGTGGCGTACCACCCTGGCTGGGTACGCGCGGACGAGCTGCTGCTGCCCTTCCCCGACGCCGCCAGCAAGCCCGAACAGCGGTCGTACTTCACGCTTCTGAGCCAGCCCGAGCGCGTCCACGAACTCGCGGGGCGCGCCGTCTTCGTCGGCGCCACCGCCGGCGGCATCGACGCCGGACTCGCCACGCCGAGCTCGCCTCAGGGCCAGCTGATGGCCGCGGTCGAGTTCCACGCCCGCGCCTACGAGGCGCTGCGCAGCGGTCTCGTGTACCGCAGCGCCGACACTGGCCTCGTGCTCGGTTTCAGTCTGTTCTTCGTCGCGCTCACGGGCCTGATCCAGCCCCGCTTCGGCCTGCGCGGCGCACTCGTGCTCGGCGGCCTGTGCCTGTTGCCGCCGCTCGCCAGCGGTGCGGCCCTCCATGGGCTGCGCCTGTGGATCCCCCCGGCAGGGGCGCTGGGCGCCCTGCTGCTGGGCGCACTGCTGTGGCTGCTGCACTTCCTCGAGCGCACGCGCGGCTCGCTCGCTCGCGCCCGCCACGATGCCGACGCCACGCTGCGCTCGATCGCCGACGCCGTGCTCACGATCGACGAGGACACCCGCGTCGTGCTGCTCAACCCGGTCGCCGAGACCTTCACGGGACTGGACCTGCGCGCGGCCAAAGGCCGTCCGGTGGGCGAGCTGCTGCGCGACTTCACCGACCAGACCCCGCTGGTCGTGGACACCGTGCTCGGCTGCCTCCAGCATCGCCAGACCATCCGCCTGCCCGAACCGATCCCCTGGCAGGGCCCGCAGGGCCGGCACTACGCGCTGCGCCTGACCGTCACCCCGGTGGGCGCAGCGGGCGGCGGCGCCGTGCTCGTGCTCAACGACATCACCGAGACCCTGGCCATCACCGCACGCCTGCAGCATGAGGC
The DNA here is from genome assembly GCF_035444905.1 of Thauera sp. Lineage (GTDB taxonomy): Bacteria > Pseudomonadota > Gammaproteobacteria > Burkholderiales > Rhodocyclaceae > Thauera. The sequence continues at coordinate 47,549 of NZ_DAOMPS010000011.1, forward strand.
CACCCACGATCTGCTGACGGGCTTGCCGAACCGCGCCCTGCTGCTCGACCGCCTGCGCCAGGCGCAGGCCCATGCCCAGCGCCGCGGCAGCCTGGTGGCGCTGCTGTTCGTGGATCTCGATCGCTTCAAGCGCATCAATGACAGCCTCGGCCACGCGGTCGGCGATCAGGTGCTGCAGGTCGTGGCAGCGCGGCTGACGGCCTCGGTGCGCGGCGGCGACACCGTGGCGCGCTGGGGCGGCGACGAATTCATCATCCTGATGGACAACCTGCACGACCGCGGCGACGTGGTGGCGGTCGCGGAGAAGCTGCTCGAGCTGCTGGAGCGCGAAGTCGAAACCGAGGGCGACACCGGTCTGGTGCTGTCCTGCAGCATCGGCATCAGCGTCGGACCGGCCGACAGCGCCGACGCCGAGTCCCTGCTGTCGATGGCAGACAAGGCGATGTATCGCGGCAAGCTCGAGGGCGGCAGCCGCTACACCTTCTACTCGCCCGAGATGAACACCTGGTCGCGCGACCGGCTGAGCATGGAGGCTGCGCTCCGCCATGGCCTCGTCAACAACGAATTCGAGCTCTTCTACCAGCCGCAGATCGACATCAAGAGCGGTCGCCTGGTCGGCCTGGAGTCGCTGCTGCGCTGGCACCGGCCGGGCAATGGCCTGGTCCGCCCGGATGTGTTCATCCCGGCCGCCGAGGAAAGCGGCATCATCCGCAACCTCGGCGAATGGGCGATCCACGAGGCCACCCGCCAGGTCGCACGCTGGAGTGCCGAGGGTCTGGACGCCGTGCCGCTCGCCGTCAACGTGTCGGCGCGCCAGTGCTCGGACATGGGCATCGTCGACACCATTCGCAGCGCCCTCGGCGACAGCGGCCTGGACCCGAAGATGCTCAAGGTCGAACTCACCGAATCGACCGCGATGGGTGAGGGCGAGCGCGTCGCCGAGTTGCTGCGCAGCATCCACGGCCTGGGCGTCGGCGTGGCGGTGGACGACTTCGGCACCGGTTACTCCTCGCTGTCGCTGCTCAAGCGCTTCCCGATCTCGGAGCTGAAGATCGACAAGAGCTTCGTCGGCGACATCACCGACGACAGCGACGATGCCGCCATCGTGCGTGGCACCATCGCGCTGGCCCACGGCCTGGGCATGAAGGTGGTGGCCGAGGGCGTCGAGACCGAGCAGCAGTTGCGCTTTCTCGCGCGCTACCGGTGCAATGTCGCCCAGGGCTTCCTGTTCGCGCAGCCGCTGCCCGCCGGAGAGATCTGCCCTTGGCTGCGGATGTCGCCTCCGCATGCGATGCGCGCCATCCGCAGCGCGCACAGCACGCACTGAGCACGAAACCGGCGCCCGAGAAAACGCGACCCCGCGCGGGCACGGCCCGTGCGAGGTCGAATGTGCCGGGCCCGAGGGAGGTATGGAGCAGGCCCGGACAGGGAGAGAAGCGCGTGTCGCCCTATGGCCGCCCCGACTTGCCGGCCTTGGCCTCGTGATACCAGACCTCGTGGTGCTCCTTCGCCCAGGTCTCGTCCACGTAGCCGGTCTTCATCGACTGGTAGGCCCCCTCGACGCCCAGGGTGCCCATGTAGATATGGCCGAAGGACAAGGCCAGCAGTAGGATCGCCCCGATCGTATGGACGACGTTCGCCGTCTGCATGTCGGCCCGCGTCCAGTCGCCGAGGTTGGGAAAGTCCAGGATCAGGCCGGAGATCGCCACCGTCAGCCCGAGGAAGGTCACGCCGATCCAGAACCAGGTCTTCTCGCCGAAGTTGAAGCGCCCCGAGGGCACGTGGCCACCGTCGAGCATGCCGCCGGCGCGGCGGATCCACACCGCGTCGATCGCCTGCCATACGTTGTCGCGCACGAAGGTCAGGATCATCAGCAGCACGAACACGCCGAAAGCCGGGCCGACGTAGTTGTGCACCGTCTTGCCGACGTCGAGCAGGGCCGCCAGCGCGCCATGGCCGAAGATCGGCAGCAGCACGTGCTTGCCGAACAGGATCGCCAGCCCGGTCAGCGCCAGCAGCAGGAAGGTGATGGCCGTGCCCCAATGCACGAAGCGCTCGAAGCCGGAGAAGCGCTTCATCAGGCGGCCGGTGCGCGGCTCCTGCAGCTTCATCGTGCCCTTCACCAGCCAGAACAGCAGGATGGCGGCGGGGACCACGATCAGCAGCCAGCCGCCGTACTCGGTGATCGGGCCGTTGCGCAACTGGCGCCAGGTGTTGCCCTCGCTCTGGATCAGCACGCCGGCTTCCGGGCCGCGCACATTGGTGGTGTGCTCCTCGCCCGAACGCACCGCGCGCCACACCGGTGCGTTGTTGAGCGGACGCTCGAGCTGGCGCTCGGCCTGATCCGCCGCGGCGCTGCCGGGCGGCCGCTCGGCCGCCTGCAGCGGCAGGGCGAATGCCCACAGCAGGACCATGAGCAACAGCGCGACGAGCCAGCCGCCGCCCTGCGCCCGCATCATGCGTATTCTCATGGCGCTCTCCTCACTGGATGCGGTTGTACTCGGACTGGCCGCGCGCGCGCTCCCTGAGCGCCTTCTCCCAGGCCTCGCGGTCGCCGTTGAACGCGCCACCCTCCCAGGGCCGGGTGTCGGTCTTGCCACTGTACTGGCCCTGCTCGTACACCGTGACCTGAGGCACCTCGCTGCAGGCCGCCAGACCGCCGAGCAGCCCGCTCGCCACGGCAAGCAGCGTCAGCCGCTTCAGTATTGGCATGCTCATGACCGACCCTCCCGCTTGCGTTCCTGCTTGCGCTCGCCGCCGCCGTAGGCGGCATCCCAGCCCCACACCTCGGCCCCCGTGCCGCGGCGCAGCACCCGCTCGCGGAAGATGTCGGCCACCACGTTGGCGTCGCCGGCGAGCAGCGCCTTGGTCGAGCACATCTCGGCGCACAGCGGCAGCTTGCCCTGGGCCAGGCGGTTGGAGCCGTACTTGTCGTATTCCGCCTGCGAGCCGGTCTCCTCGGGACCGCCGGCGCAGAAGGTGCACTTGTCCATCTTGCCGCGCGCGCCGAAGGCCGCCGGGCCGTTGGGGAACTGCGGCGCCCCGAACGGACAGGCGAAGAAGCAGTAGCCGCAGCCGATGCACTTGTCCTTGTCGTGGAGCACCACGCCGTCTTCGGTCTTGTAGAAGCAGTCGGTCGGGCACACCGCCATGCACGGCGCATCCGAGCAGTGCATGCAGGCGACCGAGATCGAGCGCTCGCCCGGCACGCCGTCGTTCATCGTCACCACGCGGCGGCGGTTCACGCCCCAGGGCACCTCGTGCTCGTTCTTGCATGCGGTGACGCAGCCATTGCATTCGATGCAGCGCTCGGCGTCACACAGGAATTTCATGCGTCCCATCGTGTTCTCTCCTCGCCCTTAAGCCTTGCTCACGCGGCACAGGGTGGTCTTGGATTCCTGCATCATCGTCACCGGGTCATAGCCATACGTGGTGGCGGTATTGACCGCCTCGCCGCGCACGATCGGCGCCGCGCCCTCGGGGTAGTACCTGAGCATGTCCTCGCCCTGCCACCAGCCGGAGAAATGGAAGGGCAGGAACACGGTGCCCGGCGCGACGCGCTGGGTGACCTGGGCACGCACCTTGAGGCGCGCCTTGGTCGGCGATTCGACCCAGATGTACTCGCCGTTGCGGAAGCCCGCGTCGTTGGCGTCCTTGGGGTTCACCTCGGCGAACATCTCCTGCTGCAGCTCGGCCAGCCAGGGGTTGGAGCGCGTTTCCTCGCCACCGCCCTCGTACTCCACGAGGCGGCCCGAGGTCATGATCAGGGGGTACTCGCTGGAGATGTTCTTGACCTTGTCCTGCATCGACTTGTACAGCGTCGGCAGGCGCCAGAACTTCATCTTGTCGTCATGGGTCGGGTACTTCTCGACCAGGTCGGGGCGCGGCGAGTAGATCGGCTCGCGGTGCAGCGGCACCGGATCGGGGAAGTTCCACACCAGCGCGCGCGCCCTGGCGTTGCCGAAGGGGTGGCAGCCGTGGTTCTTCATCGCCACGCGGATGATGCCGCCCGACAGGTCGGTCTTCCAGTTCTTGCCCTCGGCCGCCTGCTTCTCGGCGTCGGTGAGCTCGTCCCACCAGCCCAGCTTCTTCAGCAGCACGTCATCGAACTCGGGGTAGCCCATCTGCAGGTCGGCGCCCTTGGAGGCCGAGCCCTCGGCCGCCAGCAGCGACACGCCGTCGCGCTCGACGCCGAAGTTGGCGCGGAAGTTGCCGCCGCCGTCCATGACGTGCTTGGAGGTGTCGTACAGGTTGGGCGTGCCCGGGTGCTTCATCTCGGGATTGCCGTAGCATGGCCACGGCAGGCCGAAGTACTCGCCGTCGCAGGGGCCGCCGGCCGCCCTCAGCGTGCGCACGTCGAAGGTGTGCATGTTCTTCATGTGCAGCTTCAGGCGCTCGGGCGACTGGCCGCTGTAGCCGATGGTCCAGGTGCCGCGGTTGATCTCGCGCAGGATGTCCTCGATGCTCGGCTCGTCCCAGCCCTGGGCGTCCTTGTCGAGCTTGATGTTCTTCACCAGCTCGTCCGCCCAGCCGAACTTCCTGGCGAAGGCGTACATGATGGTGTGGTCGGGTTTGGACTCGAACAGCGGCTCGATGACCTTCTCGCGCCACTGGATCGAGCGGTTGGACGCGGTGCACGTGCCGACGGTCTCGAACTGGGTGCAGGCCGGCAGCAGATACACGCCGTCCTTGCGCACCATCGCCGCCATCGACGCAGTGGCCGAGGGATAGGGGTCGATCACCACCAGGGTGTCGAGCTGCTTCATCGCCTCGACCATCTCGGCGCCGCGCGTCTGCGAGTTGGGCGCGTGGCCCCAGTAGACGACGGCACGCAGGTTGCTGGGCTGGTCGATCAGCTCCTTGTTCTCGGTGACGCCGTCGATCCAGCGCGACACCGTGATGCCCGACTTGGTCATCAGCTCTTCCGAGGCGTAGCGGCTCTTGACCCACTCGTAATCGACGCCCCACACCGCGCACCAGTGCTTCCACGACCCGGCCGCCAGGCCGTAGTAGCCGGGCAGCGAGTCGGGGTTGGGACCGACGTCGGTCGCGCCCTGCACGTTGTCGTGGCCGCGGAAGATGTTGGTGCCGCCACCCGACACGCCGACGTTGCCCAGCACCAGTTGCAGGATGCACATCGCGCGCACGTTGGCGTTGCCCACCGTGTGCTGGGTCTGGCCCATGCACCAGACCACCGTCGAGGGCCGGTTCTTGGCCAGCGTCTCGGCGACCTTGAACACCTGCCCCTCGGGGATGCCGGTCACCTCCTGCACGCGCTCGGGCGTCCAGGTCATGATCTCTTCCTTGACCTTCTCCAGGCCGAAGACGCGATCGGCGATGTACTTCCGGTCTTCCCAGCCGTTCTGGAAGATGTGGTAGAGCAGGCCCCAGATGAAGGGAATGTCGGTGCCCGAGCGGATGCGCACGAACTGGTGCGCCTTCGCCGCCGTGCGCGTGAAGCGCGGGTCGACGACGATCATCTTGCAGCCGTTCTCCTTGGCGTGAAGCATGTGCAGCATCGACACCGGATGCGCCTCGGCGGCGTTCGAACCGATGTACATCGCCGCCTTGGAGAACTGCATGTCGTTGTAGGAGTTGGTCATCGCACCGTAACCCCAGGTGTTCGCCACCCCCGCCACCGTGGTGGAGTGGCAGATGCGCGCCTGGTGGTCGCAGTTGTTCGTGCCCCAGAAGGACACGAACTTGCGCAGCAGGTAGGCCTGCTCGTTGTTGTGCTTGGAGGAGCCGATCCAGTACACCGCGTCGGGACCGGAATCCTCGCGGATCTTCAGCAGGCGATCGCCGACCTCCTGGATGGCCTGCTCCCACGAGATCTTCTGGTACTTGCCGTCGACCAGCTTCATCGGGTATTTCAGACGGTGCTCGCCGTGGCCGTGCTCGCGCAGCGCGGCGCCCTTGGCGCAGTGTGCGCCGAGGTTGATCGGCGAGTCGAACACCGGCTCCTGGTGCACCCACACCCCGTTGCGCACGATGGCATCGGCAGCACAGCCCACCGAGCAGTGGGTGCACACCGTGCGGCGTACCTCGGCTGGACCGTCGCCGCGGGACACGCCGGGTGCCGCCGCATCGGCGGCACCGATCAGGTTGTAGGGCAACTGGGTGGCGATGGCGCCGGCGCCAAGGCCCAGGCCGGAGCGCTTGAGGAAGGCGCGGCGGTCCATGGTCTGGCCCAGCGGCCGCGCCGCCGCACCGTGCAGGCGACGCGCACTGCCGGCGGCAGAGTCGGATTTCCTGGTCAGCATCGTCGTGCCCTCCTCAGACCCGCGCCGTGCGGTAGTAGCTGCGCATGTGCGCACTCACGCCCTGCTCCGCGGCCTCGCGGCGCGCGGCCTCGACCACCGGCGCGGCCTGCGGCACGGCCTGGGTGGCTGCGGTCGCTACCGCAGCGGCGCTGGCCGCGCCGCCGGCGCCAACGGCCAGCAGGAAGTTCCGCCGCGACAGTTTCTGCGTCTCGTCTTTCATCATCGATCTCCCCCGCAACAAAGAATCGGCGCCGCCCCTCAGGCGGACGCCTCGAGCATGTCGAACGCCTCGCGCTCGATGTCCATGAAGGCCCGCAGCAAGGCGCCGACCTTCGCGTAGAAATCGGCCCCCGGCGCCTGCGCCAGGGCCTGCGCCAGATGCGCGTACCAGGGCGCGATGTGGCGCTCGAAGAAGGCACGCTGGCGCTGCAATCCGGCCGCATCCGGCGCGGTCAGCACCAGGTGCCGCATGACTTCGGCGAGCGCGGCGATGTGGTCCTCGGTTTCCGTCACCCCTGTGCGGCGTCCCAGCCCCAGCTCGGCGAGGTCGGCGCGCAGCTCGGCGAGCGGCTCCTCCTGCAGGAAGCCGGTCAGGTACCAGGAGCCGTTGCTGATCACCGCCGGCTTGCCGACGCTGATGAAGAGCGCATCGAACTCGTCGCACGCGGCCTGCAGCGATATCCCGGCCGCCGCCGCGCCGAGCGCCGCCCAGGCCTGCGGGAGCGCACCGTCCTCGCCGCCGAGCAGGCGTCCCGACTGAGCGAGGGCCCCCAGCAGGGCGGCATCGGGCGCGGCATGCAGCAGCCGCGCGAGCAAGGCGTAGTGCTCGGCGCGGGCGCGATCCTCGTCGGACCAGCTGGGTTGGGACTGAATGGGGATGGCGGCAGTCATTCGGACAGGTCCCAGGCTTTCACGGCCGAATGCGAGCTCGACTCGGCCTTCATCATGTCGATCACACGGCAGTCGGCGCACATCCGCAGGCGCGCGCGCGCGGCCTCGGTGGCGAACATGGAATGGCCGGACAGGCGGGCGATCATCGATTCGATCAGCGGCGCGGCGCCCATCGCCTTGCCGCAGGCTGTGCAGTGGAACAGGTCGGCCTCGCGCAGCGCGCGGGCGCGACGCGCCTCCTCACCCAGCAGCAGGCGGGGCTCGAGGGCCAGCGCGGATTCGGGACAGGAGGCGACGCACAGGCCGCACTGCAGGCAGTTGCGCTCGATGAAGTCGAGCCGGTAGCTGTCGGTCGCGGCGCGCAAGGCCCCCGCAGGACAGGCGCCGGTACAGGCCATGCACAGTGTGCAGGCGTCGGATGCCCTGACCTGGCCGAAAGGCGCGCCGGCTCCGAGCGCGATCGCCGCCGGCAGGCCGGCCGCCGTCGCGGCCGCCGGTGCCTGCTCGAGCAGGTGACGCAGGGCGAAGTCGAGCGTCTCGCGCTTGTTCGGCAACAGGCGGAAGCGCGCCGGCGCCGCGACGCCGGTGCCAGGTGCCCACGACCACAGCGCCGTCTCCAGCGCCTGCCAGTCGTCGGCATCGGCCTCGATGATGCGCAGATGCTCGCCGGCATAGCCGAGGGCGGACAGGACGGTCTGGCCATGGCGGGCCTGGGCCTTGAGCGGCGCGGCATCATGGCTGCCGGCGGCAAGCACCGCCACCTGACAGGCGCCCAGCGCCAGGCTGCCGAGCATCAGCTCGAGCCCGACCGCGTCCGCGCTCCACAGCTCGACCGGGATCACCCGCGCCGGCAGCCCGCGGCCGCGGCGGGCGAGGCGGCCGATCGCCGCCGTGCCGGCCTCGGCAGAGTGGAATAGCACGCAGGCGTCCCTGCCGCCAGCCTCTGCGTAGCGGGCAAGCAGGGTCTTAACGCGCTGGCCGAGGTCGGTCACGCGCGGATACTGGAAGCCGAGCGCGCCGGACGGACACACCGTGCTGCAGGTGCCACAGCCCTTGCACAGGTAAGGATCGACCGCGATCACGTCGCCGCTGGAGCGGATCGCTTCGGTCGCGCAGACCTCGATGCAGTTGCTGCAGCCGGTCTTTTGCGCGCGGCTGTGCGCGCACAGGCCGGCATCGAAAGCGACATAGCGCGGCTTCTCGAATTCGCCGACGAACTCACCGAGCGCCTGCACCGCCAGCGCCTGCTCGAAGGGGTCGCGCCCCGGGGCGGCATAGCCGTCGGGTAGCTCGACGCGCTTCATCAGCGGGTCGGCCGACAGGTCCAGCACGAGGTCAAAGCGCTCGCTGCGGGTGGTCTCCTGGCGCGCGAATTCGATCGCGCCAATTTCGCCACACGCAGTGACGCAGGCGCGGTGGCTGCGACAGGCGTCGAGATCGACCTGCAGATCGACGCCGATCGCCCCCTCGGGACAGGCCTTGACGCAGGCATTGCAGCGCACGCACAGCTCGAGGTCGATCGGGTTGTGCTGCGCCCAGGCCAGCTCGAAGGCACCCAGGTGGCCACTGAGCTGCAGCGGCCGGCCGGACCACACCGGGTAGGCGTTGCGCGCGGGCAGCTCCACCTCCGCGCTGCGCCGGGTAATCAGCACTGCCGGGTCGAAGCTGCCGGCGAGGCGCTCGGCCCAGCCCAGCGCGACGCCCGCCTCGCCGATGATCAGCAGGCTGCGGCCGGCCTTCATCGGCACGGCGGGCACCGGGTCGGGCTCCGGCAGCGTGGTCGCGGCCGCGATCAGCGCGGCGAGCTTGGGCGTGACCCCCGCTGGCCGCTTGCCCGTGGGCGCGTTTGCCGTGGCCGGCACGGCATCCGCCGACCAGCCGGCGTTCTCGCGCAGGTTGAAGAAGTGAATGCGCTCGGCCGCCGGACGGGCACCGGCAGGCGTATCGGTGGCGTCGGCAAGCTCGGCGAACAGCGCCGTCTCCTGCGTGCAGGCGACGAAGACTTCGCGTCCGGCGGCGAGGTCGTCACCGATCAGCGGCAACTCGCCGGCACACAGGGCGTGATGACAAGCGACGACGGCGCCGGCAGCGGCAAGCTGTTCGGCGTCGAGCGTGAAACTGCGATTGCAATCGCACAGGCGGATCTGCTTTTGCGAGTCGGGCATCGATGCATCCAATGGAGTTGCCGTTCAAAAGCATTCATCGGACCAGAACATGGAGAGCCAGACACCGCCGATCCGACCAAAAGAACCGAGTAACCACCCCCTCAACGGGCACATCGAGACAAATTGTCCAGGCCGTCCCGTTTTGTACCGCTATCCGGCTCACCCGCCCTGTCGGCGGGCGAGCGCGCCGGGGGCGTATCGGCAGACTTCCCGCCTGCCAGCGGGGTCGCCGCTGCCGGCTCCCCGGCCTCGCGCGCCGGCACCGGCGCAGCCGCCTCGCGCAGCTCGGGGGCGTCCTGCTCCGTAATACTGTCCTGATCCGTATGCCTGTCCTGATCCGTATGTGCGCCGGCGTCGTCGAGCCACTCGCGCGCGTGCTTGAGCTTTTCCATCAGCGCGGGCGGGATCGGGTCGGCAAGGTTGTAGTCGTCGATGTAGACGTCGAGGCCGTCCATGCGGTTGAAGTGCGGATCGGCAAAAAGCTTCTGCAGTGCCCGGCGACGCAAGGCCTCGCTGACCTCCTCCTTCAGGAAGGCGCTGAAGTCCGACGCCAAGCTCAGCGTTTCCACCGGCGGCAAGGCGGCCTCGGCGGCGGCCTTCGCCGCGGGCGATGCGGGATGCGCGCCGACCTCGCCCGCGGGCAGAGTGCCGGCCGAGTCCGCGGCGGCCGTCGGCTCGGGCCCGGCCGCCGCCGGGGTCGGCGCAGACGCGGCGGCAAGGCCGGCTGCCAGCTTGCGCCGCGACCAGCGGGCGAGAAAGCCGCCACTCATTGCCGCCTCCGGTCCTGGGCGAGCGGATCGTTGCGTCGCACCTTCTTGCGTGGCGCGGGCTTGTAGTGGGTATTGACGAAATCGCCCACCCAGTCCGCGATCTCGCGTGACATCGGCACCCCGTCGACCTGTTCGCCCGAATCCAGCCAGCGCGCCGCCTCGCCGTAGCTCGCCGACACCGCCGCCGGCAGCGCCAGCTCGCCTTCCTTGCGCCACATCACGAACACCTTGGGGATCGGCGAGCTCATGTTGAGGAAGTAGTTGTCGGCCTCATCGCGGAACAGCGCGATCGCGAAGCCCCCCACCCGCCACTGGCGGCGGTCCGGCTCGCTGACGATCTCGACCGGCGCCGGGTCGACGGCATCGAAGGCAGGCACCACGCCGACGGCCTCCCAGGCCACGTCCACCCAGGGGTTGTTCAAGCGGCGGCGCTCCATGATCACCGCGATCGGAAACTCGTTCATTGCCTTGCCCCTGAATTGTCGTGAAGCGAATGCGGTCTACAGCATACGTCGCCCATCCCGCGGCGGCGAAGGCGAAAACCGTGCCGCCGCACGCCGGCGCGGTGAGTGTGTCGCGAGTTCGTGGCCAAGGCGTGGCACAGGCATGGCGCGCCGCCACCCACCCGACGGCCGGCTTGCCGCTACAATCCCCGCTCCGAGCGCCCTCATGCATCCGAACATCGAGCCCACCATGAACGCCCCGCCGTCCCGCCGCCCCCTGCTGAGCCAGGCCAGCCGTCCGCTCACGGTCGAGATTCCCGCGCTCAACGAGCATGGCGACACCGTGCCGACCTCGATCGCCGGCGAGCATCCGCTCACCCTCTACGTCGACAAGCGCGAGATCGTCACCCTGATGACGCTCGGCGCCGCACCCGAGGCGCTGACCATCGGCTGGTTGCGCAACCAGCGGCTGGTCAGGAGCCTGGACGAGATCGCCGCCGTGCAGGTGGACTGGGACGTCGATGCGGTGTCCGTCACCACCCGCGGCGGCCTGCGCGACGCCGACCAGAAGCTCGGCAGCCGCACCGTGACCACCGGCTGCGGTCAGGGCACCGTGTTCGGCGGGCTGATGGACGAGATCGACGAGATCCGCCTGTCCCATGAGCGCTCGCTCAAGCAATCGACGCTGTACGCATTGATGGACGCGGTGCGCCAGCACGAATCGATCTACAAGCAGGCCGGCGCGGTGCACGGCTGCGCGCTGGCGCAGGCCACGCCCGGCGGCTGCGAGATCCTGATGTTCGTCGAGGATGTCGGCCGCCACAATGCGGTGGACGCCATCGCCGGGCAGATGTGGCTCGATGGGCTGGAGGGCGCCGACAAGATCTTCTACACCACCGGCCGCCTGACCTCGGAGATGGTGATCAAGACCGCGCAGATGGGCATCCCCTTCCTGGTGTCGCGCTCCGGCCTCACCCACATGGGCTGGCAGATCGCGCAGCGGATCGGCCTCACCATGGTCGGGCGCGCCCAGGGCAAGCACTACCTGCTGTTTTCCGGCGCCGAGCGCTTCGAGCGCGACTGAACCGAGCCAGAGCCCCATCCGCCCGCCAATCGCCCCCCAACCGAGCCGCCACCGATCCGAGCCGATACGCATGCACGACATCCCCGCCCCCTCCTTCCGCCCTGCCGGGCAAGGCATCACCGGTGTGCTGCTCGCCGGTGGCCAGGGCAGCCGCATGGGGGGCGTCGACAAGGGCCTGGTCGAGCTCGCCGGTCGGCCGATGGCCGCGCATGCGCTCGAGCGCCTCGCCCCCCAGGTCGATGAGCTGATCATCAACGCCAACCAGAACCTGGCGGCCTGGCAGGGCTTCGGCTACCCGGTGTTCGGCGACGACATCGGCGGCTTCGCCGGCCCCCTCGCCGGCCTGCATGCCGCACTGACGCGCGCCCGGCACCCGCTGGTCGCCACCGCCCCCTGCGATTCGCCCTTCCTGCCGACCGACCTGGTCGCGCGCCTCGCCGCCGCGCTGCACGCGGCCGACGCCCAGCTCGCGGTGGCGAAGACCTTCGACCAGCCCCACCCGGTGTTCTGCCTGTGCCGGCGCGAGCTCGCCGACCACCTCGGCGCCTTCCTCGCCGGCGGCGGGCGCAAGATCGACCGCTGGTACGGCAGCCTGAAGGTGGTGGAGGTGAGCTTCGACGACGAGGAGGCGGCCTTCCGCAACATCAACACCCGCGACGAACTGGCCGACGCCGCCAAGGATCTGCCCGCACGCCATGGCTGAAGCCCGCAGCACCGGCACGCCGGCGGCGCCCTGCGGGCAGGCGGCGGACACTGCGCCCGCCGCCTGCCTGACGGCGCGCGAGGCGGCGGCCTTCCTGCAGCTCAATGAGAAAAAGCTCTACGAGCTCGCCAAGCGCCGCGACATTCCCGCCGCGCGCATCGGCGGCAAGTGGCTGTTTCCGCGCGCCCTGCTCGAGGACTGGCTGCTCGAGCAGGCCCATGGCGGTGCCCTCACCGACCGCCTGCTGATTACCGGCAGCGACGACCCCTTGCTGGCGGCCACCACCGCCGCGCTCGCCCAGGGGCTGGGCGCCGAAGGCCTGGTGGCCTACAGCCCCACCGGCACCCTCACCGGCCTCGAGCTGCTCGCCCGCCGCCGCGCCAACGCCTGCGCCCTGCACTGGGGTGGCGTCGAGCACAGCGCGCAACAGCACGCCTTGCTGCTGCGCCGCTTCGGCGCCAGCCGGCAGTGGGCGCTGGTGCGCCTGGCCCTGCGCGAACAGGGCGTGATCCTGCGTCGCGGCCTGGCGGTGGACGGCCTCGAGACGCTCGCCGCCTTCGACTATCGCTGGGCGATGCGCCAGGCGGGGGCGGGCTCGCGTCATTTCCTGGAATCGGCCCTCGCCAGCCGCGGCTTTGCCGCCACCGACTGCAGTGTCGTCGCCGAGGCGTACAGCGAGCGCGAGGCGGCCGCCCTGGTCGCGCGCGAGGACGCCGACTGCGCCCCGGGCACCCGAGCGGCGGCGGCGGAGTTCGGCCTCGGCTTCCTGCCCCTGGGCTGGGAGGCCTTCGACCTCGCGCTGCCGCGCGAGATCCTGTTCCGCCGCCTGTTCCAGGACCTGCTCGCCGCCCATGGCGATGCGCGCTCGCAGACGCTGGCACGTCGCCTCGGTGGCTACGACCTGTCCCCCCTCGGCCGCGTGCTGGGCCTGGATTGAGCGGCCGCGATCGCGGCCTGCGCGGCCCTTGCGGTATCAGTGCAGCTTGACGTGGGGCTCGGTACGGCGCGTGATCATGCGCGCCAGGGTGTCGAGGGTCACCTTGACCCAGCCGTGCAGCGCGAGCTCGTGCATCTTGTACAGCGAGGTGTACATCATGCGTGCGAACCAGCCCTCGATGAACAGGTCGCCCTTGGTGAGCCCGCCCATCATGTTGCCGACCGTGCTGAACTCGCCCAGCGACACCAGCGAGCCGAAATCGCGATAGCGGTAGTCCTGCACCGGCTTGCCGGCGATGCGGCGCTGCAGCTGCTTGTACAGGTGAGAGGCCTGCTGGTGCGCGGCCTGCGCCCGCGGCGGCACGAAGCCGTTCTTTTCCGGCCACGGGCAGGCGGCGCAGTCGCCCAGCGCGAAGATGTCGTCGTCGGCCGTGGTCTGCAGCGTCTGCCGCACCACGAGCTGGTTGATGCGGTTGGTTTCCAGCCCGTCGAGCCGGGTCAGGAATTCCGCCCCCTTCACCCCGGCCGCCCACACCACCAGCTCCGCGGGCAGGATGCGGCCGTCGGCCAGGCGCACGCCGTCGGCGAGCACCTCGGCGACCTTGGCTCCGGTGTGCACTTCCACGCCGAGCTTGCGCAGCAGGCGCTCGGTCGAGTTCGACAAGCGCTCGGGCAGCGCCGGCAGCACGCGCGGCGCAGCCTCGATGAGGGCGAGCCGGATGTCCTTGTCGGCATCGACGCGGTCCAGCCCGTAGGCCACCACTTCGCGCGTGGTGTGGTGCAGCTCGGCGGCGAGCTCGACGCCGGTCGCGCCGGCGCCGATGATCGCCACGTGCAGCTGCTCCGGCCGCAGCGGCGTGGGCTGGGCATGGGCGCGCACGCAGGCATTGACCATGCGCATGTGGAAGCGGCGCGCATCGGCCACCGTCTCGAGCTTGAGCGCATGCTCGCGCACGCCCGGGGTGCCGAAGTCGTTGCTCTGGCTGCCGACCGCGATCACCAGCGTGTCGTAAGGGAAGGAGCGCGCCGGCGTGACCTCCTTGCCGTCCTCATCGACGAAGGGCGCGACGTGCACCTCGCGCGCGCGGCGGTCGAGCCCGGTCATCTGCCCGATGCGGAAGCGGAAGCCATGCCAGTGCGCCTGGGCCAGGTAGGCGACCTCGTGATCGCCGATGTCCATGCTGCCGGCGGCGATTTCGTGCAGCTTGGGCTTCCAGATGTGGGTGCGCTTGCTGTCGATGAGCGTGACTTCGGCCTTGCCGCGTCGGCCGAACTTGCGGCCGAGCCGAGTGGCCAGCTCGAGGCCGCCGGCGCCGCCGCCAACGATGACGATCCGGTGCGGCTTTGCATCCATGGGCGTATTCATCGATCGCTCTCTTAGCGAGATTATTAAGAAATATCGAGAATATTAGCAGAGCCTGCGCTTCATCCACGCTTCCGGTCGCATGAATGCAACAAAGTGCCCGGAAGGCGCGCCCCGCCTACAGATGGAGATGGGCGACGATGAAGTCGGCCACCTGCACCGGGTCATTGATGTCGAGCTGCGGCAGTCGGGTGGGCAGCGCGCGGTCGGTGGCAATGGCGACGATATGCGGGTCGTCCGGATGCAGCAGCGGCTCGCCGACTACCGCGCGGTGCACCTCGATCTTGGGAATCGGCGCACGCTTGAAGCCCTCGACCAGCACCAGGTCGCAAGGCCCGAGGTGCGCGAGCAACTCGTCCAGCGTGGCCTCGGCAGCGCCGCGCAGTTCGCGCGTCAGCGACCAGCGCTGGCCCGAGCTGACCAGGACCTCGCTGCAGCCGGCCTGGCGATGGCGCCACGAGTCCTTGCCGGCGTGGTCGATGTCGAAACTGTGGTGCGCATGCTTGACCAGCGACACCACCAGCCCGCGCGCGCTCAGCACGCCGATCACCTGCTCGACGAGGGTGGTCTTGCCGCTGCCGGACCAGCCGGCGAACCCGATCAGTTTCATCTTGCTGCGCTTTCCAGTGGATTGAGAGGGTCGTCGGCGCGGCCGCCCGCAGGCGCCGGCGAGGCTTCATTACGATACTCGGGCTCGGCGAGCAGGCTGACAGTGAACGTACTGCCCTGCCCGGGCGTGCTGTCGACCTTGATTCGCCCTCCATAGCGCTCGACCAGGGTGTGGCTGATCGACAGCCCCAGCCCGGTACCCTGGCGCTTCTTGGTGGTGAAGAAGGGATCGAAGATGCGCGCCATGTCCTCGGCGGCGATGCCGCGGCCGCTGTCGCGCACGACGATGTCGACGCCCGCCGCCTCGGCGCGCGGGTCGCGATCCCGGGTCTCCAGCGTCAGCGTGCCGCCCTCGGGCATGGCCTGCACCGCATTGACGATGAGGTTGATCAGCACCTGCTGCAGCTCCTGCGGGTTGATCAGCACCCGGCCGCGCGCGCCCAGCTGCTGCACCAGGCGCACCTCGCGCCGTGACAGGTGCTGGCGCGTCAGCACCAGGCAGTCGGCCAGCGCGGCGTTCGCATCCACTGTCTCGACGTAGCCGGCGAACTCGCCCGGGCGCGCGAACTGCAGCAGCTTGGTCACGATCAGGCGGATGCGGTTGACCTGCTCGTGGATCAGCCGGATCTCGTTGGCGACCGGCTGCGCCGCGGCACCGAGCTCGTCGCGCAGCAGGTCGAGGTTGCCCTGGATCACCGCAGTCGGGTTGCTGATCTCGTGCGCCACGCCGGCGGTGAGTTCGCCGATGGCGGCCAGCTTCTCGCTCATCACCAGACGGTGCTGGGCGGCATGCAGCTCCTCGTTGGCCGCCGCGAGGTCGGCCGTGCGCTCGGCCACCTTGCGGTCGAGCGAGGCGTTGAGCGCCTGCAGCTCGGCGCGCTGCGCCGCCTGGGCGTCGAGCAGGTGGTCGAACTCCGCGGCCAGGCGGCCGAGTTCGTCACGGCTGCCGACCCGCCCGACCCGGGCCTGGGCGTCGCCGCCTTCGAGGGCTTCGATGGTGGCATGCATGCGCTCGATGGGGCGGAAGATGCCGCGCGCCCAGTGCAGGGTCAGCAGGGCGCCGGCGATGCTGATCAACAGCGACACGGCGCCGACGACGACGAAGGCGTTGCGCTTGGCGGCACGAAACGGCGCCTCGAGGAAGCCGACATAGAGCATGCCGACGCGTTCGCCACGGCTGTCGAGCACCGGCTCATAGCCCGACACGTACCAGTCGTTGACGACGAAGGCGGTCTCCAGCCAGGTCCGCCCGGCGCCGAGCACATGCGCGCGCACCTCGGCCGAGGCCCGCGTGCCGAGCGCCCGCGCGCCTTCGAACAGGCGCACATTGGTGGCGATGCGGGCGTCGTCGAGAAAGAGCGTGGCGGTGCCGACACTGCCCTCGGGCAACGCGCCGTCGCGATAGACGATGGCGTTGATGGTGTCGACGAAGTCGAGGTTGCCGTTGAGCAGCATACCGCCCTCGAGCACGCCGACCACATTGCCGCGCGCATCGAACACCGGCACCGCGGCGTGGATGACCAGGCCGCGCGCCTCCTCGCGGCGGGGGTCGGGCAGTGCGCGCTCGGTCGCGACCAGGGGCAGGCGCGCGCGTTCGACCAGCGCCGGCGACAGCGCCTGCAATTCGGCCGGCCCGAAGCGCTCGATCGCACTGCCACCGCCGGCGCGCAGCGCGCGATCGACCATGGGCCAGTCGCCGCGTGCGCTGCCCGCGGCGACGCCGGTGGACGACTGCAGCACACGCCCTTCGACATCGAGCAGGTTCAGGAAATCGAGGCCCAGCTGCGCCTGGCGCGCCGCCAGCAACGCGGCCACGGCCTCACTCTCGGTCGCCGCCGCCGCGGCAGGTGCGGTCTCGCGCGCCAGCGCGAGCGCCTGCGAACCCGCCAGGCCGCGCACGCCGCTGCCCACGCCGTCGATCACCCGCTCCAGATAGCCGTGCGCCGTCGCCAGGTCGCTGCCCACTCGCGACGACATCAAGCGCTGGTAGTAGCTCTCGCCCCACCAGCCCAGCAGCCCCATGATGATGGGAAAACCGAGCATCAGCGGCGCCAGCACCAGGGCCAGCAGCTTGGCGCGCACCGACGCGCGCAGGCGCTCGACAAGCCGCCTCATGCCCGATCTGCGGCTGGCTCACGCAGGCCGTTCATGCGCGCCGCTCCATGCCCTGCATCCGCGCACGCCGCCCTTCGCCGTCTTCGTGGCGGACCGCCTCGGACCATTCGGCGAACTTGCGCTCCAGGGTCTTGCGCGACACGCCGAGACGGCGGGCCGCCTCGCTCTTGTTGCCCGCACAGGCGTCGGTGACACGCTCGATATGGCGGCGCTCGACCTCGGCGAGGGTGAGCTCGAGTTCGCCGGCGGGCGGGGGCAGGCTCGCGACCGGGGTGGCGAAGGCCTCGGTCGCGAAGCTGCCGAGGATCATCGAGCGTTCGACGAAGTTGCGCAGCTCGCGCACGTTGCCCGGCCAGGGATAGGCCTGCAGCCGGGTCACCACCTCGTGCGACAGCGGCAAGGGCGCGACCCCGAGCTGGACCGCCAGGTGCTGCATGAAGTGCCGCATCAGGTCGGGGATGTCCTCGGCACGCCCGCGCAGCGGCGGCATCGCGATGTCCACCACGGCGAGGCGGTAGTAGAGGTCCTGGCGGAAGCGTCCGGCCTGCACCTCGGCGGCGAGGTCCCGGTTGGATGCGGCAATGATCCGCACATCGACCGGCAGCTCGCGCTCGGAGCCCACCGGGCGCACCTTGCGCTCTTCGAGCACGCGCAGCAGCCGCGTCTGCATCGCCAGCGGCAGCTCGCTGATCTCGTCGAGGAACAGCGTGCCGCCGTGGGCGTAATAGAACAGGCCGTTGCGGCTCTCGCTGGCGCCGGTGAAGGCGCCCTTGACGTGGCCGAAGAGCTCGCTTTCGATCAGCTCGGAGGCGATCGCCGCGCAGTTGACCGGCACGAAGGGTCGCTGCGCGCGCGGGCTGGTGTGATGCAGCGCACGCGCGACGACCTCCTTGCCGGTGCCCGACTCGCCCAGCAGCAGCACCGTGCTGGGCATCTGCCCGACGCGGCGGATGAGGCCGCGCAGCTGCTCGATCGCCGGCGAATGGCCGACCAGGCCGATCGGGTCGGCCGCCAGCCCGGCCAGCTCGCGCTTGAGCACGAAGTTCTCGCGCGCCAGCCGCGCACGCTCGAAGCAGCGCTTGATCGAGTTGAGAATCTGGTCGACACGGAAAGGCTTGAGGATGAAGTCGGAGGCGCCGCCGCGCAGCGCATCGATCGCGGTCTCCATGTCGGCGAAGGCGGTGACCAGGATCACGTCGCCGGTGTAGCCATGCTCGCGCAGCTCGTGCAGCCACTCGATGCCCGACTTGCCCGGCAGCGCGATGTCCAGGATCAGCAGGTCGAAGTGCAGCCGCGCCATCAGCGCCGCCGCATGCTCGGCATCGGCCACAGCCTGCACCATGCCGCAGCGGCGGGCGAGCGTGCGCTCGAGGAAGTGGCGCATGCCTTCCTCGTCATCGACCACCAGCACCGAATGCGCCTGCCAGTTGTATTCGGCCAGATCGACCGGCTTGTCCAGCGTCACTGCCGTCTCGTGCAGCATTTTCTCTCCCTTGGCTTGCGCCCCTGTCTCACACGCCGCCGCTCACCCGCGCCCCGTGCTCAGAAGGGCTTCAGGACCACGAGGAAGACGACGACGAACAGCACCAGCACCGGGACCTCGTTGAACACCCGGTACCACACGTGCGACTTCGTGTTGCGCCCCGCGGCGAAGTCGCGCATCAGCCGGCCGCAATACAGGTGATAGGCGACCAGCCCGATCACCAGCAGCGTCTTCACATGCAGCCAGCCGCCGGCAAAGCCGTAGCCGAGCCACAGCCACAGCCCCAGGCCGATGGCGAGGACGGCGAGCGGCGTCATGAAGCGGTACAGCTTCGCCTCCATCAGCGCGAGCCGCTCGCGGGTGGCCGCGTCCTCGACCATGGCGTGATTGACGAACAGGCGCGGCAGGTAGAACAGGCCGGCGAACCAGCTCACGACGAAGATGATGTGCAGGGCTTTCAGGGTCAGCATGTCGACGATGGATTTCCAGGATGCGTCAAGGATGAGGCCGGCCCGCGCCGGCGATCAGGGCGCCGCGATCGCGGCCCTCATGCGCCGGCCGGCGCCGCGCCGCGCGCGGCGGCGAGCCCGGCGGCGATCGTCGGATAGCGCAGCGGTACGCGCAGTTCCCGCTTCAGGCGTCGATTGTCGAGCCGGCGCGATTCGCTCATGAAGGACAGCGTCAGGGGCGACAGCTGCTCGGCAATCTGCGCGCGCGCGAGGCGCGGCGGGCGGGCGAGGCCGAAGGCGTCGGCGACCGCGTCGAAATAGTCGCCCATCTTCAGGTCCGAGTCATCGCTGGCGTTATACACGCGCCCGGCCGGCGCACGGAACAGGGCCAGACAGGCGAGGCGGGCGAGATCCTCGGCGTGGATGTGGTTGGTGTAGACGTCCTCGTCGGCTGCCAGCACCGGATCGCCGCGCCGCAGGCGCTCGAGCGGCAGGCGGTCGGCGGCGTAGATGCCGGGCGCGCGCAGGATGGCCACCCGCAGCTGGCGGCGGCGGCCGAAGGCGCGCAACTGGCGCTCGGCATCGATGCGCCGGCGCGCGCGCGCGGTCTGCGCCCGGCAGGGCCGCGTCTCATCCACCCAGGCCCCGCCGCAATCGCCGTAAACCCCTGTCGTGCTTATGTATACCACCCCCTGTGGTAGACTCCGGCGCGCTTCGAGCGCGGCCAGCAGCCGCTTCATGCGCGGATCGCCATCGCCCATTGCCGGGGGCGGGGCAAAATGCAGCACCGCATCGGCGATGCCAGCCAGCCGCTTCAGGCTGCGCGCGTCGTCGAGGTCGGCCAGCAGCGGGGTCGCGCCGGCTGCCCGCAGCATGGCGCAGCCTTCCGCACTGCGCACGAGGGCAAGGACGCGAAAGCGGCGGGTCAGCCAGGGCAGGGCGCGCTGGGCAACGTCACCGCTGCCGACGATCAGGATTCTTTTCATCGAGCAATTATCTCACGCACCATGAGCCACCGGATTTCACTGCAGCCCGGCGACCACCAGTTCGACGTCGCCGATGACCAGACCCTCCTCGAGGCCGCGCTCGCCGCCGGGCTGCTGTTGCCCCACAGCTGTCGCGACGGCGCCTGCGGCGCGTGCAAGGGCAAGGTGCTGGAAGGCCAGGTCGATTACGGCCGCCACGCCGATGGCGCGCTCACCGCGGCCGAGCGGGCCGAAGGCTATGCGCTGTTCTGCTGCGCCAGGCCGCTCACCGACCTCGTCGTGCAGGCGCGCAACGTCAGCCGCGCCGACGACATCCCGGTGAAGAGGCTGCCCAGCCGGGTGCAGAAGCTGCAGCGCCTGGCCGCGGACGTGATGCTGATCGACCTCAAGCTGCCGGCGAGCGAGAACTTCCAGTTCCGCGCCGGCCAGTACATCGACATCCTGCTCGCCGATGGCGCGCGGCGCAGCTTCTCGATCGCCAATGCGCCGCACGACGCCGGCCACCTCGAGCTCCACGTGCGCCGCATCGACGGCGGACGCTTCACCGGCCACGTGTTCGAGACCATGAAGGAGAAGGAGATCCTGCGCTTCGAAGGCCCGCTCGGCAGCTTCTGGCTGCGCGAGGACTCGTCGCGACCGATCGTCATGGTCGCCGGCGGTACCGGCTTCGCACCGATCAAGGGCCTCATCGAGCATGTGCTGCACGCCGGCCTGCAGCGCCCGATCACCCTGTACTGGGGCGCGCGCGAGCGCGCCGGGCTGTACCTCGACGCGCTCGCCCGCAGCTGGGAGGCGAGCCTGCCCGGCTTCCGCTACATCCCGGTGCTGTCCGACGAGAAGCCGGACAGCGCGTGGAGCGGTCGCCGCGGCCTGGTGCACCAGGCGGTGCTGGACGATTTTGCCGACCTCTCGAGCCACGAGGTCTATGCCTGCGGCGCGCCCGCCATGATCGACGCCGCGCGCGGCAGCTTCTGCAGCGAACGCGGCCTGGCCGCGGACGCCTTCTTCGCCGACGCCTTCACCTTCGCCCAGCCGGCGAACTGACCCCCACCCCGGAGCGCTCGATGAGCCAGACCACCCTGCTGACCCGCGAGCCGGTCGTCAACAAGAACCGCGCGATCACCGCCAACCGCATCATCGCCCATGGCCCCAGCATCGCCTCGGTGGTCGAGGCGCTGTCGGCCCAGGCCGAGGTCTGGCCCAGCCACCACCCGGTCTTCGTCAGCGTCGGCCGCCTGGTCCCCACCCCTGAGCTGATGAACTGGGCCGTGCCGGACAATGCTGCCATCGAGATCCCGGCACAGACGCTTGCCCACCCGCAGACGCAGGCCCTGATGGCGCGCCTGCAGGAAGCCGGCGTCGGCATGTGCCTGACCTGGTTCGCCCCCGGCACCGCCCTGCCCGCCGGCGTCGACTGGCGTTTCGTGCTGATGGACGGTCGCCGCAACCCGACGCCGGGCGGCGCGCCCGGGCTCAGCCTGGCCTGGGGCCTGAGCGACCTCGGCGCCTTCCGCCAGGCGGTGGGCGCGGGCTACGACGGCGCCTCGGGGTGGTTCTTCCTGCACGGCAATGCGCCGGCCAAGGCGCTCAGCCCCGGCCACGCGCAGATCGTGCGGCTCCTCAATCTGGTACGCAGCAACGGCGAGATCCGCGACATCGAGGCGGTGCTCAAGCAGGACGTGGCGCTGTCCTACAAGCTGCTGCGCTACATCAACTCCGCCGGTTTCGGGCTGATGTGCGAGATCCAGTCCTTCCGCCACGCGGTCAGCATCCTCGGCTACGACGCCCTCAACAAATGGCTGTCGCTGCTGCTGGTGACCGCCAGTCGCGACCCCAGCGCACCGGCGATGATGCAGACCGCGATCGCACGCGGCCGCTTCATGGAAGAGGTGGGGGCCGGCTACTTCGATGCCGGCGAGCGCGACAACCTGTTCATCACCGGCGCCTTCTCGCTGCTGCACGTGCTGCTCGGCACCTCGATGCAGAGTCTGCTCGACGAGATGAACCTGCCCGCCAACGTCAGTGAGGCCCTGCTCTACGGCCAGGGCGAATTCGCCCCCTTCCTGCAGCTCGCCCAGGCCTGCGAGAGCTTCGATGGCAGCGGGCTGGCCAAGGCGGCGCAGGCCCTGCATCTGCCTTACGAACGCATCAACCGCGCCCAACTCGTCGGCCTGGGCTTCGCCGACAGCCTGCAGGCCTGAGGAGGCTCGGCGCCCGGCCGAAAAGCGGCCGGCGGCTGCCGACTGCGTCACGCCCGCAGACCGCGGGCGGGGCTAGAATCCGGGCGTCGGGCCCCCTGCCCTCCCCTGAGCGCCGCATGCTTCCTGCCACC
Organism: Thauera sp.; assembly: GCF_035444905.1. Classification (GTDB taxonomy): domain Bacteria; phylum Pseudomonadota; class Gammaproteobacteria; order Burkholderiales; family Rhodocyclaceae; genus Thauera. The sequence goes on from NZ_DAOMPS010000011.1 coordinate 70,141, forward strand.
TTCAGCGCCTTCGAGCTCCAACCCGTGCCGGATGGGGCGTCCACCATCCTGCGCCTGCTCGCGGCCCAGTCGCCCAACTGGCCGGAAGTTGCGCTCGTCGCCGCGCGCGATCCGGCGCTCAGTCTGGCGCTGCTGGTGGCACAACCGCTCGCCGAGGGCGAACTCGACGCCGGCCTGAACGCGGCCCTGCGTCGCCGCCTGGAGCGCATCGGCACCGACCTGCTGCGCGCCTGGCTGCTCGGCCTGGGCCATCTGGGCGCGCAGAACGGCGCCCCCGCGGCCGACGTCGCCCTGTTGCGTGCCGAATGCGCCCTCCACCTGGCCATCGAGTCCGCCTACCCCCGCCCCGACGAAGCCTATCTGGGCGGACTGTGGCGCGGGCTCGCCGGAGCCGCCGCCTGCAAGGACGGCCGCCGGCCCGCGTTCACCAGCCTGATCCACGACTGCGGCCTGCCTGCCAGCCTGGCCGACGCGCTCGAGCTCGAAGGCCTGCTCGACGAACAGCTCGCCGGCGCCCACCCGCTGCTGCGCCTGATCGAAGCGGCCGAACTGCTCGCGCGCGACAGCTGGCAGGACGAGGTCGCGCGCGTGGCCCGGCTGTGCGGCCTGCACTACGACAGCTTGCTGAGCCTGCGTACCGACGTCGGCTACATCGTCTCCGGTCACGCCAGCTATCCGCCGCCCCCCGTCGTCGCTTCCAGCCTGACGCACGCCCCCGCGCGGCTCGCCGACGACCCCTATCGCAGTGCCGGCATGCTGGGCCTGCTCACCGCCGCCTTCGTCGACCTCGACGGTCCGACGATCAAGGAGCGCCTGCGCCTGGCCTGCCCGCTGTTCGGGCTGCACACGCCGCCCGTGCTGCTCGGCGCGGACAGCGCCGGCCTGCTGCGTCCGCTGCTGGAGGCCGACGCCGGCAGCATCGGCGCGTTGTTCACCGAACTGCGCCTGCGCGTCGACGACGAAGCGAGCTGTATCGCACTGTGCGCACGCAGCGAACATCCGACGTCCTTCTTCCCCAGCGACAGCGGACCGGGGCGCAGCCTCGCCGACTGGCAGGTGGCGCGCTGGCTGGGCCAGCACGGCTTCTACTGCCTGCCACTGGCGAGCGGGCAGGACGCCGTGGTGGCGCTGGTCGCGGCCCACTCGGCCCAGGCGCTGGACGGCGAGCTGCGCTGGCGTTATGCGGCCCTGCTCGGTGCCGCCGCGCGTGCGCTGCGCAGCTTCGCCCGCCAGCGCGGCGAGCTTGCCGCGCGCGAGGCGGTCCTGCAGCAGCGCTTCCGCGATCATGTGCGCAAGATCGCGCACGAGGCCACCAATCCGCTCACCGTGCTCAAGAGCCGCCTCGGCATGCTGGTGCTGCAGCGTCCCGAGGACATGCCGCTGCAGGACGAGATGAGCCTGCTCAACGCCGAGCTCGACCGCATCGACACGCTGCTGCGCCACGCCGCCGAGCTGCCCACCGAGAGCACCGAGCCCAGCTACTGCCGCGTGCCCGAGCTGCTGCTCGACATGCGCACGCTGTACGGCGAACCCCTGTTCGGCAGTCGCGACCTGCAGCTCGAGCTGCGCGCCGCGCGCGACGTGCCGCCGGCGGCGATGCCGGCCTCGGCCCTCAAGCAGGTGCTGCTGAATCTGCTGCGCAACGCGTCCGAGGCGCTGCAGCCCGGCCAGCGCCTGGTGATCTCCGTCTTCCCGCAGGTGAATGTGGACGGGCGCAACTGCCTCGAGATCCGCTTCGTCGACAACGGCCCGGGCCTGCCTCCGGCGCGCGCGGACGACCCGCTGTCGCCACGGCCGAGCGACAAGGGCGGCAGCCACCAGGGCGTGGGCCTGACGGTGGTGCGCGAGATCCTCGGCCAGTGGGGCGCCACCCTGCTGTGCCGCAGCCAGGCGGGCGCTGGGACGAGCTTCCAGATCTTCGTGCCGCTGGAACAAACGGCCTGAGTGTTGCATCATGCGGGCACTGAACACATCTGCTTACATTGCCCTGGGAGCCATGGTCACTCCGGCTGAGCAAGCGTTACGGCCTCAGGTCGAAGGTGCTGCTGACGCTGACACCGCCGATTTCCGCATCCTGATCGTCGATGACGACCCGGCCCTGCGCCGCACCTTTCCTCATGTGCTCGCGCGCCCGGGGCGAGTATTCGATGAGTGTGGCAGCATCGGCGAAGCCATCGACAGGCTGAGCGGGCAGCACTACGCGCTGATCCTGCTCGACTATCGCCTCCCCGACGCCAACGGCCTCGCCCTGCTCGACTGGCTGGCCGACAACCAGCGTGACGAGGCGGTGATCATCATCAGCGGCGAAGACGCCATCGACGCCGCAATCGGTGCCCTGCGCCGCGGCGCCGACGACTACGTGCGCAAGCCCTACCACGTCGCGCAACTGCAGCGCGCGGTGGACGGCGCGCTGCACAAGAGCACGCTGGAGAAGGCCAACAAGCTGATGAGCCAGCGCCTGAAGGCCTCCGAGCGCCTGCACCGCTACCTCGTCGAAAGCTCCCCCGACCTGATCTTCACCCTCGACGGCGAAGGCCGCTTCAGCTATCTCAATCCGCGCGCCAAGGCCCTGCTCGGCTACGAACGCGGCGCGCTGATGCGCCGCCCCTTCACCACCCTGGTGATGCCCGAGGATCTGGATCGCATCCACGGCCTGCTCAGCCAGCCCAGCTCACTGCCGGGCGAGAGCTTCAACGTCGAGCTGCGGCTGCGCAAGTACCACCCGTCCAGCGAAGGCGACAGCATCACCGTATCGCTGACCGGCATCCCGATGCTGACGCAGGAAAACGACCGCCGTGTCGTCGGCCTGTACGGCGTCGCGCGCGACATCTCCGAGCGCAAGCGCGCCGAGGAGATCATTTCCTTCCAGGCCTATCACGACCAGCTCACCCACCTGCCCAACCGGGTGCTGTTCAAGGACCGGCTGGAGCTGGCCATCGCCCAGGCGCAGCGCCGCACCGGCGCACTGGCGGTGATGTTCATCGACGTCGACCGTTTCAAGCTGGTGAACGACACCTTCGGCCACGCCGAGGGCGACGTGCTGCTGCGTGCGATCGCCAGCCGGCTGTCGGCCACGCTGCGCCGCGGCGACACCCTGGCCCGCCTCGGCGGCGACGAGTTCACCGTGCTGCTGCCCGACATCAACCAGCCGGAAGACGCCGAGGTCATCGCGCGCAAGATCCTCGACACCCTGAGCACGCCGGTGGCGCTCAGCCAGGGCGACTTCCGCGCCACGGTCAGCATCGGCATCTCGCTCTTCCCGCGCGACGGCGGCACGGCCGAAGACCTGACGCGCAATGCCGACATCGCCATGTATCAGGTCAAGCGCTCGGGCAAGAACGCGTTCCGCTTCTTCGACCCCGACCTCAATTCGCGCCACCGCGACCGCATCGCCCTCGAGAACGACTTGCGCAGCGCCATCGCCCGCGACGAGCTCGAGCTGCACTACCAGCCCCAGGTGAGCATGGTCCACCGCAGCATCGTCGGCCTCGAGGCCTTGCTGCGCTGGAACCATCCGGCGCTCGGCGCAGTACCCCCGGCGACCTTCATCCAGGTCGCCGAGGAAGTGGGCCTGATCGGCGAGATCAGCACCTGGGTGATGGAGCAGGCCTGCCTGCAGCTGGCCACCTGGCAGCGCGACGGCGTGCCGGCGACCCGCCTGTCGATCAACCTGTCGGCGCACGACTTCCATCGCAGCGACATCGTCGATGCCATCACGGGCTGCCTCGGTCGCCACGGGGTGGATCCCCACCACCTCGAGATCGAGATCACCGAGAGCATCATGATGAACGACACGGCGAGCGTGGCGAGCAAGGTGCGCGGCCTGCGTGCCGCCGGGCTCAGTGTCGCCATCGACGACTTCGGCACCGGCTACTCAGCGCTCGCCTACCTGCAGAAATTCCCGGTCAGCACGCTGAAGATCGACCGCAGCTTCGTGCGGGATCTCGAGGGGCCGATGACCAACCCGATCATCTCGGCGATCACCGGCATCGCCCGCGGCTTCGAGCTCGAACTGGTCGCCGAGGGCGTGGAAAACCTGGAGCAGGCTTCGGCCCTGCGCACGCTCGGCTGCGACGTCATGCAGGGCTATCTGTTCGCCCGCCCGGCACCGGCCATCGACGCCGAAGCCTGGCTGCGCCGCCCCGAGCTGCTGTTCGCACCACACTAGAAGGGCGCGGGACGTCCATCAACGACAAGGCCGGCAATCGCCGGCCTTGTCGTTTCTGCGGAGCGGATCGCAACGGCGATCCGCGACCCGGGGGATCACTTCTGCGACAGCACCCACTCGGCCAGCGCCTTGGCGTCGGCGTCGTTCACCTGCGGGTTGGGGGGCATGGGGATCTGGCCCCAGTTACCCACGCCGCCCTTCTGGATCTTGGCCGCCAGCACGTCGGCCGCGTCACCCTGGCCAGCGTACTTGGCCGCGACCTCCTTGTAAGCGGGGCCGACGAGCTTCTTGTCCACCGCGTGACAGGCCATGCAGTTCTTGGCCTTGGCGAGTTCGGCCGTGGCGAAGGCCGGGGCGGCGGAGAGGAGACCTGCAGCAACGGCAGCAGCAACGAGAACCTTCATCTTCCTTACCTCTTGTGGTGTTGGTGATCAGCACACCGATGTTAAACCAGCCCACCGGGCTTGCCTATTGATACACCTCATAGGCAATACGCTGTTGCGCATTTTTGCCATGCCCGACATCAAGTTCCGACGCTCACTGGCGCACTTCCATGCCTTCGTCCGGCCGCAGCCCGGCATGGCTGGCGCGGAAGGGATTGATGTCGAGCCCGCCGCGCCGCGTGTAGCGCGCCCACACGGCGAGTTCGAGCGGCCGGCAACGCGCCATGATGTCGCAGAACACGCGCTCGACGCACTGTTCATGGAATTCGTTGTGCTCGCGAAAGGACACCACGTAGCGCAACAGGCCCTCGCGCGCGATCGCCGGGCCGCGGTAGCGCACCACCAGCATGCCCCAGTCGGGCTGGCCGGTGACCAGGCAGTTCGACTTCAGCAGGTGCGAGTACAGCGTCTCGCTGACCGTCTCGCCACCGGCCGACAGCAACGCGGGGTCGGGCTGGTAGTGCGTGATGTCGAGCTCGAGCTCATCCACGCACACGCCCTGCGGCGTGCTAGAGCAGCGCTGCGGGCGCGCCGACAGCGGCACGATGCGCACCGCCACCGCCCCCCCCGCCGCCGCCGACAGGTCGCGGGCGATGAGCGCACGCACCTCGTCAACGCTGGCGCAACGCTGCTGGTTGAAGGCATTGAGGTAGAGCTTGAGCGACTTCGACTCGATCAGGCGCGGCGTGTCGGCCGGCACGCGGAACTCGCCCAGCGCCACCACCGGCTTGCCGCGCGGGTCCAGCCACGACAGCTCGTAGGCATTCCACAAGTCCTCGCCGACGAAAGGCAGGGCGCCGGCGCGCAGGCCCAGCTCGTCGCGCTTGAGCTGGCGCTCGATGGGAAACAGCAGCTCGGGCGCGTAGGTGTCCCGGTATGCGACCGGACGGCCGAGCGGCGAGGCTTCGGCACCGTGCGGGGTATGGCTTGGCTTGGTCATCATCGGTCCTGCGCCTGCGCCGCAGACGGCGCCATTTCGTTCATCGGTGCGTCGAACAGGGCGGCGAGATCGACATGCACCTCGAGCGCGTCGGCCAGGCGCTCGAGGTCGGCCTCGCGCCGCGCCGCCAGATCGACCGTCTGCGCCCGCTCCAGCCCGGCCCAGGCCAGCAGCGCGGCCAGCGCCGCGGGCGCATCGAAGAGCCCATGCACGTAGCTGCCCAGGATCTGACCATCGGCCGACAACGCGCCGTCGGCGCGCGGTCCCGCCGCATCCTGCAGGTAGAGCGCCGGACGCTGCAGCGCCGGCCCGCTCGAGACCCCCATGTGGATCTCGTAGCCCACGAGCCCGGCCTGCCCGGGATCGAGCTCGGCACTCAGACAGCCGCGCACGTTGCCAAGTTGCTTGTCGCGCGCGAGCACCGTCTCGATGTCGAGCAGGCCCAGGCCGGCGACGCTGCCCGGCGCCCCTTCCAGCCCGAGCGGATCGTCCACCACCCGGCCCAGCATCTGAAAGCCGCCACAGATGCCGACGACGCGGCCACCGTAGCGCAGGTGGCGCCGAATGGCCGCCACCCAGCCCTGCGCGCGCAGCCAGGCGAGGTCGGCCTGCACGCTCTTCGAACCCGGCAGCACGATCAGATCGGCCGGCGGGATGGCCTGGCCCGGTCCCACCCAGCGGAAATCGACCTGGGGGTGCAGGCGCAGCGCGTCGAAGTCGGTGTGGTTGGAGATGCGCGGATACACCGGCGCCACGACCTTCAGCGCACCGGCGCCCGCAGCGACGTCGGCCGCGCCGTCGGCGAGCGCGTCCTCGGCGTCGAGGAAGAGCCCGTGCAGGTAGGGCAGCACGCCGAACACCTTCTTGCCGGTGCGCGCCTCCAGCCAGTCGAGGCCGGACTGCAGCAGGCCGATGTCGCCACGAAAGCGGTTGATGACGAAACCGCGGACACGGGCCTGCTCGCTCGCCGACAGCAGATCGAGCGTGCCGACCAGATGGGCGAACACGCCGCCGCGGTCGATGTCGGCCACCAGCACCACCGGCACGTCGGCCGCCTCGGCGAAGCCCATGTTGGCGATGTCGCGGTCACGCAGGTTGATCTCGGCCGGGCTGCCCGCGCCTTCGACCAGCACCGCATCGAAGCCGGCGCACAGCCGGTCCCAGCTCTGCATCACCGCCGCCATCGCGCGCGGCTTGTAGGCATGGTAGTCACGCGCGGACAGGTTCGCCGCGACGCGGCCGTGGATGATGACCTGGGCGCCGATGTCGCTCGAGGGCTTGAGCAGCACCGGGTTGAAGTCGGTATGCGGGGCGACGCCGGCGGCCAGCGCCTGCAAGGCCTGGGCGCGACCGATCTCGCCGCCGTCGGCGGTCACCGCCGAGTTGAGCGCCATGTTCTGCGGCTTGAACGGCGCCACGCGCAGGCCGCGCCGGCGCAGCACGCGCGCCAGGCCCGCCACCAGCGTGCTCTTGCCGGCATCCGAGGTCGTGCCCTGCACCATCAGGGTCAGCGGAGGAGACATCGCGTAAAATCGCCTTCCTTTTTCGAGGGGCAGGATTATCGCCGATTCCTGCCGCCGGCTGGCCTTACTCTCCCGGGCCCTGCTGCCGAGGCCGCATCGAAGACCCGCGGCGCCCCCACCCTTGCGTCCCGTCGACGCTCTCACCGAGACCTTCTTCGCCCCCCCATGCCGATCAGCGCTGCCGTCATCCTCGTCATCAAGCTCGCCGCTGGCGTGCTCGCCGACCGCCTGCTCGGCGAGGCGCGCCGCTTCCATCCCCTGGTCGGATTCGGGCGCTGGGCGGCGGCCATCGAGGCGGCGGTGCGGCACCACGTCGGTGCGCAGCGCGGCGCCGGCGCCCTCGCCTGGGTGCTCGCCGTGCTGCCCTGGGTGGCCCTTGCGCTGTGGCTGCGCACGCTGCAGCCCTGGGCGCACTGGCCGGTCGACATCGCGCTGCTTTACTTCGCCCTCGGCGGGCGCAGCCTCGCCGAGCACGCCGAGGCGATTGCGGCCCCGCTGGAAGCCGGTGACCTGGCCCGGGCGCGCACCCGCGTGGGCTGGATCGTGAGCCGCGACACCGCCGCCCTCGATGCCACCGGCGTGGCGGCGGCGGGCACCGAGTCCGTGCTCGAGAATGGCAACGATGCGGTGTTCGGCGCCCTGTTCTGGTTCATCGTCGGCGGCGGCGCCGGCGCGCTGCTGTTTCGCCTCGCCAACACCCTCGACGCGAGCTGGGGCTACCGCACGCCGCGCTACCTGCGCTTCGGCTGGGCGGCGGCGCGCATCGACGACCTGCTCAACCTGCTGCCGGCCCGGCTCACCGCGCTCACCTACGCGCTGCTCGGCCGCACCCGACGCGCGCTCGCCTGTTGGCGCAGCCAGGCCGCGGCCTGGGACAGCCCCAACGCCGGCCCGGTGATGGCCGCCGGCGCCGGCGCACTGGGCGTGGCGCTGGGCGGGCCGGCGATCTACCATGGCCGCCTCGAACAGCGCCCGCCGCTGGGCGAGGGCCGGCCGGCGGACGCCGCGTCGATCCGCGCCGCGCTCGGCCTCATCCGCCATGGCGTGCTGCTGTGGCTGGCGCTCGCTGGCGGCGTCGCACTCGTCGTGCTCGCGCTGCCATTCCTTACCGGCGCCACCGGCCATGCTTGAGCACGGCGGTCGTCTGCGCCGCGCCGCCGCCCACTACGGCATTGCGCTCGGGGACTGGCTGGACCTGTCGACCGGCATCAACCCCGAGCCCTATCCCGTGCCACCGATCCCGCTCGCCGCCTGGCAACGCCTGCCCGAGGACGACGACGGCCTCGAAGCGGCGGCCGCCGGCTATTACGGCAGCGCCTCCCTGCTGCCGGTGGCCGGCTCGCAGGCCGCCATCCAGGCCCTGCCCGGTGTGCTCGTCGAGCTTGTGGGCGCGCGCCAACCCGCCCTGCGGGTAAGTCTGCTCGCCCCCAGCTACGCCGAACATGCCCAGGCCTGGCGCGCGCATGGGCCCGCCTTGTTTGCCGCCGAGGACGCCGACCGCGCGGTGGCGCGCAGCGACATCGTCGTCGTGGTGCAGCCCAACAACCCCACCGGCGTGCAGTTCGAGCGCGCCCGCCTGCTCGAATGGCAGCGGCAATTGTCCGCACGCGGCGGCTGGCTGGTCATCGACGAGGCCTTCATCGACCCCACGCCCGCGGCCAGCCTGGCGCCCTTGGCCGACGGCTACGGCCTGGTGGTGCTGCGCTCGCTCGGCAAGTTCTTCGGCCTGGCCGGCGCACGCGTCGGCTTCGTGCTGGCGCCGGCCGCGGTACGCGAGCGCTTGGCGGCGAAGCTCGGCCCGTGGACGGTGAGCGGCCCGGCGCGCCATGTCAGCCGCGCCGCCTTGCTCGACCGAGCTTGGCAGGCGCACGCCTGCCGCAAGCTGCAAGCCGGCGGCGCGCGCCTCGCCCGTGTGCTCGGCGAGGCCGGCCTGGCGCCGGTACACGGACCGGCCCTGTTCAAGTGGTGGCCGAGCGCCCAAGCCGCCGCCCTGCATGCCGCCCTCGCCCGCCGCGCCATCCTCACCCGCCTGTTCGATGCGCCGGCGGCGCTGCGCTTCGGCCTGCCGCGCGAAGAGGCCGACTGGCAACGCTTCCAGCACGCCTTGCACGCGGCGCTGGCCGAGATCGGCCCGTCGCCCGCCCTGCCTGTGCGCCGCTGACCGGCACCACGACACTGCTCCAGCCCCTTCCCTCTCCAGCCCCCACCCCACACCCCCATTACCAGCCCCCACCGCGGAACCGCCCTGATGAGCTTCTCCCTTCTCCCACCTCGGACCCGACTGTCGCCCCTCATGCTCAGCCTGGCAGTGCTCGCCGGCGCCAGCCCGCCTGTGCAGGCGCAGATCACGCTCACCGATGACGCTGGCCAGACGCTTCGGCTCGACAAGGCCGCCACCCGCATCGTCAGCCTCGCCCCCCACGTCACCGAGCTGCTGTTCGCGGCCGGCGCTGGGGAGCGCGTGGTCGGTGTCGTCGCCTACAGCGACTTCCCGCCCGAGGCGAGGCAACTCCCCCAGGTGGGCAGCTACAACCAGGTGGACCTCGAGGCCGTGCTCGCCCTGCGCCCCGACCTGATCGTGGGATGGAAGAGCGGCAACCGCGAACAGCACCTCGAGCGCCTGCGCGCGCTCGGCATCGCCGTGTGGATCAACGAGCCACGCAACCTGGACGATGTCGCCCGCAGCATCGAAGCCCTCGGCACGCTCGCCGGCAGCACGGCCGTGGCGCAGGCGAATGCCGACGCCTTCCGCCGTCGCCATGCCCGCCTCAAGGCCGACTACAGCGAGCGGCCAGCGGTGCGCACCTTCTACCAGATCTGGGACCGGCCGCTGATGACGGTCAATGACGAGCACGTGATCGCCGACGTGATCCGCCTGTGCGGGGGGCAGAACGTGTTCGGCAGCCTGGCGCAACTGGCACCGACGATCGCCGTCGAGAGCGTGCTCGCGGCCAATCCGGAGGCCATCGTCGCCAGCGGCATGGACGAGGCGCGGCCGGAGTGGCTGGACCAATGGAAGCGCTGGCCCGCGCTGGCGGCGACGGCGGCGGACAACCTGTTCTTCGTCCCGCCCGATCTGATCCAGCGCCACACGCCGCGCCTGCTCGACGGCGCCGAAGCGCTGTGTGCGCATCTGGAGACGGCGCGCAGCCGCCGCACGGCGTCCGGCGCAGCGCACTCGGCGCCTGCCGGCACACGCTGAGCCGCGCAGCAGCACGACCGGCGCGCAGTCAATCAGTTTTCTATAATATGCTGACCATCGACCGCGACCCCCGCCCGGAGACCGCCATGACCACGCCCGCCCACCGCCCTTCGCGCCGCCATTTCCTGAAGGCCGGCCTCGGCCTTGCCACGGTCGCCGGGCTGGCCGGCAACTGGCCGCAGCTGTCCGCCTTTGCGGCCGACATGGACGACTTCATCCGCGGCCCCGCGGTCCCCGACATTGCGCCGCAGCAGCTGTCGCCGCACGTGTGGATGATCTATTCGCGGGACGGTTTTCCCACCCCCGAGAACAAGGGCATGATGAGCAACATCACCTTTGCGGTGACGCAGCAGGGCGTGGTGATGCTGGATCCGGGCGGCTCGGTGCAGATCGGCGAAATGGCGCTGCGCATGATCCGCAGCGTCACCGACAAGCCGGTGGTGGCGATCTTCAACACCCACTATCACGGCGACCACTGGCTGGCCAACCACGCCTTCGAGGACGCCTACGGCAAGGACCTGCCGATCTACGCCCATGCGGTGACCCGGCGCGAGATCCTCGGCGTGCAGGGCAGCCTGTGGCACAGCCTGATGGCGCGGTGGACCAACCAGGCCACGGCGGGCACGCGCATCGTGGCGCCCAACAACGAGGTCGCTCACGGCGACGAATTCGACTTCGGCGACCTGACCCTGCGCATCCACCACTACGGCCTCGCCCATACGCCGGGCGACATCTGCATCGAGGTCGTCGAGGACGCGCTGACCCACGTCGGTGACGTGGCCATGGACCGCCGCATCGCCAACATGGACGACGGCTCCTACGTCGGTACCTTCCACTTCTACGACGAACTCGAAAAGAACGCGCCCTCGCGCATCTGGGTGCCCGGTCACGGCCGCCCGAGCGGCGAGGTGCTGGCCTGGAACCGCGAGCTGTTCGAGGGCATCTACGAGAACTGCGTGCGTGCGGTGGAGGACGGCGCGGACATGGCCAGCGCGCGTGCCCGGGTGCTGGCGGATCCGCGCGTAGCCGGCAAGGCGGCCGACACCGCCGGCTTCGATACCAACATCGGCAAGTACGTCAGCCTGGCCTATCTCGAAGCGGAGAAGGAAGCCTTCTGAGCATCCCAAGCCCCCGCGAGCGGCGGAAGGCGTTCTCGAAGAAAACAACAGGTTGCAGAACGTTTTCTTGAGAGGGCCGCCCCGCGCCGAGAGGAGCCACCCGGACGCCCGACACCGCTCAGACGCCCGCGGCCTCGCCCTCTTCAGGGACCAGCATCGGGTGGCGCTCGATGCGGCTCACTTCCCACCAGGCACGATCGAAGATCCACGCCAGACTCGGCAGCAGGGCGCGGAAGAAATGCTCGGCGGCCGACGCGCCGGCCTGCGGCTGCGGGTCGACCGTCACCCGCAGCGCGCACAGGCGGCGCTGCAGCGAAGGGTGAAAAGCGTCGCCGCGGCCGCGGGCGTCGGCAAGCTCGCGCGAGCGGGCGATCACCGCCTGCGCATAGCCGGCGGCCACGCCATGCCCCATCTCGCGGAACGGTCTCACCCGCGAGCCGTCGTCGGCCGAGCGCAGGGCCTGCACCCGTGGCCAGTAGTCGTGCTCCAGGAAATGCGCCTTGCGGCTGAGCTCGATCAGGGTCTCGCCGAGCAGCACCGGCCCGACCAGCATGGCTGCGCGTGCATCGGCCTCGAGCTCCTCGACCCGGGCCAGGCGCAGCATGTCGTGAAAGAAGCGCGCCGCGTGGCGACCAAGCAGCGAATCCCCCTCCGCCGCATCGCCCAGCAGGGTGTCGAGCACACGCGCCCACCACGCCCGCGCATAGCCCCCCCAGCCGCCCCAGCCCCGCCGTTGCGCGGCGATGTGGCCGAACTCATGAGCCAGCACGGCGGCGAACTGCAGCGCCGACAGGCTGTGCACCAGCGGCAGGCCGACCAGCAGCTCAGTGCGCAGCGGCCCGAACAGGCCGAAGCGCGGCCGCTGCACGACCGCGGCGTTGACCTCGTCGGTGATGCGCACATGGCGGACGGGAGGCACGCCGGCGCGCTCGGCAAGCTCGTCCAGCAGATGGAAGAATTCCTCTGCCGCGGGCCGCGGCAGGAGAATGCCCTGCGTCTGCGGGGCGGGGCGCAGCAGCGCATGCAGGGCGGCAAGGGCGATGGCGGCACAGCCAAGCCCGGCGCCCACCCACATCAGCGTGGCCAGCGGGCGCCCGGCACCGATCGCCTCCCAGGCCGACCACGCGCAGGCGGCGACGGCAGAGGCCAGCAACAGCGCCAGCGCCAGCAGGGCGAGCAGGCCGGCGGCCGCGCACCCGCCGAGTCTGCGCGCGAGCCGCGCACGCAGGCGGATGACGCTGGGACGGGGTTCGAAGTCGTGCATGCGTATCCTGGCCCCTTGATTGAAGCGCGACAACAGTGTAACGAAGTTTTGCGCGCACTGCAGCATGAAGGGCGCTCAGGCCTCGAGACCAAGGGGTGGCAGATGCCTCCGTGGCCCGAAATGCCTCGCCATTCCTGCGCCAAGCGCTTATAGTGCGCACGCGCTGCGAATGTACCAATCCGTCGCAGTGTCTCCTGAAACGATCCGCGCGACCGCAGCGCATGCTGTGTTGCGGCCCGGATCTCTTCCCGCCGTCTGGATAGGTATCGCATCGATGGATGCGATGGACGTGCGCTGGACCATCAAATGAATTCCGAAGTGACTTTCGCCAGCCTCGGGCTGGCCGAACCTTTGCTGCGCGCCATTGGCGAAGCCGGCTACACCACCCCCACGCCGATCCAGGCCCAGGCGATTCCGCAGGTGCTCAACGGCGGCGACCTGCTGGCCGCCGCCCAGACCGGCACCGGCAAGACAGCCGGCTTCACGCTGCCGCTGCTGCACATGCTGGCGGCCACCCATGCCCACCCGCACCCGCCCGGCCGCCCGCGCTGCCTCATCCTCACGCCGACGCGCGAACTCGCCGCCCAGGTCGAGGAGTCGGTCAAGACCTACGGCAAGCATCTTCCGCTCAGCTCGCTGGTCATGTTCGGCGGCGTCAATATCAACCCGCAGATCGCGGCGCTGAAGAAGCGCGTCGATATCCTGGTCGCCACCCCAGGCCGCCTGCTGGACCACGTCGGCCAGCGCACGCTCGACCTGTCGGGGGTCGAGATCCTGGTGCTGGACGAAGCCGACCGCATGCTCGACATGGGCTTCATCCGCGACATCCGCAAGATCCTCGCCCTGCTGCCGAAGAAGCGCCAGAACCTGCTGTTCTCGGCCACTTTCTCGGACGAGATCCGCGAGCTCGCCAGCGGTCTGCTGCACAATCCGGGCACGGTCGAGGTCGCTGCGCGCAACACCACCGCCGAGCGCGTCGACCAGGCGGTCTACGAGGTCGACCAGAAGCACAAGCGCGAACTGCTCGCCCATCTGATGAAGGAAAAGCAGTGGTTCCAGGCGCTGGTGTTCACCCGCACCAAGCACGGCGCCAACAAGCTCGCCGAATACCTGAGCAAACATGACATCCCGGCCGCTGCCATCCACGGCAACAAGAGCCAGGCGGCGCGTACGCGCGCGCTGGCCGAGTTCAAGGATGGCTCGCTGCCGGTGCTGGTCGCGACCGATATCGCCGCGCGCGGTCTGGACATCGACCAGTTGCCGCAGGTGGTCAACTTCGAGCTGCCCAACGTGCCGGAAGACTACGTCCACCGCATCGGCCGCACCGGCCGCGCCGGCGCCGCCGGCAACGCCATCTCGCTGGTCGACGGCGAGGAGATCAAGCTGCTGACCGCGATCGAGCGCCTGATCAAGCGCCGCATCGAGCGCGCCACGGCCGAGGATTTCGTTCCCAGCGCAGGCGCCGCGGCCGCACACGACGCCGATCATCGGCGCGATCCGCTGCCGCGCCGTGGCGGCGGCCGCCCGGGCCAGGGTCAGGGTCACGCGCGTAGTGCCGGCTCGGCCGATGCGCCGCGTGGCGGTGGCCGCGCCCTGGCGGATCGCGCTGCGGCCCCGGCCAAGCCGGCAGGCCGGTCGCAAGCGCCGCGGGCACGCGGCGAGGTCGATGGCAACCGCGCACCACGCAATGGCGAAGGTCGCGTGGCAGACGGCAACCGTACCGCGCCCCGGCGCGCCGATGTCGACGGCAACCGCATCGACGCCAACCGCGGCAACGGCGGCCGTCGGCCCGACGCCGATGGCAATCGCGCGCCGCAGGGCCTGGACCGCCGGCCAGGCGTCCGCCCTGCGCAGCGCGCCGCCCTGTTTGCCGCCAAGCCCGGTAACGGCAACCGCTGAACCCTCAGCGCCACGGCAAGCGCGACACCGCCCCCCGGCATACCGGGCGGCGGTTTTTTTTCGCAAGGCCGCTTCCATACGCGTCAGTATGGAAACACGTATAATCCGGCCTTGACGAGCATCACGATCCGATCGAGGGGAAAGCATGAGTGTGCAGGCACTTTACGAACAGAAACGCATGTCACCCGCCGACGCGGCGGAACTGATCCGTGACGGCGACGCCGTCGTCGTCCCCACCGGGGTGGGCGAGCCACCCGCCCTGCTGCATGCGCTGTCCGAGCGCCGCCACAGCCTGCGCAAGGTGTCGGTGAGCCAGATACTGCCGCTGCGCAAGTTCGCCTATCTCGACCCCGAAACGCGCGCCAACATCCGCCACGATGCCTATTTCTTCGGCGGCGCCACGCGCGCGGGCGGCCAGGCCGGCTGGGTGGATTTCATCCCGGCCTACTTTTCCGAACTGCCGATGCTGATCGAGCGCGGCCTGTCGCCGGCCGACGTCGTGGTGTCGATGGCCTCACCGATGGATGAGCACGGCTACTTCAGCCTGTCCCTGGCGCCCGACTACACGATGGCGGCGATCCGCCGCGCGCGTGTGGTGCTGCTCGAGGTGAACTCGAACGTGCCCTTCGCCAATGGCGACTGCCACGTGCACATCTCGCAGGTCAGCGGCCTGGTGGAAAGCGACGAGCCCTTGTTCGAGGTCGGCCTGCCGCAGATCGGCCCGGTGCAGGAGGCGATCGGCAAGTACGTCGCCGACCTCATCGACGACGGCGCCACGCTGCAGATCGGCTACGGCGGCATTCCCGACGCCGTCGTGATGCAGTTGCAGCACAAGCGCGACCTCGGCATCCACACCGAGATGATCGGCGACGGCATCCTGTCGCTGATCGAGTCGGGCGCGGTCACCAACCGCAAGAAGACCTTCATGCCCGGCAAGACGGTCGCCACCTTCGCCCTCGGCTCGCAGCGCCTGTACCGTCACCTGCACCGCAACCCGGCGGTGGAGATGCACCCGGTCGATTTCACCAACGACCCCTACATTGCGGCGCGCAACGACAGGCTGTGCGCGATCAACGCCACGCTGCAGATCGACCTGCTCGGCCAGTGCGGCTCGGAGAGCCTGGGCCACCTGCCCTACTCGGGCACCGGCGGCCAGGTCGACTTCGTGCGTGCGGCCAACCGCTCGAAAGGCGGCAAGGCCTTCATCGTGCTGCCGTCGACGGCGAAGAACGACAGCGTGTCGCGCATCGCGCCGGTGCTGTCGCCGGGCACGCACGTGACCACCAGCAAGAACGACATCAGCTACGTGGTCACCGAACACGGCGTGGCCGAACTGCGCGGCAAGACCGCCAAGCAGCGCGCCGAGGCACTGATCGGCATCGCCCACCCCGACTTCCGCGGCGAACTGCGCGCGGCCGCGAGGGCGATGAACCTGCTGTGAGAGATGAACCGGCTGTGCGCTGAGCCGGCCGTGAGCCAGGCGGCGCCGGCGCATTGCCGGCGCCGCACCGGTTACAGGATCACGGTGATTTCTTCGCGACGCAGCAGTTCGGCACCGAAGTCGAGCGCATCCAGCGCGAGCGCATCGCGCGCCGTCACCACCCCGAGCGGGCGCCGGTCGCTGTCGATGATCGGCACGTGGCGCACCCCGTTCTCGAACATCAGGTGCAGCGCGTGACCAAAGGGCTTGTCCTCGGACAGCGTCTGCGGGTTGTGGGTCATGACCTCGCCGACCGGCGTGGTGTCAGGGTCGAGGCCGGCCGCAAGGACACGGAAGGTGGCGTCGCGCTCGGTGAAGATGCCGGTGAGGATGCCATGCTCGGTGATGAGCGCAGCGCTGCAGTGCAGGTCCTGCATCATGCGGGTGACTTCGCGTACCGGGGTGTATACCGAGGCGCAGACGAAGGGACGATCGGAAAGGATCTGATGGATCGGGCGGCTGGGCATGATCTGTCTCCTGATGCTCTTGTGGAAAGGCACGGATTACCAAGCTTCAAACGTGCCAGCTTTGCAGCCCCGCGAATGAGCCCGCACACGAGCCGCAAATTATTGTTTTAGCACATCTTTTTGACAGAAAGATGACCATCGGCGGATATTGCGACGCAGCATTTCTCACAAGAAATGCATCGCCAACGTGCATCTCGCCGTGCGTGCGCACAGCCGCGGTGCATTGACGGCACCGCGCGCGCCTCAGGCGTCCGCCGTCCTGCGCGCGGCCATGGCCTCGCCCATGCGCACCGGACGCGCCGCCACCCAGTCGCCGTTGAAGCGCAGCACGTCCTTCGGGAACAGCATCACCACTGTGGAGCCAAGCAGGAAACGCCCCATCTCCTCGCCCTTGCCGAGCATGACCTCGCCCTCGCCGTAGCTGCGCTTTTCGATGTCGGGCCGGCGCGGCGGATTGACCACGCCATGCCACACCGTCGCCATGCTGCCGACGATGGTGGCCCCCACCAGCACCATCACGAAGGGGCCGCAGTCGCCTTCGAACACGCACACCACGCGCTCGTTGCGCGCGAACAGCCCCGGCACCCCGCGCGCGGTCACCGGGTTCACCGAAAACAGGTCGCCCGGCACGTAGATCATCTGCGTGAGGCGGCCGGCACAGGGCATGTGGATGCGGTGGTAGTCGCGCGGGCTCAGGTAGAGCGTGGCGAAATCGCCATCCTCGAAGCGTGCCGCGAGCGCGCGGTCGCCGCCCACGAGCGCGGTCGTCGAGTAGAAGTGGCCCTTGGCCTGGAAGATCTGGTCGGCCTCGATCGGGCCGAACTGGCTGATCGCGCCATCCACCGGGCACAGGAAGTCGGCCTCGGCGAGCGACCGCGCGCCGTCACGCAGCGGGCGGGTGAAGAACGCGTTGAAGCTCGCGTAGCTTGCCGGATCGGCGTTGGCCGCCTCGGCCATGTTCACCCCGTAACGCTTCACGAACCAGCGGATCACCGCCGTCGTCGCCCTGCCACCTTCGAGACTGGCGAGCTTGCCGGCAAGCTGGGTGAGGAGTCGCTTGGGCAGGGCGTACTGGAGGGCGACGGCGAGACGGTCGGACACGGCGGGGATCCTGGGCGAGATGGGCGCGCGCAGCGCCGATGCCAGCATTATACCGAGCGCCCCGGCGCTGGCCGGGCGTGAAACACGCGCCTGACAACGCCGCCCGACCGCCCCGCTCGCTGCGCCCCGAGGCTGGTCACGCCAGCAGCAGCGAGGCGGCGATCCCCCACAGCATCAGGGCCACCAGCGCATCGAGCACGCGCCAGGCCGCCGGTCGCGAGAACAGCGGCACGAGCAGGCGGGCACCGTAGCCGAGCAGCACGAACCACACGATCGAGGCGGTGATCGCGCCGGCGGCGAACAGCGGGCGCAGATCCTCGGCCTGCTGGCTGCCGATCGAGCCGAGCAGCACGACGGTGTCGAGGTAGGCGTGCGGATTGAGCAGGCTGAAGCCGGCGGCGGCGAGCAGGGCCTGGCCGCGCGACAGCTGCGTGCGTGCGCCGAGCTCGGCGCGCACGCCGCCGCGCAGGGCCGCGCGCAAGGAGCGGGCGCCGTACCACAGCAGGAAGGCCGCGCCGCCATAGCGCGCCACCGCCATCAGGTCGGGGTTGGCGGCAAACAAGGCGCCAAGCCCGGCGATGCCGACCAGGATCAGCGCCATGTCGCACAGCGCCGACACGCTCACCGTGAGCAGCACATGCTCGCCCCGCAGCCCCTGGCGCAGCACGTGCGCGTTCTGCGCGCCGATGGCCATGATCAGCCCGAGCGTCAGCGCGAAACCGTTGAAGAAGACGTTGCCCATGCCGTTGCCCATGTCCCGCCCCGTTGTTGTTTGATTTGACCGTGAGGCGCGGACTGTAGGCGCCTGGGCGCCTTTTATTAAGTAGAATCGATTTAATTCAATTCTCTTCAAAACTTCTAATGATCGATCACCGCCTGCTCGCCTTCGAGGCCGTGCTGCAGGAGGGCAGCTTCGAGCGCGCCGCGCGCCGTCTGGCACTGACCCAGTCGGCCGTGTCGCAGCGCGTGAAGCTGCTCGAGGCCGAGCTCGGCCAGGTGCTGCTGGTGCGCAGCAAGCCCGTGCGCCCGACCCCCGCCGGCCGCCGCCTGCTGCCCTACCTGAGCCAGCTGCGCCTGATGGAGGCCGAGGCGCGGCGCGCGCTGTCGCCGGGCAGGCAGGACGGCCCGCTGCGCCTGGCGATCGGCGTCAATGCCGACACCCTCGCCACCTGGTTCCTGGCTGCGGTGGCCGAAGTCGTGCGTGAGGAGGGCCTGGTGCTCGACTGCGTGGTCGACGACCAGGACCACACCCACGCCCTGCTCGCCGACGGCGAGGTGCTGGGTTGCGTCTCCACCCGGCCCGATCCGATCCGCGGCTGCGCGGTCGAGCGTCTCGGCGTGATGCCCTACCTGTGCGCGGGCTCGCCCGCCTTTCGCGCGCGCTGGTTCCCGCACGGGCTCACGCGCAGCGCGCTGGCCCGCGCGCCGGCCATCGTCTTCGGGCGCCACGACGACATGCACGACGCCTTTCTGCGGCGCCACTTCGGGCTGGATGCCGGCCAGTATCCGCACCACGTCGTGCCCTCGTCCGAGGGCTTCATGGCCTTCGCCGCCGCCGGCCTGGGTTACGGCTTCATCCCGGAGATCCAGGCGCGCGAACACCTGGCCCGCGGCGAGCTCGTCGATCTCGCGCCCGAGCGCGAGGACGTGGTGCTGTACTGGCACCACTGGCTGGTGCAGTCGCCAGTGATGGCGCGGCTGGCGCAGGCGATCGCGCACACTGCCGCGCAGGTGCTGCGCCAGTGAGCCCGGCGCCTAGCTCCGCTCGCCCGCGCCATGCACCACGGCACAGCCGGCATGCGGCAGCGGCGAGGCCTGGGGCTGATCCTGCGGCTCGAACCAGGCCAGCTTCGGGTACAGCCCGACCACGCTGCCGATGACGGTCAGCGAGGGCGGGCGCACGCCCTCCTCCAGCACGCGCTGCGCCAGGGTGGCCAGGTCGGCCACCACCACGCGCTGGGCGTGGGTGGTACCGCGCTCGATGACGCCGGCGGGGGTAGTCGGCGCCAGGCCGTGGGCGATGAACTGCGCGCAGATGTCGGCCAGGCGCGAGATGCCCATGTAGATCACCACCGTCTGCTGCGGGCGCGCCAGCATCGGCCAGTCGAGGTCGACCTTGCCCTCCTTCAGGAAGCCGGTGGCGAACACCACCGACTGCGCATGCTCGCGATGGGTGAGCGGGATCCCGGCGTAGGCGGACACGCCCGCGGCCGCCGTCACACCGGGGATCACCTCGACATGGATGCCGGCGTCGACCAGCACCTCCATCTCCTCGCCGCCGCGGCCGAAGATGAAGGGGTCGCCGCCCTTCAGGCGCACCACCCGCTTGTTCTGCCGCGCCAGCTCAAGCAGCAGCCGATTGATCTCGTCCTGCGGCAGCGAATGGTCGGCGGCCTTCTTGCCGACGTAGATGCGCTCGGCCTGTGGCGGCGCGAGGTCGAGGATGGCCGGCGCGACCAGGTTGTCGTACACGACGACATCCGCCCCCGCCACCAGGCGCGCGCCACGCAGCGTGAACAGTTCGGGGTCGCCGGGCCCGGCGCCCACCAGATAGACCCAGCCCGGCAGCGGACCGGGGCGATGCACTGCGAGATCGGGGACGCTCATGCTTACCACTCCATGCCGGGCATCGCCTTCACCCCCGTGGCGAAAGCGTGCTTGACCGGCGTCATGTCGGTGACGGTGTCGGCGGCCTCGACCAGCGCGTCCGGCGCGCCGCGGCCGGTGACCACCACGTGCTGCATCGGCGGCCGCGCGAGCAGGTCGGCGACGACGGTGTCGACTTCAAGATAGCGGTACTTGAGGGCGATGTTGAGCTCGTCGAGCACCACCAGGCCAATGGCCGGATCCTGAAGCAGGCTGCGTGCCAGCGCCCAGGCGGCTTGCGCGGTGGCGACGTCGCGCGCGCGGTCCTGCGTCTCCCAGGTGAAGCCCTCGCCCATCACATGCCAGGTGACGCCGGGCTGGGCGCGGAAGAAGGCCTCCTCGCCGGTGTCGGAGCGGCCCTTGATGAACTGCACCACGCCCACCTTCATGCCGTGGCCCAGCGCGCGCGCCACCAGGCCGAAGCTGGCGCTCGACTTGCCCTTGCCATTGCCGGTGTTGACCAGCAGCACGCCGCGCTCGGCCTGCGCCGCGGCGATCCTGTCGTCGATGAGGTCCTTCTTGCGCGCCATGCGCTCAGCGTGGCGGGTGTCGCGGTCGGTGTCCTGGGTCATGTCGATCCTGTGCTTCTGGTTTCGTTGTGTAGCCGAGTCGCGCTGGCACGCATGCCCGCGGCAATCGTGGTGAAAACCTCTTCGGGAAATCCCCGCGGCAGCTCGCCGCCAAGCCTTTCGAGCACCCCTTCGGTCTGCTCGAGCACCTCCTCGATGAGCTCCTCCATGTCGCTCCCGAGGCCGCACTTGTACGCCATCGCATTGAAGTGCCTGCGCTGGATGTCACGCAGGCGGTAATGGGCATTGCGTCCGCGCAGCGCCATGGCCATACGCAAACGCGCCGGATCGAGCCGGTTCTCCCCCACCCCCGCAATCGGCCACGCCGACAGCACGTCATACAAGGGCGCGAGCCGGTAGCGCCCGCCTGCAAGCAGAAAGATCGAGAAATTCTTCGCATGCCCATCGGTGGCGGCCAGCATCCAGAACAGCAACTGTGCTTTCAGCACCGTGCGCAGATCGCCGTCGCGGCGCTCGGAGCCCTGCAGGATGCGCGCAAGGTCGAGCAAGCCCGGGCCGCCATCGGCCTCGTACTTGAGCGCGGGCGGCGTTCCGGTGGCCTGGCAGAAATCTTCCTGCGGCAGGCGCAGCCAATAGTCGCCAGTGCTGGCCAGGCGGCGGTCGAAACGCTCGACCACAAGCACCTTCTGGGCACAGAACTGCTCGATCTGGCAGCTCGCCACCGGCAGCCCGAACGCGGCCAGCAGCCGGGCACACAGCCATTCGTTCTCGACCGAGGTGCGCATGTCCGCTTGCCGGTTGCCCACCAGGCCGAGCGGCAACTTGAAGATGTGCGTGGTCGGCGTCGCCCCGAGCGGTCGACACCAGCGCCCTTCGTGAAGGGTGAGCGCGGTCTTCTCCTGCGCGCCGGCGATCGAGATGCGGAAATCGTCCAACGTCGTCGTCTCGCCGAAGGCGTGTGCCGGCGCGACGGCGGCGCGCAGCAGGCGCTCGACATCGGCCTCATCAAGCGGCACCACATCGATCCTGAATACGTCTTCCGGCCCCTGGCCCTCGGGCAGCAACTGGACCGCGCCCACGCAATCACGCCCGATCGCCCCCAGCAGCTCGAAGGCGCCCTTTCCCGACGTGCGAATGCGAAAACGGGCCTGCAGCCGCGCGCGGATCTGCTCGCTGTCGGGCAGCAAGTTGTCGAAGTAATTGCGCACCCATGCGCCGCGCAGCGGCGCTGCGGCCGCATCGAGCGGCATCGGCAGGGAGAGCGACAGAGGGCGCGCCTCGGGCGACTCGATCCAGCTCGGCGCGTAGCGGAAGCGGTCCTCGCCCTGCGCCGTCACCTGCCACTGGCCGACCCGCTGCCCATTGATCCAGACATCGAGCGCGCGTGCCTGCGCGCGGCGCCCCGCGGCTACCATTCGCGCTCCGCCTCGACGGGTTTTCGGTCGCCAAGCGTCAGCTCCAGCCCGAGCACGCCAGCGAGCGCGAGCAGGCGGTCCAAGGTGAGGCGCTCGGGGCGCGTCTCCAGCTCGGAGAGCCGGTTCTGGCTGATGCCAAGCCGCGCCGCGACCTCGGCCTGCGACAGGCCGAGCGCCTTGCGGCGGCCGACGAACAGAACGGCGGCCTGTTCCGGCGAGTAAAGTCTGGGCATGGTCTTGTATCGCTGATCCCGATATACCCAGGATATCGATTTTTCCGATAAATGCAAGAAATCGGAATCGCCGATAATCTCGGCTCCCGGATCCCGCGGCCGCCGCATCAATCCGGCACGAACACCACCCGCCCGTCATGCTCGAAGCGGCGCAGCGGGTGGCCGAAGGCCTGGCCGAGCAGGTCGGCGCGCAGCACGGTGTCGCGGTCGCCGGCGATCACGCCGCCGCGGCCGTCGAGCAGGATGATGTGGTCGGCGTAGCGGGCGGCGAGGTTGATGTCGTGCAGCACCAGCACGCTGCCGCGGCCGGCGCCGTCCTCGCGCACCAGGCGCTGGAAGAGCTCGAGGGCGGCGATCTGGTGGTGCAGGTCGAGGTGGTTGAGCGGCTCGTCGAGCAGGAACAGGTGCGGTGCCTGGGTCAGCAGGGTCGCGATCGCCACGCGCTGGCGCTCGCCGCCGGACAGGGTCTGCACGTCGCGCTGCTCGAAGCCGGCGAGGCCCACCGCCTCCAGCGCCCGACGCGCGATCGCCACGTCCTCCGCGCCCTCCCAGCCCCAGCGCCCAATGTGCGGGTGACGGCCGACCAGCACGGTCTCGAGCACACCGGCGGCGAAGGGGTCGGGCTGCTGCTGGGCGAGCAGGCCGCGAAAGCGCGCCGCCTCCAGCGCAGGCCAAGCTGCGTAGGGCAGGCCGCCGATGCGCACCTGGCCCACGCTCGGCTCGCGCAGGCCGGCGAGCGTGTGCAGCAGCGTGGTCTTGCCCGCGCCGTTGGGGCCGAGCAGCACCAGGCATTCGCCCGCCGCCAGGCTGAGGCTGAACTCGCAGCACAGCCAGCGCTCGCCGACCTGCAGCGCGAGGCGTTCGGCCTCGAGCAGCGGGGCGTCGTCGATGGGCACGCGGCGAGCGGCGTTCATCGCGAGATGCGCGAACCGCGCGACAGCAGGAACAGGAACACCGGCACGCCGATCAGCGCGGTGAGCACGCCCACCGGCAGCTGCTGCGGCGCGATCACCGTGCGCGCCGCGGTGTCGGCCAGGGTCAGCAGCGTACCGCCGGCGAGCGCGGCGGCGGGGATCAGCACGCGCTGGTCGTTGCCCAGCACCAGGCGCACCAGATGCGGCACCACCAGGCCGACGAAGCCCACCGAACCGACCAGCGTCACCGACGTCGCCGTCAGCAACGAGGCCAGCACATAGAGCGCGACGCGCAGATGGCCGACGCGTACGCCGAGCGCGCGTGCGCTCAACTCGCCGCGCGCGAGCACGTTGAGGTCGCGCGCGAAGGGCATCACCGCGACCAGCGCCAGCGCCAGCACCACCAGCGCCGGCCACGGCCGCGCCGCCGCGCTGGCGTCGCCCATCATCCAGAACAGCATCGACATCACCCGCGTGTCGGGCGCCAGCGCCAGCATCAGCGACACCGCCGCGCCGCAGCCGGCGGCGACGATGACGCCGGTCAGCAGCAGCCGCGTCTGCGTCCAGCTGCCGTCGCCATGCGCCAGTCCGAACACCACCAGCATCGCGGCGAGCGCGCCGGCGAAGGCCGAGGCATCGATCCAGAAGGTCGCCGCGCCGAGCGTGATCGCCCCCAGCGCGCCCACCGCCGCACCGCCCGAGATGCCGAGGATGTAGGGGTCGGCGAGCGGATTGCGCAGCAGCACCTGCATGAGTGCGCCTGCGGTGGCGAGCAGGCCGCCGCAGGCGAAGGCGGCGAGGGCGCGGGGGAGGCGGAGTTCGCGGATGATGGCGGACAGCGCCGAGTCCCCGCCAGGCAGCAGCGCTACCCACACCTGCCCCCAACCCGCACTGATGTCGCCCGCTTTGAGCGCCAGCGCAATTGAGCACAGCGCGCCAGCCATCAGCAAAGCAATCAGCGGAGCAAGCCTGCGTCGGGGCATGGGAAAAGTCTTTCAGCGCATCAATCTTGAGAGGGAATAGCCGCCGGGCATCCTGGCACGAGCGAGCCCGGCACACTCCGCATCAGCGCTGCGGCTGATAGGTCAGCGTAACGAAGACACCTCGACCCGCCTGCTCGTAGAAGCGCGCCGTCTCGTAGTCTGCATCGAAAAGGTTCACCAGCGTACCCTGGACCCGCCAATCCCGAGCCAGCGCATACCCGGCACGCAGATCGACTGTCACGTACCCCGCCAAGCGATCGCGATTGGCTAGGTCGTCGTATCGCCGCCCCTCTGCCACCACCGTAGTCCCCACTCGCCAGGCACCAAGGTCGCGATCCGCATCCAGGCGCAAGGTCTGCTCTGCACGGCGAGGCAGCACATTCCCCTGGTTCGGGCCGGAAGACCGGTTCTCGGGGTCAAGCAGCGTCAGGCTGCCCGATAGGTCCCAAGACTGGAGCCGCGTGGCCAGGGTCGCCTCGAAGCCGTGGATACGGGCCTTATCAACATTGTTCGCCGCAAAGATCGACGAATCGTAGGCAATGAGATCGTCAACCGTGGTGCGGAACACATTCGCTGACCAGCGCCCCCACGTGGCCACACCTGCAAGGCCGAACTCCACGCTACGCGCAGTCTCGGGCTCAAGCGCCGGATTGCCGTAGAACGGGAAGTACAACTCATTAAACGAAGGTGCCTTGAAGGCGGTGCCATATGCGGCGGTCGCGCGCAGGCCGTCCGAGAGTGCATAGCCCCAAGCGAGGTTGCCGGTGTTATGGGTGCCGAACTGCTCGTTGTCGTCACTACGCACGCCAATCTCGTAGTCGTGCGCCCCAGCCTTGCCCTGGTAGAAAGCAAAGACGCCACGATTGTCGCGCTGGGTCACGGGATACGCCGTCGTGCTAGAGACGCGATCGTCCTGATGGTCGACGCCGATGCTGAGCATGCCGGAAGCACCGATTCCGAAGTCGTTCTGCACCGAAAGGGTCTGGCGCTCCGTATCGAAGCGGCTGGCGAATGCCGCGTCCTTGAAGTTGTCGGCATCATCACGGCTCTGCCCCGCCGCAAGCGTCAGGCGCCAATGATC
The DNA here is from genome assembly GCF_035444905.1 of Thauera sp. Lineage (GTDB taxonomy): Bacteria > Pseudomonadota > Gammaproteobacteria > Burkholderiales > Rhodocyclaceae > Thauera. The sequence continues at coordinate 95,548 of NZ_DAOMPS010000011.1, forward strand.
CATCGGTGACATGGCAAAGCGCACACCGAGCGTCTGCTGCACGGATTCGCTGTAGTTCTGACGGCTGCCGTCGAACTGGCTGTCCGCATGAGTGCGCAGCCAATTGAAGTCGAACTCTGACCCGCCGTCAAATCGATAGCCAGCGCGTACACTCCCGGAAAGGTTGTCATAGCCGTCACGATCCGGCTCGGCCGTAAAGCAGCCACCCACGCCCGCCGCTTCGACGCGGCAGCTATTGAAGCCATCGGTGCGCTCGCGGCTCAGGTTGGCGCTATACCAAGCACGCTCGCCGCCACCGCTGACACCGACCGCAGAGCGGAAGCTTCGGTCAGAGCCCGCTCCCACGCTGAAGTAGGGCTGCGCCGCCCCACCGCCCCGGCGGGTGAATATCTGGATGACGCCCCCGATCGCCTCTGAACCGTAGAGGCTGGAGCGCGGCCCGCGCACAATCTCCACGCGCTCGATGAGATCGACCGGCATGTCCTGGAACGCCGCAGTGCCAGCCGTCGCGGAGCCAACCTTGACGCCGTCGATGAGGACCAGCACATGGTCGGACTCGGCACCACGCATGAAGACGGAGGTCGCCTTGCCACGGCCGCCACTGTTGCCTACGGTAATGCCAGGCAGCCCGCGGAACAGGTCACTGACCGAGCGCGCTTGCTGGCGCTCGATATCCTCGCGCGTGATGACGGTAACCGCGGCCAAGGTCTCGTCCGCGGTACGGGCAGTACGCGTTGCGGTCACCACCACCTCCGACATCTGCGGAGTCGAAGACTGTGCGATGGTTGCACAGGGAAAAGCGGCTGCGATCGCAGCAACTACGGCCGGAATACGGATTTTCATTGTTTGAACTCCCTTCGCCATGCCGCGCGTCCCCGCACGCCATGGCAACTTCACATGGACGCACCGCGACCCGGGTAGAACCGAAGAGAGCAAGACCAACCGCGCCCGTCGCCGCCACCCCGCGGCACATCCGCCATTTCGCGTTCCGGCCGGTCTCCGGGCTCGTGCGCTGTGCCGGCCTGAGGGCCGGACGGGCGGGTCGCCTTCCCGGGAGCGAACTCCCAGTGGCTGCATGACACGCCTTGCGCGCACTTACCGTTGCGGGGGCAGCACAGGCATTGCGGCCTCGTTTGCGAGGGGCCGCGCACCTGTTTCCCGTTTAACCCGGGGCGAGAAACGCCCGTGGGCACCGATAACGCGCTACCCCTTTCGGGGCAGCCGGCGCGAATGATACCGTACGGGGCGGTATCGTGCACTGCAAAATCGGCGCACCGGCGACAGCACTCGCCCGCACTTCCGCCCAATCGCGCCATGTCGCATTTACGGCGCCGCGCGGCGCTCCCGTCCATCCTCAGCGAACATTCGACCCCAGCTCTCCTCATGACCTGCGAACTCATCCTCGGCGGCGCACGCTCCGGCAAGAGCCGCGAAGCCGAACGCTGCGCCACCGATTCCGGCCTGGCGGTCACCGTGATCGCCACCGCCGAGGCGCTCGACGCCGAGATGGCCGCGCGCATCCGCCGCCACCAAGACGACCGCCCCGCAGGCTGGCGCACCGTGGAAGCGCCGGTCGCGCTCGCCGACACGCTGCGCGCCGAGGCCGCCGCCGATCGCTGCCTGCTCGTCGACTGCCTCACGCTGTGGGTGGCGAACCTGCTCGCCGACGCCGACCGCCTGCCGCCGGGCGCGAGCGCGGACGAGCTGCCGCTGTTCCGCCGCGAACGCGACGCCCTGCTCGCCACGCTGCCCACGCTGCCCGGCCACATCATCCTGGTCGCCAACGAGGTCGGCCTCGGACTGGTTCCGGAGACGCCGCTCGGCCGCCTGTTCCGCGACGAGGCCGGCCGCCTCAACCAGGCGGTGGCGGCGCTGTGCGGGCGCGTGGTCTTCGTCGCCGCCGGCCTGCCGCTGGTGTTGAAGCAGGGCTAAACTGCCGGACGACACGACGTTTCAGGAGACTGCCATGGCCCTGCCGGCAGAAAAGCACAAGATGACGCTGAATGACTTCCTCGCCTGGGAGGCGGAGCAGCCCGAGCGCTGGGAGTTTTTCAACGGCGAGGCCTTCATGATGGCGGGCGGGTCGGATGTGCATAACGCCATCAGCCTCAACACGACGTTCGCACTCCGTACGGCCTTCGCGGGTTCGCGCTGCAAGGTCTTCATGTCCGACGTCCGCCTGCGTCTTACCGAGTCGGACGACCTGTTCTACCCCGACGTCTTCGTCACCTGCTCGGAGGCCGACAGTGCCCGCCGCCAGGTCAAGGAAGACCCCGCGCTGATCGCCGAGGTGCTGTCACCCTCGACCGAGGCGTACGACCGAGGCGACAAGTTTGCCGCCTACCGCCGGTTTCCCGGCCTGAAGACCGTGCTCTTCCTGTCGCAGGACCGCCCGCATGTCGAGTGCTACACCCGCGGCGAGGACGGGCACTGGATCCTCAGCGAAGCGAGCGGGAACAGCGCCAGCCTCACCCTGCCTGCTTTCGGCTTCGAACTCGCGCTGGCCGAGCTGTATCGCGACCTGCCGGATGGCGCGCAACAAACCCAGACCCCCGCTGCCTGAGACCCCACCACCCGCATGACGCCCTTCGCCATCACCGCGCCCGACACCCTGCTCGCCGCTGCACTGCAACACAAGATCGACCGCAAGACCAAGCCGCTCGGCGCGCTCGGCCGGCTGGAAGCGCTGGCGCACCAGATCGGCCTGGTACAGCAGAGCCTGGAACCCGAGATCCGCCAGCCGCACATCGTGGTGTTCGCCGGCGACCACGGCGCCGCGCGCGCCGGCGTGTCGGCCTATCCGCAGGACGTGACCTGGCAGATGGTGGAGAACTTCCTCGCCGGCGGCGCGGCGATCAACGTCTTCAGCCGCCAGATGGGGCTGGGGTTGAGCGTGGTCGATGCGGGCGTCAATCACGACTTCGGCAAGCGCCCCGGGCTGATCGACGCCAAGATCGGCCCCGGCACCGAGAACTACCTCGAGCGCCCGGCGATGAGCCCGGCGCAGCGCGACCTGGCGCTGGAGCGCGGCCGCGGCATCGCCCATGCGCTCGCCGCCAACAGCTGCAACTGCGTGGGCTTCGGCGAGATGGGCATCGGCAACACCGCCTCGGCCTCGCTGATCACGCATTGCCTGGTCGGCGCCGAGCACGATGCCGAGCTGTACACCGTCACCGGCCGCGGTACCGGCCTGGACGACGCCGGCCTGTTCCACAAGCGCAGCCTCCTCGCCCAGGCGCTGGCGCGCGGTGGCCGCCCGAGCGACCCGCTGGCCGTGCTGGCCGAATACGGCGGCTTCGAGATCGCGATGATGGCCGGCGCCATGCTCGGCGCCGCCGAGAAACGCATGCTGGTGCTGGTCGACGGCTTCATCGTCACCGCGGCCCTGCTCGTCGCCCACGCCATCGACCCGCGCGTGCTCGCCTACTGCGTGTTTGCCCACCGCTCGCAGGAGCCCGGCCACCGCGTGCAGCTCGACTTCCTGCAGGTGCAGGCCCTGATGGAGCTGGATCTGCGCCTGGGCGAGGGCACTGGCGCGGCGCTCGCATTCCCGCTGGTGCAGGCCGCGGTCAACCTCCTCAACGAGATGGCGAGCTTCGAATCGGCCGGCGTCAGCGACCAGGGCTGAGGCCCGATGCGCGCGCAGCTCGAACTCTTCTTCATCGCCCTCGGCTATTTCACCCGCATCCCGGTGCCCGGCTGGGTGGCGTGGGCGCCGGAGCGCCACGCCCACGCCGCGCGCTGGCTGCCGCTGGTGGGCTGGGTGGTGGGCGGTGCAGGGGCGGCCAGCCTGCTGCTGTTCGCCCAGTTCCTGCCCGCGAGCCTGGCGGTGATCCTGTCGATGGCGGTGACGATCCGCCTGACCGGCGCGCTGCACGAGGACGGCTTCGCCGACGCCTGCGACGGCCTCGGCGGCGGCTGGGAAAAGGCACAGGTGCTGGCGATCATGAAGGACTCGCGCATCGGCAGCTATGGCGCCATCGGCCTGGTGCTGATGCTGCTCGCAAAGGCCGCGGCGCTGATCGAGCTGGCCGCGGCCAGCCCCGCCGCCGCCGCGATCGCCCTGTTCGTCGCCCACGCGCTGTCGCGCCTGGCCGCCACCGCGGTGCTGCACGCCCTGCCCTACGCGCGCAGCGACGACAGCAGCAAGGCAGCGGCCGTCGTCGGCCAACTGGGCCGCGGGGACCTCCTCATCGCCGCCGCCTGCGGCCTGCTGCCCGCGTTCGTGCTGCTCGCGCCGCTGCCGGCGCTCGCCGCGCTGAGCCTGTCAGCGCTGCTCACCGTGTGGCTGGCCCGCCTGTTCCTGCGCCGCCTGGGCGGCCACACCGGCGACCTGCTGGGTGCGGTGCAACAGGTGACGGAGCTGGCGTGCTACGTCGGCATCGTCGCTGTCAGCCTCTGAGCATCAGGGATATACTCCACCCATATCCACGCAGAACAAGGTGAGGCCATGACGAGCTCCTCGCAAACCACCGTCTTTCGCAGCAACAAGACCCAGGCAGTGCGCCTGCCCAAGGCGCTCGAGCTGCCCGAATCGGTCAAGAAGGTCACGATCACGGCGATCGGCAACACCCGCATCATCACACCCGCCGAAGCAAGCTGGGACGCCTGGTTCGACGGCCCCGACGTCAGTGCCGACTTCATGAGCAACCGCGACCAGCCTGCGGACCAGGTGCGCGAGGCCTGGTGAGCATGCTCAAGTACCTGCTCGACACCAACATCGTCATCTACACCATCAAGAACAAGCCGGCCCAGGTGCGCGAACGCTTTCGCCAGCACGACGGCCAGATGGCCATCTCCAGCGTCAGCCTGGGCGAGCTCGTCTTCGGCGCCGAACGCTCTGCACAGCCGGAGGCGAACCTGGCCGTCGTCGAGGGCTTTGTCGCCCGCGTCGAGTCGCTGGATTTCGATGCCGCCGCCGCCCACCACTTCGGCCAGATCCGCGCCGAGCTCTACCGCGCAGGCCGCCCCATCGGCCCCTACGACATGATGATCGCCGCCCACGCACGCTCGCGAGGACTCATCCTGGTCACCAACAACACGTCCGAGTTCGAGCGCGTCGCGGGCTTGCGGCTGGAGAACTGGGCCTGACGCAGCACGAGGCCTCCAGCATCCTCACTCTCCGCTTTCTACTCCCCCGCCTCCCGCACCACCATGCAACTCCACCTCATCCGCCACCCCCGCCCCGCCGTGGAGCCCGGCATCTGCTACGGCCAGACGGATATCGGCCTCGCCGACTGCCCTGCCGCGGCCGCCGATCGCCTGCGCCCGCTGCTGCCCGACTCCTTCGCGCTGCACGCCAGTCCACTCGCCCGCGCGCGCCTGCTCGCCGAAGCGCTCGGCACGCCGCGCCTGGACGACCGGCTGAAGGAGATCCACTTCGGCGACTGGGAGGGCCGCAGCTTCACCGACATCGGCTCCGCGATCGACGACTGGGCCGCCGACCCGCTCGGCTTTCGCGCGCCGGGCGGCGAGTCGCCGCGCGAGATGGCGGCACGGGTGCTGCAATGGCTGGGGGAGGCGACGGGAGCGGAAACAGAGGCGATGGTCGTGGTGGCCCACGGCGGCCCCTTGCGCGCGATCGCCGGCCACGTGCTGGGCATGCCGCCCGAGCGCTGGATCGGGCTGGACTTCGGCTGCGGGCAGGTGACGCGGATCGATGTGGAAAGCTGGGGCGTGGTGTTGAAGTGGTTCAATCGCTGAGGTAGGAAAAGCCGCCCATGCTCACCCTCTGGCTCATCACCGACAACAAGCCCGGCCACCGCAGCCAGCTGCAGGGGCTGGCGCAGGCGCTGGCGGCACGCACGACAGTCGAGACACACTGGATCGACGCGCCGGCCGGTCGCAGCGCGTCGTGGCAATTCATCAGCGGCCGCTTCCCGCCCGGCGCCGGGCTGCCCGACCCGGACCTCATCCTCGTCGCCGGCCACCGCACCCATCTCGCCGGCCTCGCCGCACGGCGCGCGCGCGGGGGCAAGCTGATCGCGCTGATGCGGCCCAGCCTGCCGCTGGGCTGCTTCGACCTGTGCGTGATCCCGCAGCATGACAACCCACCGGCCCGCGCCAACGTCGTCGCCACCCGCGGCGTGCTCAACACCGCCCGCCCCAGCGCCGAACGCGAAGCCGACAAGGGCCTGTTCTTGATCGGCGGACCGTCCAGGCACCACGGCTGGGACACCCCCGGCCTGCTCGCTCAGCTCGACGCCATCCTCGCCGCCACGCCCGCCATGCGCTGGACGCTCACCACCTCGCGCCGCACCCCGGCCGAGACGGAAACCGCGCTGCTCGCCCTGCGCGCGCGCGGCGTGGATGTCCGCCCGGTGCGCGACACGCCGCCGGGCTGGGCAATGGCGCAGGTGGCGCGCAGCGCGCAGGCCTGGGTGACGGAGGACAGCGTGTCGATGGTGTATGAAAGCCTCACCGCCGGCGCGGCTACCGGGCTGCTCGCGGTGCCGCGGCTGGGAGAGTCGCGCATCGCCATGGGCGTGGCGCAACTGCAGCGCGAGGGCTTCGTCACCGCATTTGCGGATTGGGAGCGGGACGGCATTTTGCGAGCCCCGCCGACGCGCCTGTGCGAAGCCGATCGCGTGGCGGAATTCGTACTGTCGCGCTGGGCGCAGTAGCAAGGGAGTCACCGCAGTGGGCGGCCGCCCACGCCCGCCCGATCGCCTAGAATGAGGGCAACACGCCAATCAACCTGGAGCGCCGCCATGGGTCTCGCACTGCGCACGGGACAACGCTACACCTACGCCGACTATCTGCGCTGGCCGGACGACGCGCGCTACGAGCTGATCGACGGCGAAGCCTTCCTGATGGCGCCCGCGCCGCTCATCGAGCATCAGGAGGTTGCGGGCGAGCTATATCACCAGCTTCGCAATCAGCTCGAGGGCAAGCCCTGCCGTCCCTTCATCGCCCCGGTCGACGTCCGCCTGCCGCGCGCGGACGAAGCCGACGCCGCCATCGACACCGTCGTCCAGCCCGACGTCCTGGTGGTGTGCGACCCAAGCAAGATCGACCGCCGCGGCGTGCGCGGCGCACCCGACTGGCTGGTCGAAGTCCTCTCCCCCAGCACCGCGGCCCACGACCAGATCGCCAAGCGCCGTACCTACGAGCGCGCCGGCGTGCGCGAGTACTGGCTGGTGCATCCGGGTGACCGCACGCTAACCGTCTATGTGCTGGAGAACGGAGAATACGGTCGCCCGGAGATCTACGAACTGAAGGACGAGACCCCGATCGGCGTACTGCCCGGCGTGTCGATCGCGTGGGATGCGCTCGTCGCCAGGCTGCCCAAGCCGGAGTACTGAGAGTCTGTGAAAATTTCCGATAAATGCTTTTGGTATAATTCTTGCGTCCCG
>NZ_DAOMPS010000012.1:0-95814 GCF_035444905.1 Thauera sp.
ATCGCCCTCGGGTTTCAGATTCTATCGAGGCGACAACTATCTTGACCCAGAGGGCAGGCCACGACCTCGTGCTTTGAGCTATGGACTGAGAACGGCATGTAGGCATAGTCTATGCGCACAAACGAATGCGCATGGAGGTCGCGATGCCAGCCACACGAAGCACCCAACGCATGCACACCGGTCCATCTGGTAAGCGCGCGATAAACCTGAGCCTGAGCAGCGACGTTCTGGAGGCGGCCAAGCAACTCGACATCAACATCTCCCAGGTCTGCGATGCCTACCTGCGCGAGGTGGTCCGCCGCGAGCAGGCGCGCAAGTGGCGCGAGGATCATGCTGATTTCATCGCTGCCTACAATGCGACCATCGAGGCGGAAGGCTTGCCGCTCGACGCGTGGAGAAGTTTCTGATGGCGCGTTTCGACGTCTATGCCAACACCGGGAGGCACGCCGACACGACGCCCTACCTGCTGGATGTGCAAAGCGATCTGCTCGACGGCCTGGACAGCCGGGTGGTGATTCCCTTGCGCAGTCTCAAGCACTTCCCAAAGATCAGGTTGCCTGCCCGCCTGACGCCGGTATTGACCATCGAGGGAGAGGACTGCCTTATGGAAACGCCAAAGATGGGCGCTGTGCCGCTGCGGGTGTTGAAGTCGCCCGTGACTTCGCTCGCTCACGCGCAGGAGCAGATCACCGCGGCATTGGATTTTCTGTTCCAGGGCTACTGACCTCGAGAGGGCGAGCAAGCGGCCGCTTGTCGCCTGCTGCGGCGCTGGCGGCTTCGGGCCTGAAACACGCCACGACCGCCGGCGGTGTCGCGCGGCGGCCGTAGGTGGGTTGGGCCTTGCCAGGGGAGCAGGCTACGCCGAGCACTCCACGCCGGCCTCGAAGTACACATCCGCGATCGGCATCTGCAGCTCCACACTCGCGAATTCGACCGCGTCACCGGGCTCGAAGGTGATGATGTCCCAGCCGATGTCGCCGCGGCGGCGCTAGAGGTCGACCTTGCATTCGTCCTGGCTGACCATTGCGTACTCCTTGAGACTGGGGAGCGTACGGTAGGCGCGAAGCTTTTCGCGGCGGTCGATGCCCTCGGTGGTGGGCGAGAGCACTTCGATGATGAGCGCCGGGCTGTCGACCAGTTGTGTCCGCATCGTCTCTCTCTCGTCTTCCGGGTGGCTCGCGCGGGCCTCGGTCTTGCGCGGCGCGGTCGGGGGCGGCTCAGTCCGCGTTGCGGAACACGCGCTGCCAGGGGATGGTGACGTCGAGGCTCTGCAACTCCAGCGCTTGTTCGGGGGCGATATCCTGCAACTCCCAGCGCTCGCCCTGGCGTCGGTAGTGCTCGATGCGGCGCAGGTCGGGGTCGATGAGGACGAAGTCCTGCAGCGACGCGAGGCGGCGGTAGGCAGAGAACTTCTCGCCGCGGTCGTAGGCGGCGGTGGCCGGCGAGAGCACCTCGACGATCAGCGTGGGTGCGCGCATGAACTGGTCGGCGCGGTGGTCCGCGGGGTCGCAGGTGACGAGGACGTCGGGGTAGAAATACGCCTCGTCCTCGGCGGCCTGGACCTTCATGTCGGCCATATAGGCGCGGCAGGGCGTGCCTTCGAGGACGTCGTCGAGAGCGGAGGCGACGTTCAGTGCGATGGTCACATGCCGCCGGCTGGCACCGCCCATGGCGAAGGTTTCGCCGCGCACGTATTCGTGCTTGTCGGGCTGCGCTGCTTCCCACTGCAGGTAGTCTGCGGCGGTGAAGGGGGCGGCGGGCTGGGGCAGGGCCATGGTGTCCTCGTCCGGGCAGATGAAGTCTGCGTCGAATTATAGTCCCGGGGATGAGCCCGCACGCCGGCATGCACGGGACCCGATGCACGGCGCGCCATGCAGCAGGGTTCGGGCGCGCGCCGCAAGCCGAGGCGGTTAGCGATAAGGTGCGAGCCGCGACGGCTGCGTCGCCCCCGGCGTGGGGCGACCGCCAAGCGGTGGTCGCCCTTGAGTCACAGCCGCACGTGCTGCACCGGCACCCAGGCGATGAAGGCGACGAGGGCGCTGCACAAGGCAATGCCGACGATCATCGGCATGGCGCTGCCGTCCATCAGGGCGCCCACCCCGTAGGCGGCGCCGAAGGCGACCAGCATCATCAGGAAGCCGGTGAGCGCCGAGGCGGCGCCGGCGGCCTTCGGGAAGGGGGCGATGGCGCCGCTCTGGCCGCAGGGTTGATGCACGCCGTGTCCGAGCATGAAGACGAAGGCCGGCATCATGATGGCCCACACGGTATTCACGCCGGCGAGCGCCAGCGCCAGCATCAGGCCGCCGCCGGTGAGCGACAGCGCGCCGCCTATCATCACGCTGCGCTGCACGCCGAGGTGCAGGATCATGCGCCGGCACAGCATGGTGCCCACGATGTAGAAGGCCGACAGCAGGAGCAGTAGCACGCCGTAGAAGCTCGGCGAGGTGCCGTGCAGGTTGATGAAGACGAAGGACGAGGCCGACAGGAAGCAGAACAGGCCACCGAACGAGGCGGTGCACAGCGCGGCGTAGGTCCAGAAGCTGGCGTTGCCGACGATGCCGCGCGCGGTGCGCAAGAGCACCGCGGCCTGCAGCGCTTCGGGGTGGCGTTCGTGCAGGGTTTCCTGGAAGTGGCGGGCGACGACGAACAGGGTGGCGGCCCCCATCACGGTGAGCGCTAGCAGCGTGGCGCGCCAGCCGAACCACTCGGCGAGCAGGCCGCCGAGCGGTGGGCTCACGCAGGCGGCCACGCCCAGGCCGGAGAGCCCCTTGCTCATCGCCCGAGCGCCTTCCTGCGGCGTGTACAGGTCGCGCACGATGGCCCGCGCGCACACCGTGCCCGCGCCCATGAAGGCCCCCTGCAGCACGCGCCAGAACACCAGCAGCTCGATCGAGGTGGCGAGCGCGCTGCCGATGGCGGCCAGGGTATAGCCGACGAGGCCGATCAGCAGCACCTTGCGCCGTCCGACGCGGTCGGAAAGCGGCCCCCAGAATAGTTGCGAGGCGCCAAAGGCGAGCAGCAGCGCCGTCAGCGTCAACTGGGTCTGGGCGGGCACGGCACCGAAGCTGGCGGTGAGCGCGGGCAGGGCGGGCAGGTAGAGGTCGGTGGTGATCGGCTGCAGGCCGAGCAGCAGCGACAGGATCAGGATGACGAGCGGGGCAGACATGGCGGGCGTGGAGTGTCGATAAGCCTTGTGAATCTCGAGATACTAACAGACTCGATCCTTGCGCAAGCTGATGCTCTCGGCACGACCAGGTTCGCGTCGGGCGGTGATCTGCAGTCGTGATGCTTACCGCGCTGCCCCTGAGAGCGCCACGATCAGCACCAAGCCGCCTGCCGCCAGCAGTGCGAACAGCAGCGCCGCGTGCCGGCGCAGCGCCAGCTCCAGCGGGTTGGCCGGCGGCGGCGCGATCGCCTCGGCCCCTGCTTCACGGGCTGGCGTGCACTGCCGTTTCAGGTGTGCGGCGACTTCGGCCGCCTGGCAGCCTATCCGGCGACCCTGTTCGGCGAGGGCGCGCAGCAGTCCGAGCAGGGGCACGAGCACATCGCCCGCCGGCAGCGGCCACACCCTCAGGCGGCGCGCGGCCCACACCGCGAGCACGCCACCGAGCAGCACTGGCCACAGCAGGTCCGGCAGGTAGGCCGGGTCGGGCGGAAAGCCCGCCGGCACCGGCACCCAGGGCAGCAGGATCAGCCCGCCGACGCTGGCCCCCAGCACCAGCCCCCAGCCCAGCCACTGAGCGGCAACGGGGGCGGGGTGAGGGTGGTCGTCGGGCTGGTGCGCGGCGCCCTCTCGCAGGCTGTGCGCGAGCAGCCACAGGTAGCGCGCGATCAGCGCGGTGGTGCCGACCGCGGCCAGGCTCAGCACCAGCGGCAGGTGCTGCCACCACGACGGCGTGACGATGCCCGCCGCGAGCGCGCTCTTGAGGCTGATCTTGGCCGCGGCGCCGCTCACCATCGGCCCGGACAGGGCGAGGCCGGGCAGCGCGAGCGCCAGCCACAGCGCGCGTCGGCGCCCGCCCTGCAGGCCCGCCAGCGCCGGCGCGATGCCCACCCCGAGGAACAGCGCGCCCTTGGCCAGGCCGTGGTGCAGCGCATACAGCGCAATCGCCGGCGCCAGCGCCGGCCACAGCGCGGGCTGGTGCAGGCCGGCGCCGACGCCGACGGTGATCAGCCCCATCTGGCTGATGCTCGAATAGGCGAGCACGGTCTTGGGTTTGCGCTGATGGATGCCGATGGCGGCGGCACCGAAGGCGGCGACGAAGCCCACCGTAATCAGCGCGCCGCCCCACTGCGGCAAGGCCAGCAGGCCAAGCGGCAGCGTGTTGAGCCAGCCCAGCAGCCCGGCCTTGATCATCGCCCCCGACAGCACCGCGCTCGCCGGCACCGGCGCCACCGGGTGCGCCAGCGGCAGCCACATGTGCAGCAGCGGCAGGCCGGCCTTGATGCCGAAGCCGGCGATGAGGCAGGCGATGGTGAGGTCGCGGCTCGCCGAGGCGGCGATGGCTGCGGGCAGATCGGCCAGCAGCGGCGCCTGCGGCGCAGTGCTGGCGCCGGCTGCGAGCAGCAGGCCGGCGATGATGAGCCCCTCGCCGATCACTGCCATCGCCAGATACACCCGCCCGGCGTGCAGCGCCGCGCGGCTGCGGTCGTGGATCACCAGGCCGTAGGCGGCAAAGCTCATCAGCGCGAAGCTGGCGTAGAAGCTTGCCAGGTCGCGGGCGAGGATGAGGCCGAAGTTGCCCGCCATGGTCGCCAGCCACAACAGGCGGAAGGCGCTCGCGCGTTCGTCGCCGGCCAGTGTGCCGCGGCTGTAGAAGCCCGCGCCCAGCCACAGCAGCGCGGTGAAGGCGAGGAACACCCGGCTCACGTCGTCCAGCGCCAGCACGGTGCCGAACAGCATGGCGTCCAGCCGCACGCTCACCCCCTGCGCGCCGCTCAGCGCCAGCAGCAGGGCGGGCAGTGCCGCCCACGGCGTCCAGCACTCGATGCGGCAGCGCCAGCCCGGCACGCACCAGGCGAGCATCATCGCCAGCGGCAGCGCCGGCACCAGCACCAGGCCGAAGGCGTCGATGGCGCGCTCCATCAGCGGGCCTCCGGGGCAATCGCCGCGCGCTTCATGGCAGGTACTCCCGCCCGACCACCACCTCCGCCCAGTACAGCGGCGAGTAGGGCAGGCTGGCGAAGAGGCCAGCGATGACGCTGAAGGCGGCCGTCGCCAGGGCGGGCGCGAGCAACAGCGGATGGGTGTCGTGACAGTGCTGGAAGCGCTCGTCCGGCCACGGCCCGCGCTGCGGCCGGAACCAGATGCGGTGCAGGATGGGCAGGAAGTACGCGGCGTTGAGCAGGCTGCTCGCCACCAGCACCGCGATGACCCAGCCCATGCCGGCCTCGAGTGCGCCGAGGCCCAGATACCACTTGGTGACGAAGCCCGCCAGCGGCGGCACGCCGATCATGCCGAAGGCGCCGATGGTGAAGGCGATGCTGGTGGCGGGCATGCAGCGCCCGGCGCCGTCGAGCTCGTCCACCCGGTGCACGCCCAGGGTCTCGGCGTAATTGCCGGCGCAGAAGAACAGCGTGATCTTCATGAGCCCCTGGTGCAGCAGATGCACCAGCCCGCCGGCGGTGCCGAGCGGGCCGAACAGCGAGATGCCGAGCACGATGTAGGACACCTGGCTCACCGTCGAGAACGCCAGCCGGCGCTTGAGGTCGGTCTGCGCCAGGGCGCGCAGCGAGCCATACAGGATGGTGAAGCAGGCCAGCGCCGCGAGCGGCCCGAGCAGGCCGAGCTGCCAGGCGAGCTCGATGCCGAACACGTCGTACACCACGCGCACGATGCCGAAGGCGCCGGCTTTTACCACCGCCACCGCATGCAGCAGCGCGCTCACCGGCGCGGGCGCCACCATCGCGGTGGGCAGCCAGCCGTGCAGCGGAAACAGCGCCGCCTTCACGCCCAGGCCGGCGACCAGCAGCACGAAGATCAGGATGAGTTGCGGATGCGAGGCTGTCTCGAGCGCCGCCAGGGTCGCGCCGGCGCCGAACGCCACGTCCCCGGCCAGGGCATGCAGCCAGGCGATGCCGAGCAGCAGCACGGCACCGCCGCCGAGGGTGTAGATCAGATAGATCCGCCCGGCGGCGAGCGCCTTCTCGGTGCCGCGATGCACGACCAGCGGATAGGTCGACAGCGTCAGCAGCTCGTAGAACAGGAAGAAGGTGAACAGATTGCCGGCGAGCGCGATGCCCACCGTGCTGGCCACGCACAGGCTGAAGAAGCCGAAGAAGCGGCTGCGGTTGGGCGCGTTCTCGAGGTAGCCGATGGCGTAGATCGTGGTGAACAGCCACAGCACCGAGGACAGGCCGGTGAACATGATGCCCAGCGCATCGGCACGGAGCACGAAGGCGACGCCCTCCACCAGGCTGTAGCGCAGCTCGAAGCGCTCGCCTTCCAGCACCCCGAGCGCCATCCACACCACCAGCCCGAGCTTGAGCAACGCGGCGGCGAGGTTGAACCCGCTGCGCAGGCGGTGGCGGTGCTCGGCGAGCAGGAAGATGCTGAGCGCGGCCAGCAGCGAGGTGCCGATCACGGCCAGCGGCAGCAGGGCGTTGGCGTTCATGGCGCACCACCGGCGAGGCCTGGTACGCCTCCGGCGAGGGCATTGCCGACCCGCAGCCAGTCGAGCGGCGCCTGCGCGGCGAGGCCGAGCACGACGCTGGCGCTGCCCAGCAACAGCGCCGACAGCTCCAGCCCGAGTGGCGGCGAGGCGAAACGGTCGCGTGCCGGGCCCTCGACGAAGGCGTGGGCAAACACGCGGAACACGTAGGCCGCACTGAGCAGGCCGCCGCCGACGAGTACCCCGATCCACACCCATTGCCCGCTTGCCAGCGCGCTCTGCAGCAGCAGCCACTTGGCAGTGAAGCCCGCGCTCGGCGGCAGGCCCATCAAACTAACGCCGGCCAGGCCGAAGCTCATCAGCGACAGCGGCCGGAAGCGGCTGATGCCGGTCAGGTCGGCGATCTGCGGGCTGCCCACCGCCAGCACCAGGTTGCCGGCGGCGAGGAACATGCCGGCCTTGGCCAGCGCATGCGCGACCAGCATCAGCAGCGTGCCATCCCAGGCCAGGCGGGCGGCCTCCGCGCTGGCCACGCCGAAGAGCGGGAAGAACAGGAACAGGTAGCCGATCTGCGCCACCGTGGAATAGGCGACCAGGTGCTTGAGCCGCGCCTGGCGCAAGGCCATCCAGCCGCCCCAGAACACCGCGGCGGCGCCCAGCGCGCCGAGCAGCCAGCCGAGCGCGAGCGGGGTCAGGTCGGGGCCGAGGGTCAGCCACAGGCGGATCAGGATGTAGAGCGAGGCCTTGATGACCAGCGCCGACAGCAGCGCGCTGACCGGCGGCAGGGCCCCGCCGTGGGCCGGCGGCAGCCAGCCGTGCAGCGGAAACAGCGCGGTCTTGAGCAGCAGGCCGACGGTCATCAGGGTGAGCGCGACCACGGTGGTGGCGTGGGTCCCGAGCGGGCGGGAGGCGCCGCCGCCAGCCGCCTCCTGCAGGGCGGCCGGGCCGAGGGCGGTGATGAAACGCTCGAGATCGGCGAGCGCGAGGCTGCCCCAGGCGGCATACAGCAGGGCGACACCGATCAGGTAGGCGAGCGAACCGAGCAGGGCCGCCAGCAGGTAGCGCATCGCCGCGGCGAGCGCGGTGGCCGAGCTCTTCAGCGCGACCAGCCCGACCGCGGCGAGGCCGAGCAACTCCAGCCCCACATAGAGGTTGAACAGGTCGGCCGACAACCAGATGCCGTTCAACGCCGCCCATAGAAACCAGAACAGCGGCCAGAAGCCGTCCTCCGTGCCCGTGCCGCGCAGGCCGAGGGCGGCGTGCAGCGCACAGGGCAGGGCGATCGCGGCGCTCAGCACCACCATGCCGGCGGCCAGCCCATCGGCCCTCAGCGCAATGCCGAGGGGGGCCGCCCAGCCGCCGAGTGCGTGCGTCTGCGGCCCGGCGCCGACCACCTCGACCAGCAGGCTGATGGCCGCGGCGGTCACCAGCAGTGCAAGCGCCACCCCCACCGGTCCGCGCCAGCGCAGCGGCAGCAGCACGGTCGCCAGCGCCACGCACAGCGGCCCCATCACCAGCGCGGGCAGCAGGTTCATACGTCCTCCGGCAGCGTGCTCTCGCCGCTGACGCGGTGCCAGCGGCGAAAGATCACCAGCGCCAGTGCGGTGGAGGCGACCGCGACCACGATGCCGGTGAGCACCAGCGCTTGCGGCACCGGGTCCGGCCCGCGGCCGTCCTGCGCCAGCCCGACCAGCAGCAGGAAGCTGCCGCTGCCCATGATGTTGAAGGCTAGCAGCCGGCGCAGCAGGTGGCGATGGACGACGAAGGCGAACAGGCCCAGCCCGCACAGCAGCACGCCGAGCCAGGCGTAGAAGGCGGCACCGCTGGCCAGTTCGGCACTCATTGGCGCGGCCTCCGCCGCCGCTCGCCTAGGTGCTCGACGTCGGATTGCGGCGGCGCGAGGCGGAACAAGGACAGCAGGGCGAGCGCGATCGACAGCGTGAGCGCGAGCTCGATGACGAGGATCAGGCCGCCCGCGAGGGCAGGCGGATAGTCGAGGAAGGCACGACCGCCGAGCTGCGTGCCGATGCCGACCGCGACGAACACCGCCGGCCCGAGCACCAGCAGCAGGCGCAGCCGGGTCGCGCCTGCCGTGCCCGCGAAGCCGCCCAGGCGCACCCCCGCCAGGCGCAGCAGCACGCCCGCCGCCGCGAGCACGGCGCCGGCCTGGAAGGCGCCGCCCGGGCGCGTGGCGCCGGCCCACAGCAGGTAGGCCGACACTAGCAGCAGCAGCGGCAGCAGCCAGCTCATCACCGCGCGCAGCAAGGGGTTGTCCAGGCCCATGCGGTCGGGGCCGTCGGGCTGGGCTTCGCGCAACGCGAGTGCGACCACCACGGCGACCAGCAAGACCGCCACCTCGAGCAAGGTGTCGACGCTGCGGAAATCGAGCAGCACCGCGGTGATCGGGTGGGCAGCGCCGGCCTCGTCGATGTGCTGGCTGACGCGCTGCGGCAGGTTCTCGGCCGGGGCGGGACGCTCCAGCACCGCGAACGCCAGCGCGGCGGTGACGATCAGGCTGGCGATCGCCGCGAGCAGGGTGGAGAGGCGCGGCTTCATGAGCCGCCCCCTTCGCCTTGCTGGCCCTGACGGTCTTGATTGCCACGCCCGCCCTTTCCGGTTGGTATCGTGTCCTGGGTGCGCGGGCGCTCGAAACGGCGGCGCAGGTAGCCCAGGGTGTCGAGCAGCAGCACGCCGGTCAGCCCGGCGCCGATCGCCGCCTCGGCGAGCGCGATGTCGGGCGCCTGCAGCCGCACCCAGGCCAGCGCCATCAACAGGCCGAACACGATGAACATGACGATGGCGCGAAACAGCTCGCGCGAGGCGAGCGTGCCGACGGCGGTGGCGAGCAGCGCCAGGCCGAGCACGACATCGAATCCGCCCGTCACCGCCCGTCCTCCGTAGGGCGGGCGCTGGGCGCGCGCTGCCAGGGGGCGATGCCGCGCCGGCGCGCCGCGCGCGCCACCAGGTAACCCGAGCAGGCGCTGGCGAGCAGGGCCAGGATCCACACCAGCAGCAGCTTCAGCGCGGCGGCGACGGATTCCGCGCCGGGCAGCAGGCCGAGCACGACCAGGCCGAGGCCGAGGTTATCCGCCTTGGTGAGGGCGTGGATGCGGGTATACACGTCGGGAAAGCGCAGCACGCCGATCGAGCCGACCACGAAGAAGGCCACCCCGGCACCGATCAGCAGGCCCTGCAGGAGGGTGATGAGCGTCATCCGCGCCTCCCGCTGGCCTCGCCTGAACGGCCCGTTTGCCGTGTCGGCCTCGCGCTGACTCCGTCCGCGGGGCTTACCGGTTTCGCGTCGTGCGCGCCAGCGCCGTCGTCCTGAGGCCGTTCGTCGGGATCCCACACACGGGCGACGAAGGCGAGCACCGCCAGCACCGCGAGCAGGGCGAGCACCAGCGCCACGTCGCGCAGCGCCGGCAGCCCGAGCGGGTCGGCGAGCAGAAGCAGCATCGCCACCCCGGTGGTGCCCAGCAGTTGCGCGGCGAGCATGCGATCGGCAAAACCGGGACCCTGCCAGATGCGCAGCAGGCCGAGCACCAGCGACAGCAGTAGCAGCAGGGCGAAGGCTTCGAGCAGGGTGTCCAGGGTGAGCATGGCCTTCATTGCCGCACCGCTGCGGTTGGGTCCGCTGCGAGCTCGATCCCGAACAGGCGGGCGATCTGGGCCTCGGCATGGCGCACGTCCGACTCGACATCCAGCCCGGCGTCCAGGCAGTGAATCTCGAGGCTGGACCCCCGGCGCTGCACGCTCAGTGTGCCCGGCAACAGGCTGATGACCAGCATCAACCACCAGCCTGGCGCGCCCTCTGGGAGCCTCGGCGCCACGCTGAGCAGGCCGGGGTCGAGCGGCAGGGCCGGATGCAGGGTGCGCCGCGCCACGTCCCAGCCGGCGCGCAGGGATTGCAGCAGGAAGAAGGCGACGAAGGCGGGGAGGCGGCGCGCGCGCAGCCGATGGGCCGCCGGTGGCGTCAGGCGCAGGCTCAGCGCAGCCGCCAGCGCCGCTGCGGCTGTGCCAAACAACCAGCCCGCGCCGCCGCTCAGCATCCACCACAGCAGGAGCAGGGCGAGGGCACGAAAGCTGAAGGCCTGCAGCGAGTCGGGCATCGGCAATGGAGGGGGCGTGTCGTTCAGGACTCCCGGGAGAGTAGCCGAAGGAAGCGCTGCCACGCAGTCAGGGCTTGCCCGCCGGAAACGATCGCGCTGCCAGCCGGAGGGCGGTGGATGTCGGCGGACGGCTCGGCGGTGGACGGCTCGGCGGCAGACCGCTGCGCAGCTGACGACGGTGCGCCAGGCGACGCCTGCGCGGCCATGTAGGCCTCGAGCTCGGCGCGGCTCATCATGTCCATGTCCCAGTGCTTCGTATGGGCGAGCTTCACCTCGTCCTGGAAAATCTGCATCTTCGGCTTGCGCTCTGCGTCCATGGACCGGGTCTCCGCATGTCGATGTGGTCAGGAGCGGGGCGGGGGGCCTTGTCCGGCGCCCTTGCCACGATCGCCGAACTGAAGCAGCAGGTCGCAGCTGCGGCCGCCTGCGAACCAGCGGGCGACTACTCGTGCGCCGCCTTCGAAGCGGAAGCGGAATTCGTCCGACACCGGCTTGCGTTCCATCTCTTGCGCTGTGGCCGCGCCCAGGCGGTGAGACAGTGCCTGGGCGAAACGTTCGCCATGGGCCTGGCAGGCCTCGGCGCTGTCCAGACGCCGTGCGCCCTCGACCGGCAGCGCGAAGACCTCGTCGATCCGCCCGTCGGCGCCGGCCATTGCCATCACCGTCAGCACGTGGTTCTCCACCTGCAGTACCACGCTGACCTGGTCGCGATCGTCACAGCCGGTGCCGATCTGCGCCGCAGCGGGGTCGAGCGGCAGGGTACGGCGGGCGGCTTCGGTCAGGCGGGCGCCGAGGATCAGCGGGCCGATCCCGTTGGCCTGCAGGGGCGCGGCGGTGATCTGGGCGATGCTCCAGGGATCGGCCGGAACAGGCTCGCCTGCCTGCGCGCCCAATGCTCCGCCCAGCCAGGCGCCGAGCAGCAGCGCGTGGCGGGCGAGTGCGGTGCAGCCGAGCGGGCTGCGGGCGCGGGCTTGCTTCACTGGGCCTTGATCACGCCGCAGAAGAAGCGCGGGCCGGCGCCGCCGATCGGCTGCGTCAGGTGGTCGTCACGGTTCTCGTGGATCACCAGCGCGGCACCGTCCTCGTCGAGGATGGTCGGACGCTGGCCGGCACCGCCGAGGCTGGCCAGCGTGGTGAAGAACTCGGCCTCGACCGAGCCGTCCGCATGCACGAACAGGTTGGGCAGGTCGCCCGCGTCGGGGCCCTCGGGGTTCATCAGGCCGTGGGGCTTGGCGGCGGGGTTGAGGTGGCCCTTGGAGGCGACGAAGCCCTTGTCGGGGTCCTCGCAGGTGCCGACGCTGTGGATGTGGATGGCCTTCGGCCCGGGCGGCAGGCCCTTGGCGACGACGTGGATGAGCACGCCGTGCGGGCCTTCGGTGAGGGTGGCGGTGCCGACGGCCTTGCCGTCGCGGTCGATGATTTCGGCGCTGGCGCGCTCGGTCGCGGCGGCCGGCGTGGCGAAGGCGGCAAGCGCGACGGTGAAAAGGCTCAGGGCGAGGGCAGGGCGGTGGCGCATGGGTTTGTCTCCTCTTGATGTGTGTCTGTGCAAGGCCTGGCTGCGATCAAGCCAATTGCATGATAGGCGATGGCGCCGGCTGGCGCCGCGTCGGCCCAGGCCTTACCATCGACACCTTGACTGCAACGGAGACGTTCATGGCCTCATCCCCCGACAGCATCAGCATGGCGCTGTTCTGCGACTTCGAAAACGTGGCGCTGGGCGTGCGGGATGCCAACTACGAGAAGTTTGACATCAAGCGCGTGCTTGAGCGCCTGTTGCTCAAGGGCAGCATCGTGGTCAAGAAGGCCTATTGCGACTGGGACCGCTACAAGAGCTTCAAGGCGGCGATGCACGAGGCCAATTTCGAGCTCATCGAGATCCCGCACGTGCGCCAGTCGGGCAAGAACTCCGCCGACATCCGCCTCGTGGTCGATGCGCTCGACCTGTGCTACACCAAGTCGCATGTCGACACCTTCGTCATCATCAGTGGTGATTCGGATTTCTCGCCGCTGGTGTCCAAGCTGCGCGAGAACGCCAAGCAGGTGATCGGCGTCGGCGTCAAGCAATCGACCTCCGACCTGCTGATCGCCAATTGCGACGAGTTCATCTTCTACGACGATCTGGTGCGCGACAGTCAGCGCGCGGCGGCCAAGCGCGACGCGCGCGACAGTACGCCGCCACCCAAGCGCTCGCCCGAGGAGGAGAAGCGGCGCAAGGAGGAGAGCGAGGCGCGGCGCCGCCAGGCGATCGACATCGCGGTCGAGACCTTCGAGGCGCTGCTGGCCGAGCGCGGCGAGAGCGGCAAGATCTGGGCCTCGATGCTGAAGGAGGCGATCAAGCGGCGCAAACCGGACTTCAACGAGAGCTACTTCGGCTTCCGCGCCTTCGGCAACTTGCTCGAAGAGGCGCAGACACGCGGGCTGCTGGAGCTCGGGCGGGACGAGAAGTCGGGCACCTATGTGAGCCGACCGAGTGCGACGGTCGAGCGTGCAGCGGCCGAGCACGAGGCCGCGTTGGCGCATGCAGAGGCGCCGTCGGTGTCGGACGAGGTGACCGTCGAGTCTGGGACGGCGGAGGCGGCCGCGCCTGAGGAGCGGGGTGGTCGCGGGGACAGGAGCGCGGCGCGCTCGTCGCGTCGGCGCGGGAGTGGCCGGGGGGCTGCGGAGTCCACGTCCAGGGAGCAGGAGGCGACGCAAGCAGCGACCGACGAATTGGGTGCGGGGGGTGCGGGCGCAACGGAGGCCGCGTCTGTCGCAGCCGCGGCGGCCCCGGCAGCCCCGGCCTCCGCAGTCCCCACATCCGGACCTCCGGCCTCCAAACGTCCGTCCTCCAAACGTCCGGCCTCCGCGGCGGAGACGCTGCCGGGAGTGGCTGCAGCCATGGCCGCGAGTCCCGCCGAGGCGGGCAAGGCTGGGCATGCGGCGGATCGCGTCGAGCCCGCACGCCCTGAAGCGGCCGTCGCGCCCGCCCCGGCCAGGAAGCCGGCGCGGCGCACTCGGGCGTCAGCCGAGAGTGCGCCGGCGGCCGGCGAAGCGCGCGCGAAGGGCGGCGCACGACGCAAAGCCGGCGGCAAGGCAGAAAAGGACACGGCAGCGGCGGCGGGAGCCTTCGCGGTGCCGGTGCGGGCCGACGAAGTCGCGCCCTTGGCGAGTGCGCCGTCCCTGGCTGCACCGCTGCCCGCTGCGAGCGCCGGTGGCACGGCCGCGGGCGGCACCGCAGAGGGCGCAGAGGCAGACGCCCCGCCCGTAAAGAAGCCGGCCAGCCGCAGCCGCCGTTCGCACAAGCCGAAGGCCGAAGCCGGCGGATGAGCAGGGACGGGCCGGCGTGGCCTTATCCGCGCTGGATCGCCCATCGTGGCGCCGGTCGCCTGGCGCCCGAGAACACGCTGGCGGCCTTTGCGCTCGGTTATGCGCACGGCTATCGCATGTTCGAATGCGACGTCCGCCTGAGCGCGGACGGCCAGGCCTTCCTGCTCCACGACGATCGTCTCGAACGCACCACCAGTGGCCGTGGCGAGGCCCTCGACTTCGACTGGACCACGCTATCCGCGCTCGACGCGGGCGCGTGGCATTCGGCTCGCCACGCGGGCGAGCGCCTGCCTTCGCTTGCGGCCGTGGTGGACTTCTGCCGGCGCCAGGCGTGCGCGTTGAACGTCGAGCTCAAGCCTGCGCCCGGTGACGAGCGGCGCACCGGGCTGGTGGTGGCGCAGCAGCTGGCGCGAAGCTGGACGTGGGCGCCGCCGCCACTGCTGTCGTCCTTTGCGGTGGCCGCGCTCGAGGCTGCCGCCGGGGCAGCGCCCGATCTGCCGCGCGCACTGCTGCTAGCGCGTTTCGAGGGCGACTGGCTGGCGACCGCGCAGTGCCTGGGCTGCGTGGCGGTGGTGGGCGAGCGCTCGGCTTGGACGGCCGCGCATGCCGAGCGCGCGCGCAGCGCCGGGCTGCGCCTGCTGGCCTACACGGTCAATGACGACGAGGACGCGCAGCGCCTGCTCGACTTGGGGCTCGACGGGCTGATCACCGATCGCGTCGATCATTTCACGCCGGACGCGCTGCCCGCATAGCTCGCCGCTGGCGCTGGCCGGAACTCGCGCGCGGACCCGTGCTCTACCGCTTGTTCTTCTGACGAGCAGACCGCCATGTCTCTACGTTCTCGGTTCGGCGCCGCCGCGCTTGCCGGCAGTCTCCTGGCCTTCGCGGCGTTGGGCGTGCTCGCCCAGCCAGCCCGCGCCGCTGCGCAATGCCTGGAGCCTGGCAGCTGGATGCGGCTCGACGCCGCAAAGCCGCAGGCGGCGGACGCCGTGTCCCTGCTCGCGGCGATGGCGCGGCGCGATGTGGTCCTGCTCGGCGAACAGCATGACGACATGGACCACCACCGCTGGCAGTTGCAGACGCTGGCCGCGCTGCATGCGCAGCGGCCACACATGGTGATCGGCTTCGAGATGTTCCCGCGCCGGGTGCAGCCGGTGCTCGATCGCTGGGTCGCAGGTGAGCTGAGCGAGGCGGCCTTCCTCGCCGAAGCCGACTGGGGCCGGGTGTGGAGCATGCCGGCCGAGCTCTACCTGCCGCTGTTCCACTTCGCGCGCCTCAACCGCATCCCGATGGTGGCCCTGAACGTGGACTCGGCGCTGACGCGCAGCGTGGCACAGAAGGGCTGGGCCGCCGTGCCCGAAGCCGAGCGCGAGGGCGTGGGCGCGGCCGCGGCGCCTTCGAGCGAGTACGAGGACTTTCTGTACGGGATCCATCGCCAGCATGCCGGCATGGGTGGCCACGATCGGCGCCCGGGCGGGCGGCGCGACGCCAGCTTCCGCAATTTCGTCGATTCGCAACTCACCTGGGATCGCGCGATGGCCGAGGCCCTGATCGCCGCGCGCAGCGCGCATGCCACGGCGGCGGGCGAGGCGCCGCTGGCGGTCGGCATCATGGGCAGCGGGCACGTGCGCTTCGGCCATGGCGTCGCGCACCAGTTGCGCGATCTTGGCGTGGCTTCGATCGGCCAGCTGCTGCCGGTGGTGGCGACGACCGATTGCCGTCAGCTTCGCCCCGGTCTGGCCGACGCCGTGTTTGCCTTGCCTGCGCCGATCCACAGCCCGCCGCCACCGCCGCGCCTGGGCGTGGCGCTCGAAGAGCATGCCGATGGCGTGCGCATCGCCGAGGTCAGTGCGGGCAGCCTGGCCGAGCAGAGCGGGCTGTTGAGCGGCGACATCGTCACCGAGGCGGCCGGCTCGCCGATGAAGCGCAGCATCCATCTCATCGCCGCGGTGCGCCAGCAACCGCCGGGCACCTGGTTGCCGATGAAGCTCAAGCGCGGTGAGGAGACGCTGGAGATGGTGGTGCGCTTCCCGCAGCAGGGACGTTGAGGGCATGACGGGGCGGGGTTTGCGCGGGCTGGCGGTGCTGCTGCTGTGCGGCCTGCTGATGGTTTCCGTCCGTGCGCTGGCAGCGCCGCAGGCGGTCTCCGAGCAGCCCTTCGACATCCATCTCGACGTCCGGCTGGACCCGGCCACGCGGGTTCTGGCGGTGCGCGCCGAGCTGCAACCGGCGGAGGCCGATTTTTGTTTCCTGCTGCACGAGGGCCTGCAGCCCTCCGCAGCGAGCGCTGCAGGCCGAAGCTTGCAGTTGCAGGCGCTGGGCCAGCGCGGCAGCCTGCGCGCGTGGCGGGTGCAGGTGCCGAACGGCGCGCGCTTGCGCCTGGAGTATGGCGGCACGCTGGCGGCGCTCGAGCGCGGGCGCGATCACCGTGGCGTGCTGCAGGGCATGCCGCCGATGGCGGCGCCCGAGGGGAGCTTCCTGCCGGCGGGCAGTGTCTGGTATCCGCGTCCGGCCGAGCTCTTCTCCTATCGGGTCGATATTGCCGTACCTGGCGCGCAGCGCGCGCTGGTGGCGGGACGGTTGGCGGATGAGAGGCTGCCGACGGCCGACGATCCCACCTACCGCGCATCGTTCGAGTTCTCGCAGCGCAGCGACGGCATCGACCTGATGGCCGGCCCCTGGCAGGTGCGCGAGCGCGAACACGTGCAGGCCGACGGTCGTCCGCTGCGCCTGCGCACCTATTTCCCGCCCGAGCTCGACGCGACGGACGGCCTCGCGGACGGCTATCTCGCCGACAGCCTGCGCTACATCGAGCACTACAGCACGCGCATCGGTGCCTACCCCTTCACCGAGTTCTCGGTGGTGGCCAGCCCCCTGCCGACCGGCTTCGGCATGCCGACGCTGACCTACATCGGCGAGCAGGTGCTGCGCCTGCCCTTCATCCGTGCTACCTCGCTCGGCCATGAGGTGCTGCACAACTGGTGGGGCAACGGCGTGCTGGTCGATTATGCGCGCGGCAACTGGTCGGAAGGGCTGACCACCTTCATGGCCGACTACGCCTACAAGGAGGTCGAGTCGGCCGCGGCGGCGCGCGAGATGCGCCTGGGCTGGCTGCGCGATTTTGCCGCCGTGCCTGCAGGTGAGCACCAGCCGCTGGCCGCCTTCCGCTCGCGCACCCATGGCGCGGCCGCGGCGGTGGGCTATGGCAAGGCGGCGATGGTGTTCGTGATGCTGCGCGACCGCCTGGGCGAGGAGGCGTTCGAGCGCGGCATCCGTCTGTTCTGGGAGCAGCAGCGTTTTCGCATCGCGGGCTGGGGCGAGCTGCAGGCCGCGTTCGAGTCGGCGTCGGGCGAGGCGCTGGACGGCTTCTTTGCGCAGTGGCTGGCGCGGGCGGGCGGCCCCCAGGTGCGCGTGGCGGCCGCGCGGATCATCGATGACATGATGGACCGGGCAGCGGACGATGAGGAGCGGGCGGGCGCGGCCGCCGAACCGGGCGACGGCGACGACAGCGCAGCGCGGACAACGCGGGTGCAGGTGCGCCTCGAACAGGATGCTCCCGCGTATGTGCTGGACCTGCCCCTGGAATTCGTCGCCGAGGGGCGGCGCCAGACGCAGTGGGTCACGCTCGAAGCCGAATCGGCCGAGACCGCGCTGACGCTCGACTTTCGTCCCGACGTACTGCACCTCGACCCGGAACTGCGTGTCTGGCGCCTGCCCGAGGCCGAGCAGCTGCCGCCCATCCTGCGCCAGTGGATCATCGCCCGCGCACCGCGCCTGGTGGTCGCCGATGTCGAGCACGCCGGGCGCGCCGCCCCGGCCGGGCTGGTGGCGGCTGCGGATACGCTCGCACAGCGCCTGTTCGAGCGCCCGCCGCGCAGGTCGGGGGGTGCCGAGCTGGCGCGCGGCGGCGAGCCGCTGCTGCTGGTCGGCAGCCATGCGGCGGTCGATGCGCTGCTCGCCGGGGCCGGACTGCCGGCGCGGCCGACGGCCCTGCAGGGCAGGGGGACGGCCCAGGTGTGGACCGTGGAAGGCCGCGATGGCCCGCCGCTGGCGGTGGTGTCGGCGCAGGATGCGGCGGCGCTCGAGGCCTTGCTGCGCCCGCTGCCGCATTACGGCAGCCAGAGCTGGCTGGTGTTCGAGGGTAGTCGCGCCATCGATCGTGGCGTCTGGGATGCGCCCGGGCGCGCGATCCAGATCGCGCACTGAGGTAGACTTCGCCTGACCATCAGCAACGGAAATCCCATGCGCCGCCACCTGCTCGCTGCCACGCTCGCCGTCTCCCTTGTCCCTGCCATTGCCCCCGCCCGGGCCGACGAGGCGGCCTTCGCCGCCTGCCTGGCGGGCCTGCGTGCCGAGGCGCCCGCCAAGGGTGTCAGCACCGCAAGCTTCGACACCCATACCGCCGCCCTGGCGCCGGACATGGCGGTGATCGGCTTCCTCGACGCCCAGCCCGAGTTCGTCACCCCGATCTGGGATTACATGGCCGGCCTGGTGGATGAGGAACGGGTGGCCGACGGCCGGGCGATGCTCGCCGAGTGGCGCGAGGTGCTGGCCCGCGTGGAGGCTGAATATGCGGTCGATGCCGCCACGGTGGTGGCGGTGTGGGGGGTGGAGAGCAATTATGGGCGCAATTTCGGCAGCCGGCCGCTGCTCACCTCGCTGTCGACGCTGTCCTGCTTCGGGCGGCGGCAGAGTTTCTTCCGCGGCGAGTTCTTCACCACGCTGAAGATCATCCAGGACGGACATGTGGCGCCCGAGCGTCTCACCGGCTCGTGGGCGGGGGCCTTCGGCCACACCCAGTTCATGCCCAGCACCTTCATGCGCCTGGCGGTGGATTTCGATGGTGACGGGCGGCGCGACCTGGTCGATAGTGTGCCCGATGCGCTGGCCTCGACCGCCAACTTCCTCAAGCGCGCCGGCTGGCGCAGCGATCTGCAGTGGGGCTTCGAGGTGCGCCTGCCGCGCGGCATGGACACCTCGGGCGCGGGGCGGCGCAACAAGCAGCCGATGAGCGACTGGGCGGCGCGCGGCGTCAGGCGCGTCGATGGCTCGCCGCTGCCGGCAGGCGCGACGCCCGCCGGCCTGTTGCTGCCCGCCGGGGCGGCGGGGCCGGCCTTTCTGGTCACGCGCAACTTCGACGCGCTGTATTCCTACAACGCCGCCGAGAGCTACGGCCTGGCAATCGCCCACCTGTCCGACCGCCTGCGCGGCGCCGGCGGCTTCGCCACCCCCTGGCCGACCGACGATCCGGGCCTGTCGCGTGCCGAGCGCCGCGAGCTGCAGGAGCTGCTGATCGCCCGTGGCCATGACATCGGCGCTGCCGACGGCATGATCGGTACGCGCACGCGCGAAGCGCTGAAGCTCGAGCAGGCCCGGCTCGGACTGCAGGCCGACGGCCGTGCCGGCCAGCGCGCACTCAACGCGCTGCGGGCGCAGACGGCGCGTCAGGGCGGGGGCTGAGCAAGGCGGGGGAGGGGCCGAGCAAGGCGAGGGGGCCTGCGAGGGCCCGGTTGGTCGGCGGACGGTGGCGCTCTGGTTCGTCAGCGCACACGCAATCCGGTACGGGGGCGCTGACGCTCAGGCCGTCGCGCGACGGCGCTGCGAGCGCTCGATGCGCCGGGCTTCGTTCTGTGCTTCGGTGAGCACCTCCTGCACGTAGTCGAGGTGCGCATACACGAGCTGGCGCGCATCTTCCGCACGCCGTTCCTTGATGGCGTGGAAGAGCGCGCGATGCTGGTCGAGCAAGGCATCCCGCACTTCGCTGCCCGCCGGCAGCATGCCGCCAATATTGGTCACCACGTTGCGTTCGAGCAGCTCGAACAGGCTGCGGATGGTGTGCAGCAGCACCGCGTTGTGGCTGGCCTCGGCGATGGCGAGGTGGAAGTGGGCATCGGCCGCCCCTTCTTCGGCACGGCTCACCCGACCCTTGCGTAGATAGCATGCCTCCACGCGCTCGAAGGCGGCGCCGAGGCGTTCAAGGTCGGGCTCGGTGGCGCGCAAGGCGGCGTAGTAGGCGCACGAGCCCTCCAGCGTGTGGCGGAACTCGATGAGGTCGCGCTGGGCCTCGGGGCTGCGCTCGAGCAGCTCGATCATCGGGTCGCGGAAGGACGAGCCGAGCGCGTCGCTGACGAAGGTGCCGCCGCCATGCCGGCTCAGCAGCAGGCCCCGCGCGATGAGCTTTTGCAGCGCTTCGCGCACCGAGGGGCGGGAGACGCCGAACTGCTCCGCCAGCGCACGCTCTGCCGGCAGGCGCTCGCCCGGGCGCAGGCTGCCCTCGAGGATCAGCGTCTCGACGCGCTCGACGATGTCATCGGACAGGCGGCGTTGCTGCAGAGGCGTGGCTTTCATCGATTCTTCTCCAGGTTCGTACACCGGCGCCGCGTGCATCGGCACGCGGCGGCTGGAATCTAGCCGCTAGAGGTGCTGCGGGCAAGCCGGCGCAACCTTATACGCACATCGGGAAAATTGATCTTTGCGATTGACAGCCCTCACCGGCTCCCCTAGTCTAAGCCAACAAATGGTCAATTGGTAAGACCAAGTTTGGTAAAAGATGAATTCAACCGCTGCGTGGAGAGTGTCGATGTCGGGTCTGGTCCTTCAATCCCTGGTGCGCAGCGCGCGCCTGCCGTTCTGAGCGAGGTACTGCATGCAAGCCGGTACGCTCGCCTTAATCGCCTTTTCTCCGATCCTGCTCGCCGCGATCCTGCTCGTCGGCCTGCGCTGGCCCGCCAAGCGGGCGATGCCGGTCGTGTATGTGCTCACCGCGTGCATCGGTCTTTTCGTATGGGACATGAGCTTCAACCGCGTCCTCGCGTCCACCTTGCAAGGCCTGATCATCACCATCGGCGTGCTGTGGATCATCTTCGGCGCCATCCTGCTGCTCAACACGCTGAAGTATTCGGGGGCGATCAGCACGATCCGCGCCGGCTTTGCCACGATCAGCCCCGACCGCCGCATCCAGGCCATCATCATCGCCTGGCTGTTCGGCTGCTTCATCGAGGGCGCCTCAGGCTTTGGCACGCCGGCCGCGATCGCGGCGCCGCTGCTGGTGGCGATCGGCTTTCCCGCGCTGGCCGCGGTGCTGCTCGGCATGCTGGTGCAGAGCACGCCGGTCTCCTTCGGGGCGGTCGGCACGCCGATCATCATCGGTGTCAATAGCGGTCTGGACACGGCGGCGATCGGCGCTCAACTGGTCGAGCGCGGTTCGAGCTGGGAGGTCTTCCTGCAGCTCATCACGAGCAACGTCGCGATCATCCATGCCATCGTCGGCACCGTGATGCCGCTGATCATGGCGATGATGCTGACGCGATTCTTCGGCAAGGACAAGAGCTGGAAGGCCGGCCTCGAGGTGCTGCCCTTCGCGCTGTTCGCCGGCCTGTCCTTCACCATCCCGTATGCGCTGACCGGTGTCTTTCTGGGGCCGGAGTTTCCCTCGCTGCTCGGCGGCCTGGTCGGCCTGGCGATCGTCACTTCGGCGGCGCGCTTCGGCTTCCTGGTGCCGAAGAAGCACTGGGACTTCGCCGAGCCCAAGGACTGGCCGAGCGACTGGATGGGCAGCGTCGAGATGAAGCTCGACCAGCTGCCCCGTCACCAGCAGATCGGCATGCTGCGGGCCTGGCTGCCTTATGTGCTGGTCGGTGCGCTGCTGGTGCTGAGCCGGGTGGTGCCGGAGTTCGGCGATGCGCTCAAGGCGGTCGTGCTGAGCTTCCCCAACCTGCTCGGCGAAAAGGGCGTCAGCGCCAACTTCCAGCCGCTCTACCTGCCGGGTGGCATCCTGGTGGCGGTGGTGCTGATCACGGTCGTGCTGCATGGCATGCATGCGCGCTCCCTGGCCAAGGCGGTGGGCGAGTCGTCGCGCGTGCTGCTCGGCGCCGGTTTCGTGCTCCTCTTCACCGTGCCGATGGTGCGCATCCTGATCAACTCCGGTGTCAACGCGGCCGACCTGCCGAGCATGCCGATTGCGATGGCGCAGTGGGTGGCCGACAGTGTGGGCGGGGTCTATCCGCTGCTCGCACCCTCGGTCGGCGCGCTGGGCGCCTTCATCGCGGGATCGAACACGGTCAGCAACATGATGCTGAGCCAGTTCCAGTTCGGCGTGGCGAGCACGCTCGGCATCTCGGGCGCGGTGATCGTGGCGGTGCAGGCGATCGGGGCGGCAGCGGGCAACATGGTGGCGATCCACAACGTCGTCGCGGCATCGGCCACCGTCGGCCTGCTCGGGCGCGAGGGCGCGATCCTGCGCAAGACCTTCTGGCCGACGGTGTATTACGTGCTGATGGCCGGCGTGGTGGCGATGGTCGCGATCTACGTGCTCGGCGTCACCGATCCGCTGGTCGCTCAGTAGCCGCAGTAAGTGTTAGCAGCAGTCGCGGGCACCCCCGCGCTGCTGCAGAATCAGTAAGACCCCAAGGGAGACGATTCGCATGAGTCATTCCACATCAGCCGCAGCCAACGCGACCCGGGTGGCGCCGGCCATCGAGCCGCCGCGTGCGTATCCGGCCAAGCCGTCGGACGTGTTCCTGTTCGGGACCTGCGTGCTGGATCTGTTCTTTCCGAGCGCCGGCATGGACGCGATCCGCCTGCTCGAGCGCGAGGGCATCAAGGTGCATTTTCCGCAGGCGCAGAGTTGCTGCGGCCAGCCGGCCTACACCTCGGGTTACACCGACGAGGCGCGCGAGGTGGCGCGCGCGCAGCTCGCGCTGTTTGCCGGCGAGTGGCCGGTGGTCGTGCCGTCCGGCTCCTGTGCGGGGATGTTCCGCCATCACTACTTCGAGCTGTTCAAGGACGAGCCGCAGGCCTTGAGGCAGGTCGAGTCGCTGGCGGCGCGCACCTTCGAGCTTGCCGAGTTCCTGTTGAACGTGTGTCGCGTGCAACTGCACGACGGCGGCGCGCCGGTGAAGGTCGCGCTCCACACCTCATGCTCGGCACGGCGCGAGATGAATACCCACCTGCATGGGCGAGCGCTGCTGGCGCAACTGGACGGCGTGGAGCGGGTCGATCACGACCACGAGAGCGAATGCTGCGGCTTTGGCGGCGCCTTCAGCGTGCGCATGCCCGATATCTCCGGCGCGATGGTCAAGGACAAGACCGCGGCGCTGAAGGGCTCGGGCGCGGCCGAGGTGGTGAGCGCCGACTGTGGCTGCCTCCTCAACATCAACGGCTGCTTCGAGAAGCAGGGCGAGCGCCTGCGCGGCGAGCACCTGGCGAGCTTCCTGCTGCGCCGCACGGTGGCCGGGGCAGGCGAGGGCAGGAAAGGAGGTCGGCAATGAGCGCGATGACCGAGCTGCCCGCCGTCCCGATCGCGTTCAAGCGCAATGCGCGCGAGGCGCTGGCCGATCCGCAGCTGCGGCGCAACTTCCGTGGTGCGATGGACTTCCTGATGGACAAGCGCCGCGTCCAGTTCCCGGACGGCGACGAGCTCGAGCGCCTGCGTGCGTTCGGCAACCGTGTGCGCGCGCGCGCCTTGTCCAAGCTGCCCGAGCTGCTCGAGCGGCTGGATGCGAACCTGAGCCGCAACGGCGTCAAGGTGCACTGGGCCGAGACGGTGGACGAGGCCAATGCCATCGTGCACCGCATCGTCGAGCGGCACGCGGCGAAGAAGGTGATCAAGGGCAAGTCCATGGTCAGCGAGGAAATGGAGATGAACCATTACCTCGGTGAGCGCGGGGTGGATTGCCTCGAATCCGACATGGGCGAATTCATCGTGCAGCTGCGCGAGGAGAAGCCCTCGCACATCATCATGCCCGCGATCCACCTCAACGTCGGCCAGGTGGCCTCGCTGTTCCACGACAAGCTCGAGGTCGATTACACCGAGGATGTCGACCGCCTGATCCAGATCGGCCGCGAGACGCTGCGCCGCAACTTCTTCGAGGCCGACATCGGCGTGTCGGGGGTCAACTTCGCCATCGCCGAGACCGGCACCCTGCTGCTGGTCGAGAACGAGGGCAACGGCCGCATGTCGACCACGGTGCCTCCGGTGCACATCGCGGTCACCGGCATCGAGAAGGTGGTGGAGAACCTGCGCGACGTCGTGCCGCTGCTGTCGCTGCTGACGCGCTCGGCGACCGGCCAGGCGATCACCACCTACGTCAATATGATCTCGGGCCCGCGCAAGGCCGACGAACTCGACGGTCCGCAGGAGGTGCACCTGGTGCTGCTCGACAATGGCCGCAGCCAGGCCTTTGCCGACGGCGAACTGCGCCAGACGCTCAACTGCATACGCTGCGGCGCCTGCATGAACCACTGCCCGGTCTATACCCGAATCGGCGGGCACGCCTACGGCACGGTGTATCCGGGGCCGATCGGCAAGATCATCACCCCGCACATGCTGGGTCTGGACACGACCCGCGACCTGCCCACGGCCTCGTCCATGTGTGGCGCCTGCGGCGAGGTCTGCCCGGTCAAGATTCCCATCCCCGCACTGCTGCGCCGGCTGCGTGAGGAGGCGGTGCGCCCGCCGCAGGCCGAGCCGCATCACATGCGGGGGCAGGGGACGAAGTACTCGAAGAAGGAGGCGATGGTGTGGAAGGCGTGGCGCAAGATGAACACCTCGCCCGCGCTGTACCGCGCCCTCACCTTCGCCGGCACGCGCTTGAGCGCCTTGATGCCGTCCAGGATCGGCCCCTGGACCGAGCATCGCAGCGCCCCCAAACCCGCCGCACGCACCCTGCACGAGCTCGCTCGCGAGCATCTCGGAGAACAGTGAATGAGCGCCAAGGACAGGATTCTCGCCAAGCTGCGCGGCAGCCTGGCGGGCACGACCCCGGTCGCCGACGACTACGACGTGGCCCTGCTCACCGAGCCGTGGCGTTACGCGCCCGCCGATCGCATCGCACGCCTGCGCACCATGCTCGAGGCGGTGCATGGTGAAACCCGGCTGACGACCCAGGCCACGTGGCCGCAGCAGGTGCTCGAGGCGCTGGCCACGCGCAACATCGGCGAATTGCTGATTTCGCCGGCGACACCGCATGGCCAGCAGCTTGCCGGACATGTGGCGCTCACCGGCGCCGGCTTGCGCCTGAAGGCCTACGATCGCCCGGTGGAGGAGTGGAAGGACGAGCTCTTCTTCCGCACACCGGCCTCGCTGACCGGCACGCTGGGCGGCATCGCCGCCACCGGCAGTCTGGTGGTGTGGCCGACGCCGCAAGAGCCGCGCCTGCTGAGTCTGGTGCCGCCGTTCCATATCGCCTTGCTGAAGGCGAGCGAGGTGCGCGACAACCTGTTCGAGATGATGCAGGCGCAGAACTGGTCTGGCGGCCTGCCGACCAATGCGCTGCTGGTATCGGGGCCGTCCAAGACCGCCGACATCCAGCAGACGCTGGCCTATGGCGCCCATGGGCCCAAGGAGCTGCTGGTCCTGATTGTCGAAGACGCCTGAGACCGGGCTGTGAATGCACTGCGCCCCGATCGGCCGCTTGAGGGCGATCGGGGCGCAGTGCATTTCGGGGCGCGGATCCGCGCAGCGCGCTCAGCGCGCGGACTCAGTCCGGGCGATGGGTATGCAGCAGGTAATTGACGTCGGTATCGCGACCGAGGGAATAGACCTTGGTGAGCGGGTTGTAGCTCATGCCGATCAGTTCCTGCGCGTCGAGAGCAGCCTGGCGGCAGTAGCGCGTGAGTTCCGAAGGCTTGATGAACTTGGCGTACTCGTGGGTGCCGGCGGGCAGCAGCTTGAGGACGTACTCGGCACCGATGATGGCGAACACATAGGACTTGAGGTTGCGGTTGAGCGTGGAGAAGAACACGTGGCCGCCCGGCTTGACCAGGCGCGCGCAGGCGGCGATGGTGCTGGCGGGGTCGGGCACGTGTTCGAGCATTTCCATGCAGGTGACGACGTCAAAGGCGGCCGGGTTCTCGTCGGCGAAGGCCTCGGCGCTGAACAGGCGGTAGTCGACCTTGTGGCCGCTTTCGAACAGGTGCAGGCGCGCCACGCTGAGCGCCTTTTCCGACAGGTCGATGCCGGTCACCTCGGCACCGACCGCTGCCATGCCCTCGGCCAGGATGCCACCGCCACAACCGACGTCGAGGACCTTCTTGCCGGCAAGCTCGGCCTTGCCGTTGATCCAGCTCAGCCGCAGGGGATTGATCTCGTGGAGCGGGCGAAACTCCGAGGCAGGATCCCACCAGCGGTGGGCGAGCTCACTGAATTTCTGCAGTTCGGCGGGGTCGGCGTTGAGTGTGCTCATGGTCGGTGGACTCGCGTTGCAGTTTGCGAAGGGATGCGTGCCAAGAAGGACCGCAAGGTCGGGGCAATGTTCCAGGGGGGCCGCGCGGGGCGCGGCCCAAATGAAAAAGCCCCGCCGAAGCAGGGCTTTTCTTGCATCGGGCTCGAAATTACTTGGAGCCGATGACTTCCACTTCCACGCGACGATCCGGCTGCAGGCAGGAGATCAGCGCAGCGCGACCGCGAACGTTGTCGCACTGGTTGCCGGTCACCGGCTGGGTCTTGCCCTTGCCTTCGGTGTAGATACGGTTGGCGTCGACACCCTGCGAGACCAGGTAGGTCTTGACGGCGGCGGCACGGCGCTCGGACAGGCGCTGGTTGTAAGCGGCCGAGCCGATGCGGTCGGTGTGGCCGACGGCGAGGATCACTTCCAGCTTGAGGTCCTTGGCCTGGGCGGCGAGTTCGTTCAGGCGAGCCTGGCCTTCGGGCTTCAGCACGGCCTTGTCGAAGTCGAACAGGGCGTCGGCCGACAGCTTGATCTTGTCGGCGGTGGGCCTCGGAGCCGGCGCCGGCGCAGCGGCAGCGACCGGGGCGACGCACTTGTCGGCCGGAACGATGTCGGCGTCGCAAGCGCAACCAACCGGGAACTCGCCAGCCAGCGCGGTCGAGGCGGCAGCCGGGCTCCAGTAACCGGTGCGCCAGCACAGGCCGGTACCGCTACGGGCGACGACGTTACGGGCGTCGATGACGTACGGGATTTCCCCCTGGCCGGCCACGACAACATCGTTGACCTGCGCGAAGGCGCTGGGAGCGGACACGCCGAACGAGGCGATGGCGGCCAGCATGAGCATCTGCTTCTTGGTTTGTTTGATCATGGTTTCCTCTTTGAAGGGCGAGTCGCCGGAATTGCCACTGAACGAAATGAAAACGTGCGTTATGCCGTCTTCGCGTCGGGTTGCACCAGTATATCCAGTTCAATTACCGAGCTTAGTTTGCCACACTGACGCGAGCCGCAGCAATTCGCTGTCTCTAATATGCAACAGCGCAACGCCTTTGTCCACGCGGGTTTCTCCGTTTACCCACACATGGCTGACGTCCTCGCGGCCGGCAACATAGACGAGGTGTGAAACCGGATCGAAGCGGGGCCGACAGTGCAGCCTGCCGAGGTCGACTGCACACAGGTCTGCGGCCTTGCCAGGCTCGATCGAGCCGATGCGGGCGCCGAGTCCGAGTGCCTGTGCGCCGCCGAGTGTCGCCATGTGCAAGGCGGTGTGGGCGGGCACGGCGGTGGCGTCGTGGCTGGCCACTTTCGCGAGCAGGGCGGCGTGGCGCATTTCCTGCAGCAGGTCGAGCCGGTTGTTGCTGGCCGCGCCGTCGGTGCCCAGTCCGACGCGGATACCGGCTTCGAGCAGGCGGGTCACGGGGGCGATGCCGCTAGCGAGCTTCATGTTCGAGGTCGGGCAGTGGGCCACGCTGCAACCGTGGCGCGCGAGCAGCTCGATGTCGCTATCGTCCAGATGCACGGCATGGACGCCGATGAGGTTCTCGCCGAGGAGGCCGAGCCGAGCAAGGCGGGACAGCGGGCGCATGCCGTGGGCGGCAAGTGAGTCGGCGATTTCGCCTTTGGTCTCGTGCACATGGATGTGGATCGGCAAGCCGAGCTCGTCGGCAATCGCCAGCGCGCGGCCGAAGCTGGCGTCGCTCACGGTATAGGGCGCATGCGGGGCGATCGCGAAATCGATCAGGGGGTCGGCCTGCCAGCGATCACGGGCGGCCAGGCCCTTGCGCAGGTAGTCGTCGGCGTCGCTCGCGAAGGGGGTCGGAAACTCGAGCATGACGACGCCGACCACGGCGCGCATCCCCAGCGTCGAGAAGGCTTCGGCCGCTGCTTCCGGGTGAAAGTACATGTCGTTGCAGGTGGTGATGCCGCCGCGCAGCATCTCGGCCGCGGCCAGCAAGGTGCCGTCGCGCACGAAGGCAGCGGAGACATGGCGCGCCTCGGTAGGCCAGATTGCCTCCTGCAGCCAGCGCATCAGCGGCATGTCGTCGGCGATGCCGCGCATCAGGTTCATCGCGGCGTGGACGTGCAGATTGACCAGGCCGGGCATCAGCAGGTGCTCGGGCAGTTCGACGATCGTGTCGGCGCGAAAGGTCGCCGCGGCCCGGGCACGCGGCAGCAGGGCGACGATGTCGCCGCCGCGGACGGCGACGGAATGGTCCTCGAGGACGACGCCGGCCGGTTCGACGGGGACGATCCAGCGTGCGTGGATGAGCAGGTCGACGGTTTCGATCAAGGCGGGGCTCCGGGTCGGATGAGGGCGGATCGCTTGGGGGCAGGACAGCGCCCGATTTAAGCATCCAGGCCGGCAGGCACACAACACGCCGGTCGGCGGACCCGATGCGGCCTGTGCGGGTCGCAGCGTGTCGGCAGCGGCGCGCACGGGATCGCCAAGCGTGCAAGGGCTCACTGCCACGCACCGGTTCATGCAACAATCCGTGCATTCGTCACGCCGCATGGCAGTGCTGCAACTGCCCACAAACGCATGAACCGGATTCCGAACCGTATCGGCAAGTACAGGATCGTCAGGGAGGTCGGGCGGGGCGCCACCGCGATCGTCTATCTTGCCGAGAGCGACGATCATCCCGGGCCGGTTGCGGTCAAGCACGTGCGCTTCGACGACAAGGTCAAGGACGAGGCCAAGTGGAACCGCCGGCTGGTGAAGTTGCTGAAGGCCGAGCAGGTGGTGTCGAGTCGTCTCAACCATCCCAACATCATTCGCATCTTCGATGCGTCGATCGAGCCGACGCAGGCCTACGTGGTGATGGAGTACTTTCCCGGCGCTTCGCTCGAGCGCTATTGCAGCTTCGACAAGCTGTTGCCCATCCACCGCACAATCGGCATCGTGTTCAAGTGCTGCATGGCGCTCGATCACGCCTACAGGCAGGGCATCGTCCATCGCGACATCAAGCCGGCCAACATCCTCGTCGATGACGAGGACAACGTGAAGATCACCGACTTCGGCCTGGCGCTGAACATCAACAAGAAGATGGACACAGACTCCACCTTCATCATGGGGGTCGGCTCGCCCGCCTACATGAGCCCGGAGCAGATCAAGGGCTACCCGCTCAACCAGAAGACCGACCTGTATTCGCTCGGTGTCCTGCTCTTCCATCTGCTGACCGGCCGCCTGCCCTTCCGTGCCAGCAACCCGGCCCAGCTCGTATACAAGATCATCAACGCCGACCCGCCCTCGGTGTCGCAGCTCAACCCCGACGTGCCCGAGCAGATGGATGCGGTGATCCGCAAGGCGCTGGAGAAGGACCTGTACTCGCGCTACCGCAACGGCGCCGAGTTCGCCAAGGATCTGGCGGCGGTGCGCTACCAGATCCTGGATGAGAACTACGTGCCGCTCGATGCCGAGCGCTTTGGCAGGTTGCGCCGACTGGCCTTCTTCACCGAGTTCGAGGATGTCGATCTATGGGAGGTCATGCGCATCTGCGCCTGGCGCAAGGTGGGGCCGCGGGTCGCACTGATGCGCGAGGGCGACAACGACCAGCGCTTCGGCATCGTGCTCGAGGGGCGCGTCGAGCTGTCGGTCGAGGGGCGCCGCGTGATGGAGCTTGGGCCCGGCGAGGTGTTCGGTGAGCAGGCCTGGCTCGATCAGCTCGAGCATCGTCATATGCTCACCGTGGTGTCGCTCGAGGACCTGAGCTACCTCGAGGTGAATCCGGCTGCGCTCGCGCTGGCCAGCGAGGAGGTGCTGGAGCGTTTCCGGCGTGAGATCTCGACCGTGGTGGTGCGGCGTCTGGCGCACCTGTCCCGGCAGATGGCGGCCGCTGCGCCGCCGGCCGTGCGTGCGGAACACACGGCGACCGGCTTCGACCTGCAACTGCTCGACACCTGAGCGGCGCTGCCGCTCGAACGGGAATTCCCCGCAGCCGGGCGCCCCGCGCTCACTGTTTGGCGCCGAGCGCGCGCGCGCGGGCCTGGCAGGCCGCGCTGGCGGCGGCGTCGAGGGGCGGGATGTCGAGCCAGTTGCCGAGATGGCTGCAGGTGAGCGCCATCAGGGCCCGGATCCAGTCGTCGCGCTCGTTGAGGCAGGGGATGTAGTGGAAGACCTTGCCGCCTTTCTCGAGGAAGGCCTCCTTGCACTCCATCGCAATCTCCTCCAGCGTCTCGAGGCAATCCGCGACGAAGCCGGGGCACATCACGTCGACCCGTCCCACGCCCTGGGCGGCGAGCGCTTCCAGCGTGGGCTGGGTATAGGGCTTGAGCCATTCTGCCTTGCCGAAGCGCGACTGGAAGGTGACCATGACCCGCTCGGGCGCGACGCCCAGTCCCTCGGCAACCAGGCGGCCGGTCTTGTGGCATTCGCAGTGGTAGGGGTCGCCCAGATCGAGTGAGCGCCGCGGCACGCCGTGGAAGCTCAGCAGCAGGCGCTCGGGCTCGCCATTGACCCTCCAGTGGTCGCGGACGCTCTGCACCAGCGCGGCGATATAGCCGGGGTCGTCCTGGAAGCTGCGCACGAAGCGCATCTCGGGCTGGTTGCGCCAGCGGGCGAGGCAACGGCCGACCTCGTCGACCACGGTGGCCGAGGTGCTCGCCGAATACTGTGGATAGAGCGGCAGCACCAGGATGCGGGTGCAGCCGCGGCTGCGCATCGCATTCAGGGTGTCGGCGATCGAGGGGGCGCCGTAGCGCATGGCGTAGGCGATGTCGAGCCCGTCATGGCCGGCCTTGGCGAGATAGCCGGCGAGCAGCTTGGCCTGGCGCTCGGTATGGACCTTGAGCGGCGAGCCTTCGTCCATCCACACGCTGGCGTACTTTTTTGCCGAGGCCTTGGGGCGGGTGTTGAGGATGATGCCGTTGAGGATGGGCCACCACACGAGGCGCGGAATCTCGACCACCCGCGGGTCGGACAGGAACTGCTTCAGATAGGGGCGCAGGGCGGCCGCGGTGGGCGCCTCGGGCGTGCCGAGATTGACCAGCAGCACGCCGGTGCGAGGCGAGGTGCCATGCTTGAACGGGGGTTCGGTCCAGTAACGGGGCATCGGGGTCCTTTGCAGGGGTGCAGCCGGGGCCGGCGCAAGCCGTCGCCCCATGCGCTGATGTTCAGTGATTCGAGGACAGCGCGTTCGACAGCAGGCGGGCCGTGATGTCGACGATCGGGATCACGCGGTCGTAGGCCATGCGCGTGGGGCCGATGACGCCAAGCGAGCCGACGATGCGGCCATCGACCTCGTAGGGCGCGGTGATCACGCTGCAGCCATCGAGCGGGGCAAGGCCGGACTCGCCGCCGATGAAGATCTGCACGCCCTCGGCGCGTTTGGACAGGTCGAGCAGCTGCATCAGCCCGGTGCGCTGCTCGAAGAGCTTGAACAGCTCGCGCAGCCGCGACATGTTCGAGGACAGGTCTTCGACGTCGAGCAGGTTGGTCTCGCCCGAGATGACGTAACGCGTTGCGTTTTCCTCCGCGGCCTGGCTGCCGGCGTCGACGGTGGCCGTCATCAGCTCGGTCATGTCGCTGCGCAGCTGTCGCAGTTCGTCGGTGAGGCGGTGGCGGATCTCGTCGAAGGACAGGCCGGCGAAGTGTTCGTTGAGGTAAGCCGCGGCGCCGCTCAGCTCGCCCGTCGTGTACGCGCGGCGGGTGATGAGGATGCGGTTCTGCACATCGCCCGCGGTGGTGACGATGATCAGCAGCACGCGGGTCTCGGCGAGTCTTATGAACTCGAACTGGCGGATGCGCACCGCATCCTTGCGCGGTGCGACGACGATGCCGGCAAACTGGGTAAGCTCAGACAGCAGGTGCGAGGCTGAGTTGAGCAGGCGCTGCGGCTGGTCGGGCAGCAGCTGACCCTCGAGTGCGCGCACCCGGGAATTCTCGAGCGGTTGCACGGTAAGCAGGGAGTCGACGAAGAAACGGTAGCCCAGTGCGGTCGGGATCCGCCCCGCAGAGGTGTGCGGACTGGCGATGAAGCCCATCTCCTCGAGGTCGCTCATCACGTTGCGCACGGTCGCGGGCGACAGCTCCAGGCCGGAGTAGCGCGACAGGGCGCGTGAGCCCACGGGCTGACCGTCCGCGATGTAGCGTTCGATCAGGGTTTTCAGCAGGATCTGGGAGCGTGCGTCGAGCGAGGTCATGGCAGTCGCAAACTATACTGCGAATTGGCGTGGATTGCCGTGGGTGTGCGTGCAAGGCGCTGCCCGGCGCAAGCTTGCGAGGGCGGCTCGGAGGACTTGGACCGACGGCGCGGCGATGCCAGCGCGCTGCACGATTGTGGTTTAATCCGCGCTCATGAGCACCGAGTTCCGCACCCTTGCCCTGATCGGCAAATACCAGAGTCCCGACGTCGCCGAGTCGGTGTTGACCATTGCACGTTTCCTGCGCGAGCGCGGTCTGCAGGTGTTGATCGAGCAGGGTACGGCGAGTTCAATCGGCGGTGCGCAGGACTTTCCCGTCGCCAGCTACGAGCATATCGGCGCCGAGGCCGATCTCGCGGTGATCGTCGGTGGCGACGGCAGCATGCTGCACAGCGCGCGCCGGCTGATCGAACACGGCGTGCCGCTGGTCGGCGTCAATCTGGGGCGCCTTGGTTTTCTCACCGACATCTCGCGCGCCGACGCCTGCGAGCGCCTGGGCGAGATGTTGTCCGGACGCTACACCGAAGAGACGCGCTTCATGCTCGACGCCGAGGTCTTGCGCGCTGGCGTGCGCGTGTTCCACACCCTGGCGCTCAACGACGTGGTGGTCAACAAGGGCGACCTCGGGCGCATGATCGAGTTCGACCTGTCGATCGATGGCGAATTCGTCTACACCCAGCGCTCCGACGGCATGATCGTGTCCACGCCGACCGGCTCGACCGCCTACGCGCTGTCGGCCAATGGCCCGATCCTGCACCCGAGCGTCGGGGGCATCGCACTCGTTCCGCTGTGCCCGCATGCGCTGACGGCGCGCCCGATCACCCTGCCTTCGTCCTGCCGCATCGACATCGAGTTGCTGCCGCCGCAGGACGCCCGCGTGCATTTCGATGGCCAGACGCGCTTCGATCTGCGTGCCGGGGATTGCGTGCGCCTGTCGCGCTCGTCGCGCTCCCTGCGCCTGTTGCACCCCGAGGGCTACAGCTACTTCGCCATGCTGCGCCAGAAGCTGCACTGGAGCGCAACGCCGCGCAACTGATCCGACATCCGTGCCGGTGACGTTATGGGCGCTGCGGTCCGCCTCCGTCAATCGGCTGCCTCGTCCGGCCTCCACGGGCTGTCACCTCCAAACCGTCGAAACCTTCAAACAGCCGAATCCACCATGCTGCGCAGCCTCACCATCCGCGACTTTGTCATCGTCGATCGCCTCGAGCTGGAGTTCCAGGCCGGTTTTGGTGCGCTTACCGGCGAGACCGGCGCCGGCAAGTCGATCCTGCTCGATGCGCTCGGCCTCGCCCTGGGTGGGCGTGGCGAAGCGGCGATGGTGCGCGCCGGGCGCGAACGCGCCGACGTCGCGGCCGAGTTCGATCTGCCCGCGGAAGGCAGCCTGCTCGCCTGGCTACGCGAGCAGGACCTGCCGGCGGAGGAGGGCATGGTCATCCTGCGGCGCACGATCGACGCCGGCGGGCGCAGCCGCGCCTGGATCAACGGCAGCACGGTGACGCTGGCGCAACTGCGAGCGGCAGGCGAGTGGCTTGCCGACATCCATGGACAGCACGCCCATCACGCCCTGTTGCGCGCCGACGCGCAGCGCGCCTTGCTCGACGCCTATGCGGGCGCCGTTCCGTTGGCGGCCGAGGTGGGGGCGCTGCATCGCGAATGGCAGCGCCTTGTGCGCCTGCGGCGCGAGGCCGAGGCCGATTCGGCGAGCTCGGCACGCGAGCGCGAACTCCTTGCCTGGCAACTGCGCGAGCTCGACGAACTCGGCTTCGAGGCCGGCGAGTGGGAGGAAACCAACCTCGAGCACAGCCGCCTTTCGCATGCGGCCGGCCTGATCGAGGGCGCGGACGAAACGCTCGCCGTGCTCGGCGAGGGGGACATGGCCGTGTGTTCGATCCTGCGCCATCTCGACAGCCGCATGGCTGCCCTCGCCGACTACGACGCCGGGCTGGCGGACGTGCGTGAGTTGCTGTCGGCGGCAGCCATCCAGGCGGACGAGGCGCTGCATGCGCTGCGTCGTTATCGTGACCGCCTGGATCTCGATCCGCAGCGCCTCGCCGAGATCGAGCAGCGGATTGCAGCGGTGATGGACATGGCGCGCAAGTACCGTGTCGCCCCTGAGCAATTGCCTGAACTGCGCGAGCAGTGGGCGGCGCGCCTCGCCACCCTGGAGGCGACCGCGGATCCGCAGCGGCTGGCGCAGGAAGAGGGCGCCGCGCGCGCAGCCTTCGATGCCGCCGCGGCGCGCCTGAGCGCAATGCGGGCACCGGCCGCGCGGCGCTTGTCCGACGAGATCACCGATGCCATGCAGACGCTGGCCATGGCGGGCGGGCGTTTCGATGTCGCGCTCGAGCCCTGCGAGCCGGCGCCGAGCGGCGTGGAAACCGTGGAGTTCAGGGTTGCGGCCAACCCCGGACAGGCACTGCGCAGCATGGCCAAGGTGGCTTCGGGGGGCGAACTTTCACGCATCGGGCTGGCGATCCAGGTCATGAGCAGTCGTGATTCCGCGGTGCCGACGCTGATCTTCGACGAGGTCGATGTCGGCATCGGCGGCCGCGTCGCCGAGATCGTCGGCAAGCTGCTGGCCCGGCTCGGCAAGGACCGTCAGGTCTTGTGCGTGACCCACCTGCCGCAGGTCGCCGCCTGTGCCGACTGGCAGTGGCGCATCGCCAAGCGCGAGCAGGCGGGCGAGACCATTAGCGAGGTGGTCGTGCTCGATGGCGAAGGCCGCGTGGAAGAAATTGCGCGCATGCTCGGTGGTGTCAGCATCACCGCGACCACACGCGAGCACGCGGCGGAGATGCTCGGCCAGCGCTGAGCGGCGTTTGCGCCGCCGCCGCTGCTGGCGTCCCCGTCAGCCGCCTTGGTGGCCGCCGTCGCGGTTGGGGCAGTTCTCGCGCTTGCAGTCGGCGTAGATGTAGAGCGCATGCTCACGGATCGCAAAGCCGCGCTCTTCGGCGATCCTGTTCTGCCGGCGCTCGATCTCGGCGTCGAAGAACTCCTCGACCTTGCCGCACTGCATGCACACCAGATGGTCGTGGTGGCCGCCCTCGTTGAGTTCGAACACCGCCTTGCCCGACTCGAAATAGTGGCGCTCGAGCAGGCCCGCCTGTTCGAACTGGGTCAGCACGCGGTACACGGTGGCCAGGCCGATGTCCATGCCTTCGTTCATCAGGGCACGATAGACATCCTCGGCCGTCAGGTGGCGCTGATCCGAGCTCTGGAACAGGTCGAGGATCTTCAGCCGCGGATAGGTCGCCTTCAGGCCGATGCTTTTCAGGTTCTTCGAATTGTCGGACATGGGAGCCTGGGGACGTGAGGAGGGCGGCATAGCAGAAGATGAGTCGTCGTGAGCGGCGCCGGCAGTGAGCCTCATGTCGAGCGGGCGCCTTGCAAAGACAGCCTATGTTATATTTTTTACCCCCTTCTGAGAACTGCGACCCCGTCGCGCCAGGCCCGAAACCCTCCATGCGTTCCTATCTCGCTGCGACGCTCGTCGCCTCCGGCCTGCTGGCCGGCTGCTCCTTCGATTCTGCCGTCGGCATGGTCAATCCCTACCGCATCGATGTCCGCCAGGGCAACTACGTCGATCAGGAGATGCTGTCCCAGTTGCGTCGCGGCATGTCGCGCGACCAGGTGCGCTTCGTGCTCGGCTCGCCGCTCGTGGTGGACATGTTCCGCGATGACCGCTGGGATTACGTCTATCACCATCGGCCTGGCCGCGGGCAGCCCGAGCAGCGGGTGATCTCGGTGTTCTTCGTCGATGAGGTGCTCGACCGCATCGAGGGGGATGTCGAGGTTGCCGCCGATGCGACCAGCGCTGGCGAGGTGCAGCCGCGCACGCGTGTGGTCGAGGTGCCGGGCCCTGCCGGGCGAGACTGAGCTCGCCGCGGCGGCACAAGCCACCTCGTTTCTGCCCGCCAGATTTCGGCGGGCGCGTCAATTTCAGGAATAGAGTTCCATGTCCGACATTCGAGTAGCCATCGCCGGGGCATCCGGCCGCATGGGCAGGATGCTGATCGAGGCCGCGCTCAGGGAAGAGGGGGTCGCGCTCGGCGCGGCCTTCGATCGCCCTGGCACACCGTTCATCGGTCGCGACGCCGGCGAGATGGCCGGGGTGCACACGGGCGTGTCGATCAGCGACGATCCGGGGGCCGCCATTGCCCAGGCCGATTGCGTGATCGACTTCACCCGGCCCGAA
Organism: Thauera sp.; assembly: GCF_035444905.1. GTDB lineage: Bacteria > Pseudomonadota > Gammaproteobacteria > Burkholderiales > Rhodocyclaceae > Thauera. The sequence goes on from NZ_DAOMPS010000012.1 coordinate 36,530, forward strand.
GGCACGCTTGCCCATCTGAATCTGGCGCGCGAGCTGGGCAAGGCGGTGGTGATCGGCACCACCGGTTTCGACGCCGCCGGCAAGGCAGCGATTGCCGACGCGGCATCGGCGATCCCGGTGGTGTTTGCGCCCAACATGGCGGTGGGGGTCAATGCGGTGTTCAAGCTGCTCGAGGTCGCCGCCCGCATTCTCGCCGAAGGCTATGACGTCGAGGTGATCGAGGCCCACCACCGCTTCAAGGTCGATGCGCCGTCGGGTACCGCCTTGCGCATGGGCGAGGTGGTCGCGCGCGAGCTTGGTCGCAGCCTCGACGAATGCGCGATCTACGGACGCGAGGGGCACACGGGCGAGCGCAAGGCCGAGACCATCGGCTTCTCGACGATTCGCGGCGGCGACGTGGTCGGCGACCACACCGTGCTGTTCGCCGGCATCGGCGAGCGCATCGAGATCACGCACAAGTCGGGCAGCCGCATGCCCTACGCCCTGGGGGCGATGCGCGCGGCACGCTTCCTCGCGGGACGCAGGCAGGGACTGTTCGACATGCAGGACGTGCTCGGCTTGCGCTGACCATGCCGACCAATGGGGAGCCGCCTCTCGATCCTGAGGAGGCGATGGCCGAGCTTGCCAGGGCGCGCAGGCATCTCGAACTGGTGCAACGCAACATCGGTGCGGGCGTGTGGGAGCTCGACCTGGGTAGTGGCAGGCTCGAGTTCGGGTCTGGCCTGTTTGCGGCGCTGGGGCTGGACCAGGACCAGGCCGACGAGTGGCTGTCCTTCGTGCAGGACGAGGATCGCGAGGCCTTGCGCGAGTGCTTGACCGCGCACCTGCGCGGTGACGCGCCCGAGCTGTTCGCCGAGGTCCGGGTGCGCGCGGGCGATGGCAGCTGGCACTGGGTCGAGGTGCGTGGCCAGGCCGGCGGGCGCGGTGCCGATGGGCGCTGGCAGCGCGTGGCAGGCACCCATCGCGACATCACCGAACGCAAGCGGCGCGAGCTTGAGCTGCTCGAAGCCAAGGAGGCGGCAGAGGCGGCGAACCGCGCCAAGGGCGACTTCCTCGCCAATATGAGCCACGAGATCCGCACGCCGATGAACGGCATCATCGGCATGACCGATCTGCTGCTCGATTCGGGCTTGGTCGGCGAGCAGCGCGAGTACCTGCAGACGGTCAAGTCATCGGCCGAAGCCCTGCTCACCATCATCAACGACATCCTCGATTTCTCGCGCATCGAGGCCGGTCGGCTCAACGTGGAGTCGATCGACTTCTCGATCACGTCGGTCATCACCGAGACCGCGCGGGCGCTGGCGCTGCGGGCCAGCCAGAAGGGTGTCGAGCTCTTCCACGACATCGCTCCCGACGTGCCGGCGGTGCTCAGAGGCGACCCCACGCGGCTGCGGCAGATCCTGATGAACCTGATCGGCAATGCGATCAAGTTCACCGACAAGGGCGAGATCGAGGTCGTCGTGCGGGCCACGGCGGCGGCGGACGGGGTGGCGCTGCAGGTCGAAGTGCGCGACACGGGCTGCGGGATTGCGCCGGACAAGCTGGAGACGATCTTCGGTGCCTTTTCCCAGGCCGACACCTCGACCACGCGCAAGTACGGCGGAACGGGCCTCGGTCTGGCGATCACCCGTCACCTGGTGGAGCTGATGCATGGTCGCATCGAGGTCGACAGTCAGCCCGGACGGGGCAGCAACTTCCGCTTCTCGCTGCCGCTTGAGCGCGTCGCCGATGCACGGCCGCGGCACGCGTCTGACCTGCGCGGCGCGCGCGTGCTGGTCGCCGCGCGCAATCCTGCCTTTGCCGCCATGCTCTGCCGGCTGCTGGAGGCGTTGGCGCTGCGGCCGCAGCCCGCGACCAGCGCCGATGCAGTGCTCGCCGCGCTCGTTTCGGCCCGCGATGGCAGTGATCCGTTCGACTTCCTGCTGATGGATGCGGACATGCCCGAGCCTGCGGGCTTCGCACTGGCGCAGCGCTTCGCGGATGCGGATGCCCGGCTCGATCGGCTGATCATGATGCTGCCCAGTCATTCCCAGCGCAACGATGCCGCTCGTTGTGCCGACATCGGCTTGCCGTTCCGCCTCGCCAAACCCTTCTCGCGCGACGACCTGCTCGACGTGCTGGGCCTCGCACGCCGCGGCGGCGGCGCTGGCGGCGGCGAAAGCGTGGACGATGCGGGCTTCGCGCTCGAGCCCCCACGCCTGCCCGAGGACGGCGCGGTCGAGCCTCAGGCCGCCGAACACCTTGATGTCCTGGTGGTGGAGGACAATCCGGTCAACCAGACCGTCGCGCAGCGCATCCTGGAGCGTGCGGGCCATCGGGTGACGCTCGCCAATAATGGCGAGGAGGCCCTCGAGGCGTTCGACAGCGGTCGTTTCGATCTCATCCTGATGGACGTGCAGATGCCGGTGATGGGCGGCATCGAGGCCACCCAGGCGATCCGCGCGCGCGAGGCGAGGCACAGCTGGGTGGTGCAGGGCGACTGGCGGCCGATGCCGATCATCGCCATGACCGCGCACGCGATGGAAGGCGACCGCCAGCGCTGCCTCGATGCGGGCATGGACGACTATGTTTCCAAGCCGATCCGTCCCGACGACTTGTTCGCGGCCATTGCGCGGGTGTCCGAACCCGGTGGCGAGGCCGACGAGCAGGGCAGTGACATCAGCCTGCTCGAGCTGGGCGACGCAAACCGTCGCCAGATCGCATGCCTCGATGAGGCGCGGGCGATGTTCGAGGGCGACGAGGCCGTGGTGCAGCAACTGGTAAGCGTCTTCCTGCGCGACCACGACCGCCTCGTGGGCGAGCTTCAGCACGCCGCAGCGAGCCTGGATTTCAGGCACTTGCGCGAACTCGGTCATGCGGTGAAGGGTTCGGTCGGGCTGTTCTCCGCAAATCGTGCGGTCGAGGCGGCGAAGCGGCTGGAGGAGCTGGCGCGCGCCAACGACCCGGAGGCGGCGACCTCGCAGGCGCGCGTGCTGATCGGTGAGCTGAACCTGTTGAGTCAGGTGCTGCGCTCGGAACTCGCCGAAGCGCGCTGAACCTGGCGGCGCACCGCGTTCGACACGTCGGCGGCGCGCGGGGGTGGGTCGATCGGCCCTGCGCCGGTTTGCCTTCAATCTCGCGAAAATATACAATTTGCGGGTTTGTAAGCGGGATCGGCCCCGAGGCCCGTCCCGCTTTTTGTACATATCGGGTGTGCGCGTCGTGTGCGCCCCGGATCATCAAGCTGAATCCAGGAGCTTCTCGTGAGTGCATACCCGTCCGCCCTTCTTGCGCTTGCCGACGGAACGATCTTCCACGGCAAGGGTATCGGCGCGGTTGGCAGCACGGTTGGCGAGGTCGTGTTCAACACCTCGATGTCGGGTTATCAGGAGATCCTGACCGACCCGAGCTATTCCCGCCAGATCGTCACGCTGACCTATCCGCACATCGGCAACACCGGTGTCAATGCCGAGGACGTCGAGTCCACCCGCGTGCATGCGGCCGGCCTGGTCATTCGTGACCTGCCCCTGCTGCCGTCGAACTTCCGCATGAGCCAGCGCCTCGATGCCTACCTGCGGGGCGAGAAAGTGGTCGCCATCGCCGGGCTCGACACCCGCAAGCTGACCCGTGTGCTGCGCGAGAAAGGCGCCCAGGCGGGTTGCATCGTCACCGCCGCCGAGGGCGAAACCCTCAATGCCGAGACGGCCGTGGCGCAGGCGCGCGGCTTTCCCGGCCTGGCCGGCATGGATCTCGCCAAGGTCGTCAGCGCCACTGAACGCTACCAATGGAAGCAGGGCGAGTGGGCGCTCGAGGGCGGTTATGCCGACCGCAGCGAGGGCCGCTTCCACGTCGTCGCCTACGACTTCGGCGTCAAGTTCAACATCCTGCGCATGCTCGCCGAGCGCGGCTGCCGCCTCACGGTGGTGCCCGCACAGACGCCCGCGGCCGAGGTGCTGGCGCTCAATCCCGATGGCGTCTTCCTGTCGAACGGCCCGGGCGACCCCGAGCCCTGCGACTACGCGATCGAGGCGATCCGCGAGATCGTCGCCTCCGGTACGCCGACCTTCGGCATCTGCCTGGGCCACCAGTTGCTGGCGCTGGCCTCCGGTGCAAAGACCATGAAGATGGTCACCGGCCACCATGGTGCCAACCACCCGGTCAAGGATCTCGACACCGGCAAGGTGCTGATCACCAGCCAGAACCATGGCTTCGCGGTCGACCCCTCGACCATGCCGGCCAACCTGCGCGTCACCCACGTGTCGCTGTTCGATGGCACCAATCAGGGCATCGCGCGCACCGACGCGCCGGCCTTCTCCTTCCAGGGCCACCCGGAAGCGAGCCCTGGCCCGCACGACGTCGCCTATCTGTTCGACCGCTTCATCAGTCTGATGGACGCCGCTCAGTAACACACGGCACGCGGCGGAAGGCATCCCGCCGCAACCCCTGCCACCTCCCGTATCGGACGCGCGCGCAGCCTGCGCGCCGTCGTGGAATCATCGAGGCAAGACAATGCCGAAACGTACAGACATCAAGAGCATCCTGATCATCGGCGCCGGCCCGATCATCATCGGCCAGGCCTGCGAGTTCGACTACTCCGGCGCCCAGGCCTGCAAGGCCCTGCGCGAGGAGGGCTACCGCGTCATCCTGGTGAACTCGAACCCGGCGACGATCATGACCGACCCCGAGACGGCCGACGTCACCTATATCGAGCCGATCACCTGGCAGGTCGTCGAGCGCATCATCGACAAGGAGCGCCCCGACGCCATCCTGCCGACAATGGGCGGCCAGACGGCGCTAAACTGCGCGCTCGACCTCGGCCGCCACGGCGTGCTCGCCAAGTACAAGGTCGAGCTGATCGGCGCCTCCGAAGAGGCCATCGACAAGGCCGAGGACCGCCTCAAGTTCAAGGACGCGATGACCAAGATCGGCCTTGGCTCGGCGCGCTCGGGCATCGCCCACAGCATGGAAGAGGCCCTGCAGGTGCAGGGCGGCATCGGCTTCCCGGTCATCATCCGGCCGAGCTTCACGCTCGGCGGCACCGGCGGCGGCATCGCCTACAACATGGAAGAGTTCCACGAGATCTGCAAGCGCGGTCTCGAGGCCAGCCCGACCAACGAGCTGCTGATCGAAGAGTCGCTGCTCGGCTGGAAGGAGTACGAGATGGAGGTCGTGCGCGACCGCGCCGACAACTGCATCATCGTGTGCTCGATCGAGAACCTCGACCCGATGGGCGTGCACACCGGCGACTCGATCACCGTCGCGCCCTCGCAGACGCTCACCGACAAGGAATACCAGATCATGCGCAACGCCTCGATCGCGGTACTGCGCGAGATCGGGGTGGATACCGGGGGTTCGAACGTGCAGTTCGCCATCAACCCCCAAGACGGTCGCATGATCGTCATCGAGATGAACCCGCGTGTGTCGCGTTCGTCGGCGCTGGCGTCCAAGGCCACCGGCTTCCCGATCGCCAAGGTCGCGGCCAAGCTGGCGGTGGGCTACACGCTCGACGAGCTCAAGAACGACATCACCGGCGGTGCCACGCCGGCCTCCTTCGAGCCCTCGATCGACTACGTCGTCACCAAGATCCCGCGCTTCGCCTTCGAGAAGTTCCCGCAGGCCAACGACCGCCTCACCACCCAGATGAAGTCGGTGGGCGAGGTCATGGCCATGGGTCGCAGCTTCCAGGAGTCCTTCCAGAAAGCCCTGCGCGGCCTGGAAGTGGGCGCCTACGGCCTGGACGAGATCGAAGCCGACAGTGCCGATCTCGAGCACGAACTGTCGAGTGCCGGCCCGCAGCGCATCTGGTACGTCGGCCAGGCCTTCCGCGAAGGCATGACGCTCGAGCAGGTGCATAACCTGAGCAAGATCGATCCCTGGTTCCTCGCCCAGATCGAGGACATCGTGCTGTCCGAGAAGGCGCTCGCCGGCCGCTCGCTGAAGGCGCTGCAGGCGCCCGAACTGCGCGAGCTCAAGAGGAAGGGATTCTCCGACCGGCGTCTGGCCAAGCTGCTCAATGCCGACGAGACCGCGGTACGCCTGCATCGCCATGCGCTCGGCGTGCGCCCGGTGTTCAAGCGCGTGGACACCTGCGCGGCCGAGTTCGCCACTTCCACCGCCTACATGTATTCGTCCTACGAGGAGGAGTGCGAGGCCCGTCCGACAGACAAGAAGAAGATCATGGTGCTCGGCGGCGGTCCCAACCGAATCGGCCAGGGCATCGAGTTCGATTACTGCTGCGTCCACGCCGCACTCGCCCTGCGCGAAGACGGCTACGAGACGATCATGGTCAACTGCAACCCCGAGACCGTGTCGACCGACTACGACACCTCGGACCGCCTGTACTTCGAGCCGATCACGCTCGAGGACCTGCTCGAGATCGTGCACATCGAGAAGCCGGTCGGCGTGATCGTCCAGTTCGGCGGCCAGACCCCGCTCAAGCGCGCCCAGGCGCTGGCCGACAACGGCGTGCCCATCATCGGCACCAGCCCCGACATGATCGACGCCGCCGAGGACCGCGAGCGCTTCCAGAAGCTGCTCAACGACCTCGGTCTGCGCCAGCCGCCCAACCGCACCGCGCGCACGCCGGAAGAGGCCGTGCGCCTGGCGGCCGAGATCGGCTACCCGCTGGTGGTGCGCCCGTCCTACGTGCTGGGCGGCCGTGCGATGGAGATCGTGCATGAGCAGAAGGACCTCGAGCGCTACATGCGCGAGGCGGTCAAGGTCTCCAACGAGTCGCCGGTGCTGCTCGACCGCTTCCTCAACGATGCCACCGAGGTCGACGTCGACGCACTGTCCGACGGCAAGCAGGTGATGATCGGCGGCATCATGGAGCATATCGAACAGGCCGGCGTGCACTCGGGCGACTCCGCCTGCTCGCTGCCGCCCTATACGCTGTCGGCCGCGCTGCAGGACGAGCTGCGCCGCCAGACCGAGGCCATGGCCCGTGCCCTCAACGTGGTCGGCCTGATGAACGTGCAGTTCGCGATCCAGGGCGAGGGCGACAACGCGGTCGTCTACGTGCTCGAGGTGAACCCGCGCGCCTCGCGGACCGTGCCCTTCGTCTCCAAGGCCTGCTCGCTGCCGCTGGCCAAGGTCGCGGCGCGCTGCATGGCGGGCCAGAGCCTGGCCAGCCAGGGCGTCACCGGCGAGATCGTGCCGCCCTACTACTCGGTCAAGGAGGCGGTGTTCCCGTTCGTGAAGTTCCCGGGTGTCGACACCATCCTCGGCCCGGAGATGAAGTCCACGGGTGAGGTGATGGGCGTGGGTCGCAGCTTTGCCGAGGCCTTCGTCAAGAGCCAGATCGGCGCCGGCGTCAAGCTGCCGACCTCGGGCACGGTCTTCATCAGCGTCAAGCCGAGCGATCGTCCGGTCGCCGTCGAGGTCGCGCGCGAACTCCACGACCTCGGTTTCACCTTGGTCGCGACCCGTGGCACCGCCTCGGTGATCGAGGCCGCCGGCATTCCGGTCGCCGTGGTCAACAAGGTGAACGAAGGCCGCCCGCACATCGTCGACATGATCAAGAACGAGGAACTCGTCATGGTCATCAACACGGTCGAGGAGAAGCGCCAGGCGATCACCGACTCGCGTTCGATCCGCACCAGCGCGCTCGCCGCCAAGCTGTCGATCTTCACCACCATCGAGGGCGCGCGCGCCGCGTGCATGGGCATGCGTCATCTGGCGGGCGGGCTCGAGGTCTATTCCGTGCAGGGCCTGCACCAAGAACTGAATCAGCAAGCATGAACAAGACCCCGCTTACCGTTGCCGGCGCAGAGAAGCTGCGCGCCGAGCTCCATCGCCTGAAGACGGTCGAACGCCCGAACGTGATCGCGGCCATCGCCGAGGCACGTTCGCACGGCGACCTGTCCGAGAACGCCGAGTACGAGGCCGCGAAGGACCGTCAGGGCTTCATCGAAGGCCGCATCATGGAGGTCGAGTCCAAGCTGGCGAACGCCCAGATCATCGACCCCAAGCTGCTCGACGCCGACGGCCGTTGCGTGTTCGGTGCCACGGTCGAGCTCGAGGACATGGACTCGGGCCAGGTCGTGACCTATCAGATCGTCGGTGACGACGAGGCCGACATCAAGGACAACAAGATCTCGATCAGTTCGCCGATCGCGCGTGGCCTCATCGGCAAGTACGCCGGTGATGTCGCCGAAGTGCAGGCGCCGGGTGGCGTGCGCGAGTTCGAGATCATCGACGTGCGCTACGTCTGAGCCCAGCGCGCGCTCAGGGCATGAAAAAAGGCGGTGCGCTGCACCGCCTCGTGCTTTCCGGATGCCGCCCTGGCAAGGGCGGCCGGGGTTCAGCGCCCGCGCGAGCCGCCCCCGGGTGTGCGGCCACGAGGCGCAGGGGTGCGCGCGGGAGAGCGGCGCGGGCCGGCGCTGGCCTTGGCGAGTGCGGCGCGACGGGCAGCAGCGGCGAAGGCGGCGGCCGATTTGGCGGTGGAGCTGCGGACGGCTTTCTTTTCGACCGTGGCGGCGGGCTTGTCCTCCTCCCGACGCGCGCGCCAGACGATGAGGATGCTGCCGATGTGCTGCACCGGCTCGGCCTGCAGGGAGGCGCACAGCTCCTGCATCAGGGCGTCGCGCTGCTCACGTTCGGCGCCCTGAACCTTGACCTTGATGAGTTCGTGGGCCTGCAGCGCGCGCTCGATCTCGGCGACCACGCCGGGGGTGAGACCGTTGCCGGCGATGGTGACCACCGGGTTGAGGTGATGGGCGCGGGCGCGCAGGTCGCGGCGCTGTGCCGGGGTGAGCTCGATCATTGAAATTCTCTGGGTGCTTGAAGCCTAGGGACCCGGATTCTACTCCGAGAGCAGGCCTCGCGGCCGCAAGGAAAGGGCGGACATTGCGATGAAGAAGAACAAGACCAGCCGTGCCTGGGTGCACGATCATGTGAATGACCCCTACGTGCAGCGCGCCCAGGCCGAGGGTTACCGCGCGCGCGCGGCTTACAAGCTGCTCGAGATCGATGAGCGCGACCACCTGCTCAAGTCGGGCGCGCTCATCGTCGACCTTGGTGCGGCCCCGGGCTCGTGGTGCCAGGTCGCGGTGCGGCGTTGTGGCCCGAAGGCGCGCATCTTCGCCCTCGATCTGCTGCCCATGGAGCCGGTTGCCGGCGTCGACTTCCTGCTCGGCGACTTCACCGAGGACGCGGTGCTGGACGAGCTCGAGACCCGGCTCGAGGGCGCGCGGGTCGATGTGGTCCTGTCCGACATGGCGCCGAACCTGTCGGGGGTGGCGACGGTCGACCAGGCACGATCCATCCACTTGTGCGAACTCGCGCTCGATTTCGCCGTCCGTCACCTGAAACCGGGCGGCCAGTTCGTCGTCAAGGTGTTCCAGGGCGAGGGCTTCATGGAATTCCGCAAGCAGATGGAGGCCGCGTTCAGCGCGGTCCACGTGCGCAAGCCCAAGGCCTCCCGCGATCGCAGCGCCGAGGTCTATCTGCTTGGCAAGGGGCCACGTCAGGCCTGAGCCGGCGATCGGCAATGGGCATTGCCTGTGCCAATGGCGCCCATTGGTTTGCCGGTGGGAACGTTCACCTCTAGAATCGGTCTGTCGCGTACATGGCCGAACAGGCTTTCGGGGAATAGAAAGTTGAACAATCTCTTCAAGAATCTCGCGATCTGGATGGTGATCGGCGTCGTGCTGATGACCGTATTCAACCAGTTCAACGCCCGGCAGACACCGCCGAACACCATGGAATACTCGCAATTCCTGGAAGAGGCGAGGGCGGGGCGGATCACGCGTGCGACCATCGACGGGCGCATGCTCAAGGCCACGACCCAGGAGGGGCGCACGATCACCGTATACACCCCGGGCGTGCAGGACATCTGGATGGTCTCCGACCTGATGCGCTACGGCGTCCAGGTCAATGCGACCAAGCCCGACGAGGAGCAGTCCTTCCTCGCCAGCATCTTCGTGTCGTGGTTCCCGATGCTGCTGTTGATCGGCGTCTGGATCTTCTTCATGCGCCAGATGCAGGGTGGGGGCAAGGGCGGTGCGTTCTCGTTCGGCAAGAGCAAGGCGCGCATGCTGGACGAATCGGCCAACTCGGTCACCTTTGCCGACGTGGCCGGGTGTGACGAGGCGAAGGAAGAGGTCTTCGAACTGGTCGAGTTCCTGCGCGATCCCTCCAAGTTCCAGAAGCTGGGCGGCCGCATCCCGAAGGGCGTGCTGATGGTGGGCTCGCCCGGCACCGGCAAGACCCTGCTCGCCAAGGCAATCGCGGGCGAGGCGAAGGTGCCCTTCTTCTCGATCTCCGGCTCGGACTTCGTCGAGATGTTCGTCGGCGTGGGCGCGGCGCGCGTCCGCGACATGTTCGAACAGGCCAAGAAGCATGCGCCCTGCATCATCTTCATCGACGAAATCGATGCGGTTGGTCGCCAGCGTGGCGCCGGCATGGGCGGCGGCAACGACGAGCGCGAGCAGACCCTCAACCAGTTGCTGGTCGAGATGGACGGTTTCGAAGGCCAGGCCGGTGTGATCGTGATCGCCGCCACCAACCGCCCCGACGTGCTCGATCCGGCGCTGCTGCGCCCCGGTCGCTTCGACCGCCAGGTGGTGGTGGCGCTGCCCGACATTCGTGGCCGCGAGCAGATCCTGAAGGTGCATATGCGCAAGGTGCCGATCGCGCCCGACGTCGATCCGCAGGTTCTGGCGCGTGGCACGCCCGGTTTTGCCGGTGCCGACCTGGCCAACCTGGTGAATGAGGCTGCGCTCTTTGCCGCGCGCAGCAACAAGCGCCTGGTGGACATGGAGGACTTCGAGCGCGCCAAGGACAAGATCATGATGGGCGCCGAGCGCCGCTCCGTGGTCATGCCGGAGGAAGAGCGCCGCAACACCGCTTACCATGAGTCGGGTCATGCGGTGGTCGCGCGACTGCTCGACAAGACTGACCCGGTGCACAAGGTCACCATCATCCCGCGCGGCCGCGCGCTCGGCGTGACCATGCAGTTGCCGACCGAAGATCGCTACAGCCAGGATCGCGAACGCTTGTCGCAGACGATTGCGGTGCTGTTTGGTGGCCGCATCGCCGAAGAAATCTTCATGAAGCAGATGACCACGGGTGCCTCGAACGACTTTGCGCGCGCCACCGATCTTGCGCGTCGCATGGTCACGCAGTGGGGCATGTCCGACACGCTCGGGCCGATGGTGTATGGCGAAGAGGAGGGCGAGATTTTCCTCGGCCGCCAGGTCACCACGCACCGTAACGTGTCCGAAGCCACGATGCAGAAGGTCGATGCCGAGATCCGGCGCATCATCGACCAGCAGTATTCGCTCGCCCGTCGCCTGATCGAGGAAAACAGCGACAAGGTCGAAGCCATGACCAAGGCGCTGCTGGAATGGGAAACCATCGACGCCGACCAGGTGAACGACATCATGGCCGGCCGGCCGCCGCGCCCGCCCAAGCCGGTCGCCACGCCGACGCCGCGTCCGAAGGACGAGTCGCCGGGTGCCGAGCCCAACGCGCCGGCACCCGCTGCCTGAAGCCTGTCGCGGCAACGCGGAGTTCCCCGAAAATGGGCCGGTTGATCCGGCCCATTTTCCTTGCCTGCGTCCCCCTTGGCTGAACCTCCTCTCTCATTTTCATTCGCTCGTGAGCCCCTCATGACCCTTCTGCACTGCGGCCGTTTCCAGATCGACCTGAGCCAGCCCAAGGTGATGGCGATCATCAATCTGACCGACGACTCCTTCTCCGGTGACGGCCTTCACGGCGACGTGTCGGCCGCGCTGGTGCGCGCCGAGCGCGCGCTGGAAGAAGGCGCGGACATGCTCGACATCGGCGCGGAGTCGTCCCGCCCCGGCTCGGACCCGGTGCCCGAGGCGCAGGAACTCGAGCGCGTCGTGCGCTTCGTCGAGCGCGCGCGCGACTGGCAGGTGCCGCTGTCGATCGACACCCTGAAGCCGGCGGTGATGCGTGCGGCGCTGGCAGCGGGGGCGGACATGATCAACGACATCAACGCCTTTCGCGCGCCGGGCGCAGTCGAGGCGGTTGCCGCCAGCGCCGCCGGGCTGTGCGTGATGCACATGCAGGGCGAGCCGCGGACGATGCAGGCCGACCCGCGCTACGACGACGTGGTGGCCGAGGTGTCCGCCTTCCTCGATGAACGGGTGGCGGCACTGCAGGCGGCCGGTGTGGCGCGCGAGCGCATCGTGCTCGACCCCGGCTTCGGCTTCGGCAAGCGCACGGTGCATAACTTCACGCTGCTGCGCGAGCTCGCGCGCTTCGGCGAAGGGGGGCTGGCCGTGCTGGCGGGCATGTCGCGCAAGTCCATGCTCGGCGCGGTCACCGGACGAGAGGTCGATGCGCGCATGCCGGCCAGCATTGCCGCTGCGCTGATCGCGGTGCAGCGCGGCGCGGCCATCGTGCGGGTGCACGACGTGGCGCCGACCATCGATGCGCTCAAGGTGTGGCAGGCGGTTTCAACGCTGTCATAATCCGGGTTTTCGACTGCGGCGGGTGTGCTGATGGGGCGTAAATATTTTGGGACGGACGGTGTGCGCGGCAGGGTCGGCGAAGCCCCCATCACGCCGGAATTCGTCATGCGGCTGGGCTACGCGGCCGGCCTGACCCTGGTGGCGCGCGAGAAGCTGCCGGCCGGCGAACACCCGGCGGTACTGATCGGCAAGGACACCCGCATCTCGGGCTACATGCTCGAGGCGGCGCTGGAGGCGGGTTTTGCCGCGGCGGGCGTCGACGTGATGCTGGCGGGCCCGATTCCGACTCCCGCGGTGGCCTACCTGACGCGGGCGCTGCGCCTGCAGGCGGGCGTGGTGATTTCGGCCTCGCACAATCCCTTCTACGACAACGGCATCAAGTTCTTCTCGGCTGGGGGGGCGAAGCTGCCCGACGCGGTCGAAGCCGAGATCGAGGCCAGGCTCGACGAGCCCATGGGCTGTGTGGATTCGGCGCGGCTTGGCAAGGCGCGTCGCGTCGCGGACGCGGCCGGGCGTTACATCGAGTTCTGCAAGAGCACCTTTCCGAACGAGCTCGACCTGCGCGGCCTGCGGATCGCGGTGGACTGCGCCCATGGCGCGGCCTACCACATTGCGCCCAAGGTCCTGCACGAACTCGGTGCCGAAGTGTTGCCCGTGGGGGTCGAGCCCAACGGCCTCAACATCAACGACGGCGTCGGTGCGACCCGCCCCGAACACCTCAAGACGGCCGTTCTTGCGCAGGCCGCGGATCTCGGCATCGCGCTCGATGGCGACGCCGACCGTCTGATGATGGTCGACCGCCAGGGCGAGATCTACGACGGCGACAAGTTGCTCTATGTGGTCTCGCGCGCGCGCCATGCCGAAGGTCGGCTCGAGGGCGTGGTCGGCACCCTGATGAGTAACCTGGGCTTCGAGCATGCCATCGGCCGCCTGGGGGCGCCCTTTGCGCGTGCCAAGGTCGGTGACCGCTATGTGCTCGAGCTGCTGCACGAGCGGGGCTGGAAGCTGGGCGGGGAGAACTCCGGCCACATCATCTGCCTGGATCGTCACACGACCGGCGATGGCATCGTGTCGGCGCTGCAGGTGCTGGCCGCCCTCAAGCAGCGTGGCGAAAGTCTTGCCGAGGCCTGCGCCGATCTCGTCTTCTACCCGCAACGTCTCATCAACGTGCGCATGGCCGCCGGTTTCGACTGGCAGGCCGACGCTACCATCGCTCGTGCGCGCGACGACGCCGAGCGCGAACTCGGTGACAGCGGCCGCGTGCTGCTGCGGCCCTCGGGCACCGAGCCCCTGTTGCGGGTGATGGTCGAAGGACGCGACGGGGCGCAGGTCGAGCGCTTGGCCAAATCGATCGCGTCGGCGGTGGAGCACGCCATCGGCTGATCCTGCATCCAGTGCTTCTTGCACCGCAGTATGCGGCGCAAACCAACAGGGGCTTGTCGCTTTGTGTGACAAGCCCTTGTTTCATAGGGACGTCTTGTTCCTGTTGACGCTGGCCTCATGCCATGCGGAAGTGCCCGGCATGCTGCCTCTGCGATTGTTTCGTGACGTTTAACAGAACTGTCATCTTGGATCCCGATAATCCACTCCGTTCCCGCACGACGGGGGCACCCGCCCCCCGGGGCAAGATGAATTCACGAAACTGGAGAGCCTGTACATGTTCAAGAAGAGCCTGATCGCAACTGCCGTCGTGGCCATGGCTGCCTCGGTCGCCGCGCCGGCCATGGCGCGCGACAACCTGCAGATCGCAGGTTCGTCGACCGTCCTGCCGTTCGCCAGCATCGTGGCCGAAGAGTTCGGCGGCGCTTTCCCGCAGTTCAAGACCCCGGTGGTCGGCTCCGGTGGTTCGGGTGGCGGCCTGCGCCAGTTCTGCCAGGGTGTCGGTGTGAACACCATCGACATCGCCAACTCCTCGCGTCCGATCCGCCCCGCGGAGGTCGAGAGCTGCCAGAAAGCCGGTGTCGCCAAGATCATCGAGGTGCAGTTCGGCTACGACGGCATCGTGTTCGCCTCGCGCGCCGACAAGGGCAGCTTCGCGCTGACGCCGCAGCAGGTCTTCCTGGCCGCCGCCGCCCAGGTGCCGGTCGATGGCAAGATGGTCGCCAACCCCAACACCCGCTGGTCACAGATCGACAGCGCGCTGCCCGACCAGGAAATCGTGCTCGTGATCCCGGCCTCCAACCACGGCACGCGTGAGGTGTTCGAGGAGAAGGTGACGCACCCGGGTTGCGAGTCGCTCGCCGAGGTCAAGGCGCTCGACAAGGACGCGCAGAAGAGCTTCTGCAACAGCCTGCGCCAGGATGGCCGCATCATCGAGATCGCCGGCGACTACACCGAGACCCTGGCCCGCCTGCAGGCCCAGGCCGACGCGGTTGGCGTGTTCGGTCTGTCCTTCTACGACCAGAACCGCGACCGCCTGAAGGTGGCGACGGTCAATGGCGTCACGCCGAGCCTGGAAACGATCGCCTCGGGCGAGTATCCGGTCTCGCGCCCGCTTTTCTTCTACATCAAGGGTGAACACCTTGGCGTGGTGCCGGGCATCAAGGAGTACGCCGAGTTCTTCCTCAGCGAGCAGATGTCGGGCTCGGGCAGCGCGCTCGAGAGTGCCGGGCTGATTCCGCTCGCCGACGAAGAGCGGGCCCGCATCATCGCCGACGTGCGTGCCGAGAAAGTCGTCCAGTGATGTGCCCCGGGGGTGGCGCTGATTGTCAGTGGCGCCCCCGAACTGAGGAAATGATGCCCACCCCCGTGAAACGAAACCTGTTTCCGGGGCTTTCATCCGGGGCATCGGCTGCGGAGAAAACATGAATAACTGGATCATGCTCGGTGCGCTGCTGGTGCTGATGGGTTTTGCCTATCAGTTCGGCGTCCTGCGCAGCCGTTCGGTGGCGGCCCGCGTTGTGGTGCGGATGCACTCCCGTCCCGGCTATTACGGCTTGCTGGTCGCGCTGTGGTGCGGGCTGCCGGCGCTGGCGGTGTTCCTGCTGTGGTCCATGGTCGAGCCGAGCATGATCCGCTCCGTGGTGATCGAGCAGTTGCCGCCCGAGGTGGCCGCGCTCGACGGCAACCAGATCAACGTGATCCTGCGCCGGGTGGAGTCGATTGCAAGCGGCTTCGGCGTGTCGGACCAGCCTGCGGCCTATGAGCTTGCCGCCGCCGCGCGCGTGAGCGAGCTGCAGAGCACCGGTCGCCTGTCGATGGTCGCCCTGATGGCCGCACTGGCGGTCGGTGGCCTGGTGTTCACCCTCAGGAAGATCTCGCCGGCCCTGCGTGCGCGCAACAAGGTCGAGAGTGTGGTGCAGACGCTGCTGATCGTGTGCTCGACCATCGCCATTCTGACCACCATCGGCATCGTGCTGTCGATGCTGGGCGAGGCGATGCGCTTCTTCCAGTTCGTCAGTCCGGTCGACTTTTTCTTCGGCACGGTGTGGAACCCGCGCTTTTCCACTGTCGGTGCCGGTGGCCAGGGCCAGTTCGGGCTGCTGCCGCTGCTGTGGGGCACGATCATGGTCAGCATCGTCGCCCTGCTGATCGCCGTGCCGATCGGCCTGATGACCGCAATCTACATGGCGGAGTACGCGCCAGGATGGCTGCGCTCGATCGCCAAGCCCGTCATCGAGGTGCTGGCCGGCATCCCCACCATCGTCTATGGCTTCTTCGCCCTGGTGACCGTCGGCCCCTTCTTCCATGGCCTCGGGCTCGCGGTGGGTCTCGACATCCGCGCCACCAGTGCGCTGACGGCGGGCGTGGTGATGGGCATCATGATCATCCCCTTCGTGTCCTCGCTGTCGGACGACATCATCACTCAGGTCCCGCGCGCGATGCGCGACGGCTCGCTGGGACTGGGTGCGACCAAGGCGGAGACGATCCGCAACGTGGTGTTGCCGGCGGCGTTGCCGGGCATCGTCGGTGCCTTCCTGCTCGCGGCCAGCCGTGCGATCGGCGAGACCATGATCGTCGTGCTCGCCGCCGGCAACAGCCCGGTCCTGCACGCGAATCCCTTCGAGGCGGTGTCGACGGTGACCGTGACCATCGTCAATCAGCTCACCGGCGACCTCGATTTCGCCAGCCCGCAGTCCCTGGTCGCGTTCGCACTGGGCCTGACGCTGTTCGTCATCACGCTGGCGCTGAACGTCGTCGCGCTCTACATCGTGCGCAAGTATCGCGAGCAATATGAATGAGTGAGCAAGCCGTGACCCCTGATACCTCCCCCGTTGCGCCGCTCTCCGGCCGGCAGCGGACACCTCAGCACGCGCTGGTGCAGAAGTCCCTCGGCCGTCGCCACGCTGCCGAGAAGCGCTTTCGCGCCGCCGGCCTGTCGGCAGTATTGTTCGGCCTGGCCATGGTGGCCCTGCTGTTCATCACCATCTTCGCCAAGGGCATTCCGGCCTTCTGGCAGGCGACGCTGGAGATTCCCGTCCATTTCGATCCGGAGATCGTCAAGGTCGAGCCGCGCCCGCAGCTGCAGGCCGGCGAGACGCCCGCCCAGCTGCGCGATCGCGAGCTGGCCTGGCAGACCCAGGTGACCATGGTCAACTGGAACCGGGTGATCGAGAACGCGCTGATAGAGCACCTGCCCGAGGCCGCCTCCAAGCGCGCGCTGGTGCGCCGGCTCGTGACCAGCGGCGAGCGCTTCGGGTTGCGTGACATGTTCGTGGCCAACCCTGAACTGCTCGGCCAGCGCGTCACGGTGCGCCTGCTGGCGGACGCCAATGTGGATGTGTGGCTCAAGGGCAACATCGATCGCGACCTGCCCGACGCCCAGCAGCAGCTTCCGCCCGAAGTGCGCCAGTGGGCCGACACGCTCTACGAGCGCGGCGTGATTGCGATGAAGTTCAGCACCTCGCTGTTCATGAACCCCGACTCACGCAGCTCGCTGGCCTCTGCCGGCCTGGCCGGGGCGATCATGGGCACCCTCTACATGATGTTGATCGTGATCCTGATCGCGGTGCCGGTGGGCGTGGCGAGCGCGATCTACCTCGAGGAGTACGCGCCGCGCAACAGGTTCACCGACCTCATCGAGGTCAACATCAACAACCTCGCCGCCGTGCCCTCGATCATCTTTGGCCTGCTCGGTGCCGCCGTGTTCATCAACTGGTTCAAGATGCCGCTGTCGGCGCCCATCGTCGGCGGCCTGGTGCTGTCGCTGATGACCCTGCCGACGGTGATCATCGCCACGCGCTCGACCCTGAAGGCGATTCCGCCCTCGATCCGCCAGGCGGCGCTCGGCATCGGCGCCTCGAAGACGCAGACGATCTTCCACCACGTGCTGCCGCTGGCGCTGCCGGGCATCCTCACCGGAGCGATCATCGGCGTGGCCCAGGCCATCGGCGAGACCGCGCCGCTGCTGCTGATCGGCATGAGCGCCTTCGTCGCCTCGGTGCCGGCGACGCCCCTCGACCAGGCTACCGCGCTGCCGGTGCAGATCTACCTGTGGCAGGGTAATGAACTGCGTAACTTCTTCGAAGCACGAACCTCCGCGGCGATCGTGGTCCTGCTCGCGGTGATGATCAGCATGAACGCGCTGGCAATCCTCCTGCGCAAGCGGTTCGAACAAAGGTGGTGATGATGAAAATGGAATCGAATGTACTGCGCCAGGCGCCCGCTGCGCCGGGCGAGACGGCCAAGTCGCTTGCCACGCCGGTGATCAAGATGCAGGCGCGTGACGCGCGCGTCTTCTACGGCGACAAGGAGGCCCTGCACGGCGTCGATCTCGACGTCTATGAGAAGGAAGTGCTGGCCTTCATCGGCCCTTCGGGCTGCGGCAAGTCGACCTTCCTGCGGTGCCTGAACCGCATGAACGACACCATCGACGGCTGCCGGGTGACCGGCCGGATCGAGCTCGACGGCGAGGACATCTACGACCGTTCGCTCGACGTCGTGCTGCTGCGCGCGCGCGTGGGCATGGTGTTCCAGAAGCCCAATCCCTTCCCCAAGTCGATCTACGAGAACATCGCCTACGGCCCGCGCCTGCACGGCCTGGCCGCGTCCAAGAGCGAGCTCGACGGCATCGTCGAGAGCAGCCTGCGGCGGGCTGGCCTGTGGGAGGAGGTCAAGGACCGCCTCGACCAGCCCGGCACCGGCCTGTCAGGCGGCCAGCAGCAGCGTCTGTGCATCGCGCGCGCGGTGGCGGTGAGCCCCGAGGTGATCCTGATGGACGAGCCATGCTCGGCGCTGGACCCGATCGCGACCGCGAAGGTCGAGCAGCTCATCACTGAGCTGGCCTCGAACTACACCATCGTCATCGTCACCCACAACATGCAGCAGGCCGCGCGCGTCTCCAACCGCACCGCCTTCTTCCATCTGGGCGACCTGGTCGAGGTGGGGGATACCGAGGAAATCTTCACCCGGCCGAAGGAGTCGCGGACCGAGGACTACATCACCGGCCGCTTCGGTTGATGCGCAAGGGATCCCAGGAGAAACGCATGGCGAGCGAAGAATGCTTCAACGTCCTCTTCCTGTGTTCGGGCAACTCGGCGCGCTCGATCTTTGCCGAGGCCATCCTCAACGAGGAGGGCAGGGGGCGCTTCCGGGCCTGGTCGGCGGGCAGCGAACCCAAGGGCGAGGTTCACCCTCGCGCGCTCGAATTGCTGGAGAAGATGAGCTACCCCACCGCTGAGCTGCGCTCCAAGAGCTGGGACGAGTTCGCCGGTGGCGAGGCCCCCGAGATGGACTTCGTGATCACCGTTTGCGACAAGGCCGCGCGGGAAGTGTGTCCGGTGTGGCCCGGCCAGCCGATGACGGCGCACTGGGGCGTCCCGGATCCGGTGGTGGTCGAAGGCAGTGCCACCGAGAGGCACCTGGCGTTCGTGGACGCCTATCGGATGCTGCGCAACCGCATCGCGGTGTTCGTGAACCTGCCGATCGCGAGCCTGGATCGGCTCAGCCTGAAGCGGCGGATGGACGAGATCGGGCTGATCGGGCGCGAGGATCAGGCTGGCGGCATGAAGGGCGACGCCCTGACGGGCTAAGCAAGTTGCGGGCCCACGTGCGGGTTGCGCGATCGGGCTGAATCAGACGCACGAAGGGGCGCCGTGGCGCCCCTTCGTGCGTGTGGACGGCACCGTCCGCACGCCCACCGCGCGGGTGGGCGAGGGGCTCAGCGAGGGATGCTCAGTGCCCGAAGCTGTCGGCGTCGAACATCTCGGGGTCGGGACGGTCGAGCTTGCCCAGCGCCGCCATCTCGGCGTCGCTGAGGGCGAAGTCGAAGATGGCCAGGTTCTGCGCCATGCGCGTCGGGTTGGAGGACTTCGGCGTGGCGACGAAGCCCTGCTGCACCAGCCAGCGCAGTACGATCTGCGCGCTCGTGCGGCCGTGACGCGCGGCGATCGCCGTGATCACCGGGTCGGCCAGCATGGCATTGCCGCAGCCCAGCGGACGCCAGGCGCCGGTGACGATGCCGCGCTCGCGATGGATGGCGACGAGGTCGTCGCGCAGGTGGTAGGGGTCGAGCTGGATCTGGTTCAGGTGCGGCACCAGGCCGAGGTCGAACAGGCGCTGCAGGTGGGCGGGCTTGAAGTTGGAGGTGCCGATCGCACGCACAACGCCAGCCTCGAGCAGCTTCACCAGGCCCTGGAAGGCCTCGACGTAACGGTCCTGGTCGGGGTTGGGCCAATGCACCAGCAGCAGGTCGATGTAGTCCAGCCCGAGGCGCTCGAGGCTGGCCTCGCAGGCTTGGCGGGCGCCGTCCACGCTGTGCCACTTGCGGTTGAACTTGGTGGTGACGAAGACCTCCTCGCGCGCCACGCCCGAGTTGCGGATGCCTTCGCCCACGCCGCGCTCGTTCTCGTAGTTCTCGGCGGTGTCGATATGGCGATAGCCCATCTGCAGGGCGGCGGCCACGGTGAGGGCGCATTCGGCGTCGTTCATCGGCCAGGTGCCGAGGCCGAGCTGGGGTATCCGTACGCCATTGAGGAGGGTCAGGGTCGGTGCGGGCTTGAGGACTTCGCTCATCGTGCTTTGCTCTCTGTGATCGGTGGCTTCACGAGCCGGGGAGGGGGTCCGAGCATACCGCAGCGCCGCAACAGACGACCACCCCTGGCGACGACCCCCTCGGCACATGTGGGCAAGGCGTCCATCGCAACCCCATCTGTCGCGCGGGGGCGAGGTAGAGGCCGCGATGTGAATACCGTTAACACAGTCGCAGGCGCGGTTCGCATTTCTGCTGCTCGCATTAACCGTGGCCGCGGAAGATCACGGCCATAGGGTGGTCTCGGCATTCGAGACCCATGACCGACCGAGGAGATTCATCATGTCGCTCAGCCGCCGCGCCTTCCTGAAGTCCACCGCTGCCGTGGCCGTTGCCGCGGGCAGTCTCAAGCTGTTCGGCATCAACGAGGTCTTCGGATCCGACACCGTGCTGATTCCGCATGCCTCGCACTACGGCCCGTTCAAGGCAGTGGTGACGAACGGCGTCCTCGTCGGCGTCCAGCCGCTGAAAGGCTTCGACCCGATGCCGACGCAGATGCTGCTCGAAGGGGTGCTGAGTCGCACTTACCACCCCACGCGCGTGCAGTACCCGATGGTGCGCCGCTCCTACCTCGCCAATCCGCGCGGCGACACCAAGCCCCACCTGCGCGGCAAGGAGCCCTTCGTGCGCGTGTCGTGGGAAGAGGCGCTCGCCCTGGTGGCGGACGCCAGCCTGCGCACCATCGAGCAGCACGGCAACGATGCACTGTTCAGTTCGTCCTACGGCGGCTGGTCGCATGCCGGCGTGCTGCGCCCGCAGGTGCTGCAGGGGCGGCTGTTCGGTCTCATCGGTGGCCACAGCGTGACCACCGGCGACTACTCGGGCGGCGCCTCGCAGATCAGCCTGCCGCACATCATCGGTGACATGGAGGTGTATTCGCCGCAGACCGCGTGGGAAGTGATCCGCGACCACACCGAGGTCTTCGTGCTCGTCGGCTGCGATCCGTGGAAGAACAACCGCATCGAGTACACCGTGGCCGATCACCAGATGTATTCGCGCTGGGAGGCGATCCGCGACGCCGGGGTGAAGTTCGTGTCGATCAACCCGCAGCGCACCACCACCGACGAGGCCATGCGCGCCGAGTGGGTGAAGATCGTCCCCAACACCGACACCGCGCTGTTCCTGGCGATGTGCTGGTACGTCTACACCACCGGCAAACACGACCAGGCCTATCTCGACAGGTACACCGTCGGCTTCGACCGCTTCCTGCCCTACCTGCTGGGCAAGGACGCCGATGGCACCCCGCCCAAGACGCCCGAGTGGGCCGAGCAGATCACCGGCATTCCGGCGGCCAAGATCGTCGACATGGCCGAGCTGTTCGCCAGCAGGCGCACCCAGTTCGCCGGCGCCTGGTCGCTGCAGCGCGCCCATCACGGCGAGATGAGCCACTGGGCGATCATCGCCTTCGCCGCCATGACCGGCAAGATCGGCAAGCCGGGCGAGGGCGTGGGTTTCTCGTGGCACTACGGCGGCGGTGGCATGCCGGTGTCCGGCAAGCGCAGCGCGGTCGGCATCGCCCAGGGCCGCAACCCGGCCAAGGGCCGCTGCCCGGCCTCGCGCATCTCGGAGATGCTGCTCAACCCCGGCAAGCCCTACACCCGCGACGGCGCCAGCTTCACCTTCCCCGACGTGCACATGATCTACAACGCCGGCAACAACTTCGTCCATCACCAGCAGAACACCAACGAGCTCATCGAGGCGATGGCGAAAAAGGTGCATACGGTGGTGAACCAGGACCCGTGGTGGTGTGCCTCCTCGCGCTACGCCGACATCGTGCTGCCCGCCACCAGCCACCTCGAGCGCAACGACATCAGCAGTGGCGGCACCTACAGCAACGACAAGATCTGGGCGATGCGCCAGGTGATCCAGCCCTATGGCGAGAGCCTGGACGACTTCGAGATCTTCCGCCGCCTGGCCGAGCTGTTCGGCGTCGAGTACGGCTTCACCGAGGGCCTGACGGTAATGGACATCGTCAGGAACAGCTACGCCAACACCGATGCCAGGATCCCCTTCGAGGAATTCTGGGAGACCGGCGTGGCCGAGATGGAGGTGCCCGAGGCCGCCCGGCGCTGGGTGCGCCACGGTGACTTTTATGCCGACCCGGTCAAGAACCCGCTGCACACTGCGACGGGCAAGATCGGCCTGTATGTCGAAGCCTTCGAGCGCTTCGCCACCAAGGAATGCCCGCCCATCCCGAAGTACCTCGAGCCGGCCGAGTTCCTCGGCAACGCCAGGCCCGGCCAGGTGCATGTGGTGAGCCCGCACCCCTTCATGCGCGTGCATTCGCAGATGGCCAACGCCGAATGCGCCAAGCACCTCAACATCGAGGGCCGCGAGTTCGCGCTGGTGAGCGAGGAGGACGCCCGCGAGCGCGGCGTCAAGGACGGCGACCTGATCGAGGTGTATAACGACCGCGGCGCGCTGATCGTCGGGGCGCGTGTGTCGCCCAACATCATGAAGGGCGTCATCAGCATCTACGAAGGCGCATGGTTGTCGAAGGACAGCAAGGGCCGCTGCAACAGCGGGGCGATCAACGTGCTCACCACCAGCGTGGCGGCGAGCGACCTCAGCCAGGCGACCAGCGCCAACACCTGCCTGGCCTATTTCCGCAGATGCACCGACGTCGAAGGGCCGAACCGCGCCTATGAGCCGCCGCTGGTCGAGATTGCCGCCGGTCGCGTCGATGCCGCCGCCTTCGGCCTCACCGAGCGCGCAGCCAAGGCCAAGGCCGCCGCCACCGCCGGCATGACGCCGGGCGAGAAGCTGTTCTACGAGCGCTGCACCCTGTGCCACGTGCCGCGCGAGCCGGGCGACTTCACCGTCAAGCAGTGGCACGGCATCACCGAGAGCATGTTCCCGCGCGCTGGCCTCACCGACGAAGAGCGCAAGCTGGTGCTGGACTTCCTGCAGAAGAACGCCCGCGCGAACTGAAAGTCGGGCCCACGCGGCACACGAGACGCCGGTTTCGGCCTAGGGCCGGGCCGGTGTCGCTTGTGCTGGCGCCACCTCGTACACCGGCACGAAGCCGGCCGGCGGCAGCATCCAGTCGACCGGGTAGCGGGCGAGGGCGTCGGCATCCACCCGCTCCACCCGCGGACCGAGATAGGGCTCGAGCGCGCGTCCCTCGAGCGCATGCAGGGCTTGGCGCACCGCCAGCCGGCCCTGCAGCACCGGGAAATCACTCACCGACACCTGAATACGGCCGCGCAGCAGGCCGCTGTATACCCCGGGCGTGACATACAAGGACACGATGCCGACGGCGTCCTCGCGGCCGCGCCGGCGCAGCTCCGCAACCGCCGCCTCGGCCATCGGCGCATTGCCCACCAGGTAGGCGAGCCCCGTGTGGGCGTCGAGCACCTCCTCGACGAGCTGGCGCTGGATCGAGCGCCCCGTGTCGCCGCCGCGCACGGTGGCGATGCGCACTGCGCTATCGGCGATCGCCGCGCGAAAACCGCGGTCGACGACGACGACCCAGTTTGCATCGAGCGGCCCGGGCAGCCAGGCCACCTCCACCGCCGGGGCGCCTGCCGGGTGGCGCTCGGCGAGCCAGCGCCCGATCTGCCAGCCGAGCTGGTACCAGGGCACGCCGATCTTGGCGCGCACCGCCTCGGCGTCGATGTCATTGACCAGGCCGATCACCGGCCTTTGCGCGCGCTGCGGGGCGAGCAGGTCGTTGAGCCCGGCGAAACTGACCGTGCCGACCAGCAAGGCATCGACTCGCCCATCGGTGAGGCACTCGGTCACGCTCCGGCGCTGGCGCTCGAGTGCCTCGTAGCCGGCCCCCTCGAGCACCCTCAGGCCAAGCCCGAGCGCGCGCGCCTCTTCCACCATGCCGAAGTTCACCGCCAGCCAGTAGCTGTCCTTGAGGTGGGGGTAGACGGCGCACAGCGTCCACGGGCGGGAGGCGCCGATGCGCGGCAGGCTGGGTGCCGGCTGGGTGGACGATGCGCTGGCCCGGCCATCGCCCGCCCAGCGCTCGAGGGGCCATTCGCTCGCGCTGGCGCTGCCCATCGGCAGCAGCGCGGCGAACAATAGGGCGCCAAGCTGACGCTGAGCTGCGTTGCGCGCGCTGCTGCACCGGTAAGATGAAGCCATGTCTTCACCGCTCACTGCGTGATGCGAGTTGACCGGGTCTTTGCGACGCGCCTGCGCAGCCTGGGTGCACGAATGCAGGACTGTGCGAATGCAGGCGTGGCGAGCCCGGAGTTCGACCTGATATGGACGCCCAATCTTACGTGAAAGCCCCGTCCCGGCGACGATTCGGCCTGCGCGAGCGCCTTCTGCTAGGCCTGCTGCTGGGCGCGCTGGGCACGGTGCTGGTGGCGGTGGTCGGTTGGCTCAGCTTTCAGCGCGTCGTCGCCAGCCAGCAGGCGATCGTGCGCGACACGCTGCCGGCCGCCGATGCGCTGCACGAGACGGTGCGTGGCAATGCGCGCCTTGCCGCGCTCGCGCCGCGCCTCGGGCGGGCGGAGTCGCGCGCCGAGCTCGAGCAGCTGCAGGCCGCGCTGGAGCAGGATTTGTCACTGGTGAGCGACCGCCTCGAACGGCTCGATTCGCCGCACGTCGAGCCCGAGCTGCGCGCCCGCCTGCAGGCGACCGGCAACACGCTCGCCGAGCGCCTGCGCACGATGGCGGACACCGTCGGCGCGCGCCTGCTGCTGCGCGACGCCAGCCTGGAAGAGGGCAGGCGGCTGCGGGCGCAGGTCGAGGCGCTCGAGGCGCTCGCGCGCACGCAGTCCGACAATGCCACCGCGCTGCTGGTGGCGACACTGACGACCCTGCTGCAGGGCGAGCCCTTGGCTGCGCTGCCTATGGCCGACGATCGCCTGCAGGCGCGCGACCGCCTGCTCGACCTCGATCTCGACACGCTCGAGCGCATGCACGAGCTCGGTCTTGCCGCGCGTGCGCTCGGTGCGCTGCTCGACCGCCTCGACGAACTCGATGGCGAGGACCGCCTGCAGGTGGCGCGTGCCGACTTCGGCGTGCATTTGTCCTTGCTGGCGCGACGCCTGCGCGACATCGCCGATCCTGGCGGGCGGGCGCAGGGTGCTGAGCTGCATGCCGCGCTCGGGTCCGCCCTGGCGCCGGTCGGTGTCTTTGCGCAGCGCGGCCAGGAGATCGCCCTGCGTGCGAGTGCGGAAGCCTTGCAGACCGAGATCGGCACCCTCACCACCGAACTCGATGCGCTCGCCGGCGAGCTGATTCATCGCGGTGGCCGCATCCTCGCGGCGGCCGGCCTCGCCGCCGAGCGCAGCGCCAGCTCGGGGCTGGTGGCCTTTGGCGCCATCGGCGGCGCGCTGCTGCTGGTGACCGCGCTCGTCATCATCCACGTACTGCGCCGCCACACCCTGGGGCGCCTTGTCGCGCTCGAGGAGGCGACGCTGGCGCTCGCGGGCGGCAAGCGCGACGTGCGCATCGACACGGCGGGCATTGATGAGATCGCCTCGCTGTCACGTGCGCTGGAGCGCTTTCGCAACGATGCCATCGAGCGCGATCGCCTGGCCGAGGCGCTGCTCGAGCAGCAGCAGGCGCTGGAACGCCAGGTCGCTGAACGCACCGCCGAGTTGCGCGACAGCAACGCCGCACTCGCCACCGAGATGGCCGAGCATGCCGCGGCGCGCAGCGCGGCCGAGGGCGCCGACCGCGCGAAGACGGCTTTTCTCGGCACCGTCAGCCACGAGCTGCGCACGCCGATGGCGGGCATCCTCGGTCTGCTGGAGCTGCTCGAGGACAGCGCCTTGCAGCCCGAGCAGCGCCAGTACACTGCGCAGATCCGCGCCGCGGCCCTGCTGCTGCTCGAGCTGCTGGAAGACATGCTCGACTTCGCCCGCATCGAGGCCGGCGGGGTGCATGTCGAACACGCCGCCTTCAGCCTGCGCGACACCGTCAACGACGTGTTCGCGGTGCAGGGCTCGCGCGCGGCGGCGCGCGGCCTCGCCCTCGTTGCCGACGTCGGGCCGCAGGTGCCCGACGCCCTGGTGGGCGACCGGCGCAAGCTCAGCCAGATCCTGCTCAATCTGATCGGCAATGCGATCAAGTTCAGCGACGAAGGCGCGGTGACGGTGCGGATCGTGCCGGGCGCGCAGCCCGGACGCCTGCGCTTCGAGGTCGAGGATCACGGCATCGGCATCGAGGCCTCGCGCCAGCGCGAGGTGTTCGAGCCCTTCGTGCAGGTGCGCGACAGCGGCCGTCACCATGCGGGCACCGGCCTCGGGCTGGCGGTGTGCAAGCGGCTGGTGGAGGCCATGGGGGGCGAGATCGCGCTGCGCAGCGCGCCGGGGCAGGGGACGACGGTGCGCTTCGAGCTGGCCTTCGAGCAGGGCGAGGCTTGCCCGGTGCCCGCGCCGGCCGCGGACGACATTGCGCTGCAGTCGCGCCACGTCGTGCTGGTGGTCGAGGACGACGCCGTCAATCGCATGGTCGTCGAGCGCTTCCTGCTTACGCTGGGGCAGACCCCGGTCTGCGTCGGCGACATCCAGTCGGCGCTGGCGGCGACCGAATCGAGCGCGTTTGCGCTCGCGCTCATCGACATGAACCTGCCCGACGGCGACGGGCGCGAGCTGCTCGCACGGCTGCGCGAGCGGCCACGCACGCAGGGCCTGCCCGCCGTGCTGATGTCGGCCCATGTGCCGGCGCAGCAGGTGAAGGCCTTGCTCGATGCGGGCTTTGCCGCCTTCCTGTCCAAGCCTTTCACGCGCGCGCAGCTGGCTGCGCTGCTGGCCGCGCAGCTCGAAGGCGGCGCGGCGCCCGCGTCGCAGCCCGGCGCGGGCGAGGGCCTGGCGCCGGCACCCGAACCGTCGAGCGCCCAGGGGGACTGGGTCAGCCTGGAATTTCTGCGCGACGAGCAGGCGGCGCTTGGCGATGCGGTGCTGACGCAGGTCGCCGAGGTCTTCGTGACCCAGGGCGACGCCCTCCTTGCCGCGCTGGGGACCGCGGCTGCGGCGGGCGATGGCGACGGCTGCGCGCAGCTCGCCCACAAGCTGCGCGGCGCCGCCTTCAACCTCGGCCTCGAGCGCCTGGGCACGCTGGCGGCAGAGCTCGAGCGCGACCTGCGTGCGGGCGCCTGTTCGGCCGCGCTCGTCAGCCGCGCGCACGCGCTCGAGGCGAACTACCGCGAGACGCTCATCCAGCTGCGCGCCGCGCTGGCCGACATCAGCGGGGCAGGGCGCTAGGCCGGGTCGTGGCCACCGCGGGCCACATCGACCGCGAGGCGGTAGCCCTCGCCGCGGACGGTGGTGATCAGGGAGTCGGGCTGGGCGGCGGCGTCGATCTTGGCCCGCAGGCGGCGGACCAGCACGTCGACCGTACGGTCCTGCGGATTCCAGTCGTGGCCGCTGATCGCGCGCGACAGCCGGTCGCGGCTGATCACCTCGTTCGGGTGGCGCACGAGCAGGGCGAGGGTCTCGAACTCGCCACGGGTGAGCGCCACCTCGCGCCCGCTCGCATCCCACAGCCGGCGCCGGGGCAGGTCGAGGCTCCAGCCTGCGAAGCGGAAGGCGGTGTCGCTGCCGCTGTCGGCGCGCGGTTCGCCGCTGCGCCGCAACAGGCTCTTCACCCGTGCCAGCAGCTCGCGGGGATTGAAGGGCTTGGTGACGTAGTCGTCCGCGCCCACCTCGAGGCCGACGATCTTGTCCACATCGTCGCTGCGGCTCGTGACGAGGATGATCCCGATCGATCCGTCACGCGCCCGCAGCTCGCGCGCGAGCGACAGCCCGTCCTGGCCGGGCAGGTTGATGTCGAGCAGCACGAGGTCGACCCGATGCCGCTCCAGCGTCTTCCAGAAGCCCTCGCCGTCGCCGGCCAGCAGCACGCGGTAGCCTTCCTGCGAAAAGTAGGCGTTGAGCCGGGCCTGGGCGACAAGGTCGTCATCGACCACCAGCAGGCTGGGTACGGTCGTGTCACGTGTGGGCTGCATCGATCGGCCTTCGAACGTCGAGCGGCGATTCTAGCGGCGATCGCGCGCCCAGGGTAAGGGCGGCGAAGAGGGCAAGAATCCGCCGACCTCGTTCCATGACGTGGAACGAAATCAGCTTGGGCATTGGTTCTCGAGATTTTGATTAAATTAATAGAACCTGTGAGAAGCAGGTTCTATACAAGGAGACAGAAAATGAGAGCAGCCCTCGCGTCGCTCCTGATTCCGGTGGCGTCGCTCGCCCTCGGCATGCAGGCCAGCTACGCCGCCCCTGCGGCACAGCAGGACAGGCCCAACATCCTGCTGATCATGGCCGACGATCTCGGCTACTCGGATCTCGGCAGCTTCGGCGGCGAGATCGCGACCCCGAATCTGGACAAACTCGCCGACACCGGGGCGAAGATGACCCAGTTCTACGTTTCCCCCTTCTGCTCGCCCACGCGGGCGATGCTGATGTCGGGCAGCGACAACCATCTGATCGGCTTCGGCGACATGGCCGAGCTGATGCTGCCGGAGCAGCGCGGCCAGCCCGGTTACGAGGGCTACCTGAACGAGCGCGTGGTGCCGGTGGCGCAGGTCCTGAAGGATGCGGGCTATCGCACCCTGATGACTGGCAAGTGGCACCTCGGGGTTCCCGAACAGTTCAGTCCGGCGACACGGGGCTTCGACCAGTCCTACGCGCTGGTCCATGGCGGCTCCAGCCACTGGAGCGACCAGGCGGGCATCGTCGCCGTCGACCCCGACAAGCCGCCCAAGGCGATCTATCGCGAGAACGGCGCCGCCGTCGATGTGCCGGCGGACTTCTTCTCGTCGGACTTCTTCGCCTCGCGGCTGATCGAGTACATCGACAGCGGCAAGGATTCGGGCAAGCCCTTCTTTGCCTACCTGGCCTTCACCGCGCCGCACTGGCCCCTGCACGCGCATGAGGCCGACATCGCCAAGTACGCCGACCGCTACAAGGCGGGCTACGACGCGCTGCGCAAGGAGCGCCTCGAGCGCATGAAGCAGCTTAGCCTGGTCGCCGCCGACACGCCGGTGTTCGAGGGCCACCCCTCGTGGCCGAAGTGGGACAGCCTGACGCCGGCCGAGCAGGCTTCGGAAGCGAAACGGATGGCGGTGTATGCGGCGATGGTCGACAACATGGACCAGAACATCGGCCGCGTGCTCGACTACCTGCGCCAGACCGGCCAGCTCGACAACACCTTCGTCTTCTTCCTGTCCGACAACGGTGCCGACGGCAACTCGGTGTACGACGTCGCCCGCACCCGCGAGTGGATCCACAAGGACTTCGACAACAGCACCGCGCACATCGGCAAGTCGGGCTCCTACGCGGAATACGGGCCGGGCTGGGCCCAGGTCGGGTCGACACCGTTCAGGATGTACAAGTCCTTCATGTATGAAGGCGGGATCGCCGTGCCGGCCATCGCCTGGGGCCCGGGTGTGCAGGGCGGCACGGTCAAGCCGGCCCTAGCCCACGTGATGGACATCGCCCCCACCCTGTACGCGCTGGCCGGTACCCGCCACCCCGGCACGGAATACAAGGGCAAGCCGGTCGTGCCGCTGCGCGGCGCATCGATGCTGCCGTACCTGAACGGGGCCGCGCCCGCCGTCCATGCCGACACGCATGCGATCGGCTGGGAGCTGGGTGGTCGCAAGGCGCTGCGCAAGGGCGACTGGAAGATCGTGTTCTCGAACACGCCGTGGGGCACGGGTGACTGGGAGCTCTACAATCTGGCCGAGGATCGCAGCGAAAGCCGCAACCTCGCCGCCGAGAACCCGCAGAAGCTGGGCGAACTGCTCGTCGCGTGGCGCGATTACGTGGCCGAGACCGGTGTGCTGGAGATCCCGGGTCTCGCCAACCGCCCCGGCTACAGCAACGGCGCGCGTTACTACGAGGACCTGACCTACGAGGCCACACTGCAACCGCGTACCCCGAGGTAAGACAATGAGCGTGCCCGCTCTCGTGATCGGCCTGCTGCTGCTCTGGCAGTCCCTGCTGGCCGTCGGTCCGGCGGCCGCCACCGAGGCGGATGCCAGCCCGCGGGCGGCAAGCCTGCCCGATCACGTCGCGGACGGCGAATGCCTGGCCTGCCATGTGGAGCAGGCCAGGCTGTGGGAAACGTCGAAACACAGGCGCGCGATGCAGCCGGCGACGGCCGACAGCGTGCTGGGCGACTTCGGTGGCGTGCATTTTTCCAGCGGCGGCGAGTCCGCCCATTTCTTCAGGCGCGGCGAGCGTTACTTCGTCGCCACGCAGGACCGCAGCGGCGCGCTGGCCGAGTTCCCCGTCACCCACACCTTCGGCGTCCATCCGCTGCAGCAGGTGCTGCTGCCGCTGCCGGGCGGGCGCCTGCAGGCGCTCAGCGTGGCCTGGGATACGCGCCGCGGGCAGTGGTTCTCGCTCTACCCCGAGGGCGGCTTCGAGCCTGGAAGCACGCTGCACTGGACGGGGCGCTACCAGAACTGGAACCTGATGTGCGGCGAGTGCCACACCACCGCCTATCGCAAGGGCTACGACGACGCGGCCGATCGCTACGCGACCACCTGGGCCGAGCACAATGTCGGCTGTCAGGCCTGTCACGGCGGCGGGCGCGCCCATGCCGAGAGTGCCCGCAGCCTGGCGCAGGGCGGCGAGGGGCGTCCGACCCCGACCCCGAACCGCCGCCTGGGCACGGCCCATCAGCAGGTCGATCAGTGCGCCGCCTGCCACGCGCGGCGCACCCGGCTGGTCGAGGAGGCGGCCCCCGGCCTCGAACTGCTCGACCAGTTCATGCCCGACAACCTGCGCGCAGAGCTCTATCACGCCGATGGCCAGCAGCTCGACGAGGTTTTCGAGTACGGCTCCTATCGCCAGAGCCGCATGTACGCGGCGGGTGTGGCCTGCACCGATTGCCACGAGGTCCACAGCGGCCGGCCGCGGGCCGAAGGCAATGCGCTGTGCACCGCCTGTCACAGCCCCAGCCCGGACCGCGAGCGCTTTCCCGGCCTGAAGGCCGCCGACTACGACAGCGACGCCCATCACTTCCACAGCCCGGGCAAGCGCGGCAGCCAGTGCGTCGATTGCCACATGCCCAGCCGCAACTACATGGTCGTGCATGGCCGTCGCGATCACGCCATCCGCGTGCCGCGGCCCGACCTGACGGCGCGCATCGGCGTTCCCAACGCCTGCCAGGACTGCCATGGCGAGCGCCCGGCCGAATGGGCCGTCGCTGCGATCGAGCGCCACCTCGGTGCGCGCCCGCGCGAAGAACACTATGGCGAGGTGCTGGCGGCCTTCCGTGCCGGCGCGCCGGGGGCGGCCAACCGGCTGGCGGCCCTCGTCACCGATCGCGCCCAGCCGGCGATCGTGCGCGCCACGGCACTCGAGAGCCTGGCCCAGGCGGGTACGCATCCGGTGCCGACCGCGTCGCTGCAGGATCCCGATGGGGTGCTGCGGGCGACCGCCGCCGCCGCCCTGGGCACGCGCCCGGTGGAGGAGCGGCTTGCGCACCTGCCCGCCTTGCTGTCGGACCCCCTGCGTGCGGTGCGCATTGCCGCTGCACGGGGGCTGGCCGACGTCGGCGAGGTGGGGCTCGACCCCGCCCGCCGGCCGCTGCTGCGCGCGGGGCTGGACGACTTCGTCGCCGCACAGGTGGCGATGGCGGACATGCCGGGCGCGCAGTTGAACCTGGCCAGCCTGGCGTTGGTGCGCAGGGACCCCGCCAGCGCCGAGCGCCACTATCGGCGCGCCGTGCAGCGCGACCCGGCCTTGCAGGCGGGCCGCCTGGGCCTGGCCACCTTGCTCGCCGGCACGCAACGCGAGGACGAGGCGGAAGAGGTGCTGCGCGCCGGCCTCGCCCACGCGGACAACGCGGGCGAGCTCCATTTTGCCCTCGGCCTGCTTGCCGGCCAGCGCCAGCGCTGGGAAGAGGCCGCGCGCGAGCTGCGTGCCGCCGCGGCGCTGCTGCCGCACAACGCGCGGGTGCGGCGCAATCTCGACGCGGTCGAGGCCTATCTCGCGCAGCGCCAACGTCGCTGACGGCCGGCCGCGGCGGGCAGCTTCAGGACGAGCGGGTGGCGTCGAAGGCTTGCGCAATCCTGGCCGCCGTCGCCTGCAGCTCGTGAAGATGGGCGTCGACGATCTTGGCGCGCAGCTCGTAGCGGCGCGGCCACACCAGGTTGATCGCTGCATGCACGCCGGCCGAGCAGGCGACCGGGACGGCGATCGCGTCCAGGCCGTCGTCGAATCCCTCCATCGGCAACTCGGAACCGCCGAAGGCGCTGTCGCGCACCGCATAACCGCGCTCGCGGGTCTGGTCCAGGATGTCGTCAATCTCGTTGCGAAAGACGGCCGCACTGCGGGCGTTGGCGGGCGGCGCCGCGGCGAAGTGGGCAAACTCGGCCTCGCGCTCGGCCTCCGAGCAGAAGGCCAGCCAGGCGCGGCCGGGGGCCGAGAGAAACAGGTCGACCCGATAGCCGACGTGGTAGCGCGGATTGAGTGCCAGCCCGGAAAGGCGGCGCGAGCTCTCCGCCAGCTCCATCGCGTGGTCGCGATGGACGAGCAGGTCGGACGGCCACAGCGCGTTTCGCTGCAGCGCCACCAGGTGCGGCGCGGCGACTTCGACCAGGCGGCCGTAGGCGGTCGAGTTCCCGGTCGGGGGTGCCCAGTCGGCCGTGTGGCGCCAGTGCCCGTCGTAGATCGAGCGCCAGGCCAGGCCGCCCTGTTCGAGCGTGTGCAGGATGCGCAGCAGCGTCGGCTTGGGCAGCCCGGTCTCCGCATGCAGGGCGCGCAGGCTGGCGACCTTGAGCCCGCCCAGGGCGCGCAACACCTTGATGCCGCGTTCGAGGGCCCTGATCGATGGTGTGCCGTCCGTTGTCATCGCGCTTGCGCCAAGTCCTGATGCGCGAAGAGTAGCGCAGGATGCGCGCCGCCCCCAGCGCCACCGATGGCCGCAACAAGCATGGGGTTGGGGCGGCAGACTCGGTAGAATTGCGGGAAATCTTTCTGGACCAGACAGAGGCCCTGCCTCGAGACGATATGAACAAGCCGATTCCCCTGACCCAAGTTCCGCAAAACTCCCTCTTTCGCGCTGGTGACGTGTTCGTGCTGTTTGGCGAGCTGTTCGGTCGCGGTTACGCCAGCGGCCTCGTCAGCCAGGCGCGCGCGGCGGGCATGCAGATCGTCGGCATCACCGTCGGCCGGCGCGACGACAACAACGCGCTGCGTCCGCTCAACGACGAGGAGCTGGCCGCGGCCGAGGCCAACCTCGGTGGCCGCATCATCAACGTGCCGCTGATGGCGGGCTTCGACCTCGACGCCCCGGCCGGCGAGCCGACCCCGACCGAGCTGCTCAACGCAGTGACGCTCAAGACCTGGGAGCAGGACACGCTCGACTGGGCGCACATCGAGAAGTGCCGCGCGATCGGCACCGAGCGCTTCCGCAAGGGCGTGGCCGAGGTCATGGCCCAGCTCGAACCCCTGGTGGGCGCGGGGCGCAACGTCTTCTTCGCCCACACCATGGCCGGCGGCATCCCCAAGGCCAAGGTCTTCATGGTGATCGCCAACCGCATCTACAAGGGCCGCGGTGACCGCTTCATGTCCTCGCAGACCCTGCTCGACAGCGATCTGGGCAAGCTCATCCTGCAGAACTTCGACGAGGTGTCGGCCAACACCTTCGGCCACCTGATCGAGGGCAGCGCCGCGCTGCGCGCGCGCGTCGAGGCAGCGGGCGGCCAGGTGCGCTACACCGCCTACGGCTACCACGGCACCGAGATCCTCATCGATGGCCGCTACCAGTGGCAGACCTACACCAACTACACCCAGGGCTACGCCAAGATGCGCCTCGAGCGCATCGCCCAGGCGGCGTGGGAGCAGGGCATCAAGGCCACGGTCTACAACTGCCCCGAGATTCGCACCAACTCCACCGACGTGTTCGCCGGCGTCGAGTTGCCGCTGATCGCGCTGCTCGAGGCGCTGAAGAAGGAGGGCGGCGGCGCCTGGGCCGAGTCGCAGTGGCAGGCCTGCCGCGACTTGCTGGCCGAGGGCGTGACGCTGGAAGACGTGCTCAAGAAGGTGGCGGATTTCCAGGGCAGCGCAGTGATGCAGCGCTATCGCGATTTCGCCGCCTGGCCGATGCCCAACAGCCCCGAGCAGGCAGACCTGCAGATCGGCACCTCCGAGGACATCGTGCAGATGCACAAGGACCGCAAGGCGCTGGTCACCGATCTGCTCAGCAGCCTGGTGCTGGAAGCCTCGGGTGCGCTGATCTTTGCCGCCTCGTCGGCACCCGCAGGCCCGGTGCTGTGGCTCAACCACGACATCGTGGCGCGGCAGTTGAATCAGCTGCACGCCTGAGACGGCTGAGTGGACGTCTCCGCCCACGACACCTCGCTCAAGCTCCTGCGCATGATCAGCCTGCCGTGGCGGATCGAGGCCAGGGCGTGCCCCTGCGTGCGCAGCAGCTCGTAGTCGCTGGCAGCGGACAGCAGCACCAGGTTCGCCGGCCGGCCCACCTCGATGCCGTAGCCCTCGCCCAGCGCCATCGCGCGGGCGCCGTGGTCGGTGACGAAGTCGAGCGCGCGCTGCAGGTCCTCGTGGCCGAGCATGTGACAGATGTGCAGCCCGGCATCGAGGATGCGCAGGATGTTGCCGTTGCCGAGCGGATACCAGGGATCGACGATCGAGTCCTGCGCGAAGCAGACGTTGAGGCCGGCGCGGTCGAGCTCGGGCACGCGGGTGAGGCCGCGGCGCTTGGGATAGCTGTCGAAGCGTCCCTGCAGGTGGATGCTCTCGGTCGGGCAGCTGACGAAGCTCAGCCCCGCCTGCTTGAGCAGGCGAAAGAGCTTGAAGCAGTAGGCGTTATCGTACGAGCCCATGGCCGTGGTGTGGCTCGCCGTGACGCGGGCGCCCATGTCTTTCACGCGCGTGAGTTCGGCCAGCACCTCCAGGAAGCGCGAGTGCGGATCGTCGGTCTCGTCGCAATGGACATCGACCAGGCGGTCGTGGCGTTCGGCCAGCT
Source organism: Thauera sp. (assembly GCF_035444905.1). Classification (GTDB taxonomy): domain Bacteria; phylum Pseudomonadota; class Gammaproteobacteria; order Burkholderiales; family Rhodocyclaceae; genus Thauera. The sequence continues at coordinate 71,831 of NZ_DAOMPS010000012.1, forward strand.
CCATCAGGAAGTGCAGGGACGACACGCCCTGGTCACGGGTGTTCTCGAAGTGCGGGATGCCGCCCACCACGTCGGCGCCCATCTCGACCGCCTCGCGCATCAGGGCGCGGCCATTTGCGAAGGACTCGATGCCCTCCTGCGGGAAGGCGACGATCTGCAGATCGACCAGCTCGCGCGCTTCGTCGCGCACCTCGAGCATGGCCTGCAGCGTGCCGAGGCCCGGCTCGGTAACGTCGACATGGGTGCGCACATGCTGGATGCCGTTGGCGGCCAGCATGCGGATCGTGCGGTGGGCGCGGGACTTGGTGTCGTCGCGGGTCACCCGCGCCTTGCGTTCGGCCCAGCGTTCGATGCCCTCGAACAGGGTGCCGCTCAGGTTCCAGTTCGGCTCGCCTGCGGTCAGGGTGGCGTCGAGGTGAATGTGCGGCTCGACCAGCGGCGGGATCACCAGCTTGCCCTCGGCATCGAGCCCGTCCGTGTGCTGCGCCGTCACGGCGATGGGGCCGTCCTGGGGCGCGATGGCGCGGATCACGCCATCATTCCAGTGCAGCGAGAACAGGCCGCTGCGGCCGCGCAGGCGGGCGTTGATGATGTGGTTCGGTGCAAGGGGGTTCGGGGCGAGGACGTTTGGTGCGATGGCGTTCATTAGGATTTCCTTGTCTCTGCGGTATGGGGTGAGAGTCGCCAGATCATCAGCGCCACGGCGATGTTCAGGCGGTTTTGCGCATCGTTCAGGTCGACGCCGGTGAGGGTCTGGATCTGTCGCATGCGGTGGTTCAGGGTGTTGCGGTGCACGTGCAGGCGCTGGGCGGCGGCAACGAGGTTACCGTTGGCCTGGATCCACGCTTCCAGCGTCGGCGTGAGGGCGGCGTGGTGGGCCTTGTCGTACTGCAGCAGCGCGCCCAGGGTGGTGCCGACGAAACGGTCGAGCAGGCTGCGGTCGCGGATCGCCAGCAGCAGCTCGAGCACGCCCAGTTCATCGAAACAGCACAGGCCCAGGCGCTCGGGCAGGGCGCGAGCGGCCATCAGCGCCTGGCGGGCCTGCCCGAGTCCGCGCGGGAGGTCGGTGGGCTGGGGGCAGGTGGCGCTCAGCCCGGCAAACACGCGCAAGGGCGTTGCACCGTCGTTGAGCACCTGCAGCAGGTGTTCGATGGCCGCGCGGTTGGGCGCAGGCGCAGCGGGCTCGCCGGCGCCGCCTGCCGCGCCGAGCGGCAGCAGCGCGATCCACTGATCGGCCTGGCTGAGCACCGGCAGCGGCCGGCCCAGCGCCTCCACGGCGGCGGTGAGCTGCTGCAGCACCCGCTGGCCGAACGACTGCATCAGGCGCTCCGCCTGCTCGGGCGAGCAGGACTGGAACAGCTCGCCACTGCCGCTCGACTGCAGCACCACGACCTGACGCGGCTGGCCGAGGTCGATCGACAGGCTGGCGGTGCGGTGGGCGAGCACCCTGGCATCGTCCACGCTGCCGTAGAGCAGTTGCTCGATGAGCTGCTGGCGCGAACTGCCGATCATCTGAGCCTGCACCAGCGCCGAGCCGATCACCTCGGTCACCACGATCAGCGGCAGCTCGTAGGGTTGCTCGATCAGCGGCACCCCGAGGCGGTCGGCCTCGGCCAGCACGCGATCCGGGATGTGGCGGATGTAGAGCGGGCCGGTGAGGATGACCAGGCCAGCGCAGGCCCGCTCGTGCGCTTCACGCACGAGCTGCAGCAGATTGGCTTCGTCGCGTGGCCGGTTGATGCCGGTGACGAACACCAGTTCGCCGCCGAGCACCCAGTCGGCAATGGATTCGTTTTCCACCACATAGGGCCAGCGCACCGTGTGCTGCGCGCCCGCCTGCCCGGCGCGCAGGCGCAGGGCCTCGAGCCGGGGCAGCAGAAGGGCGTCGCGAACGCTCAGGCTCATGCGTCCGCCGTGCCCAGTTGCTGGCGTTGCACGCGCACGCGCTGCAGCTCGAACAGCAGCACGTAGCTCAGGGCGGCCACGGCGATGCCCACCAGCGGCGCCACCCAGGGCGAGAACCAGGCCGACAGGGCACCGAGGGCGTAGGCGCCGAGGCCGACCCAGTTGAAGCGCGGCAGCGTCGTGCTGGCCAGGCGCGGGTAGCGGCCCTTGTGACCATGGAAGAAGTCGGCAACGATCACGCCGCCGATGGGCGGGATGACCGAGCCGAGCAGGATCAGGAAGGGAATCAGCATGTCGTACATGCCGCCGATCGCGAGCAGGGTGCCGATGCCGGCGCCGATCAGCGTGATCGTGCCGCGGCGGTCCTGGCGGACGAGGTTGCAGCCGGCGGCGGCGAAGTTGTAGATGGTGTTGTCCTGGGTCGTCCAGATGTTGAGGAAGAGCATCACCACCGCGGCGACCGACAGGCCCTGCAGCACCATCACCGCGATGATGTCGGGCTGCTGGTAGACCATCGCGCCGTAGGCACCGACCAGGATCATCAGCCCGTTGCCGATGAAGAAGCCGATCAGGCTCGACAGCACGGCCGTCCTGCCGTTGCGCGCAAAGCGGGTCCAGTTGGTGGCCTGAGTGGCGCCGCTGACGAAGGTGCCGAAGACCAGGGTGATCGCCATGTGCCAGCTCATGCTCTCGCTGGGTTCGATCGCAAGCAGGCCTTCGAGCCCGCCGGCATCACGAGTGGCAATCCACAGCGACCACAGCAGCAGGCCGAGCATGGCCGGCACGGCGACGCGCGACAGCATGTCGAGACCCTTGTAGCCGACGAAGGCGGTGAGGCTGAAGCCGAAGCCGAACAGCACCATCAGCGGAATCGTCCAGCCTTGGGGCAGGCCCAGCATCTGCACCAGCACCAGCGCGATGGTGGCCGTGCCCCAGGCGTACCAGCCGATCTGGGTGAAGCCGAGCAGGAAGTCCGACAGCTTGCTGCCGCTCTCGCCGAAGCAGAAGCGGCCCATCAGCACCGAGTTGAGACCGCTGCGGCAAGCGATGTAGCCGAGCACCGCGGCGTAAAGGCCGAGCAGCAGGTTGCCGATGATGCTTGCCCAGATCAGCGTCTTGAAGTCGAAGGCCATGCCCATCTTGCCGCCGGCGAACATGGTCGCGGTAAAGAAGGTGAAGCCGAACAACAGGATGGAGGTGGATACCAGGCCCTTGCGGGCGCCAGTGGGCACTTCGCTGAGTGGATAATCGTGATCGAGCTTGGGGGTTTGGGCCATGATGGTGACTCCGGTAGGAAGGACTTGCCGGATACACTGCAAACCCCATGCCATGCGCGGAACGCGGTCCGGGCGCACTCGCACAGGTCAGCCGGAACGACGGCCATTGTGCACGGTGAACAAGATCGCGCCGAGAGGCTTGCAGCCCTCGCACCACCGTCGAGCGCCCGCACTCGTCGGCGCATCATTGCGGTGCAGCATCGTCCTCGTAGACAGGTCCGCCCGCTTTGCTGCCTTCGACCCATCGAGCGTCGTCGTCCGGGCCGACGCTGCAGCCATCGATCCCGGCGCGCAAACGGCTGCGTTTCACCGCATCGGGAAACCCGCCCTGAGCAGCGCCTGCTCGATGCCGCCGAGGCCTTGGGCGCCGGTCATTGGCAGCGAGACGCCGCGATCGGTCGCGGTGTGCGAGTCGGTGGGGTTGATGCGGATCAGCGGTGCATGCTGCTCTTCGCCGAACAGGCGCACCGAGGGGATGGCGGTTCCCGCGCCGATCTCGATCACCAGCAGCCGGTCCACATGCCTGCGCCAGGCCTTGAAGCGCGACCACTGCAGGTCGGTCCGATGCTCGATCCAGCCGTCGTCGTTGAACATCAGGATGTTGGGCCGCGCCAGTGCCCCGCAGTGCGGGCAGCGCGGCGGCTCATTGAGCAGCTCGCACGCATCGTCATCGACCTCGGGCACGAAACCTTCGGCGGACCAGATCGTGTCCCGGCAGGGCTTGATGCACTGCAGATGGTGGATCGAGCCGTGGCATTCGACGACGCGCTCCGGGTCGAAGCCGGCGCGTTGAAACTGGCCGTCCACGTTCGAGGTGAAGACGAAGAGGCCCGCCGGCAGGCGCTGCCCGATCGCGCTCAGGATGCCGAAACCCGGGCCGGGCGTGGTGCGACGGTAGAGCGCGAGCCGGTGTCCATAGAAGCCCCAGGCGAGCTTTGGCCGGGCGTGGAAGGCGTGCGGCGAGGCAATCTGCGCGAACGACATAAGCGCCCGCCCCAGGGCGGGGTAGGCGCGCCACAGCCCTTCGCTGCCGCGGAAGTCCGGCAGGCCTGAATCGACCCCGAGCCCGGCGCCGGCGGTGACGAGCAGGCCATCGGCCTGGGCGATCAGCCGCGCACAACGGGCGAATCGGTCTTCGAATTCAAGCGGGGAAGGGGGCGTTGACATGGATGGCGCTGGCAGACTTGTCCCCACCGGATGGGGACAGCGTTGTGTGTGAGCGTGTGGATAAGTGCCCGGAGGTATTGTGGGCGCTGGGAAAGCGGCCGTTGCCCATTGATGAGGCAGCCCGGCCTCCGCGCACTTCGAGGCGCGCTTCGATACGCAGGCGGACAGGTATTACCATGCGTTTGTTGTCGTGAAGTCGGGAGTTGCCAATGTGCGGTCGCTACGCCCTCTATGGTCCGGCCTCGCGCCTGCGCGAGGCATTCGACGCGGAGCTGGAAGGCTTCGAATTTACTCCTCGCTACAACGCGGCGCCAATGCAATGGCTGCCCCTGGTGCGCCAGCGGCCGAGCGGCGAGCGGGTGATCCAGTTGTTGCGCTGGGGCCTGGTGCCGTCATGGGCGAAGGACGAGGCGATCGCGACCAGGCTGATCAACGCGCGCGGCGAGTCGGTCGCCGACAAGCCATCGTTCCGCTCGGCCTTTCGCCGCCGGCGCGGCATCGTGCCGGCCAACGGCTTCTACGAATGGCAGCAGCCCAGTGACCAGGCGCGCGGCACCAGGCAGCCCTTCTACATCCACCCGCGCGAGGGCGCGCTCTTCGGCCTGGCCGCGCTATGGGAGCGCTGGACACGGGCGGCGGACGGTGAGGAGATCGACACCTTCACGATCGTCACCACCGCGGCCAACACGGCGATGCGTCCGCTGCACGACCGCATGCCGGTGATCCTGGCCCCCGTGGACTATGCGGCGTGGCTGGACGGGGCCACACCGTCCGAGCAGGTGCAGGCATTGCTGCAACCCTGTCCGGAGGCCGCGCTGGCGCTCCATCCGGTGTCGCGCGCGGTGGGGAACGTCCGCAATGAGGGGGAGGCCTTGATTGCCCCCATCCACGTCAGCGGGGATGGCGCGGATCTGAAATGACTCGTTCGCCAGGCGACCGTGCCGCGTGGGCGGCACTACGGCGCATGCATCGGGAGGAGTGCAGGAAGGAAGCGGGAAACAAACCCTAAACGAGCTTTTGTTGCGCGCATGCAACAATAAGCAAAGCCTCCAAAAACGAAAAAACCCACCGCAAGGGTGGGTTCGTCTGCTTACTGTGACCGCTCATTGTGACTTTTCGCGAGGTGCCGAATACGCGCTAAGTCCTTGATTTTGTGGGGCGACATACCGGTTTCGAACCGGTGACCTTTGGAGCCACAATCCAACGCTCTACCAACTGAGCTAATGCCGCCACTACCAGGCTCCGGCGATACCGAAGCCTTGAAACCTGTCCTGGCCTGCCCGGCAGGGATCGAACCTGCAACCCCCGGCTTAGAAGGCCGGTGCTCTATCCAATTGAGCTACGGGCAGAATCCCGCGGGCATTTCGGGGTGTGAGCTGGTCGGGGTGGAGGGATTCGAACCCCCGACATCTTGCTCCCAAAGCAAGCGCGCTACCGGACTGCGCTACACCCCGAGAGCCGCGAACTATACAGAGTCCTTTTCGGCTCGTCAAACGTATTTCAAACGTTCTTCAGGGCTGCGCGGCGCGATGCCATGCAAGTACCGCGCGCGACAGATTGACGAGCAGCCAGCCGAATTCGGCTGCCACCAGCAGGCCGGCCACAGGGGTCAGCACCGGTACCAGCACGGCGAGCACGAGGGCGCCGAGGGCGATGCCATGCAGTCGCAACTGTAGGCGCGCGGGACGGTCGGGCAGCAGCTTCTTCATGTTGGGCGCACGCACGCCGGCCTGCGTCAGGTTGAGCCAGGCGAGAAAGGGCACGATCTTGTACAGCATGGCGCTGATCGCGCCGGCAAAGGTGCCGTGCAGGATCAACACGCCGGCGAGCACCGGCCACTGTGGGGCGTCATGCAGCGCGGCCAACAGCAGGGCGACCAGGCTGGCCAGCAGGCTCAGCATCGACAGGCGGAAGGCACGGAAGGGCGCGTCAGGCGTGCTGCGACGGGTGCGGCGCTGCAGACCGAGGGTCTGGGCGGCGAACGCGCCTGCGCACACCAGCAGCGCGGTGCCGAACAGCATCACGCCCCAGCCCAGCCCGACGCTCATGCTCAACGACCACAGCACCAGGCTGAGAAGGGTGGCGGGGGCCCAGTAGCGGGTGAAGCCGGCGGGGTAGGCGGGCGTGATCTGAAACATCGGCACCACCACCCAGCTCGTCGCCGCGAGCAGCAGGCCACCCCAGCCCATCCAGGCCCACACGGCATGCAGGTCGACCAGGGTGGGCAGGGCCAGGGGCAGGCTCATGCCACGCCCGATCACGAAGGCCAGCAGCAGGCCGAGGCCGGTGGCGATGGCCAGCGCCGACAGCGCGAGGCGCAGGTCGCGCGGCGTGCGGCTCGCGCCCTGCGCGTGGGCGGCTCGGGCGAGCCCGATCACGCTGGCGAGCAGGAAGATGCCCAGCCCGCCGACCAGCAGCGCGCCGCCGGCGACGATGGCCAGCGGCTGTCCGAGGCCGAGGCCTATGGCGAGGCTGGCGGCACCCAGGCCGAGCAGCACGTGGGTGAGGCCGGCAATGCGCAGCGGTGCCGGAACGCTCGCGCCGGCGACCACCGGCAGGATCTGCAGCAGCGCGCCGAGCATGGCCTGCAGCATGAAGCCCGCGGCAAACAGATGGACGAGGGCGAGGGCGCCTGGCGTCCAGCGCGACACCAGCAGCTCGCCATCGGCGAGCAGCACCAAGCCCGCCGCCAGACCGAAGAGCGGCGCGGTGAGGAAGAAACGCAGCGGTGCCGAAAGCGGAGGGGTGTCGTGGTAGGCGAGGCCGGGGTTGGCGCCACTCATGGTCGCCCGATGCGGATCTCGACCGCGCCGTCCTCGCGGAAGCGCGCGTCGTGGCGGTAGCCGTCGCGATCGAGCATGCGCAGCAGGGGCTGTGGCATGCGGTCGAGCAGCAGGATGAACTCGCCGCCGGGCGCCAGGTCGGCGATGGCCTCCATGGCGCGCTCGAAGGGCTCGGGCGGCTCGAGGCCGCGGGCGTCTACGGTGCGGGTATTCATGCTGTGAGCTTCCTGTTCAAGCGCAGTGCCAGGGTGTTGACGATCTCCTCGCGCTGCGCGCCGAGGCGGGTGTCGCACATGGGGTAGAGGATGTTCTCTTCCTTCATGTTGTGCTGCTGCATCATGATCAGCAGCGTCTCCGCCTCGCCGGCAAATTCATCGGCATCCCTTTGTTCGAGCGCCGAGCTCATCCGGTCCAGCGTGGCGCGCATCTCGATGTGCTCGCCACGCATGACTTCGGTCGGACCCTGTGTCATTCCGGTGGCCGCCTCGAAGCGTGGAAAGAGCTCCTGTTCTTCGGCCCGAAAGTGCGATTCGAGGCTGGCGGCGAAGCGGTTCAGGGCCTCGGTCGCAGCCGGCCAGTCGCCCTTTGCGGCGAGCGTCTCGGCGCGGGCGAAGTCGTGGTCGCAACTGCGATGGTCATGCGTCATCAGTTCGGCGATCGAGGTCATGGTGCGCTCCGGCGGTGGGTATGCGCATTCTCCGCAGCGCGTGCGCGTCGGCATTGATAAGAGTCAAGTCGACGAATTCGGTGATGGCGCGTCCGTCCCCGGCCCGCACCGCAACATTGGCGCCGAGCGCGCGCGAACAGGCACAATGCCGGCTTGATTTTCTAAGGGATTCGGCCGATGCATGCGAGCGCGGCGCCCAGCGCGTGGGGCAGGATCTTTCTGCCCTTTGCCCTGGGCTACTACCTTTCCTATCTGCTGCGCACGGTCAACGCGGTGATCTCGCCCGCGCTCACCGAAGAGCTCGGGCTGTCGGCAGCCCACCTCGGGCTGCTCACCAGCGCCTATTTCCTTGCCTTCGGGCTGGCGCAGATTCCGGTGGGCATGGCGCTCGACCGCTTCGGGCCGCGTCGGGTCGAGGCGGCCTTGTTGCTGGTGACCGCGCTGGGAGCGGTGCTGTTTGCGCTCGGCGATTCGCTGCCTGCGCTCGGCTTCGCGCGCGCCCTCATCGGCCTGGGCGTGTCCGCCTGCCTGATGGCAGCGCTGAAGGGCTTCGCCCTGTGGTATCCGCCCGAGCGCCAGAGCTCGATGACGGGCTTCATCATGGCCGCGGGTGCACTGGGCGCGCTCACTGCGAGCGCACCGCTGGAGGCCGCCTTGCCCTTCATCGGCTGGCGCGGCGCCTTCTGGCTGGTGGCGGCATTGGCGCTGATTGCCTCCGTGCAGATCTATCGCTCGCTGCCCGATGCGCTGGCCAGCGGGCCGCGCGGCAGCATCGGCGGTGCCCTGCGTGTGGTGGCGGGAATCTACGTGGCGCCTGCTTTCCTGCGCTATGCCGCGTCGGCGGCCTTCTTCGTCGGCGGCTTCATGGCCTTGCAGAGTCTGTGGGCGGTGCCCTGGCTGATGCACGTGAACAACTTCGATCTCGCCGGCGCCGCGCGCATGCTGGTGGTGCTCAACCTCGGCAGCCTGGTGGGGCAGTTGTCGATCGGCCTGCTCGGCGTGGGGCTGGCACGGCGTGGCATCCGTGCCCTGGCCCTGCTGCGCTGGGGCTACGTCTGCCTGCTGCTGGCACAGCTCGGGATCCTGTGGTCGCTGGCGCCGCCGATCCTGCTGTGGTTCGTCTATGGCCTGTTCTCGGCGGTCAATTCGCAGACCTATCTGGCCGCCTCGCGCGCCTTCCCGCCCGCGCTGTTCGGCCGCGTGAGCACGGCGATCAACCTGATGGCGTTTGCCGGCGCCTTCTTCGTGCAGTGGGGGCTCGGCGTCGCGCTCGATCTGCTGCAGGCGCAGGGCTACGCGATGGCCAGCGCCTTGTGGCTCAGCTTTGCCGGTTTGATTGCGCTCCAGCTCATCGGATTCCTGCCCCTGCTGAAGGCCAGGGATCCGGCGCCCAGCGCCGCGCCGCGCTAGCCCCGGCGCCGGCCAGGCGGGTTCAGACCGCCTGCCCGCAGGCAACCCCCGAGGACCAGGCCCACTGGAAGTTGTAGCCGCCGAGGTGGCCGGTCACGTCCACCACCTCACCGATGAAGTAGAGGCCGGGCAGCGTGCGTGCCTCCAGGGTCTTCGATGACAGCTGACGGGTGTCCACGCCGCCCAGCGTGACCTCGGCCTTGGCATAGCCCTGGGTTCCGGAGGGCACCAGCGCCCAGGACGACAGCGCCGCCGCGATGCTGCGCAGCTCGGCATGGCGGTACTGGTTGAGCGGTCGCGTCCAGCCATGGAGCTCGCACCAGGCGTGGGCAAACCGCCGCGGCAGGTGGGCGGCGAGCAGATTCGCGAGCAGGCCGCGGTCCTGGGCGTGGGCGAGCAGCCAGGCTTCGGCATCGACGCCGGGCAGCAGGTCGATGCTCACCGGCGCCCACTCGTCGTCCTCGTAGGCCTGTTGCTGCCAGTAGCTCGACACCTGCAGGATCGACGGGCCGGACAGGCCGCGATGGGTGACGAGCGCAGCCTCGCGAAACACCGGGCCGCGGCACTGTGCCTCGACCTCGAGCGAGATGCCCGACAGCGGCGCGATCAGGGCCAGGGTCTCGGGCGGCAGGGTCAGGGGCACGAGGGCCGGCCGTGGTGGGACCACGGCCAGGCCGAACTGCTCGGCCACTCGGTAGCCGAAAGGCGTGGCGCCGATCTTGGGGATGGCCAGGCCGCCACTGGCGATCACCAGGCTGTGTGCGGCGAAGCGGCCCTGATCGGTTTCAATGACGAAGCGCTCGGCCGCATCGGCCGTGCGCTCGATGCCGTGCACCTGCGCCGGCATGGCCCACTCGACGCCCCCGTCCTCGCATTCGGCGCGCAGCATGTCGATGATCTGTTGCGCGGAGTCATCACAAAAAAGCTGGCCCCAGCTCCTTTCGTGAAAATCGATGCCGTGGCGGGCCACGAGATCGATAAAATCGCCGGCCGTGTAGCGCGACAGGGCGGAGCGCACGAAGTGCGGGTTGCGGCTCAGGTAGTTGTCGGCGCCGACGCGGCGGTTGGTGAAGTTGCACCGTCCGCCGCCGGAGATGCGGATCTTCTCGGCGAGCCGGGGGGCGTGGTCGATCAGCAGCACGCTGCGCCCGCGCTGGCCGGCGGTGGCGGCACACATCATGCCGGCGGCACCCGCGCCGATGATGACGACATCGAAACTGCGCCGGCTGGGGCTGCAGACGGGCGTGCGTTCGAGCGTCACGTCCTTACCTGTGGATGGAAAGCGGCGCAGAATACGCCTTGTTCCCGGAGCCGGCAATGCGCGCTGCCGTGGCCATTCCAGTCGCATGGCGGCAGGCCCGGACGCGGTCCGGGCCCGACTCCGCACGGCTACGCCCATCCAAAAACAATACTTCCTGCTGGAGCACCTCATGCCTGACACCACCACCGAATCGAACCCGGCTGCACGCAGCGGGCGCGGACGGCGCAAGGTGTTGTGGATCGGCGCGACGCTGCTCGCGCTGGCCGCCATCGTCTATCTCGCCGCGCCGCCGCTGGCGCGGCACTACACCGAAAAGCTGCTCGGCGAGACGCTCGGGCGGCAAGTCGCCGTCGACCGCGTGCTGATCAACCCCTTCCGCCTCACGGGGGAGGTGGGCGGCCTCAGCATCAAGGAGGCCGACGGCGGTGGCGAGGCCCTGGCTTTCGAGGCGCTGCGCGCCAACCTCGAACTCGAATCCCTCGTGCGTGGCGGCATCGTGCTGCACGAGCTGGCGCTCGTCGGGCCGCGCCTGCGGCTGGAGGTCGACGACGCCGGTCGGCACAACTGGGGCGATGTCGCCGAGCGGCTTGCCGCGCTGGGTGGAGGCGAGGCCGATGCCGAGGCCACCCCCATGCTGTTCTCGATCGGCAACATCCGCATCAGTGACGGCCATGTCACGGTCGCGGACAAGGCGCGCGGCCTCACGCACGAACTCAGCGACATCGGTCTCGGCGTGCCCTTCGTCTCCAATCTGCCGGTGCGCGTGGATGTCTTTGTTCAGCCCTCGCTGTCGGCCAGCCTCAACGGCCAGCCGCTGCTGCTGAACGCGCGCACCAAGCCGTTTGCGGAATCCCACGAGACCATCCTCGACGTCGCGCTCAAGCAGTTCGACCTCGCGCCCTGGCTCGTCTATCTGCCGATGGAGGCGCGCTTCCGGCTGCCGTCCGCACTGCTGACCACCAACCTCGAGCTGTCCTTCCGCCAGCCGCCCGATGGGCCGCCGGTGTTCGCACTGCGCGGCCCGCTGCAGGTCGACGGGCTGGTGCTGCAGGATCGCGAGGGTGTTCAGGTCGCCCGCATTGCCGAGGCCGAGCTCGAGTTCGCCGACGTGCAGCCGCTGATCGGGCGCTGGCACTTCACCCGCTTGCGGCTGGCGCAGCCCGAGATCGATGTCGTCCGCCTCGAGGATGGCGGCCTCAATCTGCTCGGTCTGTTGCCGCCCGCAGGCAAGGGCGAGCAGGGTGAAGCGGGGAGCAAGTCTTCGCCGACGGGGGCAAGCGCCGACGGGCAGACGGCGCAGGCGGGGGGTGCAGCCTCGCAGCCGGCCGCGGCCAGCCCGGACTTCCTGCTCGCGCTCACGCGCGTGCGTGACGGCGTGATCCGTTTCGAGGACCGCAGCGTGGCCGGGCCTTTCCGCACCCGCATCGAGGCCATCAACCTCGATGTGCGCGACCTGGCCACCATCGGCGAGATCCCCGCCGAGATCCGCCTCGACTACGTGACCGACGCCGGCGAGAAGTTCGTGCACGAGGACCGCCTGCGGCTGCAGCCCTTCGAGTTTGCCGGCCACCTGCAGTTCGAGGCGCTGCAATTGCCGCGCTACGCCCCCTATGTGGCGGCCGCCGTGCCCGGCGGCGAGCTGCGCGCGGGCAGCCTGGGCGGCAGCGCGAGCTACCGCCTGGTGCTGGCGGACGACGGCACGCCGCTCATCGACCTCAGGACCGAGACCCTGGCCTTGCGCGACTTCGCCTTCGCGCTCAAGGGGGCCAAGGAGCCCGCCGTTCGCGTCCCCGAGCTCGACGTGCGCGACGCCGTGATCGACCTGCGCGGGCGCAGCCTCAAGCTCGCCGCGCTCGACGTGAAGGGGGCGGCGGTGTCGGCCGTGCGCCTCAGGAATGGCGACCTGGACCTGGTGAAGGCGCTGGTGCCGACGCCAGCCCGACCGCCCGCCCGCGCGGCGACGAAGGCAGCGGCCGAGCCCGACTGGGTGCTGAGCGTGGACAAGCTCGCCGTCAGCGCCACCGCGCTGCGGCTCGAGGATCGCAGCGTGGCGCGGCCGGTGGTGACCACGGTCGACGACATCGACTTCCAGCTCGATGGCTTCTCGACGGCGAAGGGCAACACCAGCCAGATCAAGCTCGACTCGCGCTTCAACAAGCGCGGCCGGATCGCCGTATCCGGACCGCTGAGCCTGGAACCGCTGAAAGCCGAGCTGCGCCTCGACCTGCGCAGCGTCGATCTGCTGCCGGTTCAACCCTATGTGCTGGCGCAGACCAAGATCGCGATCTCGCGCGGCAACCTGACCACGCAGGGCCGGCTCAACCTGCAGACGGACCGCCGCGGCCGCTTGCTCGCCAGCTTCCGGGGCGATGTCGGGGTGGCCAACTTCGCCTCGGTTGATCGCCTCAACGCCACCGATTTCGTGCGTTGGCGCACCCTGCGGGTGGGTGGCATCAATGCCCGGCTGGAGCCGTTTTCGCTCGCGATCCAGCGTGTCGCGCTCGACGACTTCTACACCCGCCTGATCCTCGACGAGGAGGGCCGCCTCAACCTGCGCGAGATCGGCGGTGCGGGAGCGGGTGCGGGCACGGGCGGCAGCCAGGGCGGGCAGCGCACAGCGGCCGCCGCCCCCGCCGCTGCAGCCAGCGCCGCGATCGCCGGCGAGGGCCTGCCGGCCGCGCCGGCAGAAGGCGAGGGGCGGCGCAGCGTGGAGCTCGCGCCGCCGGCCGCGCCGCCGCCGCCGATCCGCATCGACCGCATCGAGCTCAAGCGCGGCAACGTCGCCTTCAGCGACCGCTTCATCCGCCCCAACTACGATGCGAACCTCACCGATCTGGCGGGCGAGCTGGCCGGCCTGTCGACCGCGCCCGACACGATTGCCCGCCTGGCGCTGAGCGGCAAGGTGGACCACAGCGCGCCGCTCAGCATCACCGGCGAACTCAACCCCTTCCGCCAGGACGCCCACCTCGACATCCTCGCCACGGTGAAGGACTTCGAGCTCACCGGGCTGTCGAGCTATTCGGGCAAGTACGTCGGCTACGGCATCGCCCGCGGCAAGCTGTCGGCCGAGCTCAACTACAAGATCGAGGAGCGCAAGCTGACTGCGACCAACCAGATCTTTCTCGATCAGCTCACCTTCGGCGACAAGGTCGATAGCCCGGATGCGGTGAATCTGCCGGTTCAGCTTGCGGTGTCGCTGCTCAAGAACAGTCGCGGCGAGATCGACCTGCGGCTGCCGGTGAGCGGCACGCTCGACGATCCCGAGTTCAGCATCTTCGGTCTGGTCTTGAAGATGTTCTTCAACCTCATCGGCAAGGCCATCACCTCGCCGTTCGCCCTGCTCGGTTCGGTGCTCGGTGGCGGCGAGGAGCTGTCCCAGCTCGAGCTCGCCCCCGGCAGTGCGCGCATCGGCGAGGCCCAGGAGGCGCGCCTGAGCGCGCTCGCCCAGGCCTTGATCGACCGCCCGGCGCTGCGGCTGGACGTCACCGGGCGCGCCGACCCCGCGGTCGATGTCGATGGCCTGCGCCAGCAGGGGCTGGAGCAGGCGCTGCGAGCGCAGAAGCTGAAGGCGATGATTGCCGCCGGCGAGGACGCGCCCTCGCTGGAGGAGGTCGAGATCGGTGCCGAGGAGTACCCCGAGTTGCTCAAGAAGGCCTATCGCGAGGCCGACTTCAAGAAGCCGCGCAACCTCATCGGCCTGGTCAAGGATCTGCCGGTGCCCGAGATGGAGGCCTTGATGCGCGCCAGCGTCCAGGTCGGTGACGAGGAACTGCGCGGCCTTGCCCAGCAGCGCGCGCAGGCGGTGCGGGCGTGGCTGGCCGCAGAGGGACAGGTGCCGGGCGAGCGCGTGTTCGTGCTCGAGCCCAAGGTGGAGCCGGTCGGCGAGGCGGGTCAGGTGCAGTTCGGGCTGCGCTGACCCGGCGCGGGCTCAGCGCAGCTTGATGATCGGCTCGCCGACGTTGAGGTTGCCGACACCGTCCTGGCCATGGATCAGGAGCTTGTCGACCGGGTGTTCGGGCTTGCACGGCGCCAGGCGGCGGCCGGCGACTTCCATCCTGGCCTCGGTCGCGCCGTCCAGCGCGGGCGAGTAGGTGGTGGTGAGTTCGCCGTGGTAGTTGTACTGGAAGTCGCCGGTGAAGCGCCCTTCGATGCGCGCGCTGCTGCCCTTGACCGTGCACTCGGCCGAGTAGTAGCGGTAGTGCTCGTCCTTGCTCCAGGACTCGGCGCGGCAGTCGCGGCTGTCGTGGCCGGGGCGGCGCAGGATGTCTTGGTCGGTGGCGCCGATGCACAGGTGAAAGCTCGCCACGCCCGCGGCTTCGGTCGCGGGCGTGGTGTCGATGGCCCACAGTCCGGGCAGGCGCTTTGGCGGATCGGTGGGGGTGGGCGCCGCGAGCGCGGCCGCGCTGAACAAGGGGGCGACGAGTGCGACAGCAAGGCGCATGGGCGGTCTCCGGGGCAGGGAATCGGCATGGGTGACAGGGCCTGGAAAGCATAGCAGCACGCCCGCGCCTGCCGCCTTGCGCCAGCGCAATTCGGCTGCACTCAGAGCATGCCCATCTCCAGCCTGGCCGCCTCGCTCATCATCTCGCGGCTCCACGGCGGATCCCACACCAGGCTCACCTCGGCCTCGGCCACGCCCGGGATGCCTAGCAGCTTTTCGCGCGCCTCGTCGGCGATCAGCGTGCCCATGCCGCAGCCGGGCGCGGTGAGCGTCATGTTCACCGCCAGTCGGTAGCGGCCGTCGCCGAGCGGCTCCGCGGTGCAGGCGTAGACCAGGCCGAGATTGACGATGTCGATCGGGATCTCGGGGTCGAAGCAGGTGGCAAGCTGCGCCCAGGCGGCGCGTTCGACGCTGTCGGCGTCGATCTCGCCCTCGGCCTGGGTCGGCAGCGCCGGCGGCAGTTGCGGCTCGAGTCCGAGGGCGTCGGCGTTGCGCTCGTCGATGCGATAGAGGTTGCCGCCGCTCATCACCGTGATCGAGCCGCCCAGGCGCTGCGTGATCAGCGCGTAGCTGCCTTCCTCCAGAGTTTCGGGCCGGCCCCAGGGCACGCTGACCGCCGCGCAGTCGCGCTGCAGGATGCGGGAATCGGTTTCGCCATAACGTTCGCCCATGATGCGCTCCTCGCGTGCGTGCTATTCGGTGTGGGCGGTGTCGTGCGCGCCCGTGATCGCGTTGTGCAGGGTGTGCCAGGCCAGGGTCGCGCACTTCACCCGGGCGGGGAACTCGCGCACGCCCGCCAGCACCTCGAGCTTGCCGAAGTCGCGGCGCGGCGCCTCGCCCTCCTGCGCGGCGGTGAGCAGGGCGTGGAAGTCGCGGAACAGCGCCTCCACCTCTTCCACCGGCCGGCCCTTCACGGCTTCGGTCATCAGCGACGCCGAGGCGGTGGAGATGGCGCAGCCATGGCCGACGAAGCTGGCGTCCTGCACCACGCCGTCGGCGATGCGCAGATACACCGTGAGCTGGTCGCCACACAGCGGGTTGTGGCCGTCGGCCTGGTGGTCGGCCGCGGCCATGGGGTGGAAATTGCGCGGGTTGCGGTTGTGATCGAAGATCACCTCCTGGTAGAGCTCGCGCAGCATGTCGTCCCGATCGCTCATCGCGGCCTCCGCGTGCCGAACATGTCCTGCGCCTTGCGGATCGCAGCCACCAGGGCGTCGATGTCGGCGAAGTCGTTGTACAGCGCGAACGACGCGCGTGCGGTGCCCGGAATGCCGAAGCGCGTCATCAGCGGCATCGCGCAGTGGTGGCCGGCGCGGATCGCCACGCCTTCGCTGTCGAGGATGGTGCCGAGGTCGTGCGGATGGATGCCGTCGACCAGGAAGGACACGATGCCGGCCTTGTGGCGCGCGGTGCCGACGATGCGCAGGCCCGGGATGTCGCCCAGCGCGGCGGTGGCACGCAGCAGCAGTGCATGCTCGTGGGCGGCAATGCGCTCCAGGCCGACGCGGCTCACGTAGTCGATGGCGGCCGCCAGGCCGATGGCGCCGGCGATGTTGGGCGTGCCGGCCTCGAAGCGCTGCGGCGGCGGGGCAAAGGTGGTGCGCTCGAAAGCCACGGTGCGGATCATGTCGCCGCCGCCTTGCCACGGCGGCATGTGCCGCAGCAGTTCGGCGCGGCCGTAGAGCGCGCCGATACCGGTCGGGGCATACAGCTTGTGGCCGGAGAAGGCGTAGAAGTCGCAGCCGATCGCCTGCACATCGACCCGGGTATGCGCCACCGCCTGAGCGCCGTCGATGAGCACGATGGCGCCGGCGGCATGCGCCTTGGCGGTGAGCTCGACGACCGGCGTGACCGTACCGAGCGCATTCGAGACATGGGTGATCGCCACCAGCCGGGTGCGCTCGCCGAGCAGGGCGTCGAAGCTCGCCAGATCGAGCTCGCCCTGGTCGTCGACGGCGGCGACCTTCAGCACGGCGCCGGTCTGCTCGCACAGCAGCTGCCAGGGCACGATGTTGGAGTGGTGCTCCATGTGGGTGATCAGGATCTCGTCACCCACGGTGAGCCGCGGCCGCCCCCAGCTCTGCGCCACGAGGTTGATCGCCTCGGTGGTGCCGCGCGTGAACACGATCTCGTCGGCGCTCGGCGCATTGACAAAGCGCTGCACGCTGGCGCGCGCGGCGTCGTAGCGCTCGGTCGCATGTTGCGACAGCCAGTGCACGCCACGATGGATGTTGGCGTTCGATTCGCGGTAGAAGCGGCGCTCGGCCTCGATCACCGCGTCCGGTTTCTGGGTCGTCGCGCCGTTGTCCAGGTAGGTCAGCCGGCGGCCATTGACCGGCCGCGACAGGATCGGGAAGTCGGCGGCGACCTCGAGCAGGGGCAGGGCCGTCGTTGCTTCGGCCACGGCAGTCAGGTCAGTCACTGCAGTTCCTCCAGGTGGGCGGCGCCGGGCAGGCGGGCGAGCAGGGCACGGCGGCCGAGCGCCTGCAGCGGTGCGCAGGCGATGCGTTCGATGACCTCGGCGGCGAAGGCGTAGGTGAGCAGTTCGCGTGCATGGCCGGCCTCGATGCCGCGCGCGCGCAGGTAGAACAGCGCATCCTCGTCGATCTGGCCGACGGTGGCACCGTGGGCGCACTTGACGTCGTCGGCGTAGATCTCGAGCTCGGGGCGCGCATCGGCCTCGGCCAGGCGCGACAGCAGCAGGTTGTCGCAGCGTTGCAGCGCGTCGGTGCGCTGGGCGTCTTCCGCCACCACGATGCGGCCGGTGAACACGCCGCGCGCATTGCCGTCGAGCAGGCCGCGGTAGTACTCGCGGCTGGTGCCCTGCGGGCGGGCGTGGTCGATGCGGGTGTGGTGATCCACATGGCGCCGACCATCGGCATGGTAGAGGCCGTTCAGCAGCGCCTCGGCACCTTCGCCCTGCAGGCGGGTGCGAATGTCATTGCGCGCCAGGCGTGCGCCGAAGGACAGCGAATGCGAGGCCAGCACCGCGCCGCGGGCCTGCTCGGCCGAGATGGTGGCGAGGTGGATGGCGCTGGCGGCCTCCTGTTGCAGCTTGAGGTGGCTGATGTGGCTGTCCGCCCCGACCTGGATGCGGGTGACCGCCGTGGTCAGCGTCGCGCCGTCGCTGCCGGCCGGATAGTGCTCGGCGATGGTCGCCCGGGCGCCGGCCTCGGCGACGATGAGGTTGCGCACATGGCGGTGGGCGCTGGCCTGGCCGATGAAGACCAGGTGCAGCGGCTTGTCCACCACCACGCCACGCCCGAGGCGGATCCAGGCGCCGTCGGCTGCCAGCGCCGCGTTCAGCGCCGCCGGGCTGTCGCCATCTTCGTCCGTGCCGAACGCGGCTTCGACCGCTTCCGGCTCGCGTTGCAGCGCGTCGGCCAGGCTGCCGACGCGGGCGCCGGCCGGTAGCCCGCCGATGGCCGACAGGGCAGGCGCGAAGCGGCCGTCGACGAAGACCAGCCAGTGGTCTTCCGGCGCGCTCACGCGCAAGGCCGCGAGTACGCCCTCGGCCGCAGGCGCTTGCCCTGCGGCGAGCGTGTGCTGATCCAGAAAGGCGAGCGAGGTGTGGCGCCAGTTCTCCAGCCGCGAGGTCGGCCAGCCCTCGTCGGCGAAGCGGGTGATGGCGCGCGCGCGCAAGTTCGCCAGCCAGGGCAGTGCGGCGCCGGGCAAGTGCGCGGCAGCGGACTGCTGCTGGGCCAGCCAGAAGTCGATTGCGCTCATGGCCGCGCTCCCGCTGCGGCGCCCGCGGGCTTGGCGTCGCCGATCCAGCCGTAGCCGTGCGCTTCCAGTTCGAGGGCGAGTTCGCGCCCGCCCGAGCGCACGATACGGCCCTGCGACAGCACGTGCACCTTGTCGGGGACGATGTAGTCGAGCAGGCGCTGGTAGTGGGTGATGACGATCATCGAACGCTCGGGCGAGCGCAGGCGGTTGACGCCCTCGGCGACGATCTTGAGCGCGTCGATGTCCAGCCCGGAGTCGGTCTCGTCCAGCACCGCGAGCCTGGGCTCGAGCAGCGCCATCTGCAGCACCTCGTTGCGCTTCTTCTCGCCGCCCGAGAAGCCCTCATTCACCGAGCGGTAGAGGAATTCCTCCTTCATGCCGACGGCCTTCATCTCGGCCTTCACCCGCGCGAGGAAGTCCATCGCATCGTATTCGGGCAGGCCGCGATGGCGGCGGATGGCATTGACCGCGGCCTTGAGGAAGTAGGCATTCGACACGCCGGGAATCTCGACGGGGTACTGGAAGGCGAGGAAGAGCCCGGCGCGGGCGCGCTCCTCAGCGGGCAGGGTGAGCAGGTCGGCGCCGTCCCAGTCCACGCTGCCGTCGGTGACGGTGAAGGTGTCGCGCCCGGCCAGCACCTGGGCGAGCGTGCTCTTGCCCGAGCCGTTGGGGCCCATGATCGCGTGCACCTCGCCGTCGGCCACTTCGAGGCTCAGCCCGTTGAGGATCGCCTTGCCGTCGACCGCGGCGTGCAGGTTGTTGATTTTCAGCATGTTCATTCTCCCTTTGCTCAGCCGACGCTGCCTTCGAGGCTCACGCCCAATAGTTTCTGTGCTTCCACCGCGAATTCCATTGGCAGTTCCTTGAACACCTCGCGGCAGAAGCCATTGACGATCATCGACACCGCGTCCTCGGCACTGATGCCGCGCTGCATCGCGTAGAACAGCTGGTCCTCGCCGATGCGCGAGGTGGTGGCCTCGTGCTCGACATGCGCCGTGGGGTGGCGCACCTCGATGGTGGGGAAGGTGTGCGCCGCGCAGCGGTCGCCGATCAAGAGCGAATCGCACTGGGTGTAGTTGCGCGCGCCTTCGGCCTTGGGCGTGACCTTGACCAGGCCGCGGAAGGTATTGCTGCCGCGCCCGGCCGAGATGCCCTTGCTGAGGATGGTGCTGCGGGTGTTGCGCCCCATGTGGATCATCTTGGTGCCGGTGTCGGCCTGCTGCAGGTTGTTGGTCAGCGCCACCGAGTGGAAGTCGCCCACCGAGTCGTCGCCGCGCAGGATCACGCTCGGGTATTTCCAGGTGATCGCCGAGCCGGTCTCGACCTGGGTCCAGGAGATGTGCGAGCGCGCGCCGCGGCAGTCGCCACGCTTGGTGACGAAGTTGTAGATGCCGCCCTTGCCTTCCTTGTCGCCCGGGTACCAGTTCTGCACGGTGGAGTACTTGATCTTGGCGTCGTCGAGCGCGATCAGCTCGACCACCGCGGCGTGGAGCTGGTTCTCGTCGCGCATCGGCGCGGTACAGCCTTCGAGGTAGCTGACCGAGGCGCCTTCCTCGGCGATGATCAGCGTGCGCTCGAACTGACCGGTGTCGCGGGCGTTGATGCGGAAGTAGGTCGACAGCTCCATCGGGCACTTCACGCCCCTGGGGATGAAGACGAAGGAGCCGTCGGAGAACACCGCCGAGTTGAGCGCGGCGTAGAAGTTGTCGCCCGGCGGCACCACGGTGCCGAGGTACTGGCGCACGAGTTCCGGGTGCTCCTTCACCGCCTCCGAGAACGAACAGAAGATGATGCCGTGCTCGGCCAGCTCCTTCCTGAAGGTGGTGGCCACGCTCACCGAGTCGAACACGGCGTCCACCGCCACGCCGGCCAGGCGCGCGCGCTCGTGCAGCGGCACGCCGAGCTTCTCGAAGGTGCGCAGCAGCTCCGGGTCGACCTCGTCCAGGCTCTTGGGGCCGTCCTTCTTCGACTTGGGCGCGGAGTAATAGACGATGTCCTGGAAATCGACCGGCGGAAAGCTCACGGCCGCCCAGGTCGGTGGCGTCATCGTCAGCCAGTGGCGGTAGGCTTCGAGCCGCCATTGCAGCAGCCACTCGGGCTCGCCCTTGCGCGCCGAGATCATCTGGATGACCTCTTCGGACAGGCCCTTGGGCAGGCTGTCGCTGTCCAGGTGGGTTTCGAAGCCGGCGGTGTAATCCTGCTCGAGGAATGCACCGATGGCGTCACCGTGGGAGGGGGCGGGCGTCAGCGTGGGGGCGTTCATGGTCGGTTCTCCTGGTCGTCGGTGCGCGATGCGGGCAGGCAGGCGGTGGTCATGCGGTTGGCGAGGTGGGGCGGGCCGTGCAGGCGGTGTTCGCCCGAGGCGCCGCCTTGCTGAGGCACCAGGTCGGCCAAGGCGACCGCTTGCAGGGCCAGGCGGACCGCGGAATTGATGCGCAGCCAGTGGTCACGGATGCGGCAGTCATTCTCCATGCTGCACACGCCTGTGCTCGCGCTGCATTCGGTGAGGCCGAAGGGTTGATCCTCGAGGGCGTCGATGACCTCTGCCACGCTGATCTGCGAAGGCGGACGGCTCAGCACGTAGCCGCCATGGGCGCCACGCTGGCTGCTCACCAGCCCATGGCGACCGAGCGTCTTGAGCACCTTGCTGACCGTGGGCAGCCCCAGGCCGAGGGCCTCGGCCAGCCCGGCGGCGCTGTGCAGGCGGCCCGGGAAACCCGCCATGTGGGCAAGGATCAGGGTGCCGTAGTCGGTGAGCTTGCTGATGCGCAACATGTCTGTGTGCCTGTCGCCTGTCGGTGTGGCTAAAAAGTACTAAATTAGTACCGTATAGTCAAGAGGCGATGCCGAGGCTTCCGGCGACCTGCTCCAGGGCAGCCGACAGCGCGCCCGATTGCAGCGACTATCATGAAGACGGGACCGGACAGCGGCTAAGGGACTCAGCCGAGCGGCGAGGAGAGCGAGCGATGGACTGGCAAGGCGAGGCGAGGGGTTGCATGAGCGAGGCGCCCCGGGGAGAAGGCCGTGAATGATGCGCCGCGCCGGCTGGCGCTTGCCTATCCGGCCTCACTGATGGTGGCGGGGGCGGGGGTGCTGCTCGCCGGGTACGTGCTGGCGGCGACGGGCATGCCGCAGTGGCTGGCGCTTGCGCTGATCGCGTGCGGCTTAGTGCTGTGGACCCTGCTCGAGTACCTGCTGCACCGCTTCGTGCTGCATCGGGTGGAGCCGTTCAAGGCCTGGCATGCCCATCACCATCGCGTGCCCGACGAGCCCATCCGGATCCCGCTGGCATTCAGCGTGCCCCTGGTGCTGGTGCTGTTGATCGCGCCTGCGCTGCTGCTGCGCAACGTGGCCTTCTCGGCGGCGCTGTCGCTGGGGTTGCTGGTGGGCGAGATGTTGCAGGAGGCGGTGCACGACCGTGTGCATCGCGGTGTGGGCGGTGGCCTGCTGGCGGCCCGACGCCGGGACCACGGCTTTCATCACACGCATGATGAGCGTCGCGGCTTCGGCACGCTGAGCGGCTTCTGGGACCGCTGCCTGGGGACTGCGCCACCGGGCTGACGGGGCAGGCCGATGGCGCGGGGTGAGACGCCGGCGCGCTCAGGCTGAGGGCTTCAGCCCAGCTGCTCGGTCTTCAGCACGGCGCGCACCGCGGGGCGGGCGCCCACCCGCTCGTAGCAGGCGGCAAGGTTCGACCACTTCGAGATGTCGATCCCGATGAACTTCATCCAGCTCAATATGGTGAAGAGATAGGCGTCGGCGACGCTGAAGTCCTCGCCCAGCAGGTAGGCTTTGCCTTCGAGCTGTTCATTGACGTAGGCGAGGCGGCGCTCGAGGTTGGCGGCGGCGATCTTCTTCCAGTCCTCGCCTGCGGCGGGGTTGAAGAAGGGGCTGCACGACTTGTGCAGTTCGGTCGCGATGAAGTTGAGCCAGGACTGCAGGCGGTAGCGCTCGATGCTGCCGTTGGCGGGCGCGAGCTTCTTCGCCGGCGCCTGGTCAGCGATGTACTGGATGATCGCCGGGCCTTCGGTGAGCAGCTCGCCGCTGTCGAGCAGCAGGGCGGGCACATAGCCCTTGGGGTTGATCCGGGTGAAGTCCTCGCCGCTGCTGGTGCGCTTGGTCTTGAGGTCGACGGTCTCGGTCTCGTAGTCCAGGCCCGACTCTTCGAGCACGATGTGGGGCGACAGCGAGCAGGCGCCGGGCTTCATGTAGAGCTTCATGGGGGTCTCCGCGTGGGGGATGGGAGGGCCGATTATGCCCGCTTTGCATGACGATCAGGGTGGGGCGTATTTTGCGGTTGGACCGCCAGGCGCGCCAGGGCAAGCGCTCAGGGACGCGGCGCTGCGCGCTGCAGCACCCGCCAGGCCAGCGCCAGCCAGCCGAGGATCATCAGGCTGCCGCCGAGCGGCGTGACCGCCCCCAGCCAGCGCGGGCCGCCCAGCGCCATCGCGTACAAGGTAGCGGCGAAGATGACCGTGCCCGCCGCCAGCAGGGCGGCCGGCAGCAGACTGCCGCGCAGGCGTAGCGCCGCCAGCGCAATCAGGCCGATCGCATGCCACATCTGGTATTGCACGGCGGTCTGCCACCACCCGAGCGCGGTGGCATCGAGCAGGCTGCGCAGGCCGTGGGCGCCGAAGGCGCCGAGGGCGACGCCGAGCGCCGCGAACAGGGCGCCGGCCAGGAGGGGGAAGCGCGGGAGGTCGTCGGACATCTGGTCGGGACAGGCGTTGGTCGTTGAGGAAGGGGTGATTCGGGTGCAGCTCAGACCGGCGGCGCGATGCGTAGCGGAATCGTCACCGGGCCGTCGTTGACCAGTTGCACCTTCATGTCGGCGGCGAAGCGGCCGGCCTCGACGCGCGGATGCGCGCTGCGTGCCTGGGCGACGAAGTGCTCGTACAGCCAGCGGCCCGTCTGCGGATCGGCGGCGTTGGTGAAGCTCGGGCGGTTCCCGCCCTTGGTGTCGGCGGCCAGTGTGAACTGGCTGACGATGAGCAGCCCGCCTTCCACGTCCTGCACCGAGCGGTTCATCCTGCCGGCCTCGTCGGCAAAGATGCGCAGCTTCAGCATCTTGGCGAGCAGCTTGTCGGCCTCGGCCGGGGTGTCGCCGCGCTCGGCGCACACCAGTGCGAGCAGGCCGGGGCCGATCTCGCCGATGGTTTCGCCCTCGACGATCACGCGCGCTTCGGAGACGCGTTGCAGCACTGCGAGCATGGGAAAACCTTACGAGAGGGGGGCGGGGTGTGCTGCGAGTCCATCAATTTGCCCAAGGGTCGATCACAGCCAGGCCGGCCGCCTTGAAGGGGTTGGTATCTCGAGTCGCGACCATCAGGCCGCGCGCGGCGGCGGT
>NZ_DAOMPS010000013.1:0-95745 GCF_035444905.1 Thauera sp.
CGCGGTTTATGACCTCAGTATTTTACCGGCTCTGAATAAATCAGAGCATCCCTAGACATCGTGTGTTGCCCTCGAATTTGAATGTTGTCTGATCTTTTCCGTGCCCGATACGGGCGCGGGCAGGGGCGGGATTGTCGCACCTCGGGCCGCATGCTGGCGGCCCTGTGACCGCCTGTGTGGTGCGATCGCATCAGAACGGGCGGCGGCGGTCGTGCACCAGGGAAGCCGGGGAAGCTACGGCATGCAGGGCTTAGAATTTCGACGGCATGCCCGGCAGGCTCTGTGCCGGCACGCATCGTCTCGATTGGAGCAGGGCCTGTCCTGCCCATCCGTAAGCGCATTTTCAGGAGCTCATGATGGCTGTCTTGCTGCAAGTGGATTTCCCGTATTCCGGCCCCTGGGGCGACGAGATGGCGCAGGCCATGCAGGGGCTCGCACAGTCGATCGCGCAGGAGCCGGGGCTGCTGTGGAAGATCTGGACCGAGAACCGTGACACCAACGAGGCCGGCGGCATCTACCTGTTTGCCGATCGTGCCAATGCCGAGCGCTACCTGGAGATGCATCGCGCGCGCCTGCTGGGATTCGGCGTCCCGCAGGTGAATGCCAAGCTGTTCGAGGTCAATGCGCCGCTGTCGGCGATCGACCGCGCACCGCTCGGCTGAGCCATCGACCCGGGGCCGCGCTCCATGCCGGGGCAAGGACGGGCTTCAATGCGACCCGACCCGACGACGCCTTACGCGGCACCGGTCGGAGCGGGCGAGGCGCTCGCCCGCTCGCCATGGCGGGCCGCCTCCCGGCCCAGCATGGCGAGCTTGCGCGCGCTGCCCCAGCGGTAGTCGCCCACTTCGCCGCGCTCGCGGATGACGCGGTGGCAGGGGATCAGGTAGCCGATCGTGTTGGCCGCCAGGGCGCTGCCGACGGCGCGTGGCGCGCGCGGCATGCCGAGCTCGCGGGCGAGCTGGCCGTAAGAGAGGATGCGGCCCGGCTCGATGCGGATCAGCGCCTCCCACACCTTGACCTGGAAGTTGGTGCCGCGCAGCACCAGATGGACGCGGCCGCGCGTCGGCACCGCCGGGAAGATCCGCTCCATCCAGCGTTGCGCCTGCGCGTCGTCGCGTTGCAGGGTCGCCGCGGGCCACAGGCTGCGCAGTTCGGCGAGCAGGCTTGCCTCGTCCCCGGTGCCAAAGGCGAAATGGCACACGCCGCGCGCGGTCCACGCCACCAGCGCGTCGCCGAAGGGCGTCGGAGCGATGCCGTGGCCGATGTCGATGCCGCGCGCGGCGGCCTTGATCTCGCCCGGCGTCATCGCCTCGCAGCTCACCATCAGCTCGTGCAGCCGGCTCGGGCTGCCGAGGCCGGCGTCGAGGGTGACGTCGAGCAGATTCGCGGAATCTGCCAATTGCTGGCGGGCGTATTCCTTGGTCAGGTACTGCAGGAAGCGCTTGGGCGAGATGCCGGCCCAGGCCGCGAACACGCGCTGCAGGTGCGCGGGGCTGAGGTGGACCGCGGCGGCGATCTCCTCCAGAGAAGGTTGGCCACCGGCGTGGCTGCGGATGAAGGCGATCGCGCGGGCGACGATCGCGTAGTGGCGCGAGGCGGTTTCGTCGGCGGACATGGACTGACTCCGGTTCGGGCGTGGGCGAGCGGCAGCGGGTGGCCGGCGCTGCGCCGCGCGCAATGGAAAGGCTCGGCGGCGGGCGTCGGGTCCCAGTATCCGGGCGCAGTGCCGGCGATCAATCCGATTCTTGCGGAGCTGGTTGATTCAGGCCGGATGCGTCGCCGCGCTTCGCCGCGGCTCAGAGCAGCTTCAGCCCGGGCGGCAGCGCTTCGCCGAAGCTGCGTCGGCGGTCGGCTTCGTCGAGGCCGACGACCTCGCGCACCATGGTGATCCAGCTCTGCGGGGCGCGGATCGCGGCGAGGCGGCGGGCGACCTCGTCGCGCAGCGCGGGGGCGAGGTCGCGCGTGCGGTCGCCGGTGAGGCGGGCGATCCGGGCGGCGGCGAAGGCGGCAGGCTCGATGGTCTTCCAGTCGAGCGCGAGCACGGCGGCGAGCCACTCGCTGGCGATGTCGGGCGGCACGACGTTGTGCGCGCTGCCGTAGAGCGATTCACGCGCGCCGACGCGGCCGAGCGCCCACCAGGTGTGGGCTTTCTCGGCCGGGCGCTGCAGGCGCTCGAGCAGCCAGCGGCCGACCTCGATGCGGTGCATGACCGGCACGCGCTCGAGCGAGGCGGCCAGCCGCACCATGTCGTCGTAGCTGCCCTGCACCGCCTCGCCGCGGCGGCGGGCGGCATCGGCGTGCTCGAGATGGCCGGCGAGCACCTCCAGGATCTGCAGTTGCCGGTCCTCGTCCAGCCCGCCGGCGCTGCGGCGCCACAGCGTCCACCACTCGCTCCAGTTGTTGCTGTCCTGCACGTACTGTATGCCCTGCGGTAACAGCGCCCACAGCTGGTCGATGCGCCAGTCGTCGAGCGCCGCGCCGAGGCCGGGGCGCAGGCAGTAGCCGGCGAGGTTGAGCCAGGTGCGCTCATGTTCCGCGCTGCGCCGGCGGCGGCGGGCGCGCTCGAGCAGGGCGTCGAACAGGGTGCGCAGCAGCGCCATGTCCCAGTCATCCCGTCGGCCGAGCACGCGCTCCAGGCGGCCGCGCAGCTGGCGCACGTCCCTGGCCTCGAGCTGGCGCGCCTGGCCGCCGAAGGTGTCGTCGATCAGGGCGAGCGCCTGCGCCAGCCGCGGATGGATGGCGGGGCCGGGCGCCTCGGCGCTGTCGGCGCCATCCGCCGCGGCTTCGGCGCGCACCTGGAAGGCGAGCTGCCAGCGGCGCGCGTCGTCGTCGGTGCTGACGCACTGCATCTCGAGCGTGCCGACCTCGGTGAGGGTCGTCACCAGGCGTACCTCGACGTTCTCCCGGCGGCCGGCGCTGGTGGGCGGCAGGCGGGCGGTGAGCGGCGGCAGGCGGATGAAGTCGTCGCTGTCCACATCGACCAGTGCGCCGGCCGGCCAGGCCGTGTCGCGGGTCGAGGATACGAGGTGAAAGCGCACTGGCTGGCCCAGGCGCAGGGCGAAGCGGCGCTCGGGCAGTGCCACCTCGACGCCCGATTCGGTGCCGCGCGGCAGCACGCAGATTGCGCGCGCGGCCTTGCCCGCCTCGTCCAGCAGCAGGAAGTAGCTGCGCGCCGCGCCGCCGCCGATGCCGGGGCCGAGCCCGGCGCGCGCGCCGCGCACCAGGGCGAAGGCCACCGCGCCGCGGGCGACGGCGACATCGGGCTCGTCGTTGTGCAGCACGCGCGGGGCGATGCCGCGCCAGTGCGTGAGCAGCGCCTCGAGTCGCGCCGCCAGGGCGGGAGCACGAAAGGCGCCGCCGTTGAGCAGCAGGGTGTCGGGCACCGGAGGCCGGTCGTCGCCGTCGGCCGCGACGCCGAGTGCGGTGCGCGCCACCGTGGCGTGGCGCTGCAGGAAGGCGGCCAGATGGCGGCTGATCGCAGGGTCGGCGGGATAAGGCAGGCCGAACTCGACGATCGCGGCGCGGCGCCGCTGCTGCAGCTCGTCGGCGCCGCCGAGCGGCAGGAAGCCGTCGACGACCAGGCGCTCGACTTCGTCACGGCTCAGCTCGGCCGAGCGCGCGCCGCCGATCAGGCGGGAACCGGCGCCGAGCAGGGTCACCGTAACCTGCTCGGGGGCGTTTGCCGCCAGCAACTGCTCCTTCGCCAGCCGGCAGCGCTGCACCAGTTGCGACAGGCGCGCGGCGGACAGGCGTTCGCCGCTGGCACCCGCCTGGGCGGCGAGGCGGCGCTCGACGAGGTGGGCGAGCGCGAGGTCCATGTTGTCGCCGCCCAGCATCAGGTGGTCGCCGACGCCGATGCGGGTCAGGCGCGGCGGGCGGCCCTCATCGGCGGCCGCCTCGACCTGGATCAGCGTGAGATCGGTTGTGCCGCCGCCGACGTCGCACACCAGCACCAGGCGCGATGCCGCGAGTTCGTCGGCGAGGCGGTCGCGGTGGCGGAACAGCCAGTCGTGGAAGGCCGCCTGCGGCTCCTCGAGCAGGCGCAGCCGCGGCAGGCCGGCGCGGCGCGCGGCCTCGACGGTGAGCGCGCGCGCGCCCTCGTCGAAGGAGGCCGGTACGGTAAGCACGATGTCCTGCGCCTCGAGCGGCGCGTCCGGATGGTGGGCGTTCCAGGCGGCGCGGACATGGGCGAGGTAGCTCGCGCTGGCCGTCACCGGCGACACCTTGGCAACATCCTCGTCCGCGCCCCAGGGCAGGATGGCGGCGTTGCGATCGACCCCTGCGTGCGACAGCCAGCTCTTGGCGCTTGCGACGGCGCGCCCCGGCACCTGGGCGCCGAGCTCGCGCGCGAAGTGGCCGATCACCGCCGCGGGCGCGTCGGCCAGCGCGGCCCCCGGCCACGGCAGTCGCAGGTCGGCGGCAGCGAGCTCGCCGGCGGCCGGGTGGTAGCGCACCGAAGGCAGCAAGGGGCGCGCCGCGACCTCGCCGCGGCCGACGAGCTGATCGATCGCCAGCAACTGGATGCGCTCGTCGCCCTCGGCGGCGAAGGCGACGACCGTGTTGCTGGTGCCGAGGTCGATGCCGACGGTGTAGCGCGCCACGGCGGGGCTTTCCTTAGCTGGCGTCGTCGTCCGCCTGGGCGTCACTGCCCGCGTTGGCGCCCTCGCCGCGCACGTCGAACTGCACCTTCCAGCGTGCGCTGCCGTCCACCGGCAAGGCCTCGAGCTCGAGCGTGCCGGTCTCGGTGACGCGCGCGTGCAGCTTCACGCGCACGATGTCGCCCGGCCTGCGGCCTTCGGCCGGCAGCGTGGCCTCGATCTCCTCGAGTTCCTGCAGCTCGTCGTCGGCCCAGAAGTCGAGCAGGGTGCCGACCTCGTCCTGGCGGCGCACCGAGGAGCCGAAGAAGCGGAAGCGCACCGGCTCGCCCACCACCAGGCCGAACTCCTGCGCGGGCAGGGCCGCCTCGCTGCCTTCCTCCATGCCGAAGGGCGCGACGCACAGGGCTTCGAGCGGCGGCTCCATGCCGGGGATCGCCGGCATCGCCGACTCCACCCCCACGTAGTAGGCGCGCGCGGTGCCGCCGCGGATGCGCACGCCGCGACCATGGCGCACATAGCCGTAATAGGCGGCGCCGCGCGCCACCGCGAGGTCGAGGTCGGCGCCGCCGAGCAGGCGCGCGGGCGGCGCGCCGTCGGCTTCGAGCCAGGCGTTGAGGATGTCCAGCACGCGCTCCGAGATCAGCTCGGACTTGAGCACGCCGCCGTTGAACAGCACCGCGGTCGGATGCAGGAAGCGGGCGTCCGCGGGCTGGGCCGCGAAATCCTCGAGCTCCGCTGTGGCGCCGAGCTGGCGGGTCAGGAAGGCGGCCAGGTGGCGGGTGATCGCCGCATCCTGCGCATAGGGAAGGCCGAGCTGGGTGAGCGCGGTGCGGGCGCGGCTTATTGGCTGCTCGGTGACCGCGACCTGCGGGAAGAAGCCTTCGACCAGGGTGGCGCCGAGTTCGTCGCGGCTGACTTCGGTGCGGATCGAGCCGCCGATCAGCTTCGAGCCGCGGCTCGGCACCACCACCGGCACGGCGTCGAGCCCGGAGTCGCTGAGCAGCGCCTCCTTGGCCGCGCGGCAGGCGTGGGCGAGCGCGCGTGTCTGCCACGGGTCGAGCCGCGTGCCCTGCGCGGCGAGCTTGCGGGTGACGGCGTAAGCCAGGGCGAGGTCCATGTTGTCGCCGCCGAGCAGGATGTGCTCGCCGACCGCGACCCGGTGCAGTTCCAGGTTGCCGTCGCGCTCGAGCACCGCGATCAGCGACAGGTCGGTGGTGCCGCCGCCGACGTCGACCACCAGGATGAGGTCGCCGGGCTTTACCTCCTTGCGCCACTGCCCGGCGCTGCGCTGGATCCAGCTGTAGAGCGCGGCCTGCGGCTCCTCGAGCAGGGTCAGGCGCGGGTAGCCGGCGGCCTGCGCGGCCTCGGCGGTGAGCTCGCGCGCGGCCGGATCGAAGGAGGCGGGAATGGTGACGGTGATGTCCTGGGCGTCGAAGGGCGCATCGGGGTGGGCGGCGTTCCAGGCTTCGCGCAGGTGCGACAGGTAACGCACCGAGGCCGTCAGCGGCGAGATGCGCGCCACTTCGGCTGGCGCCTCGGCGGGCAGGATGTCGGCGCGGCGATCGACGCCGGGGTGGCACAGCCAGCTCTTGGCGCTGGCGACGAGGCGGATCGGCGTGGCCGCGCCGCGGCTGCGGGCGAACTCGCCGACGGCGTGATCCTGCTCTGCCGACCACGGCAGGCTGAGGTCGCCCGCGGCGAGCTCGTCGGCGTGCGGCAGGTAGATGAAGGACGGCAGCAGCGGGCGCTCCTCGACGCTGCCGGGGCCGCTGAGCTGGGGAATCTGCAGCACCTGCTGCGCGGCGGCCTCGCCGTCGCTGGATTCGAAATCGACGTAGGACAGCGCGCAGTGGGTGGTGCCGAGGTCGATGCCGATAGCGTAGCGGGCGGCGCTCACAGCTCCACCTCCGCCTGGGCGATCACGCTGGCGTCGTGGCCCTCGGCCAGCTTCGGCAGCCGGGTGTCGGCGACGCGCCAGCCACGGTGGCCGAGGCTGCCGGTGAAGGGCGGCTTG
The DNA here is from genome assembly GCF_035444905.1 of Thauera sp. Classification (GTDB taxonomy): domain Bacteria; phylum Pseudomonadota; class Gammaproteobacteria; order Burkholderiales; family Rhodocyclaceae; genus Thauera. The sequence continues at coordinate 6,613 of NZ_DAOMPS010000013.1, forward strand.
CCGACCACCTTGCCGGTGAGGCGCACGGCAGCGGCGTCGAAGCCTTCGGCCAGGGTGATGCGGCTGCCCTCCGGTTCGGAACGTACCGGCTCGATGTCGAAGTGCTCGCGCAGCACCTTGCGGCAGCCTTCGTGCACCACGCGCGCGGCGGCGCCGATGTCGGCGTCCGCATAGGCGGTGACGTCTTCCTGCACGAAGTCGACGAAGCGCGCCTCGCGCTGCAGCAGGCCGAGCAGCTGCAGCGCGGCTTCCGGCGTGGTCTCGCGCACGATGACGGCTTGCGGTTCGGCGACGGGTGCCACGGGGGTGATGGGCGTTTCGTCCGCGGGCGGCTCGCCTTCGCCCCGCACGCGCTGCAGCTTCGCGGCGAGCTCGGCGTTGAACAGGACGGACAGGGCGAGCCCGATGCGGCGGAAGAAGGAGGGTGGGGTGGAGGCCATGGGAACGATCCTTTCGCTAGGTCTGTTGCGTTGCAATATAACCCAGCATGAGGATGGAGCCCTACTGTGACGGCCGATCGACGGCCGATTGGCGGCCCATCATTCCCCGATCATTTCCGCGATGACCGCCGATGGGCGCCCTGCCTCAATGGGCAGCTGCCCCCGCCCTCCCGTTGATCGCCTTCATGCGGCCACCTCCAGCGGACTCTTTCGTTCGAGCCCGCTGGCCGGCGTGCCCGTGGGCATGCGGCGTGCCGCCTGCACAAGCGCCGTGACGACCTTGTCACCGTCGAGGCGGTGGTCGACCTCGAGCACGCCGCCGGCCGGTAGCGGGCCGTCGTCGGGCAGGTGCAGCGCGGCACGCACGGCGGCGAGGTCGGTTTCGGCGCTGATCAGGAGCACGGTGCGCGCGAGCGCCCCACTCGCCGCGAGCAGGCCGAGCTCGTAGGCGGTGCCCCGACGCGCTGCGGTGAAGCCGCTGAGATCGAGCACGATCGCGTCGCTCGAGTCGAGCAGCAGTTGCACGGCCTCCTTCCAGGTGTCGTCGAAGCAGAAGAGCTCGTTGACCCGGTAGCGGCCGTCGGGGTCAGGTGCCTCATCGATTGCCGCCATGCGCTTGTGCAGAGCGCGGCTGTCCGCCACGAAGGCGTTCCTCAGCTTGCCGCGAAGGTAGTCGGCGGCCTTCGCCGGGTCGATCGTGCGGCCGGCGACATCGTTGGCGCCGATCAGCACGATCGGACCGATGAAGCGCCAGCGGTACTCGAGCTCGTCGAGCAGCCGTTCGCCGCGCTCGTCCTGCGCGAAGACGCGCAGCACCAGTAGCCGCTTGTTGCTGTCCAGCGGCCGGATGCCATAACGGGTCAGCAGCCAGTAGGCGAGCAGGGCCAGGCCGGTGGCGCCGAGCAGGCGCAGGTTGATGCCGCCCCACAGCGGTTCGCCGCTGGTCAGCGTCTCGACACTGACGACGATGCCGGCGATGGCGATCATCCAGCAAAAGACCTGGAACTGAGCGTCGCTGAACAGCTTCTGCACGTAGGCAAGGCGGATCCAGCTGAGCAGGAAACTGGCCGTCAGCAGGCCGAAGCCGAGCGCCGCGGCAGCCAGCACGAAGCCCATCGCCGGGCCCGGTTCGAACGCCTCGAAGGCGAGCACCGCGAACACCGTGGCCGCGGCGACCACCGCCAGCAGCGCCGCCGCGATCAGGGGCACGACGATGCGCTTGCTGCGGTCGACCAGCGTGTAGTAGCACAGCGTGATCGCCACCAGCGCGATCGTGCAGCCCGCCAGCAGCATCAGGAAGGCCTCGAAGGCATTGCTGCGCACATCGCCTTCCGGCGCCAGCGCGCCGAGGACGATGAAGAAGCCCAGCAGCAGCACCGAGCCGACACGCCAGCGCCGGGCGCGCAGCCAGTGCCATAGCGCTGCGGGCGCCCATTGGCGCACGGCGACGGCGGCGGCGGTGAGCAGCAGCACGCCCGCCAGGGCCCAGACGATGGCTGCGCGCTCCAGATCGGGATCCACGGTGGTGGCGATGATGCTCTGCATGGCCGCTGCCGCGAACGCCGCCGGGCCGACCCAGACCCAGAACAGGCGGGCGAAGTTGGATGCGGAGACGCCGAGCAGCACGACTGGCGCGCTGAAGCTGGCGAACATGAAGAAGGACACCGACATGGACAGGGCGTGGTCTACCGCGTCGTCGAACTGCCAGCCGTAGATCAGCGCCGCGGCGACCGAGTACAGCAGCACGACGCCGACCAGCACCTGCAACACCGCGCGTCGCTGGCGTTCGATGCCGAGCAGCAGGGCGGTGGTGTCCCAGTCGCGGGAGGCATCGTCGCGGCGGCCCTCGTGCGAGGCCTTTTGCATGAAGCCGGTCAGGCGCCGGCGGTAGCGAAGGAGCACCCGAGGCGCGGCGAACTGGGCGAGCACGATGACGACGATGCCGAACCAGGTCAACGCCAGGTTGAACTCACGCTCGAAGCCATCGTCCCCAATCTCGGCGCCCGTGTCCGAGGCTTGGCCGGCGTCCGCGGCGGCGCTGTCGGCGGGGGACGGCACATCCGCGCCGGCCACGGCTGCGGCGGAATCCGCGAGCTCGCCGACCGTATCGATCGCTTGCGCCGCGGCGTCGCAGAGCCCCACCAGGCACAGCAGCGCGTCCATGGTCAGTCTTCCTTGATTGCGAGCCGAACTGCTCGCAATCGGTGATCCATTGAAGGTTGTCTGCATGCGCACGGCAGCAACGGGGCCGTGTGCGCTGCGGCACCTAGTGCGTCGCCGGCACGGAGGACCTCGGCGCGACTACTGATTCACACCGTAGTCGGCCATCGCGCCGGTGTCCAACCGCGAATGCTTGAACCTGATCGATGCTCTGCTGGGCGGTGCGACGCTCAATGGTCAACGTCACCGCGCGTCGGCGTGCTTCGGTTCGACGGGGACGCCACGACACACGCGAAAGCCGACGTGGGTGCCGCGGTAGTCGAGCATGCCCATTTGGCGACTGGCCGCACGACATTCGTCCGGATCCTCCGCCAGCCACGAACAGCCGCGCAACACTCGCCACGCTCCTTGCCCCGCTAATCCAACCATCTCCGGCAACCTGTACTCGTTCAGACACCATTCCAAGACGTTGCCCTCTAGGTCCATGACCTTCCTGCCTGCAGGGCCACCAAGTGGGTAGAGCCCGACTGCGACCGTTCTCCCCAGTCCCGCCTGGTCTGAATTCGTCCGGGCAGCGTTCCAGTCTTCACCCCACGGGTATGGCAGTCTTGCCGCGCACGACTGCGCAACCCATTGCCATTCCCATTCTGTTGGCAGTCGCACTTGCTCGCCCTGTTCAAGCGCGAATCGGGCGCTCAGCCAACGGCAAAACGCCATCGCGTCGTACCAGGAGACATTGATCGCCGGATGGTTCGCGAACGCCCAGAGAGGGTCGCCCGGCTGCTCTTCCAGCTTCAGACCGTCCCACCAGCGCGCATCCTGGTATCCATCAGCCGCATCGATGAAGGCCCGGTACTGCGCCCAGGTGACCGCATAACGCGCAATCCAGAACGGCGTCACTGTGAAAGTTCGGGGCGGCTTGGTTTCCAGGGTGACCTCACCGCTCTCAGCGATGCGCTCCCAGACGATGTCCGGGAGCCCGGCGTCGTCCAGCCCCAGCGCAGGACATCGCTTGCCCGCCGGCGTAAGGATTGCGGAGCGCACCGCTCGGCTTCCACCGCCTTGTACCAGTCGCGCGCCGCCAGCGCCGCCTGGCGGCGCAGATCGAGCTTCACGGCGAAATGCTGCAGCCAGTCCTTCAGCCGTGGCCAGTGGGTGAACACGGCCTCGTGCGCTATCGCGACATGGGCCTCGTCGGGGTCGGTCAGCAGGCCCTGCGTACGCATCGCATCGATGAGGGGGGCGACTTCCGCATCGGCCCGCAGCGCCACCACCTCGGCAGTGCGGCGAATCGCGACCCCCTCCACCACGCTCGCAAGCTCGGCGACGAGGTGAGCACAGGCCGTCGCACGGGCCGGTTTGGCGTCGATGAGCTTATCCACCGGTGCTGCCGCAGTGGCGATGCTCCGCTCCCGATCGCGCTCCTCGACTTGCCGGTGCCCGAGTTGCCGATCACGCAGACGAACCGACCCTCGGCGAGTCGGGAGACCACGCGCGGGATGTCCTCGTCCCGGCCGAAGTAGAAACGCTGGCGATCGGGGGTGAAGGCGACGAGGCCAGGGTAAGGGTTCGGGATGTTCGCCGCAGGCAGGGGCGTTGTTTCCAACTCGGCGACCGACTGAGACTCTGCACCCGCCGTCAATGGAGCGAGTCGGCGGAGGTTCCCGGGCTTGGGTGCCGGATACGCCGGCTGCCCGGTCAGCAGGCGGTAGAGGGCGGTAAATCCTTCATGGTCGCGATCGTCGTCGTGAATCTCGAACGTCTCTCCCAATCGGAACCTTCGGTAATCCCGCAGTGCAAAGGCAACATCATCGTCATCGGCCGTCGGCGGCAGCACTGGTACGAAGCGGCGGTTCCGGAACTTGCCGTCGTACAGCGCTTGGGTAATGTGCTGCGACTCCCACCGCACACCACGCCGCTGCGGAAGCGTGTCCTCTGCGTTGTCGTCGAAGCGCCGCCGATACGCCGAGGTGCATACCACGAGCACCCAATCCGCTGCGGCGATCTGCTCGCTCATCCAGGGGCGCCAGCCCTTCTCGGGCCATTCCACGCGCTGGTCGATCGCCGCCTCGATGCCTTCGCGCGTCAACGCGTCGGCAAGCGCTCGCACCCAGTCCGAATGCGCTTCACCTTCCTGGGCATAGCTGATGAATACGCGCGGTGGCTTATCTGGCATCGCGGAACTCCTGGGCCGCCTGTCATCGTGATGATAGTGCAGGCAAGGGCGACGGTGGCACGCCTGCAGCGTCCGTCGCCCTTGCCGCGACGCCCCGGTGAGGACCGTTGACGCGGTTCGGGGCGGGCGGACGCGCCACTGCTATCTATACTGGACTTGAAGCACGGGGGCGCGCCGGCCGTCGAGCGCGGCGGCGCGGCGCGGAGGGGACAGCAATGAAGTGGAAATACCTCCTGGGCGAGTGGGGATTAGCGAAGCTTAAGCTCGAGGGTGGTTTCGTCGACGCGGAATTCGCGCCCCACGAGGCTGACCGCAACGCAGCTTGGGAGCTCTACATCGAGCTCGCGACGCGCATCAGCACCCAGCCGCTGCCGCCCGGCCAGGGCGTGGAGGCAAGCGCGCTGGAGAGCCTGCATTCGCTGTTCGCCAGCGCGCGCGACATCATGAAGCGCTACGGGCGCGACGCGCAGGCCTTCACCCGTATCGGCATCGCGGTGCTGAACCACATCCTGCGACCCTTCCTGACGCGCTGGCACCCGCAGTTCGCCGACACGACGACGCCGGACGAGGCCTCGCTGGCACTGTTCAGGCAGGATCTGGAGGCGGTGCGGCGGGACATGCTGGCGTATGCCTGCGTGCTCGCGGCGATCGCCGACGTCGCGCCGATGGCTGGTGAGGAGGAGTATGAGTAGTCTGATCCCGGAAATGTACGTGCTGTGGCATCCGCGCTGCGAAGCGGGCGAGGCACTGGCGACGCGGATCTACGGCTGGCTGCGGCCGGGCAACGGCCTGGGGCCGCAGGTCTTCTACCGCCGCTGCCGGGCGAGCAGCGCACGTCGTCGGCTAGCCCCCCGGCACCGGCGACCGGCAGTAACCTGCAGGTGGTGATCCTGCTGATCGACGCCTTCATGATCGCCGACCCCGCCTGGCGCCACTGGATCGGCCAGCTCGCCCGCGAGCAGACCGGGGCGAGCCGCGTCTGCCTGCCAGTCGCGCTGGATGCCACCGCCTACAACGGGCCAGTGGCGCTGCACGCGCTCAACTTCCTGCGGCCGACGGGCGTGCCGACCAGCGGCACCGCACAGCCCTGGGCCGACGAGGTGCTCGAGACCGTGAGCCGATCGCTGCTCAAGCAGCTCACCGAGACCCTGTGCGACCTGCTTCTGCGGCCGGACGACGTGCCGGCGGGGCTGGCGGCCGGTCCGGCGCGTGACCTTGCGCGTCCCAAGGTCAAGATCTTCCTGAGCCATGCAAAAAGGGACGGCACTGCTCCGGCGCGCAGCATCCGCGACTACATCTACAGCCAAACCCAGCTCGCCGCGTTTTACGACGAGAACGACATTCCATACGGCTCGAGTTTCAGCCATGTGCTCGAGAGCAATGTGTCGGGCCCGACGCAAAGTGCGGCCCTGATCGCGATACGCAGCGCGGAATATGCGCGCCGCCCCTGGTGCCGGCGCGAGTTCTCGCTCTTTCGGCGGCCGCTGAAGCTGCCCGCCCGCGGGCGAAAGGCTGAACGCTGGCTGCTCAATCCGACCTTGGTGGTGGACGCGCTGGCCGGCGGCACCCACACGCCGGGCATGCCGGAGCTGGGCAACACCGCCTCGATCCGCTGGTCGGAAGGCGTCCCTGCCCAGGAGGAGCAGATTGTCACCACGGTGCTGCGCGACGTGTTGCTCGCCGCCTTCCATCGCACCCTGGGCGAGACCGTTCCCGACGAACGTAACCATGTCGTCCTCAACTGGCTGCCCGACCCGACCTCGCTGCTGCATATCCCGCGCGTCCGGCGAGCAAGGCCTGGGCTTCAGGTGTATTACCCCGGCCGCGGCCTGACCGGGCTGGAGCTCGACACGCTGACCGACTACTTTCCCGAGGTCGAATTCTTCAGCTTCGATCGGATGAGCTCATGAACCTCCTTATGAAGGCCGCACGCTATCGTTCGCGCGACAGCGCCCGTCGCCTGATAGCGCTGTCTCTGTCCTACGAGCGTGCGCCGCTGCTGTCCCGCGGCTTCGGGCTGGAACATCTGCGCGAACTGCTCGTGTTGCTCGCCCGGCCGCTGCTGCGCCAGGGCGCCAGCCTCGCCTATGGCGGGCGATTGCAGGAGCGCAGCGACAACTTCACCTACGACCTGTTGCGGCTGGTCAGTGCTGAACAGGACGAGGCGGCCGAGCGCGAGCAGGCGGGCAATGCCGACGAAGATGGGCTGCCGATCGGCCGGCTCTACAACTACAGCGCGTGGCCGCATTATCTGCGCATCACGCCGGTGATCGAGGCGCGCTGGATCAACAGTTGCCGCATCATCCGCATCGACCAGGCGATGGCGGGCATCGCCTTCGATGCGTTGATCCCGGACGGCGATTTCGACCCCGAGCATGACGTGACGCATGCCCCGCACCGGGTGCCGCTCAACAGCGCGATCTGCCTAAGCGCGATGCGCCGCATGGCGATGGACGGGCTGGCACTGAGCAGCCCGGACGTACCGCGCACGGAATGGGTCCCGCCGGTGTCGGTGCGCATCGTGCTCGGCGGCAGGATGTCAGGCTACAGCGGCTTCCTACCGGGGATTTTCGAGGAGGTGCTGCTGACGCTCGAGCGCGGCATCCCCCTCTACCTGCTGGGCGGCTTCGGCGGTGCTGCAGAGGTGATCGCCAATGCGCTGCTCGCGCCGCCGGGCACGCCGCTGCCCGAGACGCTCCACGCTGACTGGCACCTCGCCCACGCGCCCCACCTCCAAGCGATCAGGAAACTGCAAGGCCCACAGCCGCTGCCCTTCGGCATCCTCGACACCGAGACCGGGCTGGCGCGGCTCAGGGTGGCGATCGAGAACGCCCGGGGCGGCCTTCCTCACGCCCTGCAGACCGGCCTTGACGACATCGAGACCCGGGCGCTGCTGGAAACGCGCGACATGCGCCGCGCGGCAGCGCTGGTGCACAAGGGGCTGATCGAGAACAAGCAGTTCGTTCAGCTGGCTGCCTGAGGACCACGCGCACGACTTTGTGCGATCTCTGGGCTAGGCCCCCCACAGCGCCGCGCCGCCGGCGTCGCGATAGCTGAGGTAGGCGCGCAGATCGAACTCGACCTGGTGGTAATCCGGCGCCATGTGCAGGCAGAGCTGGTAGAAGGCCTTGTCGTGCTCGCGCACTCGCAGGTGGGCCAGCTCGTGGACGACGATCATGCGCAGGAAGGCTTCCGGCACGTTGCGGAACAGCGTGGCGATGCGGATCTCGCGCTTGGCCTGCAGGCGCGACCCCTGCACGCGCGAGATCGCGGTGTGGGTGCCGAGCGCGTTGCGGATCACGTGCAGCGTGTTGTCGAAGCGCACCTTGCCGAGCGGCGGCGCGCTGCGCAGGTGGGCGGCCTTGAGCGCCTGCACGTAGTCGTAGAGGGCATTGTCCGAGCGCACCGCATGGGCATCGGGGTAGCGCGCGCGCAGGGCGGCGGCGAAGCGCCCCTGCTCGATCACGCTCGTCACCTGGTGCACGAGCGCGGGCGGGTAGCCGGCGAGGTAGGCGGGTGTGCGGCGGGTGGTCATCGCGCCGGCAGGGTGTCGAAGCCCACGTAGTCGGACACGAAGCGCGCCTTTCCTTCGCGCAGGAAGTGCGCGAAGTCCCAGTCGGCGGGCGCGAGGCGGTGGGCGAAGCGGGGGCGGAAGACGTAGGTCCAGGCGCGTATGCGCGCGCCGTCGTCCGCTACGACGTCGACGAGGCGGCGCTCGTATTCCTCGCCCTCGAAGGCATCCAGGCGCGGCCAGGCCGAGTCCGGCAGGTCGAGGTAGAGCACGCCCTGCACACGATGATCGGCGTTGGGCACCATGCCGGGATAGGCCACGCCGACCACTGCATGGCGGCGATGACCCCGGAGCGTGGCGGGGCGGTGATCGGCGCGGGCGCCGCAGACGGCGGCCATGATGTCCTCGCACATCAGCGAGCCGTAGGTGAAGCAGGCGGTGGGGGCGTGGGGATCGGTGTCGGTGCGGTTCATGGCTGGGTGGGCACTGCGATGGTGCGCGTGAGATCAGGCGCGCAGGAAGGCCAGCAGGTCGGCAAGCAGCTCCGCAGGCGCCTCCTCGGGGATGAAATGGCCGCAGGGCAGCGGATGCCCGCTCACCTGGTCGGCTTTTTCCCGCCAGGTCGCAAGCACGTCGAAGAGGTCGTGCATCTTGCCGAACTCGCCCCAGATGGCGAGCAGCGGGCAGCGTACGCGCAGGGCGAGATCGCGCGTGTCGTCCTCGAAGTCGCGGCTTGCCGCGGCGCGGTAGTCCTCGAGCGTGGCGCGGATCGTGCCGGGCAGGGTGAAGGCGCGAAGGTATTCCTGGATCAACGGCTCTTCGATCGCGCCCATGCGGTAGGACAGCGCGCGGAACACGTGGCGCAGGAAGGCCTCGGGCGCGGCGGAGATCATGAGTTCGGGCAGGTCGGGCGCCTGGAAAAAGAACCAGTGCCAGTAGGCGGCGGCGAGGTGGCGCTCGGTCTGCGAGAACACGGTGTGGGTGGGCACGATGTCGAGCACGCACAGCCGGGTGACGGCCTCGGGGTAGTCCAGCGCCTGGCGGTGGCCGACGCGGCCGCCGCGATCGTGGCCGATCAGCGCGTACCGTTCATGCCCCAGCGCGCGCATCACCTCGTGCATGTCGCGCGCCATGGTCTTCTTGTCGTAGCCGTCGCGCGGCTTGTCGCTGTCGCCATAGCCGCGCAGGTCGGGGCAGACGACGGTGTAGTGCGCGGCCAGGCGCGGCGCGATTTTGTGCCACATCTGCGCGGTCTGCGGCCAGCCGTGGAGCAGCAGCACCGGCGCGCCGTCGCCGCCGACCCAGAGGTTGATGCGGATGCCGTTCGCCTTGAGGGTGCGGCGCTCGAGGCCGGTCATGAAGTCCATTTGGCGCTCCTTCGAGGTGGGGGTGGACGCGTGCCGCGATCCGGTGTGGCTGGGCCGTGCTCTCAGAACGGTACCGGACTTTCGCGCTGCAGGGGCACCCGGGTGCGGGGGTGGATGAAGGCGATGCGGCGGGCGTGAAGGTGCATGCGCGTGCAGCGTGCGGCGGCGTCCGCCGGTGCGTAGAGCGGATCGCCCAGGATCGGGTGGCCGAGCGCGAGCAGATGCACGCGCAACTGGTGGGCGCGACCGGTCACCGGCTTGAGCGCCACGCGCGTGCAGGCCTCGGCGCCCTCGCCCAGGCGCGCCAGCACCTGGTAGCGCGTGAGCGCGCGCCGGCCGTGCACCGGGTCGACGATCTGGCGCGGACGGTGGGCGGCGTCCTCGGCGAGCGGCAGGTCGATCTCGCCCTCATCCTGCGCCAGGTGCCCGTGCACCACCGCGACGTATTCCTTGCCCACCGTGCGCTGCTCGAAGGCGAGGCTGAGGCGTCGCAGCATCTCGAGGCCGCGCGCGAACAACACCAGGCCGGAAGTGGCGGCGTCCAGGCGATGGACTATGAAGGCGTCCGGTTGCAGGGCCTGAACGCGCGTGGCGAGGCAGTCCTGGCGGTCGGTGCCGCGGGCGGGCACGGAGAGCAGGCCGGCGGGTTTGTCGACGATGAGCAGGTCGTCGTCGAGATGGACGAGGGTGGGCATGGTGAGGCAGGTCGGAGAGAGGGCAGCAGGCAGCGCTCCTAATCGTAGTGCGACCACATCCTTAGGACCCGAACCACGCGCTCTTCGGCGAAGACCTCATAGACGAGGCGGTGCTGGATGTTGATGCGCCGCGAGTAAGCCCCGGCAAGATCGCCCACGAGCTTCTCGTAGGGCGGGGGCTTGTGGAAGGGATCATCTGCCAGGATCGCGAGCAAGTCCTGGGCCTTTGACTTCAGGCCGGCCGCCGCCAGCTTCTTCGCGTCTTTCTGGGCGTGCTTCGAGAACACGAGCTGCCAGCTCACCAGTCAAGCTCCCGGGTGCTCTCGTCAAGCGGCTCGGCCATGCTCTCCTTGATGGATTCGCGCATCCCCGGAATGGAAAGCAGGTAAAGCGTCTCCTGGATGGACTGCCAGTCCTCCGCGGAGAGCAGGACGGCGCTGGTGCGCTTGCCCGTGATGTGGATTGGCTGATGGGACTCCGCGGTCTGATCGATGAGGCGGTAGAGGTTGGCCCGTGCTTCGGACGCGGTCAGCGTGGTCATGGCTGGTCTCCTTCGATGGGGAAAACGTACGCGCTTGCGTACGTACCGTCAAGTCTGGAGTTCGTCTTGCTTGCGCCGAGATTCATCGTGGCAAGGTGGCCGGAACGTAGGGCAGCCCAGGGCCCGCCTCGTCACACCGCCAGATCCGCCGGCCACAGGAAGTAGGGCCCGAACTTCGGGCTCATGCGGAACTCTCCGCCCGCCGCCTTGCCTGCTGCGGTGATGTAGGTCTTGCCCTCGCGCAGTTCCAGCAGGCCGTGGGCGACCAAGCGCTCGGTCAGCTCGGGTGTCTTGAGGTTCAACGCCTTGGCGAGCTTGGAAGTGGTCAGTTTGCTGGAGCTTGCGGTGGTTTCGCCTGTGGCCTCTGCAACGACCTGTTCCGTTTCGGGCGTGGGAGGTGGCGTGGGGGACTCGGTCGGCTCGAGCGGCGCTAGTGTGGTAGCAGGCGGAAGTGAGGCTGGACGCAGCATCTCCTCGCTGATGCCGAACTTCGCCCGGTAATCCGGCGTGATCGGCCGGTGCAGTGTGATGAGCTGGCGGGCGATGGCAGTCAGGGTCTCCACGCTGACGACCTTGGCCATCATCAGCGGCGATCCCGAGTCGATGTTCTTGGTGATCCAGCGCTCCAGTTGGTCAGACTTGAGGACGCGGCGCGTATCGAACTTGTCCGGTCGGCCGATGCGTGCATTCTTCGACACCAGCACCAGTGACTCGAAGCTTGGCTGAAGCCGGATGCCCAGGCGTGTGGGCATGTCGAGTGTCTTGAAGACGTCCTGCAGCACCGCGATGTGGCGTTCGTTCTGCTCCAGCGGCGAGGGGATGCCGCGCGGCTTACCGGCGAACCAGATCGAGAACTCGCCCTGCTCGTTGATCGATACGCCCTCACTGAAGTGCTTGGTCTCGAGCACATAGACTTCGAGCAGGCGGTTGAGAATCAGATGGTCGATCTGGGCGACCCGGCCGTTGTACTCGATGTGCAGATCGTGGATGACGATGCGATTCTTGCTCGCGCCGCTGTAGAAATCGATGTCGTAGGCGGATTCGCGCTCACCCTTGATGCCGGCGCGGAAGATCTTCAGTTCCCGCTCGATTTGTGTTCGTGTGGCCGCTGGGATGCCTGGCGTGGCGAGATAAGCCTCGAGCTCGGCGAGTTGCGCGTCTTTGCTGTCGATTTCTTTCAGGATCATGAGTCTGGAGGGCGGGATTCTCCCATCGGTCGACCGGCGGAATGTTCCCTGCATTGGAGGCAATGCACATGTTATCGGGGTGACGGGTGGGCGACTGTGACGTGTTCCTCCTTGCCGAGCTTGTCCATCTGCTTCGAACAAAGACGGACTCACACTGCTTCCTGCAGTAGTTCGTCTTCGCAACGCCGGATGGCTGCGATGAGATTGCGAAAGCTCGCGGAGCGGGCATTGTCGAGTTGCAGGTGTTTGCCGATTTCCCGAGAGCCCGCGACTTTTTCGTAGCGATTGCGTGTCAAGGTCTTCAACTCTCGGCTGGGGCTGCCGAGTCCGTCCGGGGATCGAAACTTCCTGCTGTTCTGATGCCGACTCAATCCGTCGATCTTAAGGGCTTGTTCGACGGCCTGCAGGTCGGCCAGGTAGAAAGTTTCGAGCTCTCGGCAAGCAATGCGCACAAGGCATCGCGCAAATTTTCCGGACTTCTCGCATAGATCGAGCAAACCTTGCTTCACCGCGGTGCAGTCGGGGTGGCTGTCCTGGTCGCGCAGTACGATGAAGCGCGCGCGTTCGTTCTGGTACCCCCGAATGCGGCGAGTCAGTTGCTTCTCCAGATCCTGCTTGCCTTCGAACGGAATGCAGCGGAAGCGGGTGTCTTCCTTCAGCATCCGTGGGAGCAGGGATTCCAGCATGGCTTTGGCCGACGGCTCTTCCAGCAGAAACACGAGCTCCCTCATCACGGATCGACCCCGTCGAAGAAGCCCTGCTTCCACAGGTAGCCGAGTTGATCACCTTCAGCGACGTAAGCGGCAATTTGTGCATTGTCGCGCGCTCGGTGAATCTCGGAGTAGCCCTGTTTCTTGACCAGCCAATACACCTCGTCGAGTTCGATGGCGTTCAGGAAATCCGGCGAATGAGTGGATACGAACACCTGTCCGCCACGATTGGCGTAGCTCCGGAATTCCTCTGCGAGTTCAGGCATCAACTGCGGGTAAAGCTGGTTCTCCGGTTCTTCCACACACAACAAGGGGTGCGGCTTCGGATCGTGCAGCAGCACCAGATACGCGAACATCTTGATGGTGCCGTCGGATACATAGCGGTCGAGGAAAGGTGTCTTGAACGAGCCATCCTGAAAACGCAGCGTGAGGTAGCCATCATCCATCAGCTTGGGTTCGACCGAAGTCACGCCGGGGACCCGTTTGGTCATCGTCGCAAGGATTCTGCTGAAGATATCGGCGTGCTGCTCATGTAGATAACGAGCCACCAAGGGTAGATTTTCGCCGGTCTCCGACAGGTGCTCCATTGCCCCCGAGGCGTCCTTGCGTCCTCGTGCTGCACTGATGTGGAAATCGGAAACGTGCCAGTTCTCGATCAGGCTGCGGAAGGCATTGGCGGCTTTGAAACGCTCGAATTGCCCGAGACCTTTGATCGCAAGGGTGTCCGGCGCAACCCGTTGGGTTTCGCGGTCGAGTTCCTCGTCGGTCTTGTTGAAGTCTTCCTCGTTGGTGATCGCGTAGCCTTCGCCCTCGGCAAAACTGAGGAAGTGGTAGGGACTTCCGTAGCGGCCGCGCTTGTAACGCAGCAGCTCCTTGCAGACCACCGGCAGCCCTTGGCGCTCGCCGATTTCCAACGAGTACGTCACCAGCCGCTCGACGCCAGTGATCTCCATGCGGTACTGCAACTCGATGAGGATCGTGTCCTTCTTCGGATCGCAACCGCGGCTCAGCACTTCGCCGAAGCGGCCGCGCTTGTCGAGCGCTTGTCGGACATTGCCTTTCAGGCAGTCGTGCAGGAAGCCGAACACGTCGAACAACGTCGATTTCCCTGACCCGTTTGCACCGACCACCACCAGAAAGGCTGGAATGTCCTTCAGGTGTACATCGCGGAAGGCCTTGAAGTTCTTGAGACGGATGGATTCGATTTTCATGAACGGACCTTGGATGGACTGCGGCGGTTAGCGACGGCGTAGCGCGCGGTCTGGGATTCGACGGTGGTGATGTGGTCGCCCGCTTCGTCGCGCTTGGCCTCGATGACGCCAACCGGCTGGCGTTCGACGAACAGCAGGTAATCGGCCGGGCCGCTGTCGGTGGGGTATTCGCGCACTGCAACGCCCCGGGCGGCGCCGAGGTTCAGTTGCTGCATGCCTTGCACGGCCCAGCTGGCCTGCTCAAGGCGGGCGTCGATGCGGCTGCGGGCTTTGGCTTCGGGCGTCATGAGCAGTGGGGTGGCAGGACAAACAGATTGGACTTTAACGCGAACGCCTGCGCTTTCCCCAAAGTTGACGCAATAGCGCCCGCTGCAAGCGGGTGGCTTGCGCCTGGGATCGACAACTGCCGGCTTCAGTCTCGCTTCAAGGCCTTGTTCTGGTACGAGAACGTGCTGCGAAAGATCGCATCGACGTCCACCAGTTCGCCGATCGTCGCCCCCGCCTTGAGCTTCTGTTGGACGAGCTGCTCGGTTCCCAGCAAATGCAGGGCCTTCGAGAGAGTGTCGCCCGAGTCGGCCAGCGGCACGACCACCACGCCGTTGCCATCCGCAACCACGACGTCGCCGGGCGAAACCGCCACCCCTGCGCACTGGACCGGCACGTTGACCTCGCCGTAGCCGGCGATGGCGCCGACGTTGGGCACGATGCCCTTGCTGAACACCGGGAACCGGAGCTTGCGGATCTCCTCGACGTCACGGCAGGCGCCGTCGATCACCGCCGCGACCACGCCGCGATTGAGCGCGGACAGGGTCATGTTCTCGCCCCAGAAGGCGGTATTCACCGATCCGTGGGCGTCGATCACCACGACGTCGCCGGGCTGGCTCAGGTCGATCGCCTTGAAGGCGGCGGCCAGGTCGGACGCGAGCGTCTTCACGGTGACCGCGGTGCCGACGAAGCGGATGCCGTCGAACAGGGGTTTCATGTCGGCGGTCATCGCATTGAAGCGGCCCATGCAGTCCGACAGCGCGCAGGTGATCGAGTCGTGCGAAAGCAGGCTCCTGAAGCCCGCCACGATATCGGCAGGCGGGCGTTGGATGGTTTTGTTGATCATCGGGCGCCTCCTGGTTTCTCTCGCAGGATAGCTCACCGTGCCGCAGTTGGGCCTTTGGTGCCGGGTGTCGACAACTTCCGTGAGCCGGCGGCGCGGGGTGTTGTGGGCGACGGCTTCCGGGAAGCCACCGGCGAGCAGGGTGTCGATGAAGAAGTCGCGCCCGCAGGGCGGCAATGGATGGGGCGCCGAGATCGCCGTCGAAGAGCCATTCGGGGGCGATTGCGTTGCGGGTCGCCGGCACGCTCGGCGCACGACAGCGGCGTGAGCGGCACGATCTCCGTGCACCTGGCGATCGAATCGGCCAGCGCCGGCAGCAGCATGATTTGGATGAAAATCAACCACCAGATGGCTGAAAATCACCCGCTGACTGGACGACTTTCAGCGCCTTCTCCTGCCAGGCGAAGCCGATGTGCTCCCGCTTCAGGCGCAGCAACGGGCGGATGCGATGGTCGCGCAGCTCCTCGTACGGGCTGCACTCGTCGGCGGTGAGGCGGGAGACGTCGGCCGTGCGCGGGCTGTCTTCCCGGCCCCACAGCGCCTCATGTGCGAGCAGGGTGGCGCGGCGAGGTCCGCCGCCGGCATGCCGCGCACGTTGGGGGTGACGAAGACCCGATGCAGGAAGCTTGCCACCAGCGGCGCATGGTCCGAGCGCAGTAGGCGCCAGGCGGGGTGGTGGCTGCGCAGGGCGTCGAGGGTGGCGAACTCGAGGGGCATGGCTCAGGCGCTGTCCTCTCGGGTGTGCCACAGCCGCAGGACGTAGATGACCGAGTCGCGGATCTCGTAGCGCACCTCATACTGCGCGACCAGGATCCGCCGGACCTCACGCGGCGCGAACTGGAAAAGCTGTTCGCCGATGCGCGGGTTGCTCAGCAGGATGGTCGGGGCCTTGGTCAGCGCCTGTACCGCCTTTGCGGCGGCCTGCCTGTTCACCGGCGCCAGGAACTCATGCAGGCGCGCCAGATCGGCGAGCGCCTTGCTGGTCCATCTCAGCTCCATCAGCGTGGCAGCGGCAGCGGCTGGTCGCTGCCCAGGCTGTCGGCCCAGGCCTGCACCGCGAGATGGTCGACGACGAGACCGGCGTCCACATCGGCGAGCGCCTCCTGGGTCAGGCGATCGCGCTCCTCTTCCTGGGCGATCCAGGCGGAGAGCGCTTGCTTCATGATCCAGCCGCGCGAGCGCTCCAGCCTCGCGGCCATCTGATCGACCTTCTCGGCGAGCGGGAGCGGCACGTGAGCGGTGAACACTTTGGTTGCGGCTTGCGTCATTCTGAGCCTCAACAATTGGAAGCTGGCGTCTGGAGGCCCTCCAGTGCCGTGCTGTCTATTCAGTTTGATCCTGAAAAAATCATAGTGATTGAAACTGAATCAGGCAAGAAATTGTAGCGGAGGGCATAAACTGGCAAACAGCCCCCCTTGATCTACAGGCGTCCCACCCAGTTTGCTCTTCAATTATTGGCAGAGATGTCGGCATAAATTGGCAAGCTGAATTCTTGGACAGATCAAGTGAAGAAAAGTGTTTAAAAATACACAGTTATGGGTATATCTGAGAGGGTCGAGATTGCAAGCCGTTCCGTTGGCGCGACCGATGGCGCGTATCGCGTCACCGCAGGGCGGTCGGTACACGAGCGTCGCAGCTTGTGCGACTGGGAGCGAACTCTTCGGGCCGCGTTCCTGCTAAGCCGGATATTGCAAATCAACGGTACAGCCACTTTGCCACCAGCCGGGTGTAGTGGGGCATGATCGCGAACACCATCAGGAACACGATCGCTGCCGCGACGAGCAGCTTGCCGAGCAGGAAACCGCCCGGCCCGTCGAGCAGCCGCAGCAGCGGGCCGAGCACCCAGGGTACGACGATGGTGAGCGGGAAGATCGCCGACAGCGTGAGCAGGAACTGCTTGTGGCGCTTGGGCGGGGTGACGGTGGACGGTTGCGCGAACCAGAAGTCGAGCCCGGTGCGGATCACGTAGCGGTCGCCCTTCTCCAGCGCGGGCTCGATGCGCTGCAGGAACTCGCGCCGCACGTCCGACTCGATCCAGGCCTTGAGCTGCTCGACCCCCGCGAAGCGGATGATGACGGTGTAGCCATCGTCCTCGCACGCCGGGCGCACCACGTCGGTGCTGAGATAGCCGGGAAAGTGACGGCAGGCCTCACGGATCTCCAGCAGCCAGCTTTCGTAGGCCGCGCGCGCCTCGACGCGCGGATGGTGGACGATGATGCCGGTGACCGGGCCTGCAGCGGCCGCGTCCGTCTGTTCGTTGTGATCCATCGCAAACTCCTCCGTGGGATGCGGCCGGTGCGCAGCGCACGGACCGGCCGTCGGGCAGGCGGCGGCTCGGGGCCGCCGCAACGGCCCGCGCCTTACTTGCCGCTGGTGAGCGTGGTGTAGCTGGTGATGAGGTTGCGATAGTCGGGGATGTGGTTCGAGAACAGCGTGCCCAGGCCCTCGATGTCGTTGCGCCAGTCACGGTGCAGTTCGCAGGCGACCCCGAACCAGGTCATCAACTGGGCGCCGGCGGCCGACATGCGATCCCAGGCCGAGTCGCGGGTCAGTTCATTGAAGGTGCCCGAGGCGTCGGTGACCACGAAGACCTCGAAGCCTTCCTCGAGCGCGGACAGCGCCGGGAAGGCGACGCAGACCTCGGTGACGACGCCGGCGATGATGAGCTGCTTCTTGCCGGTGGCTTTGACCGCCTGGACGAAGTCCGCGTTGTCCCAGGCGTTGATCTGGCCCGGGCGGGCGATGTAGGGCGCCTCCGGAAAGGTCTCCTTCAGCTCGGGCACGAGCGGGCCGTTGGGGCCTTCTTCGAAGCTGGTGGTGAGGATGGTGGGCAGGCCGAAATACTTGGCCAGATCGGCGAGCGCGAGCACGTTGTTCTTGAAGCGGTCGGGATCGATGTCGCGCACCAGCGACAACAGGCCGGCCTGGTGATCGACCAGCAGCACGGCGGCGTTGTTCTTGTCGAGGCGGACGTAGGGCTTGCTCATGATGAAACTCCTTCTTCTCTCTCAGGGTAAATGGCCAACCAAGCGCCCCTGTCGGGACCAGCATTGGCCGACCGCGAAGGTATCCAGCAATTGCCGGGCACCGATTCAGAAGTCGTGACTCGAGGCGGAAAGGTGGCCAAAGCGGCCCGCGCTGAAATCGGCGATTGCCTGCTCGATCTCGGCCTCGGTATTCATGACGAATGGACCATAGCCGGCAACAGGTTCGTCGATCGGTTCGCCCGCGAGCAAGAGGACAGTAGCCTCATTGTTTGCCTCGATGACGACGTCGTGACCGACACGATCGAGCACCACGACCTGTGCGGCCCGCGCTATCACATCCTCATTGACGCGCACCGTGCCGTGCAGGACGGCGAGCGCAGCTGTCCAGCCGTCGGGCAGGGGGAGCTCGACCCTGCGATCGGCCTTCAAGCGCAGATCCCAGACGTGCATCGGTGTGAACGTCCGGGCGGGGCCGATGCGACCGAGGAGTTGCCCGGCGATAACCCGGGCGAGCCCGGCATCATCTGGCAGGCTGAGCTGCGGAATCGTCGCGTTCGCGATCGCTTGATAGGCGGGCGGCGCCATCTTTGCCCGTGCCGGCAGGTTCACCCACAACTGCACCATCTCAAGCGTGCCCCCGGTCCGGGCGAAGGTCTCGCCATGGTATTCCTCGTGCAGGATCCCCGCGCCGGCGGTCATCCATTGCACGTCGCCAGCCCCGATCGTGCCCCCCTTGCCGGTCGAGTCGCGGTGGGCCACTTCGCCGCGATAGACGATCGTCACGGTCTCGAACCCACGGTGGGGATGAGCGCCGACGCCGCGACGCTCAGCCCCCGCTTCGAATTCGACCGGCCCCGCATAGTCGAGCAACAGAAAGGGGCTCAAGAGCTTGCCGTGACTCCCATAGCTGAACAGTGATCGGACCGGAAAGCCATTGCCGACCCAATGCGATGTCGGTGCGCTGTAGAGCCCTGTGATGCGCTTCATGATGTTCTCCTGGCTGCCTTCTCATTGCGTGAATCAACTATAGAATCGAGTCGACACATCCCATAGATGGCAAGATTCGGTTGCAGCGTCACATGGATAGAACGATGACTCCGGTCCAGGACCTGAACGATCTTCATTACTTCGTGCGCGTGGTCGATCACGGCAGTTTCGCCGCCGCCGGCCGCGCACTCGGTATTCCGAAGTCGAAGCTCAGCCGCAGAATTGGGCTGCTCGAGGAGCGGCTCGGCGTACGCCTGATCCAGCGCTCGAGCCGTCATTTCTCGGTGACCGAGGTGGGTCGGACCTACTACGAACATTGCCGCGCGATGCTGGTCGAGGCCGAGGCTGCACAGGAGGCGATCGAGCGAACGCGTGCCGAGCCGCGTGGCACCATCCGCCTGAGCTGCCCCATCGCGCTGTTGCACGCACATGTCGGCCGCATGTTGGCCGAGTACATGGCGGCCTGCCCGCTGGTATCGATTCATCTCGAGGCGACCAATCGGCGCGTATCGCTCGTCACCGAAGGCTTCGATCTCGCCGTTCGCGTCCGCCCACCCCCCCTTGAGGACAGCGATCTCGTGCTGCGCGTCCTGTCCGATCGAAGCCAGTGCCTGGTGGCCAGCCCGGCGCTGGTCGCCCGTCTCGGCCCACCGGCCGGGCCTGCTGACCTGATCGCCTACCCCAGTCTGGCCCTCGGCCCGCCCCAGGACGACCCCGTATGGACGCTGTTCGGACCCGACGGGGCGCAAGTCGTGCAGCGTCATCGTCCGCGTTTCATCACGAGCGACATGATCGCCCTGCGGCGTGCGGCACTCGCTGGGGTGGGCATCGTGCAGTTGCCTACGCTGATGGTCTGTGACGACCTCGCCAGTGGTGACCTGGTGAGGCCGCTGCCGGACTGGGTGCCGCGCAGGGAGATCATTCACGTCGTCTACCCGTCGCGGCGCGGTCTGCTGCCCGCCGTTCGGTCCTTGATCGATCACCTTGCGGCGGGCTACGCGGCTCTTGACGAAGACTAGCTGGCTGCTTGCTCGCACCGGACGAAGGCCGATCCGCTTAGAAATGCAGTTCGAGCTGAAGCGTTGGCGAGCGCGTGTTGACCCCCGGTTTCCCGTGGTTGCCAAACTTGTGTTGCCAATACTCGTATCCGACGCCGAGCCACAGCGTATTCTTCGCCCCCCAGGCCATCTGCCCGACGTCGAGCATGACCGAGGTCCTGACCAAGGTCTCCGCTTTTGTCTTGACGTTGAAGTAGTCCCGTCCTTTCGGCGTGATGTAGTTCATGAAACCCTGAAACTTCATCGGCATGCCTGCTGCATGGAATGGGATGCCCCAGGCGGCATTGAGGATCAGGTAGGGATCGAAGCCGTGGCTGTTGTGGTTCGGCGCGGTACTGCACACGCTTAGGCCACAGTTGTTACGTTCGACCGTGTAGAGCAGGCTCAGGTCCAGGAAGCCGGGGACGTCGAACTTCAGGGTCGGGCCGAGCACGGCCATGCGCTTGCGGGGCGCGAACGCAGTATTCTTGGTGCTTAGATCGAAACCCGCCGTGATCGCCACCTCCTTGACGGGCCCGAAGGCGAATGACCGATCCAGTATCTTCCCAAGATGCAGCTGATGTCGGTACGTCAGATAGACGTCCGTTGCGCCGGTGTCGCCGCCTTGTGCCGGGTCTGCCTTGTCGGACAGGAGGACGTCCAGATTCATGAAGTTCTGGCCATACGCGTAGCCGCTTGCATGACCGAACTGAACAATGTGCTTCTTGATGTCCGACTTGATGTTCGGCTCGGTGAATTGCGTTCCGTAGCGATAGCCAATGAAGGTGTCGCTCCACGTTGCGGCCAACGAAACGCCTGGAATCATGGCGAGGACGGCGGCTAGCGCTGCGCCTCGGATCGTGCTTCGAATCATGCTTGTCTCCTGCTGTCTGTTTTTGGGTGCGATGGGCGAGCGATGCCCTGGGCGCGAGAAACTCGCCCATCGCGGAACCATCAGGTTGTGAGAAGGAACGGCTACAGAGTCGGCAACCGTTCGCGACGGATGCGCTTAGCTCATGGTCGGCATGACGAAATCCGCTCCGGTGCGAATTCCAGTCGGCCAACGAGAGGTAATCGTCTTGAGTCGCGTGTAGAAGCGGATGCCTTCGGGGCCATGCATGTGGTGATCACCGAACAGGGAGTTCTTCCATCCGCCGAAGCTGTGGAAGGCCATCGGGACCGGGATGGGTACATTGACGCCCACCATGCCCACCTGGATCTCATGCGCGAACATGCGGGCCGAATCGCCGTCCTGCGTAAAGATCGCAGTGCCGTTTCCATACTCGTGGGCGTTGATCAGCTCGACGGCTTCCCGATAGGTCTTTACCCGGACCACCCCCAGCACCGGGCCGAAGATCTCTTCCCGGTAGATCCGCATCTGGGGCGTAACGCGGTCGAAGAGTGTCCCACCGAGGAAGTAGCCCTGCTCGTGTTGCCCTGGCTCCATTCGGTAATCGCGCCCATCCACGACCAGATGTGCCCCCTCGGCGACACCCGAATCGATATAGGATCTGACCTTGTCGCGATGCGCGCCTGAGACCAGAGGGCCCATTTCGGCATTGCGCTGTGTGGCGGGCCCGATCCTGATCTCACGTACCCGTGGGGCCAGGCGGGCGACGAGTGCATCGGCGACTTCATCGCCCACCGCTACCGCGATCGAGATTGCCATGCACCGCTCGCCGGCCGCGCCATAGGCCGCCCCCATGAGGGCATCGGCCGCCTTTTCCAGATCGGCGTCGGGCATTACCACCATGTGGTTCTTTGCCCCACCGAGCGCCTGGATGCGCTTGCCGTTGGCCGCCCCTGTCGCGTAGATGTAACGTGCAATCGGCGTCGACCCGACGAAGCTGACGGCCTGCACGTCCGGATGATGGAGGATGGCGTCGACCGCCTCCTTGTCCCCGTTCACGATGGAAAACACGCCATCGGGTAGGCCGGCCTCCTTGAGCAGCTGCGCGAGCAGCAACGGAGCCGAGGGATCGCGCTCCGACGGCTTGAGCACGAAGGTATTGCCGCAAGCCAGCGCCACCGGGAACATCCACAGCGCAACCATGGCCGGGAAGTTGAACGGGGTGATTCCGGCAACAACGCCCAGCGGCTGGCGCAGCGAATGCGAATCGATGCCCGTGCCGATGTTCTCCGTCACCTCGCCCTTCAGCAGATGGGGTGCCCCGCACGCGAACTCGACCACCTCGATCCCGCGCGTAACCTCGCCCAGCGCATCCGAATGCACCTTTCCATGCTCTGCCGAGATGATCTCGGCGAGCCTGTCGGCGTTTGCCTCGAGCAGACTCTTGAACTTGGCCAGGATGCGAGCCCGGCGCAAGGGCGTCGTTGCCGCCCATGCCGGAAAGGCTTCGCGCGCGGATGCGATGGCGGCATTGACCTCGTCCGCCGTTGCCAACGGCACACGGGCATCGAGCTTGCCGGTCGCCGGGTTGAAAACGTCGCCATAGCGACCGCTGGCACCCTCTACTTCAAGGCCGCCGATGAAATGCGTAAGTATCCTCGTCATGAAGTTCTCCTCCGAATGATTGAAACGGCGGGCCGACAGGACGCCGCCTTGATCTATCTGAATCCCAATGCGGCTCGAGCACGTTATGGTGCTACCCGATGCCGAGCTCCACTGCTAACTGGTCTATTCGTCCGCTCGCCCTCCTTCGTTCATCGCATTCATGGGGATCGAACGCCACGATCGCATTTGCCATTCCCCACTTTCCAGAACCCACTCTGCAGTGAATCCGCAATCAATCGACGAGCGCTTTCCTGCAAGGATGACCTCGATGTGAGCGACCCCGACGAATTGGGCAGTCTTGCGGTCGATCGAGATCTTCGTCTCTACAACATCGACGGTCTTGTAGATCCATTTGCCGCTTGAGACGCCGTCCACGTAGGACGCCTTGGAGTCGGATGAGCCGTCCGAATGCACGTACTTCAGGTCGGGATGCAGAATTCTGGATAGCGCTGCGATGTCGCCCTGCTTCATCGCAATCCGTCGGCGCTGATCGACGCCTCGGATCTCAAGCCGAATCAGATCGCCTGACAGCCCTGCAAGATGCGATTCTGTTTCCGATCGGATGTCCGCCCTTGCACGAGCAGGTTCATCACCCCTCATGAGCCCCTCACACAAACGCGCCGCTGCCGTCGGAGAAATTGACTCGGATCGTCACGGACCCTTCATTCACCAGCCACGGCTGAACGATGAATCGCCGTGCGCCGCGCGCGTGCATCGGATCCAGCGCAGCGATCTCCCTTGCCTCGTCGAGACTGCCCGCGCGAATGGCCACACATCCCTCGCCACTCCAACGTTGGCCGTCATCGGAGAAGATCGGACCCGCAGCAAACAGGACCCCCCGCCGCTCGAGCGCCACTTGATATGCGAGGTGCTCTTCCAGACAGTCCATTACTGCATCCAGACCCGCTACCGGGCGGGTATGCACAAGATAGAGTTGCCGCGCGAGAAAGCCCTTCTCGCCGCACAGGGCGACGATCTGCGCCGCGTCCAGGTATTGATTACCCATGCTTGTCTCCTCATATTCCAGGTCGATTGACCGCTATTCGATGGTCTACTTCACCAAGGCCGTGCTCAGTTGCGGGAACGCGACCAGCAGTGCCAGTGCAAACAGCATGCAGGCCACGAACGGCATGACGCCCCTGAAGATCTCCCGAATGCCAATCGTCTTGTCGTCGAGGGTGGCCTTGACCGTAAAGACGGAGATGCCAAACGGTGGCGTGATCAGCCCCACCTCCACCGCGACGATCGTGATGATGCCCAGCCAGATCAGGTCCATACCGAAGGCCTGCGCGATTGGGACGACGATCGGCACGACGATCAACAGGATCGAGACGGAATCGAGGATGCAACCCAACACGAGGACGAGCGCGATATAGGCGAGCAGGAAGGCGTATTCGCCCATTCCAAGGTCGGACATGAATCCGGCAATTGCGCCGGGCAAGCCGGTCATCGTCAGCATGCGGCTGTAAAGGCTTGCGGCCATGATCAGGAAAAGCACGGCGACCGAGACGTGGCCGGTCTCGACCAATACACGCCAGAACTTGCCTGGCGTCAGTCGCCTCCGGATCAGCGACAGAACCAGGGCACCGAATGCCCCGACCGCACCTGCCTCGATGGGGGTGAACAGCCCGCCGTACAAGCCGCCGAGCACCAGGGCGATGAGAGCAACGATCGGTGCGGCCTTCTTCATTGCCGACTTCAGCGTTTCCCGCGCCTCGGATGATGCGTTGCCGACCTCCGTGCCGACGAAGCCGGGCTGGAAGCGCGCCATGATCATGATCAGCCCGCAAAAGAGGGCGGCGAGGAGCAACCCCGGGATGATGCCGGCGATGAACAGGCTTCCGATCGACGTCTCTGCAAGCACCCCATAGACGATCATCAGCAGGCTGGGGGGGATGAGCATCCCGAGGACGGAACTGGCCGCGACTACGCCGACCGAAAAGCGTGCCGTATAGCCGTGGCGCATCATCTCGGGCACCGCAATCTTGGTGAATACGGCCGCCGAGGCGATGCTGACCCCGGTGATTGCGGCAAAGGCGGCATTTGACGCGACCGTGGCCATGCCCAGGCCGCCTCGCAGACGACGGAGGAGCCACCCGGCGACGTCGAACGTGTCGCGCCCCACACCGCACACCGAGACGAACATCCCCATCAGCACGAAGAGCGGGACCACGCCGTACAGATAATCGCTGATCGAATCGTTGACGGCTGCGGCAATCATTCGATTCGCGATTTCGATATCGCGCATCAGCCACACACAGCCGAACGAGATCAGGATCAAGGCGACGCCTACATGCATGCCAAGGTAGATCAGGGCCAGCATCAGAACGATGGCAAGCATGGATATTTCGATTCCGGACATGACGATCACTCCGATGAAGTCGTGGTTCGGGCACAGGCACGCATGTCCGCCCATGCGAGGAGCAGGTACTGGATGCCAGCGACACTGCTGCCGACGATGACGATCAGACGTACCGGCCACGTTTCGGCCTTGAACAGGCCTTCGACGCCGATGTACTGGCCGTGCGACCACGCCTGGACGAGCAGCGGGCCCGTCGCCAAGGCCATGGCGATGCAGACGCCGACGCCAGCCAGATTGAAAAGCGCACTGAGGATCAGGCCGGCGCGCGGGCGTCGGCGCATGAACGACTCGAGAAAGAGGTCCGCACGCGTCATGCGCTGGTGGCGCAAGGCACTTCCGAGTTGCAGGAAGACGATCGCCACAACAGAGAGCGCAACCAATTCGGCGACGCCATAGATCGGCGTGCCGAACAAGGCGCGCCCGAGCACGTCACAGCCGACGAGGACCATCACGGCGAAGATCAACAACGATCCAGCGCCATTGAGTGCGTCCACCAACTTTCCAAAGCCCGACTCGCACCGGGCGACGAGGGATCTGGCCGGCACGGATGGACTCTCCGTGGCGGCGGCTCCATTTTGATTCGGGACCATGTTCCACCTCCGATATCGACACAAACGTGCTCAGAGCCCGTGATCCCAATTGCGCAGGGGTTGTGCCCCGCGCTCGCGCATGGCGGTCAGGTAAGTCTTCATGACCTCGCGGGCTGGAAGTCCCTTGGCCTCATTGGCGGCAACCCATTCGGCTGCGATATCCGGCATTGCATTGACCCAGGCGGCTCGCTCGTCGCGCGACCATTCGATTACGCTGACCGCGCGTTGCTGCTTGGGTCCCTCCTCATGCATCCACTCCAGCGCCTGCTCGTAGCTCGCCATCACCGCATCGCCGAGCTTGCGCGAGTATTCCCTTCCCACCTCCTTCAGAATCGTGCGAATCTCCGGCGGTAGCCGATCCCAGGTATTCTTGTTGATTGCCAGCGCGCCAAAATAAGTCGCCCCCAGATTGACCTTGGCCATATACGGTGCAACTTCGTGCAGCTTGATGCTCATGACGCCCGATGTGAGCGACAAGGCCCCCTCGGAGAGGCCGGTCTGCATGTCGGTGTAATAGGTGGTCATCGCGCCACCGACCGCGACGGCCCCTGTGCCACGCATCCATGACGCAAGGACCCCCGGCGCGGAGATTTTTCGACCGGCAAGGTCCGCAATGGACCGCAGGGGGAAGGTGGTGAACATGTGGTAGGGGTCGCCACTGCAGGCCCCGAGGAAGACGAGGTTGTTCCGCTCCCATTCATCCTTCAGCGCCGGAACGGTGTCGTTGAGTTCGTTGAAGACGCTCATCATCAGCTGCGGGTCATCCGTTACTGCCGGCGCATAAATGGTGACTTGGCTGAGCGGCTGCTTCGCGCCTTCCAGATTGCTGAAGACCCAGCCGATATCGACGATTCCGTCGGCGACAGAACTCAAGGTCGCATTTGCCTTGTAGAGCTGCCCGCCATATGCCTCTTGCCATTCGATGGAATAGCCCTTCCCGAGCGCCTCGACGCGTCGAGACACCTCTGGAACGAAGTGCGTTGAAATGACGCCGACCCACGGGAGCGTGGTAGGGTGGCTCGCTCCCACGGAAAGTCGGAAAGTCTGTCCCTCCGCCGCCGCCTTCGTGGCGGCAGGATCGTTTTCGGTGGCGGGCGTGCAGGCCGCAAGCAGCACGGCCAGGCCGGCCGCGACATTGAGTTTGCTGATCATTTTTGTCTCCGAATCGTTCTTTTCATGGACGAGCGTGCCCCCGTCGGCGGCTTGCCGCGACGTGAGAGTGCTCTGCATGGAATTCGCCTGTTGGTTACGGCCAGGCGCGGCCGGCGGTCAGAGCAACGTACAGGCCTGCGCGAAACTCAGGCGAGGACTGCGGGGGAAGAGTTTTGCGGGATCGCCGTAGCCCAGGTTGCAGAGGAAATTGGATTTCACGTGGCCACCCGACCCGGCCTCGAGATCGAGCCGTTTCGGGCCCGTCTCCGGCGGGAAGAACTCCCGATCGACGAATTCATGATCGAACCCCGACATCGGGCCGCAGTCGAGCCCCAGTGCGCGGGCTGCCATGATGAAATAGGCCCCCTGCAACGAGCTGTTGCGCAGTGCCGTCACCTGCACCAGCTCCGGATTGCCTTCGAACCAGTCGCGCACCGACGGGTTGTGCGGAAACAGGGTCGGCAGATGGTCGAAGAACCGCGTGTCGTAGGCGATGATGGCGGTCACCGGCGCGGACAGCGTCTTGTCGATGTTGCCCGGGCTCAGAGCGGGCAGGAGGCGGCGCTTCGCCTCGGGTGTGCGCAAGAAGACGACTCTTGCTGGACACCCGTTTGCGCTGGTGGGCCCCCACCTCATCAATTCATAAAGTTCCACGAGCAGGTCGTCGTCAACCTTTCGGTCTTGCCAGGCGTTGTGGCTGCGCGCCATCCTGAACAGTTGATCCAGGCAGGCGTCGGCCAGTTTATTTGTCTCCATATCTCCTCCTTGTTGTCTTGTGTTGCGCTGCGCTGATGGCCGCTTCGGTAGCCGATTGACGGCTATCGCGTGGTGAGCGCACTGCCCAGAAAATGCTCGACGGTCATGGAGGGCCCCCACTGGTACAAGCTGTCGTCGCTAGCGGGCGTGTACCCGAGGGGCGAGTCACGCTGGTACAGGTCGCCATCGGTGAAATGCTCGACGACGTTCCCCGACGGATCACGCCAATAATCGAAGATCTGGCTGCCGAGTACATGGCGTCCCACGCCCCACACCGGTGACCAGCCTTGAGAGGACAGCCAGGCATTGCCATGGAGCTGCGCGTCGAAGTCCTGCACTTCGAACGATGCGTGATGCACGTGATCTGCCGCAGACTGAAACAGCGCCACCGTGTGGTGATCTGTCCATTCGTCGCCACGATTCAGACGGAGGAAGGCCGCATGCGGGTCGGACTTGTCGCTCTCGTCGACCACGAAGTCGGACGGCAAGAGCCCCAAGGTCTGCGTGTACCAGTCCAGGCAGGCGCGCAAGTTGCTCACACCGAGCGCGATGTGACCCAATCGGAGCACCTGGGCCGGTGCGCGCGGAGGCCGTTGAACTTCACCGAAGCGCCGCTTGAGCGTCGCCGAGTTCAAGTTCAATGCCGGGCGCATGGGCAGTGATGCGACCGGCTCGATGCCGTGCACAAGTTGAACCCTGCGTCCTGCCGGATCGTGCAGCGTGACGGCATGGCCACCGCCAGGTCCCTGGAGGGATTCAACTGCCGAGGCGCCCGGCAGTGTCCGCGCCAGGCTCAGATCCTCGGCACGCTCTACCGCAAACGCCACGGCGACGAATTCCGGGCTTTCGGCCTGCTCCGCGACATAGGCGTAGGGAACGGGGCCCGCACCACGCATGTACAGCTGGTGCTCAGTCCTGCTTGCGCGGACCAGACCGAAATCGGTCATGAAGCGTTCGACTTCATCCAGATCACGATGTCGGTACACAACGTGATTGATATCCCTGATATTCAACACAATCTGTCTCCTCACTGGAGCCCGCCCTCGATCGCCACCACATTTCACGCTGATTGCGTGCGAGGGCGGGCTTTAGGGTCAGTCCTAGTCGGCAGCACCTGCGCCCACATGGGCGAGCCAGGTGATGGCTTCATCGGTTGCGGCATGCTGGACGGCGATGTGGCACATGAACTTGTCATCGGTCGCTCCGTGCCAGTGCTCCTCGCCGGGGCCGATCGTCACGACGTCGCCGGCATGGATCTCCCGCATTGGCTCACCACGTTTCTGCACGTAACCACTGCCGGATACGACCAGCAGTAGCTGGCCGCGCTCATGCGTGTGCCATGCGGTCTTGCCCCCAGGGGCAAAATTGACGCGGTAGGCGTGAAGGTCGACGTTCGGATTGGTCGCAAGCTCGTCGAGCCAGACCATGCCGGCGAACCGGTCTGACGGGCCACGAAAAGTGGTCAATTGCGCTTCTGTCTGGATGTCCATCGCAAGTCCTCGATATGTCGCCACTTGGATTCAGGCCGAGCGCCCGAGCGCTTCGTCGTCGACCGGATTGATCAAGGTTCCGATGCCCTCGATCTCGACGCTGCAAACGTCGCCCGGCCTCATGAAAAGCGGCGGCTTCCGAGCCCACCCGATACCAGCCGGCGTGCCGGTGACGATGACGTCGCCGGGTTCAAGGGTGATCGCGACACTGAGGGTCGAGATGAGGTTCGCGACATCGAAGATCATGTCGGCGGTATTTCCATCCTGAACGATCTCGCCATTCAGCCGGGTCTGCAGACGCAAGCCGGAAGCGCCCGGAGGCAGCTCATCGGCGGTGACGAAAACCGGTCCGAATGCGCCCGTACCGTCGAAGTTCTTTCCCACAGTCCACTGGGGGGACAGGAACTGGAAGTCGCGCACCGACCCCTCGTTGAAGATCGAATAGCCGGCGACGTGCTCCAGGGCCTTCGCCCGGTCGATGTGGCGTCCCCCGACGCCGATGATGACGGCCAGCTCGCCCTCGAAATCGAACTGCTCGGACACCGAGGGGCGCACCAACGCGTCACCGTGCGCGATCAGGCTGGATGCGAAACGCGGAAAGAAGGTGGGGTAGCTCGGCTGCTCGTATGGACTCTCCCGGGTGTGGTCGGCGTAGTTGAGGCCGACACACACGATCTTGGAGGGGCGCTCGATTGGAGGCAGATAGCGAATGCGGTCGCGGTCGACGGTCTCGCCCGCTTCGAGAAGACGGTGCGCGCGCGAGATTGCGACGTGACCGCCTCGGATCAGGTCATGGAGATGGCCCGGGTAGTCTGGATCGGTGGCGAGTAGGCCTCGAAGCTGCCCGTTGCGTTCGGCACCCAGTCCCCTGATGCCATCCTGTTCAAAGGCGATGAAGCGCATGTGTCTCTCCTAAGGTATCGCTGGTCTGATGGGTACGGTACTGTACCGTACCGTTTAGAAAGCGTACGGCTGCGTCTTCAGCTTGTCAACAGATTTCTTGACAATGGTCAACGCGCTCGCCGGAGACTCGTGATTCTGTCGCGAGCGCTCAATGGCGACACCCTGTCCCACGTCGGCGAATCGAGGACAATGCCTTTCTCAGCCCACGGATTTGCATACGTATGGCATCGAGGTGCTAGCATTCGGCCCGATCGGCCATGACCCACGGCGTCGCGTCGCTTCCGGGATGAGGGCGCAAACAAACCGACCGCTGGGGAGTCTCGCTCTTCGCAGGATCGACATGACGGTGCATGACCGTGACAACAATCACTTGACAACGAACTCTGATATGACCGCTCAGGAAAGAAAACGCGAAGCCATCGTGGCTGCGGCAGCGGACCTGTTTCTCGATAGTGGCTACAGCGGCGTCACCCTCGACGCCGTAATCAGTCGTGTCGGCGGCTCGAAGCGAACGCTCTATGCCTACTTCGGCGATAAGGACGGTTTGTTCGCGGCGATCGTCAACCGACTCTGCGAGGAGATCGTCACCCCGCTGACGCGCCTGGTGCTCGTGGGCAGGCCTTTGCGCGAGGCGCTCGGCGCTACGGCGCAGACCTTTTTCGACGTCCTGCTTGCGCCCCGCACGCTGGCGCTCCACCGGTTGGTGGTTGCGGAGGCTACCCGGGCGCCGGAGGCCGCCCGTACCTTTTTCCTTGCGGCCCCGACGACGTCGTACCGGTGTCTTGCCGAATACTTCAAATGGGCGAGCGAGGTGGGAATCGTCACGCCGGGTGATCCCCAGCAGCGCTCCAGGATCTTTCTGGATGCGCTCACGGCGGACTTCCAGCTAAGGTGCCTGCTGGGGCTGCTCGACTCACCCACGCAGATGGAGCGCGATGAACGCATGAATGAGACGATCGCCATCTTCATGAAGGGGATCGCTGCTTCGTAGGCAGTTCCCGTGCTCCGCCCTTGGGGCGGTTGATACCCCTGAGCCCGTCGCGCCCGATGTAAGCACTTCGGGCCAATACATCGAGTGCTGCGCGAATTCCCGTTTGGTTCGCAAGGCAGTGTCACGCGAAGATGGCGCACGACAGGGCGAGTGCCATCCGGTACTCCAGAGTTTGGGATCGCCCGCGCGGTGCGGGCACTCGCCATCGGCGTGGTCGGCAGCTGATCTAGATTGCACCGATGAACGCGGCCAGCGTTCGCTCGATCGGGGCGATGTCGTTACGGTCCATCAGCGCCGCGTAGATGTCGCCGCCGAGGTCGGCCGGCATCTTCGAGCCGGCCTCGCGAACGATGAGCACGTTGCGCTTGCCCTTGAGGCCGCTGAAGTAGCCCGCCTCGAACACGACGTTGTCGCGCGGCACCGACTGGTGGGCCTCGCTCGGGTTGGCGAGATCGTCATCCTTGGTGAACAGGAAGATGCCGGCAATCGAGCGGGAAGCTGCCTCCTCGATCTGGTCGATGATCGTGCGGCCGGGAATGAAGTCGCTCTGCCAGTCCAGCACGCTCGCGCTCTGGCTCGCGAGGTAGCGCTTGATCTGCGCCGCCGTCGACGCTGAGCTGCTGCAGTAACCGAGAAAGATGTCGCGACGCTCACGGAGCTGATCGGTCCAGTATTTGAAGGGGACGAGGAACTCGTCGGTGTGCAGCCAACCGAGCTCGGCATCGGCTGGAAACTGGCCGACATAGCCGCCGAAGCTGCTGTCGAACACGACGCGTCGCAGCACGTCCCGTTGCACCAGCACGAGGGTGGGCAGGCCCAGGGTTCGGGCGAGCGCACCCTCGTAATGATTGAACTCGGTCGGCAGCAGCACGTCCTGGCCATCACCGTCACGAAAACGCCAGCGCGGCATCCCCAGCACGGCCGCGCCCACGCAGCGTCGGGCGATCTCGTCGGCATCGCGCGGATTCCATGCCTTCGCGGACGCCAGCCCGGGCTGGCCCCTCGGGTTGGTGAAGATTTCCGGCGTGAAGCCGAGCTTGGCGATCTCGTCGACGATGCCCCACTTGAGGGCGTTGAGATTCGGCGGCAGCCATGGGTCGGCGGGGAGGCTGACGTAGATACGGCGCGTGACACTCATGACTCGGGCCCCCTGCCTGTTTGGCCTCCCCGCTGGCGATAACCTGGGAGAGCCCGGTCGCGCGAGGTATTGACAGCATGACCTTGCATTTCGGGCGTGCGTGCCGGTGACGCATATCCCTTGAATTCGGGGCGGCCCTTATCTACTTATAGTTCAGCGCTGAGGCTGGCTGAAAGGCGAAGTACGATCAGGGGGAAGCGTGGCCAAGAACTACTACGGATTGGGGAGCCTTCCGTAGAAGCGCGGCAGAACGCCCTTCAGCTCCTCGTTCTCGGCCTCGACCGCCGCCATGGCTTCGTTGACCGCCTTGCCCAGATCCTGGCCTTCGGCGAGATCGAGCAAGTAGGAGAAGCGGGCGTTGTCGGGAAGAAAAAGCGCCCCTTCGGCCTGATAGTCGAACTTCTCGATCTCGGACACACCCAGCCCGCTCTCGATCAGCTTGGCCTCGGCCTCGTGGAACCGCTTCTCGGCGTAGCGCAGGAAGATCAAGCCGAGAACCGGGTTTGAGAACTCCGAGGGCTTCAGGCCGGTGTTGGCCCAGAGTTGGTCTGCTGCCGCCCATAGCCGGGTTTCAAGCTGGTTGAGGTCGAGGGACATTTCTCAGGAGTGATCGGTGGTGGTCGCAGACAGAGGGATTGTAGCGCTCGTGGGGAACGTACATGTCATTGAGGCGATCGCGCATACGCTCGGGAGCCCAGTCAGGGCAAGGCTTCTCGTCTGTAGCAGCCAAAAGAAAAGGGCGGGGAACCCATCGGATTCGCCCGCCCCTGGCTGGCCGTCTGCCAATAATTGGCTAGCCATTTGCCAGTTTATGGTCGCTGCTACAAAAATCACACATCGATGTTCTGCGCATACAGCGCATTGCTCTCGATGAACGCCCTTCTCGGTTCCACGTTATCCCCCATCAGCGTGGTGAAGATCTCGTCCGCGGCGATGGCGTCGTCAATCTGCACGCGCAGCAGGCGGCGCACGGCCGGGTCCATGGTGGTTTCCCACAGCTGCTCGGGGTTCATCTCGCCCAGGCCCTTGTAGCGCTGCTTGCTGATGCCGCGTTCGACGTCGGCCAGCATCCACTTGATGGCGTCGGCGAAGCGGGTGACGGTCTGGCGCTTTTCACCACGGCGGATCTCGGCGCCGGGACCGATGAGGCCGCTGATGGCTTCGGCGGCGTTGCGGATGGCGCGGTAGTCGCCGGACACCAGGAAGTCGTGCTCGACCCAGCCGAACTTGCGGTTGCCGTGGTGCAGGCGCTCGATGGTGAGGCGCCAGCCTTCGGTCTCGTCGTGGTATTCGGCGTAGATCTGCAGGTCTTCGGGCAGGTGCGGCTGGATGCGCTCGGCCGAGGCACGGGCGGCGGCTTCGTCGTCGAGGC
This sequence comes from Thauera sp., assembly GCF_035444905.1. GTDB lineage: Bacteria > Pseudomonadota > Gammaproteobacteria > Burkholderiales > Rhodocyclaceae > Thauera. The sequence continues at coordinate 39,999 of NZ_DAOMPS010000013.1, forward strand.
TGACCTCGATGTCATGCGCCAGCATCACCTGCAGCACTTCGGGGTCGATGTAGCTGGCCAGGCGCCGGGTGACGGCTTCGGCGAGCAGGTAGGTCCGTGCCAGGCCACCGAGGGCTTCGTCGCCGATCGGGTCGGCGCCTTCGCGCGGGACCAGTACGGCGCCGTCGAGGGCTAGGCGCAGCAGGTGGTTCGACAACTCGTTGTCGTCCTTGATGTACATCTCGCTCTTGCCGTGCTTGATCTTGTAGAGCGGCGGCTGGGCGATGTAGATGTGGCCGCGCTCGACCAGCTCGGGCATCTGGCGGTAGAAGAAGGTGAGCAGCAGGGTGCGGATGTGCGCGCCGTCGACGTCGGCGTCGGTCATCAGGATGATGCGGTGGTAGCGCAGCTTCTCGGGCTTGTAGTCGTCCTTGCCGATGCTGGTGCCCAGCGCAGTGATCAGGGTGGCGATCTCCTGGCTCTGCAGCAGCTTGTCGAAGCGCGCCTTCTCGACGTTGAGGATCTTGCCCTTCAGGGGCAGGATCGCCTGGAACTTGCGGTCGCGGCCCTGCTTGGCCGAGCCGCCTGCGGAATCGCCCTCGACCAGGTAGAGCTCGCACAGCGCGGGGTCCTTTTCCTGGCAGTCGGCAAGCTTGCCGGGGAGCCCCACGCCGTCGAGCACGCCCTTGCGGCGCGTCATCTCGCGCGCCTTGCGGGCGGCGTCGCGGGCGCGCGCGGCCTCGACGATCTTGTTGCAGATGGTCTTGGCGTCGATCGGGTTCTCGAGCAGGAAGTCGCTGAGCTTGTTGGCGACGACTTCTTCGACCGCCGGGCGGGCCTCGGAGGACACCAGCTTCATCTTGGTCTGGCTGGCGAACTTGGGGTCGGGCATCTTGACCGACAACACGCAGGCGAGGCCCTCGCGCATGTCGTCACCGGTGATGTCGACCTTGGCCTTCTTGGCGATCTCGTTTTCTTCGATGTACTTGTTGATGACGCGGGTCATCGCCGCGCGCAGGCCGGTGAGGTGGGTGCCGCCGTCGGCCTGCGGGATGTTGTTGGTGTAGCACAGCACCTGTTCCTGGTAGCTGTCGTTCCACTGCATCGCGACCTCGACGCTCAGCTCCGCCTCGTGCCCATGACCGGTGGGAATGCGGGTGCTGCCCTGGGCGTAGAACACATTGGGGTGCAGCACGGTCTTGGCGCGGTTGATGTACTCGACGAAGCCTTTCACGCCGCCGGCGAAGGCGAAGTCTTCTTCTTTGGCGGTGCGCTGGTCGATGAGGCGGATCTTGACGCCGTTGTTCAGGAACGAGAGCTCGCGCAGGCGCTTGGCGAGGATGTCGTAGTGATACTCGACGGTGCCGAAGATCTCGTCGTCGGCGAGGTAATGCACCTTGGTGCCGCGCTTGGTGGTCTCGCCGATGACGCGCGGCGGGCTGACCTCGACGCCGTCGACCACCTCGATGACGCGGTTCTGCGGCTTGCCGCGCTCGAACTCGAGCAGGTGGCGCTTGCCGTCGCGGGCGACGGTGACGTGCATCCACTTCGACAGCGCATTGACGCAGGACACGCCCACGCCGTGCAGGCCGCCGGACACCTTGTAGCTGTTCTGGTTGAACTTGCCGCCCGCGTGCAGCACGCACATGACGATCTCGGCCGCGCTGCGCTTGGGCTCGTGCTTGTCGTCCATCTTGATGCCGACCGGGATGCCGCGACCGTTGTCGGTGACCGAGATCGAGTTATCGGCATGGATGGTGATGACGATGTCGTCGCAGTGGCCGGCCAGGGCCTCGTCGATGGAGTTGTCGACGACCTCGAACACCATGTGGTGCAGACCGGTGCCGTCGGAGGTGTCGCCGATGTACATGCCGGGGCGCTTGCGCACCGCTTCCAGGCCTTCGAGCTGCTGGATGCTGGTTTCGTCGTAGTCTTCGTGCGCCTTGGCGGACGCGGTGGGCTGATCTTGCGGTTCGGACATGGTCATCTCGGTGATTCGTAAAGAACGGGTGCTGCGGTAAGGCGGCTGCTGGCTCAGATGCGCATCGGCATCACGACGTACTTGAACTTGTCGTTGCCCGGCAGCGTGATCAGGGCGCTGGAGTTGCCGTCGTTGAAGCGCCAGTCGACCGTCTCGGAGGCAAGGTTGTTGAGCACGTCGAGCAGGTAGGTGACGTTGAAGCCGATGTCGAGCTTGTCGTCGTGGTAGTCGATCTCGAGCTCGTCCATCGCCTCTTCCTGCTCGGCGTTGGTCGACGCGATGCGCAGGAGACCGTCCTCGAGCACCATGCGCACGCCGCGGAACTTGTCATTGGTGAGGATGGCCGCGCGCTGCAGCGCGGCGAGGAGGGGTTGGCGCTCGAAGCTCACCAGCTTGGGGTGGGCCTGCGGGATGACGCGCTCGTAGTCGGGGAACTTGCCGTCGATGAGCTTGGTGACGAGCTCGATCGCGCCGAAGCGGAACACCGCCTGATTGCCGGCGAGCACGATCTCGAGCGGGTCGTCGTTGTCGGCGAGCTGGCGCGCGAGTTCGAGCACGGTCTTGCGCGGCAGGATGGCCTCGCTGCGCTGCTCGACCGGCGCGTCGAGCTCGGACGCGGCGTAGGCGAGGCGGTGGCCGTCGGTGGCGACCATGCGCAGCTCGCCGCCGTCGGCGATGATCAGCAGGCCGTTGAGGTAGTAGCGGATGTCCTGCTGCGCCATCGCGTACGACACCTGGGCGAGCTGGCGCTTGAAGGCGCGCTGACCGATCGACAGGCGCGCGGTGGCGTCGACCGGCGGGTTCAGGCTGGGGTAGTCGGCGGCGGGCAGGGTCTGGAGCTGGAAGCGGCTGCGGCCGGCCTTGACGGTGAGACGCTTGTCGTCGAGCGTGAGGCTGATCTCGGCCGAGTCGGGCAGGGCGCGCAGGATGTCCTGCAGCTTGCGCGCGCCGACGGTGATCGCGGCGTCCTCGCCGCCGATGTGGCCGCCGGTGGTGGTGCGGATCTGGATCTCGATGTCGGTGGCGAGCATGGTGAGCTGGTCGCCATGCTTCTCGATCAGCACATTGGACAGGATCGGCAGCGTGTGGCGCTTTTCGACGATGCCGGCAACCGACTGCAGCGGGGCCAGGAGCGCATCGCGGGTGGTGGTGAGCAAGAGCATGGCGTCAGATCAGGTCGTTGGGTTGATCGGAAGTGGGATGTGCGCTCAGCCCCGCAGGACCTGGGTGAGCACGTGAACGTCGTGGTTGAGCTGGTGGTCGCCGAGGCGCAGCTCGGTGATGGTGCGGCAGGCGTGCAGCACGGTGGTGTGGTCGCGGCCGCCGAAGGCCTCGCCGATCGCCGGCAGCGACATCGGGGTCAGTTCCTTGGCCAGCCACATCGCCACCTGGCGCGGGCGCGCGATGACGCGCGTGCGCTTTTTCGAGTGCATGTCGGCGACCTTGATCTTGTAGTAGTCGGCGACCGTCTTCTGGATGTGCTCGATCGAGAGCTGGCGGTTGTGCGCGTGCAGCAGGTCCTTGAGTGCCTCCTTGGCCACCTCGAGGCCGATCTGGCGGCCGTGGAAGCGGGCGTAGGCGACCACCTTGTTGAGCGCGCCCTCGAGCTCGCGCACGTTCGAGCGCAGGTTCTTGGCGATCAGGAAGGCGACGTCGTCATCGACATTGACGCGCAGCGCCTCGGCCTTCTTCTTCAGGATGGCGACCCGCATCTCGAGCTCGGGCGGCTCGATCTGCACCGTGAGGCCCCAGTCGAAGCGCGAGATCAGGCGGTCTTCCAGGCCCTGGATGTCCTTCGGGTAGGTGTCGCAGGTGATGACGATCTGCTTGCGCGCCTCGGTCAGCGCGTTGAAGGCGTGGAAGAACTCTTCCTGCGTGCGGTTCTTGTTATTGAAGAACTGGATGTCGTCGATGATCAGCATGTCGAGCGAGCGGTAGTAGCGCTTGAAGGCGTCGAAGCTCTTCTGCTGATAGGCGCGCACCACGTCGGCGTAGTAGTCCTCGACGTGCACATAGCGGATGACCGCGCGCGGGTTGTGCTTGAACACCGCGTTGCCGATGGCGTGCACCAGGTGGGTCTTGCCCAGGCCGACGCCGCCATAGACGAACAGCGGGTTGTAGGAGGTGCCCGGGTTCTGCGACACCTGCATGGCGGCGGCGCGGGCGAGGTCGTTGGCGCGGCCGGTGACCAGGGTGTCGAAGGTGAAGTCCGGGTTGAGGCGGGTCTTCTCGTAGGCGAGCTCGATGCCGCTCAGCGAGCCACCGTCATTGCCCTGCGCGCTGCTGGCGGCGGCGCGGCGGGCGCGTGGCGCGGCGGCGGCAGCCGGGGTGGTGTCGGCGGCGCTCTCGGCGAACACGGCCGCTGTGGGCTCGCCCTGTGCCTGCGTTGCGGCTGCGGTGGGGGCCAGAGAGGCGGTCGGAGGCGGGCTGGTTGCGGCGGCGACGGTGCTGGGCGATTCGGCCGCCTTGCTGTTGTTGCGCGGCGCTCGGGTGCTGCCGACCGCCGGCAGTTGCAGCTCGACCTGCAGCGGAACGCCGCTGAACTCCTCACCAAGCTCGAGGATGCGGCGCAGGTAGCGCTCGCGCACCCATTGCAGCACGAAGCGGTTGGGCGCGACCAGCCGCCAGCCGCCCGCCTCACCGACTTCGGCCTGCAGCGTCTTGATCCAGGTGCTGAACTGCTGTTGCGGCAGTTCCTGCTCGAGGCGTGACAGGCAGAAGGACCAGAAATCTTGACTCACGGCGGGATGGGCTTGGCTGGGCGGGGTCTGGGTCAGGGGCAATGTGGGGCAGGCAGCAGCGATGTCGAGGGTGGCGCAGCCGCCGCTGCGCTTACGCGAAAGACGGTCGGTGGCGTGCATTCTGGGGGCGAGGTACCTTCTTTGCGCTCGAGTGGCGACATTTGCCAGGCCGCAGGCGATACACTGCGGCACGGGAGGGAGGTACGAAAGCGTTCCATTCTAACCGCCGAGGCCGGACTTATCCACAGGGGCTGGCAAAAATTCTTATTGACAAACATGGGATTATCCCTTTAACTCTCGCGTTTGACCTAACACTGGCAGTCGATCATGAAACGCACTTATCAGCCCTCCGTTGTCCGTCGCAAGCGCACCCACGGCTTTCTGGTCCGCATGAAGACCCGTGGCGGCCGTGCGGTCATCCGCGCACGTCGTGCCAAGGGTCGTCATCGCCTCGCTGTCTGAGGTGACGCTGCCCACGGGCGCTGATCAGGGTTTCCGCAGCGCTCACAGATTGCACAAAACGGATGAGTATTCATCCGTTTTTGCTTTTCGGCGGGCACTGCGCGGGCGCTTCTACATGCTGCATTACCGCCCCAACGCGCTCGATACGGCCCGCCTCGGCGTGGTCGTGGCGAAGAAGCTGGCCAAGCGCGCCAAGGTGCGCAATCTGGTCAAGCGTATTGCGCGTGAAATCTTCAGGCGCCATCGTGAGGCCTTGCCGCCGATGGACCTGGTCGTGCGCCTGCACGCGCCGGTTGCCAAGGCGACGCGTGCCGAGCTGAATCTCGACCTGCTTGCTTTGCTGCAAAGGCTGCCCCGGCAATGAAGACCCTGATGCTCGCCCTGCTGCGGTTCTATCGCTACGCGATCAGTCCCATGCTGGGCCGCAATTGCCGGTTTCATCCGACCTGTTCCGAATATGCGATCGAGGCGATCCAACGCCACGGTGCGCTACGTGGCGGCTGGCTTGCCGCCAGACGGGTGGGACGCTGTCACCCCTTCAATCCGGGCGGGTATGATCCCGTTCCCTGACCTGAGACAGAACGAATCCGATGGATCAACGCCGCCTCATCCTCTTCCTGGTTTTTTCCTTCGCCCTCGTGATGCTGTGGGATGGCTGGATCAAGCACAACCAGCCCGCGCCCGTGGCGCAACAGCCGGTCGCCGGCGCCGCCGCACCCACCGATGGAGCGGTGCCGACGCCGTCCGCGAGCCTTAGTCCGGGTCAGGTTGCCGTACCGGGCGAGCAGCAGGTGGCCGCAGCGACGGCGGCCGCCCGCGTGGTCGTCGAGACCGACATGATCCGCGCCCAGGTCTCTGCCCAGGGCGGCGACATCGTGCGGCTCGAGCTCAAGAACCACCGCGCCAGCGGCAAGAGCGACGACAACTTCGTGCTGCTCGACGACGGCTCGCGCCACCAGTACGCGGCCCAGTCCGGTCTGATCGGCGAGGGCCTGCCGACGCACAAGACCTTGTTCGAGCTGCCGGCGAGCGAGCTGCGCCTGAAGGATGGTGAGGATCGCGTCGAGCTGCGCCTGCAGGCGCCGGAACAGAATGGCCTGCGCGTCACCAAGGTCATGAGCTTCCACCGCGGCAGCTACCTGATCGACGTCGCCTACGAGATCGTCAATGAGAGCGGTCAGCCGGTTTCGCCGCACGCCTACTTCCAGCTCACCCGCGACGGCGTCGCGGCCGAGCAGGTCGAGGCCTTCGGCGTGCATACCTTCACCGGCCCGGCCTTCTTTACCGAAGCCGGCAAGTTCCAGAAGGTCGACTTCGGCGATCTGGACAGCGGCAAGGGCAAGGTGCCGCCGCCCGCCACCGATGGCTGGGTGGCGATGGTGCAGCATTACTTCGTCAGTGCCTGGCTGCCCGAGCAGGGCGTGCAGCGTGAATACTTCGCGCGCCCGATCGGGGGCGGAATGTACTCGGCGGGCATCATCGTGCCGGTGTCGACGATCGAGCCGGGTGCGACGGTGACGATCGGTTCGCGCCTGTACTCGGGCCCGCAGGAGCAGGACAAGCTCGAAGGCATCGCGCCCGGCCTCGACCTCGTGGTCGACTACGGCTGGCTGACGGTGATTGCCGCGCCGCTGTTCTGGGTGCTGTCGTGGTTCCACAGCCTGACCGGTAACTGGGGCTGGGCCATCATCCTGGTCACGGTGGCGATCAAGCTGGTCTTCTTCCCGCTGTCGGCCGCCAGCTACAAGTCGATGGCCAAGATGCGGGTGCTCGGCCCGCGTCTGCAGCGCATGAAGGAGATGTACGGCAACGACAAGGCCAAGATGCAGCAGGAGATGATGAATCTCTACCGCACCGAGAAGATCAACCCGCTCGGCGGCTGCCTGCCGATCCTGGTGCAGATCCCGGTGTTCATCGCGCTGTACTGGGTGCTGCTCGGCAGCGTCGAGATGCGCCACGCGCCCTGGCTGGGCTGGATCACCGACCTGTCGGCGAAGGACCCCTACTTCATCCTGCCGATCATCATGGGTGCCTCCATGCTGGTGCAGATGAAGCTCAACCCGACCCCGCCGGATCCGATCCAGGCCAAGGTGATGATGGCGATGCCGATCATCTTCACCTTCATGTTCCTGTGGTTCCCGTCCGGCCTGGTGCTGTACTGGGTGGTGAATAACCTGCTGTCGATTGCGCAGCAGTGGCAGATCACGCGGATGATCGAGAGTGGAAAGGCAGCCGGCAAGAGCGCCTGATACTATCGCCGCGATCGCGACGGCGCCGGGCCGCGGAGGCATCGGCGTCGTTCGCGTATCGGGTGCGGCGCTGGGCGCCTTCGCCGAGGCCTTGTGCGGCCGGCGGCCGCAAGCGCGCAAGGCGCACTTCACCCGCTTCGTCGATGCGGCAGACCGAATCATCGACGAAGGCATCCTGCTGTACTTCCCCGCGCCGGCCTCGTTCACCGGCGAAGACATCCTCGAGTTGCAGGGCCATGGCGGCCCGGTGGTGATGCAGTTGCTGCTCGAGCGCTGCATCGAGCTGGGGGCTCGCCTGGCCGAGCCCGGGGAGTTCACGCGGCGCGCCTTCCTCAATGGCAAGCTCGACCTGGCGCAGGCCGAGAGCGTCGCTGACCTGATCGAGGCTTCGACGGCGGCTGCGGCGCGTTCGGCGGTGCGCTCGCTGTCGGGGCGCTTCTCCGAAGAAGTCCATCGCATCGTCGACCGCCTTGTCGATCTGCGCATGCTGGTCGAGGCGACGCTCGACTTTCCTGAAGAAGAGATCGAGTTCCTCGAGCGCGCGCGGGCCCTGCCGCGGCTGGAGGGCATTCGCGCCGAGCTCGAGATCCTGCTCGACCGGGCGCGGCAAGGGGCGCTGCTGCGCAGTGGCCTGAACGTGGTGCTCGTTGGCGCGCCGAATGTGGGCAAGTCGAGCCTGCTCAACCGGCTCGCCGGCGAGGAGCGGGCGATCGTGACCGACATCGCCGGCACCACGCGCGACGCCGTGCGCGAGACGATCCAGATCGAAGGCATTCCGCTGCACATCATCGATACCGCGGGTCTGCGCGAAACCGCGGATATCGTCGAGCGCATCGGCATCGAGCGCACCTGGCGCGAGATCGAGCGTGCGGATGTGATCCTGCATCTGCTTGAGGCGGGCTCAGGCGGGCGCAGCGAGAACGGGATCGATCAGCGGCTGCCGGATGGCGTCGAGCGCATCACCGTCATCAACAAGATCGACCTGCGCGACGGCCCGGCCTTGCGCGAGGAGAACGAAGGTCGCGTGAGCCTGCATGTCTCGGCGCGCACGGGCGAGGGCATCGATCTGCTGCGGGCCGAGCTGCTCCGCGTGGCCGGCTGGCATGCGCATGGAGAAGATGTGGTCCTGGCGCGCGAGCGCCACCTGCAGGCGCTGCGCCGCGCGCTGGAGCATGTGTGCGAGGCGGGGGGGCAGGTCGGTGCGCTCGAGCTCTTTGCCGAGGAGCTGCGCCTCGCTCAGGAGTGTCTGGGCGAGATCACCGGCGAGTTTGGCGCAGACGACCTGCTGGGCGTGATCTTCTCGCGCTTCTGCATCGGCAAGTAAGCCTGCCTGTGGTCGGGGTGCGGCCAGCACCCGGGCTTTCTTGTTCCACGTGAAACATTGCCGATGGATATCGAGTTTCTCTTTCTTGCGCTGGGTCTGGCGGCGCTGTTTGCGGGCTTCGTTGACTCCATCGTCGGGGGCGGCGGACTGATCCAGCTGCCGGCGCTGTTCACCGCGTTTCCGCAGGCTGCGCCCGCTACCCTGTTCGGTACCAACAAGCTCGCCAGCGTCATCGGCACCGGGAGTGCCGCCATCCAGTACAGCCGGCGGGTGGCGATTCCCTGGCGCGTCGCCGGACCGGGTGCGCTCGCGGCGCTGGTGGGCTCGTGGTATGGCGCGAAGGCAGTCGCCTATCTCGATCCGGCCATCCTGCGCCCGCTGATCCTCGTCTTACTGGTGCTGGTGGCCATCTATACCTTCGTGCGCAAGGGTCTGGGCTCGGTGTCGGTCGAGCCCGAGCATGGCTGGCGCTCGGTGCTGCTTGCACTGGCGATCGGCGGCTCGATCGGCTTCTATGACGGATTCTTCGGCCCTGGCACCGGCAGCTTCCTGATCTTCCTCTTCATCCGCTTGCTGGGCATGGACTTCCTGCGCGCCTCGGTGTCGGCGAAGATTCTCAATGTCGCGACCAATGCCGCTGCCATTGCGTTCTTTGTGGGCAATGTCGAGTTGATGTGGAAGCTCGCTGCGGTGATGGCGGCCTGCAACCTGACCGGGGCGATCCTGGGCTCCCGCATGGCGCTGAAGCACGGTGTCGGTTTTGTGCGCAAGATGTTTCTTGGGGTGGTTGTGGTGCTGATTGCCCGTCTCAGCTACGACACCTTCCTGCGCTGAGGCTGTCGGATGTTTCACGTGAAACATCGCCGCAAATATCTTTGCAAAAATATTGCATTAGCCGCTCATGATAAAATGCAGGTCTCACTCATGAACCAACAAGATCGGGGAAATGAACGGACTTCATCTCATCGCGGATATCTATTCCTGCCAGTCCGAGCCTGGACTGCTCATCGAGCGCGAGCGGCTCGAGGCCCTGTGCGTGGCCCAGTGCAACGAGGCGGGCCTCACGCCACTGGGCGCGTACTTCTATCAGTTCCTGGATGAACAGGGGGAGGCGGCTGGGGTGACCGGGACCGTGGTGCTGGCGGAGTCTCATCTGGCCATCCACACTTGGCCCGAGACCGGTGATGCCACGCTTGACGTCTATGTCTGCAATTTCTCGCGTGACAACAGCGGTCGCGCCCGCCAGGTGTTCCAGCGCGTGATCGGCGCCCTGGCGCCGCAGGAGGTCGTTCGCCACGAGGTCATCCGCGGGCGCTTGCCGGTGAATGAGGCCGTCGCCTCATGACCACGACGGTGAGTGCCCTCCCGGACGGTGTGTTGTCCGAGTCCCTGTCCACGGATGCCGGTTACTTCCTGCAGGCCGGCCGCCTGCTTGAGCGCGGGGAGTCGGAGTGGCAGTCCTACGAGGTGTGGGACACGCCGCGCTTCGGCAGGTTGTTCCGCCTCGATGGCTGCTTCATGACCTCGGAGCGCGACGAGTTCTACTATCACGAGAACATCATCCACGTGCCCGGGCTCGCCCATGCGGGTCCCCGCCGCGCCCTGATCATCGGCGGCGGCGATGGCGGCTCAGCCGAGGAGCTGCTGAAGTATCCAGGCATGGAAAAGGTCGTGATTGCCGAGCTCGATGCCAAGGTGATCGACATTGCGCGGCGCTACTTCGATGCCGTGCATCACGGCGCGCTCGACGATCCGCGGGTGGACATCCGCATCGGCGACGGCATGAAGTACGTGCATGAGGACGGGCCGGCGGCCCGCGATCGCTATGACCTGATCGTGCTCGATCTCACCGATCCGGTCGGTCCCGCCGAGGCGCTGTACGCGGAGGACTTCTTCCGTGCCTGCCGTGCCTTGCTGACCACAGGGGGCGCACTGAGCCTGCACATCGGCACGCCGGTGTTCCAGCCCGAGCGGGTGAGGGCGCTGGTCGAGCGCTTGCGCCAGGTGTTCGCCTGTGTGCGGCCCTATTTCCTGTACATTCCGCTCTACGGCAGCCTGTGGGGGCTGGCGACCGCGTCTGACTCGCTCGACCCGCTGGGCCTCGACGAAGCCGAGGTCGATCGTCGTCTCGCCGCCCGCGGCATCGCCCGCCTGCAGCATCTGAACGCAGCCGTATATCGCGCGCAGTTTGCCTTCCCCAACCACTTGCGTGCCTTGCTCGCCTGATCAGCGCGGGCGCGGCGACGCCTCCCCGGACCCTGCATCGTGACTTCCTCCCCCAAGCCGGGTCGGCGCGCCGTCCCGGCGGCGTCCCGTCAAACCGCCACCCCTCGTGCCGCGCGACCGGCGCTGCGGCGTCCCGTCGCAGCGCCCGCGCCTGTTCTGGCTGAAGACAGTCTGGCCCTCGCCATGGTCCGCGCCGCCTCCCTTGTGGCGGGTGTGCTCGAGGGCGGTAACCTCACCGATGCCTTCGAGCGCCTGATGGCTGCGCATCCGGCCTGGTCCGATGCGTCACGCGGTGCTGTCCGCGACCTTGCGTGGTCCACGTTGCGCGACTATAGGCACGGCGATGTCGTGCTCGACCGCCTGTTGCGCTCGCCGCCGCCCACGGTGATCCATGCGCTGCTGCTGGTGGCCCTGCTGCGGCTGCGCCAGAGGCCGGAACAGGCGCACACCGTCGTGGATCAGGCGGTGCAGGCGGCCGCGGTGTCGATGCCTGCGCTCAAGAACATGGTCAATGGGGTGCTGCGCAATGCCCTGCGCCAGCAGGCGAAATGGGCGCAGTGGACGCAGGCCGACGAGGAGGCCCGCCACGGCTTTCCGGCGTGGTGGATTGCGCGCGTGCGCACGACAGCCGGCGAGGGCTGGGAGGCGGTGCTCGCCAGCGGCAATGAGCGTCCGCCGATGGCCGTACGCGCGAACGCGCGGCGCAGCACGCCCGACAAGATGCTCGCCGAGCTCGACGCCGCAGGCATCGCTGCGCGTCGGCTGGAGAACGACGCCATCCTGCTTGACCACCCCGTGGCGGTCGCCCGCCTGCCGGGCTTCGCCGAAGGGCGGGTGTCGGTGCAGGATGCCGGGGCGCAATGGGCGGCGCGCCTGCTCGCGCCGCAGGCGGGCGAGCGGGTGCTCGACGCCTGTGCCGCGCCGGGCGGCAAGACCGCCCATCTGCTCGAATCGGCGGACATCGAGCTGCTGGCGCTCGAGCTCGACGCGGGGCGGGCCGAGCGTATCGGGCGCAATCTCGCGCGCCTCGGTCTTGGCGCACAGATCAAGGTCGCCGACTGTCGTCAGCTCTCGCGCTGGTGGGATGGGCGCCCCTTCGATCGTATCCTCGCCGACGTGCCCTGTTCGGCCTCGGGCGTGGTGCGCCGCCACCCCGACATCAAGTGGCTGCGTCGCGAGACGGATATCGTGCAGTTTGCCGCACAGCAGGCGGAAATTCTCGACGCCCTTTGGCAGACCCTCGCCCCGGGTGGCACAATGCTCTACGTCACCTGTTCGGTCTTCGACGAGGAAAACGCCGAACAGATCGCCCGTTTCTGCACCCGCCATGCGGACGCGGAACGCCTTGCGCCCTGCGGCCATCCCGATCTGAAGCTGCTCCCCAATGCCGAACATGACGGCTTCTATTACGCCCTTCTGCGCAAGCAGGCTTGAACGTCTGCTGCGTCATGTCGCCTTCGTTCTGCTGATCTGTTTCGCCGCACTCGTCCGCGCCGATGACGGGGTGATTCGCAGCGCCGAGATCGTGCGCGGGGAGGGGGGCTACGTGCTCAACGCCGACATCGACATCGAGCTCAACTCGCGCCTGGTCGATGCCGTGTCGCGCGGGGTGTCGCTGTACTTCACCACCGAGCTCGTCATCGAGCGTCCGCGCTGGTACTGGTTCAATCGGGTGGTGGTCGACCGCAGCCTCGAGTACCGGCTGTACTACCACGCGATCACGCGCAGCTACCGGCTGTCGATTGGCAGCTTTCACCAGAGCTTCGATTCGCTCGACGCGGCCGTGCTGACCATGCGGCGGGTGCGCAACTGGCAGGTGGCCGACCTCGACACGCTTGAGGCGGGCGTGTCGCACCAGGTGGCGGTGCGCTTCCGGCTCGACACCAGCCAGCTACCCAAGCCCTTCCAGGTTACGGCCATCGGCAGCCGTGACTGGAACCTGGGCACGGACTGGCTGCGCTGGACCTTCCTGCCCGGGGCGCCTGGTTTCCAATGAAGCATATCTACCTCGTCGTGGTCGCCGCGCTGGCGGGGATCTCGCTCTTTCTGCTGACCTCGGCAAGCGCCAACACCGAGCTGTTTGCCGGCAGCTATCCCTTCCTGCTCGCGCTCAATGGGGCGGTTGCGGTGGCCATGGCCGGCCTGGTGGGCGTGCAGTTGCGTCAGCTGTGGCGCGAATATCGCCGCCGGGAGTTCGGCTCGCGCCTGAAGTTCCGTCTCGTGCTGATGTTCGCCCTGATGGGTGTGGTGCCCGGCGTGGTGGTGTATGCGGTGTCGCTGCAGTTCATGGTGCGCAGTATCGAGTCATGGTTTGACGTGCGCGTTGACTCTGCCCTCGAGGGCGGCATCGCGCTCGGCCAGAACGCCCTCGACTACCTCGCCAGCCAGGTGCGCGACAAGGCCGACGACATGGTGCTGGAGCTCGAGGGCGTGGGGCCGGGCGCGGCCAGCCTGCTCAACCGCCTGCGCGAGCAGGCCGGCATCAGCAGCGCCACGATCCTCACCGCCAACGGCCAGCTGCTGGCGACTGCGGCAGACCAGGCCCAGGGCCTGATCCCCGAGCTGCCCTCGTCGGCCGAACTGCGTCAGGCGCGCCAGAGTCGCCATCTGCAGACCGTCGATAGCCGACCCGATGGGCGTCTGCAGATCCGCGTGATCGCACCGATTCCGCTGCGCACGCTGGCGGGCGAACCCAACCTGCTGATGCTGACGCAGCCCGTGCCGGAGTCCTTCGGCCGCAATGCCGAGGCGGTGCAGGAGGCCTACCGCGACTACCAGCAACTCACGCTCGGACGCAGCGGCCTGAAGCGCATCTACACCATCACCCTCAGCCTGACCCTGTTGCTCGCGCTGCTGACCGCGCTCGCCGTGGCCTTCCTGATTGCCCGCCGCCTGGCCGCGCCGCTGCTCATCCTGGCCGAGGGTACGCAGGCGGTGGCCGAGGGCGACTACAGCCCGCGCCAGGCCTTGCCGGCGCGGGACGAGCTCGGCGTGCTGACGCAGTCCTTCAACCGCATGATCCACCAGCTCCAGGATGCCCGTGCGGCCGCCGACCGCAACCGCGCCGAGGTGGAGGCCGCCCGCGCCTACCTCGAGAGCGTGCTCGCCAACCTCTCCACCGGGGTGCTCGCCTTCTCGGCCGACGGTCATCTGCGCGCCGCCAACCACGGCGCGCTGCAGATCCTCGACGACGACCTCGCCGGCTTCGAGGACATCAGGCTGACCGAATGGCCGCGCCTGGAGGCGTTCCGCGAGACCCTGCTCGATGGCTTCGCCACCCATGATGGCGACTGGAAGACGCAGGTCGAGCTGCCGGTGAAGGACAGCTCGCCGCTCAGCCTGCTGATCCACGGCTCGCGCCTGCCGGCGGCGACGGGCGGCGGCCTGGTGGTGGTGTTCGACGACATCTCCAGCCTGGTCGCCGCGCAGCGAACCGCCGCCTGGGCCGAGGTGGCGCGCCGTCTCGCGCACGAGATCAAGAACCCGCTGACCCCGATCCAGCTCTCGGCCGAGCGGCTCGCCTTCAAGCTTGCCGACCGCCTCGACGACAACGGGCGCGAGATGCTCGAGCGCGCGACCACGACCATCGTCAACCAGGTCGAGGCGATGAAGAATCTGGTCAATGCCTTCCGCGACTATGCGCGGCTGCCCGCACCGACGCTGGTGGCGCTCGACGTCAACGCGCTGATCCGCGAGGTCCTGCACCTGTACGAGAGCTCGGCGGTGCATGTGCGCACCGAGCTCGCCGCCGACCTGCCGCTGGTGCAGGGCGACCCCAGCCAACTGCGACAGGTGATCCACAACATGCTGCAGAATGCCCAGGACGCGCTGGCGGGCATGGACGATGGCGAGGTCCGGGTGCTGACCCGGCGCGAGGGCGAGCGCGCGGTGCTGCTGTTCCGAGACAACGGGCCGGGCTTTCCGGCCGAGGTGCTGGCGCGCGCCTTCGAACCCTATTTCACCACCAAGTCGCGCGGTACCGGTCTGGGCCTGGCAATGGTGAAGAAGATCGTGGACGAGCACGGGGGTGACGTCCGCCTGACCAATCGCGATGCCAGTGGTGCGGAAGTCCGCATCCGCCTGCGGCTGGCCGAACACACGGAAGTTTGACGAACGCAATGGCAAAAATACTGATCGTTGACGACGAGATCGGGATCCGCGAGCTGCTCTCCGAGATCCTGCGCGACGAGGGGCACGACATCCTGCTCGCCGAGAATGCGGCCGCCGCGCGCGCTGCGCGCAATGCGGTGCGGCCGGACATGGTGCTGCTCGATATCTGGATGCCCGACACCGACGGCATCACCTTGCTCAAGGAGTGGGCGGCCAACGGCCAGCTCAACATGCCGGTGGTGATGATGTCCGGCCATGGCACCATCGACACCGCGGTCGAGGCGACCCGCATCGGTGCGATCGACTACCTGGAAAAGCCGATTGCGCTGCAGAAGCTGCTCGCCGCGGTCAAGCGCGGGCTGCAGCGGCCGCAGGCACCCGGTACGCCGGCACCGCTGACCCTGGCCGCGTTTACACGCTCGGTGCCGCTGCGCGAGCTCAAGCGCCGGCTCGAGCAGATCAGCAACAGCTCGCGCGTGTTGCTGCTGCGCGTCGGCCCGGGCAGCCTGGCCGAGCTGGTGGGCCGCAGCGTGCAGGCCGCCAACGCGCCCTGGCTGGATCTGGCGGGCGTAAGCACACCGCTCGACATCGGCCAGCTGCAGGCCGCCCAGGGCGGCGTGCTGTTCGTCGGCGAACTGGCGCGGCTGTCGCGCGCGCAGCAGAAGAATCTCGCCTTCGCCCTCGATCGCCTCGAGCGTTATGACCTGCGCCTGGTGGTGGCGACCGATCGCAGCCTCGATGGCCTGGTGGGCGAGGGCTGGGAGGAGGGACTGCTGAGCCGTCTGTTCGAAGTCAGCCTGGCGCCGCCGTCGGTGGCCGATGTGCGTGACGACCTGCCGGAGCTCGCTAGCCAGCTCCTGCTGCATCTGGTGGAGGCGGGCGAGGTGCCGCTGCGCCGCTTCTCCACGGCAGCGCTCAACCAGTTGCGCAACCTGCCCTGGCCGGGCGGCTACGCCGAGCTGCGCGCGGCGGTGAAGTCGCTCGCCCTGGGCACGCTGGAAGAGGAGATCGGCGCTGGCGAGGTGCGTCGCCTGCTGCCGCCCGACCTCGCTGCGGGGGCCTGCGGCGTGTCGCTCGATCAGCCCCTGCGCGAGGCGCGCGAGGCCTTCGAGCGCATGTACTTCGAGCACCACCTGCGCCTGGAGGGCGGCAACATGACCCGCCTCGCCGAGAAGACCGGACTCGAGCGCACCCACCTGTACCGCAAGCTCAAGCAGCTTGGTCTCCAGGCCGGGCGCCGGCACGAAGAGCACTGAGCGCGGGCGGTCCGGGAGCACGTCGGCATGCCGATTTGGTGCGTTGCAACATGCGCTGTCGGCGGCCTCTTCGCGAGCGTAGAATCAGCTCCTCACAAAGAGTCGGGAATTCAGGGTGAAGATCATCATTCTCGGTGCCGGCCAGGTGGGCACGTCGGTGGCCGAAAACCTGGTATCCGAGGCGAACGACATCACGCTCGTCGATACCAGCGAGGAGTACCTCGACGTCCTGCGCGATCGTCTCGAGGTGCGCACCGTATGCGGTAACGCCGCCTCGCCGCGGGTGCTGAGGGAAGCCGGTGCGGAGGATGCCGATCTGCTCATCGCCGTCACCCAGTCCGACCAGACCAATCTGTGCGCCTGCCGCATCGCCAAGGTGCTGTACAACCTGCCGACGCGCATCGCCCGCCTGCGCTCGACCGACTACGTCGATTACCCGGAGCTGCTCGACGACAGCAACTTCGCGGTCGATTTCTCGATCTGCCCCGAGCAGGTCGTCACCGACTACATCAAGCGCCTGATCGCCTTCCCCGAGGCCTTGCAGGTGCTCGAGTTCGCCGACGGGGTGGTCAGCCTAATCGGCGTGCGCGCCTTCGAGGGCGGGCCGCTGGTCGGCCACCCTCTGAAGGCGCTGCGCTTTCACCTGCCCAACGTCGAGGTGCGCATCGCCGCGATCTATCGCGACGGCCTGCCCATCATCCCGGAAGGCGACACCGTCATCCTGCCGGGCGACGAGGTCTTCTGCCTGGCGGCGACCGTGCATATCCGCAAGGTGATGGGTGAGCTGCGCCGCTCCGACCGGCCGATGCGCCGCATCATGATCGCCGGCGGCGGCAACATCGGCTTTCGGCTCGCGCAGTCGATCGAGGACAACTACCACGTCAAGATCCTCGAGCTCAACCGCGGCCGCGCCGACATGCTGGCCTCGCACCTGTCGCATGCGCTCGTGCTGCGTGGCGACTCCACCGACGAGAAGCTGCTCGAGAGCGAGGGCATCGACGAGACCGACCTGTTCGTCGCGCTGACCAACGACGAGGAGGACAACATCATGTCGGCCTCGCTCGCCAAGCGCATGGGTGCGCGGCGCACGCTGGCGCTGATCAACCGCAAGAGCTATGTCGATCTGGTGCAGGGCGGGCCGATCGACATCGCCATCTCGCCGGCGCTTACCTCGATCGGCACCCTGCTCGCCCACGTACGCCGCGGCGACGTGGTGGCGGTGCACAGCCTGCGCCGCGGCGCGGCCGAGGCGCTCGAGATCATCGCCCACGGCAACCGCAAGGACTCCAAGGTCGTGGGCCGCCCGATCGAGGACATCGCGTTGCCCAAGGGGGCGACCATCGGCGTCGTCGTGCGCAACATCAAGAATGACGAGGGCCGCGTGCTGCGGCGCGAGGTGATCATGCCCCACCACGACACCGTGATCGAGCAGGACGATCACGTGATCGTGTTCTGCACCAACAAGCGGCTCGTGCGCAAGGTGGAGAAGCTGTTCCAGGTCGGCTTCACCTTCCTCTGACTCCCGGACCTCTCCCCATGCGTGCCTACTACCCCGCGCTGAACGCGCTCGGCCTGATCATCATGATCTTCGGCCTCCTGATGGGGTTTCCGCTGACGGTCTCGGTGGTGCTCGACGATGGTGCGACCCTGGCCTACGACCAGGCGATCTTCGTCACCGTTGTCGCCGGCCTGCTGCTGTGGCTCGCTACCCGCGCCAAGCGGCGCGACCTGCGGGTGCACGATGGCTTTCTGCTGGTGGCCTCGACCTGGGTGGTGCTGCCGCTGTTCGGCGCCCTGCCCCTGCTGGCCTACATCCCCGAGCTGCGCTTCACCGACGCCTACTTCGAGGCCGTCTCCGGCCTCACCGCGACCGGCGCCACCGTGCTCACCGGTCTGGACGACCTGCCCGTCTCGATCAACCTGTGGCGCACCTTCATGCACTGGATCGGCGGCATGGGCGTGATCGTGCTGGTGGTGGCGATCCTGCCCCTGCTCGGCATCGGCGGCCGGCAGCTGTACAAGGCCGAGGTGCCGACGCCGATGAAGGACGCCAGTCTCACGCCACGCATCGCCGAGACCGCGAAGGGCCTGTGGGTGACCTACGTGCTGCTCACCATCGCCTGCGGCCTGTCGCTGTGGTGGGCCGGCCTGGAGGGTTGGGATGCGGTGATCCATGCCTTAACCATCGCCGGCCTGGGCGGTTTCTCGAACAAGGATGCCTCGCTCGGCCACTTTGGCAATCTCAACGTCGAGATCGTCGCCATCGTCTTCGCCCTGCTCGCCGGGCTGAACTACGCCACCCACTACCTCGCCCTGGTGCGCCGCTCGCCCCGCCCCTACCTGCGCGACCCCGAGATTCCCTTCTACTTCGGCGTGCTCACGATCAGCACCTTGCTGCTGACTGCTTACCTGGCGCATTTCGACGCCCACGCCGATGTCGGCACGACGCTGCGTTACGTCGCCTTCCATGTGGTGTCGATCTCGACCTCGCTCGGGCTGTCGACCTACGACTACACCGTGTGGCCGATGTTCGCGCAGATCTGGATCCTGTTCCTGGGCAGCTTCATCGCCTGCTCCGGCTCGACCGGGGGCGGCATCAAGATGATGCGCGCGATGATCCTGTACAAGCAGGTGTTCCGCGAGATCGTGCGCAGCCTGCACCCGCATGCGGTGCGTCCGGTGCGCCTCGGGCGCAAGCCGGTGCCGGAGACCATCCTGCACGCGGTGCTGGGTTTCAGCTTCATGTACATGGTGTCGATCGTGAGCCTGACGCTTATCCTGTCGGCCACCGGCCTGGAGCTGGTCACCGCGTTCTCGGCGGTCGTCGCCTGCCTCAACAACACCGGTCCCGGGCTCGGCCTGGTCGGCCCAGCCTCCAACTACCAGGGGCTGGAGGACATCCACAAGTGGGTGCTGTCCTTCACGATGATCCTCGGCCGCCTCGAGATCTTCACCTTCCTCGTCGTGCTCACGCCCACCTTCTGGCGGCGCTGAGGCCCCTTGATCCCCGACAACCCCCTTGTGGCGCGGGACAGGCGATAATCACGGCTTGACCCTGACTGCCCGCCCAAGAGGACTCGACGTGAGCCGACTGAAGAACGACACCTTCCTGCGCGCCCTGCTGCGCCAGCCGACCGACTACACCCCGCTGTGGCTGATGCGCCAGGCCGGCCGCTATCTGCCCGAGTATTGCGAGACCCGTCGTCGTGCCGGCAACTTCCTGAACCTGTGCAAGAGCCCGGCGATGGCCTGCGAAGTCACGCTGCAGCCGCTGGCGCGCTACGACCTCGACGCCGCGATCCTGTTCTCCGACATCCTCACCGTGCCCGACGCCATGGGACTGGGCCTGTACTTCGCCGAGGGCGAGGGGCCGCGCTTCGAGCGCCCGCTCAAGGACGAGTGGGAGATCCGCAACCTGAGCGCGCCCGACCCGCATGCCGAGCTGCAGTACGTGATGGACGCGGTGAGCGAGATTCGTCGCGCGCTCGACGGCAGCGTGCCGCTGATCGGCTTTTCCGGCAGCCCGTGGACGCTGGCCTGCTACATGGTCGAGGGCGGCTCGTCCGACGACTACCGCAAGGTCAAGAGCCTGGCCTACAGCCGCCCCGACCTCATGCACCACATCCTCGAGGTTACCGCGCAGGCGGTAGTGAAGTACCTCAACGCGCAGATCGAGGCCGGTGCGCAGGCGGTGATGGTGTTCGACTCCTGGGGCGGCGTGCTGTCCGAGGCCGCCTACCGCGAGTTCTCGCTGCGCTACCTCGAGCAGGTGATCGCCGGCCTGATCCGCGAGCGCAACGGCCAGCGCGTGCCCAACATCGTGTTCACCAAGGGCGGTGGCCTGTGGCTCGAGTCGATCGCCGCCATCGGCAGCGATGCGGTCGGTCTCGACTGGACGATGGACATCGGCCGCGCGCGCCGGCTGGTCGGCGACAAGGTGGCTTTGCAGGGCAACCTCGATCCGAACGTGCTGTTCGCCCCGCCCGAGGTGATCGCCGCCGAGACCCGGCGTGTGCTCGACGCCTTCGGCAACCATCCGGGCCACGTCTTCAACCTCGGCCATGGCATCTCGCAATACACCCCGCCCGAGAGCGTCACCGTGCTGGTGGATACGGTGCACGAGCACAGCCGCAAGCTGCGCGCCCAAGGCTGAGCGGGTCGATGTGCGGCGGCCGTTTGCGCTACGGCCGCCGCGGTCTGTCAAGGCAAAAATTGCGTTATCAGGGCTTGACTTATGCACATCCGGCCGTTCCGGTGCTCAATTTCCCCAGAACGGGGCGGCTTATGCGCTATGTTTTATAAGTGTTTGAAAATAAACAAAATATAACTTGCGCAATGTTAAGGCAATGTGACTAAAAGCCTGATTCTGCGCCGCTTTGAGGGCGATTCACCCAGCTTGCCCACAAACTTATCCACAGGTTTTGTGGACAAGCCGACAGCCGCATTTCAGTCCATAGGCTTGGCGTCGATTTTCTCGGGCCAATCTCAGCAGAACCGGCCAAGTCTCTGACTTTTCGGCATTCCCTCGTCGCATCCCCATTTCCGTATGGCCATCGTCCGCGTCGCCCTACCCATCCCCTTGCCGCAAGTGTTTGATTACGCGGCGGCAGATGCGTCCGAGGCGGATGTCGGCCGCTGTGTAAAGGTGCCCTTCGGACGCGGCGAACGCACCGGCTTGATCGTCGCCCTAGCCGAGGCCGCCGAGGTCGACACGACGCGCCTGAAGGCGGTGCATCACATCCAGCGTGCCGTGCCGGCGCTGCCAGCCGACTGGCTGGAGCTCGTCGGCTTCGTCGCACGCTACTACCACGCCCCGATCGGCGAGGTCGTGGCCCTTGCCCTGCCGCCTGGCCTGCGTCGTGCCGACGGGGTCAGCGCCGAGGACGAGGATCCGCTGCTTGCGCTTGCCGCCGCGGGTCGCGAGGCGCTCGCCGCGCCGCGCCGTCCGAGCAAGGCCCTGGCGCTGCTGCAAGCCCTCGCCGCCGGCGCGGGGCCGTGGCGGCGGGCGATGGTGCGTGACATGGCGGGCGGCGAGGCGGTGGGCGAACTCCTGCGCCGCGGCTGGCTGGCGGTGGTCGTCGATGCCGGCGATCCTCATGCCACCGGCGCCCTGCCGGCCCTGACCGCCGAGCAGGCCGCAGCGGTGGACGCCGTCGATCAGGCCGGCCCCGGCTTCCGGACCTGGCTGCTGCATGGCGTCACCGGCAGTGGCAAGACCGAGGTCTATCTGCGCCTGGCCGCGCGCATGCTGGCGCAGGGCCGGCAGGTGCTGATGCTGGTGCCCGAGATCGCCCTCACCCCCCAGCTGGAGGCGCGGGTGGCGCAGCGCTTTGCCGCCGCCAACGTCGTCAGCCTGCATTCCGGCCTCGCCGATGGGGCGCGCTCGCGCGGCTTCGTGCAGGCGCTCACCGGCCGCGCCGACATCGTGCTCGGCACGCGGCTGGCGGTGTTCGCGCCCTTGCCGCGACTCGGCCTGATCCTGGTGGACGAGGAGCACGACGCCTCCTACAAGCAGCAGGAGGGGGTGCGCTATTCGGCGCGCGACGTCGCCGTGTGGCGGGCGCGCCAGCGCGACGTGCCGATCGTGCTCGGCTCGGCAACGCCCTCGCTCGAGACCTGGTACCACGCCAGGCGCGAGCGCTATGCGCTGCAGACCCTGAGCCAGCGCGCGCTCGCCGCCAGCCTGCCGGTCGTGCGCTGCATCGACACCCGCCGCCTGAAGCTCGACGAGGGGCTCAGCCCGGCGCTGCAGGCCGCCCTCGCGCAACGTCTGGCGCGCGGCGAGCAGAGCCTGGTGTTCCTCAACCGCCGCGGCTATGCGCCGGTGCTGTCCTGCCCCGCCTGTGGCTGGGTCAGCCGCTGTCCGCATTGTTCGGCCAACCTGGTCGTGCACCTCGCCGACCGCCGCCTGCGCTGCCACCATTGCGGCTGCGACGGCCCCATCCCGCCGGCCTGCCCGAGCTGCGGCAACCAGGACATCCAGCCCTTCGGTCGTGGCACCCAGCGCATCGAGGCCCGGCTGGCCGAGCTCTTCCCGCAGGCGCGCGTGCTGCGGGTCGACCGCGACGCGGCGCGCACCCGCAAGCAGTGGGAGGCGCTGCTCGACACCATCGCCGCGGGCGAGGCCGACATCCTCGTCGGCACCCAGATGATGGCCAAGGGCCACGACTTCCCCAAGCTGACCCTGGTCGGTGTGATCGCCGCCGACGCCTCGCTGCATGCGGCCGACTTCCGCGCCCCGGAGCGTCTATTCCAGCAGCTCATGCAGGTCGGTGGCCGCGCCGGGCGTGGTGCGCTGCCGGGCGAGGTGCTGATCCAGACCGAATACCCCGCGCACCCGCTCTACCAGCACCTGGCCCGCCACGACTTCGACGCCTTCGCCCGCATGGCGCTGCAGGAGCGTCGCAGCGCAGGCTTTCCGCCCTTCACCCACCAGGCCATGTTGCGCGCCGATGCGCCCGCGCTCGATGTCGCCGTCGAGTTTCTGCGCCATGCCCGCGGCCTGGCGCAGGAGCGCGCCCCCGAGGGGCTGCGCATCTTCGATCCGGTGCCGATGCGCATGACGCGCCTGGCGCGACGGGAGCGCGCGCAGCTGCTCGTGGAGGCGGACCAGCGCGGCCCGCTGCAGGCCTTCCTCGCCGAATGGCTGGCGCTGCTGTACCGCCAGCGCACCGCCCGCGAGCTGCGCTGGCAGATCGACGTCGACCCGCTCGAGGTGTGAGGACCGGGCCCGATGCGGCCCGCGCGCCCTGGACGGCGCCCCAGCCTGGGCTACCCATCTCGGGCGTTGATGCGGCATGATGGCCGCCCAGGACGCGCTGCCCGACCCGCCCGCCTGCGTGCGGCGGCGTCCGGGCCCGATCGAACGCTTTGAACGGAGCGCCATCCATGCCCCGAGCTTTCCCCCTGCACCTGCATGTCGTGGCGCTGGCCCTCGGCCTCATCCTGCTCGTCGGCGGGATGCTTGGCGT
Source organism: Thauera sp. (assembly GCF_035444905.1). Lineage (GTDB taxonomy): Bacteria > Pseudomonadota > Gammaproteobacteria > Burkholderiales > Rhodocyclaceae > Thauera. The sequence continues at coordinate 63,298 of NZ_DAOMPS010000013.1, forward strand.
GATCGGCCAGCACCTGACGCGCAACATGATGGCCGACGTGGCCGAGGATCTGTCGCTGCGCATCAACCGCGAGGTGCGCGGCAGCCTGCACCGGCTCGTGCTGCCGGCGGACATGGCGCTCAGGCTGCTGCAGCAGGACGTGCTCGCCCAGGCCGCGACGCTCGAGCAGCGGCTGCAGCGCCTGCCGGCGGTGCGTGCCGTGCTGCAGGGCTCGACGGCGCTGTCGTCGATCTACGTCGGTTACGGCGATGGCCAGTTCTTCTTCACCCGCCGGCTCGCCAGCGACGCGGAACGGTCGCGCTTCGGCGCGCCGCCGCAGGCTGCCTACCTCGTGCAGAGCATCGACCGCGACGGCGCTGTATTAGACGGCCGCTACCTGTTCTTCGACGCCGAATTGGGCCTGCTCGCCGAGGTGGCGCAGCCGCAGTATCCCGCCGAATTCGATCCGCGCCGCCGCGACTGGCACCGCAATGCGCCACAAAGCGGCGAGGTGCTGGTCACGCCGCCCTATCCCTTCTTCTCCGACCACCAGGTCGGTGTCACGCTGGCGCGACGGGTCGTCGGCAGCGAGGTGGTGATCGGCGCCGACATCCGCCTGCATACCCTGGGCGAGGGTCTGGCGCGGCAGAAGGTGACGCCGCGCACGCGCCTGGCGCTGGTCGACGCCGCGGGGCGGGTGGTGGCGCAGGACGATCCGGACCTGCCGTCTGCCCTGCTCGACGAGGACGGCGCCCCCAGCCTGCTGAGCCTGGCGGCCTCGGCGCACCCGGCCTTTGCCGGCCAGGACGGCCTCATCGCCGCGGCACTGGCCGCTCCCGAGCGCTCGATCGTGCGCTCGGTCTTTGCCGGCGGCGAGACCTGGCTGGTCAGTGCCGCGGCGCTGCGGGTGGATGATGCCCTCTCGCAGCTCATCGTGATGGCGATTCCCGAGCAGGAGCTGATGGCGGCCGCCCACCGGCAGCGAGATGCCGCGCTTGCGGTCACTGCCCTCGTGCTGTGCATCGCGGTGCCGCTGGCGTGGCTGCTGGCGCGCCAGATCGCCAGTCCGCTGCGCGTGCTCGCGGGCGAGGCGGATGCGATTCGGCGCTTCAACTTCGGCCAGGTCGGGGTGACCCGATCGTATATCCGCGAGGTGGCGCTGCTGGGCGACACCATGGACGCCATGCGGCGCACCATTCGTCGCTTTCTCGAGCTCAATACGGCAGTGGCCGGCGAGGCGGACTTCGACCGTCTGCTGCCGCGCCTGCTGGGCGAGACCCTGTCGGTCACCCAGGCCCTGGGCGGCGTGCTCTACCTCGCCAGCGATGGTCACCTGGCGCCGGTGGCGACGCTCGATGGCGAGGGCCGGCCGCTGCCCGATACCGCGCCGTGGGCCGCAACCGACGCCGAGGCCGGGCAGTGGCAGCGCGCGCCCGTCCCCGGCCAACAGGCCCATGCGGCGCGTCCGCTCGACGCGCTGGGGCCGCTGCTGAGTGGCGCGCTCGCCGCCGGAGACGTGCGCACGGCCGCGCTGACCGAGGCCGACCTTGCCGCGCTCGGCCTGCAGGTGCAGGCCGGCGCGCTCGGGGCATCGCACGCCATCGGCGTGCCCTTGCTCAACCGTCAGGACGAACTCGTCGGCGCGATGCTGCTGCTGCTCGATGCGCCGGCCGATGCGGACCGCCTGGCCTTCGTCGGTGCGCTGTCCGGCTCGGCGGCGGTGACGCTCGAGGCGCGCGCCCTGATCGCGGCGCAGAAGACCTTGTTCGAGGCCTTGATACGCATGATCGCCGGTGCCATCGACGCCAAGAGCCAGCACACCGGCGGCCACTGCGCGCGCGTTCCGGAGCTCGCCCGCCTGCTCGCCCAGGCCGCCTGCGAGGCGCAAAGCGGGCCCTTCGCCGACTTCAAGCTCGACGACGACGCCTGGGAGACGCTGCGCGTCGCCGCCTGGATGCACGACTGCGGCAAGATCACCACGCCCGAATACGTCGTCGACAAGGCGACCAAGCTGCAGGCCTTGTACGACCGCATCCACGAGCTGCGGATGCGCTTCGAGGTCCTCAAGCGCGAGGCCGAGCTGCGCTGCCTGCAGGACATCCTGGACGGGGCCGATGCGAGTGCGCGCAAGCAGGTGCGCGATGCGGAGCTCGCCGCGCTGGACGAGGATTTCGCCTTCGTCGCGCGCTGCAACCAGGGCAGCGAGTCGATGGCCGAGGCCGACGTCGAGCGCCTGCAGCGCATCGCCGCGCGGACCTGGACACGCACCCTGGACGACCGCATCGGCCTGTCGCACGAGGAGGCGGCGCGCAAGGCCAGCGTCCCGCCGCCCGCCCTGCCGCACGCCGAGCCCGTGCTCGCCGACCGCCCGGAACATCGCTTCCCGCGCCGCCCCGAGGACTGCTTTGACGCCGACAACCCGTGGGGTTTTCGCATGAAGGTGCCGCGCTGGCAGCTGGACCTGGGAGAACTGCACAACCTTGGCGTGCGCTACGGCACGCTGACCGAGGAAGAGCGCTACCTGATCAACGCCCACATCATCCAGACCGAGATCATGCTGCGCCAGCTGCCCTTTCCGCGCCATCTGGTCACGGTGCCCGAGGTGGCCGCCTCCCACCACGAGAAGATGGACGGCAGCGGCTATCCCAAGGGCCTGACTGCCGATCAGATGAGCCCGATGGCGCGCATGATGGCGATCGCCGACATCTTCGAGGCGCTGACCGCGCGCGACCGCCCCTACAAGCGCGGCAAGACCCTGTCCGAATCGCTCGCCATCATGGCGCGCATGGCGCGCGAGGGCCATGTCGATCCGGATCTGTTCGCCTTGTTCGTGCGCTCCGAAGCCTACCTCGCCTATGCGCAGCGCTTCATGGAGCCGGCCCAGATCGACGCGGTCGACGCGGACGCGTTGCTTGCCGCCACTCCCGCCGGCTGAGGACGCCGGCGCCCGGCAGCCTCAGCCGATGCGGCCGGCAGCGTCGCGGTACAGGTCCATCGCTTCCTCGCGGCTGCCGGCGCTCACGCCGAGGTCGCGCACCAGGCCGTCGTGCAGGCTGTAGCACCAGCCATGCACGGTGACGTGCTGCCCGCGCTGCCAGGCCTCGCGCAGAATCGAGGTCTGGCACACATTGACCACCTGGTGCATGGCGTTGAGCTCGCACAGGCGGTCGAGCCGGGCGCTGGCGTCCTCGAGGCGGTCGAGGCGTTCGAGGTGACGGTCGCGCACGTCCTGGATGTGACGCAGCCAATTGTCGGTGAGGCCGGTGCGATTGTCATTGAGCGCCGCCTTCACGCCGCCGCAGCCGTAGTGGCCCACCACCAGGATGTGCTTGACGCGCAGGAACTCGACCGCATAGTGGATCACCGACAGCGCGTTGAGGTCGGTGTGCACCACCACGTTGGCGATGTTGCGATGGACGAAGATCTCGCCCGGCGCCAGGCCGACGATCTGGTTCGCCGGCACGCGGCTGTCCGAGCAGCCGATCCACAGGTATTGCGGCGACTGCTGGTTGACGAGGCGGGCGAAGAACTCCGGGTCCTCGGCGTGCATGCGCTCTGACCAGTTCTTGTTGTTGGTGAAGAGGTGCTCGATCGAGTGGGACATGGTGGGCTTGGCTGCGTCGGACTTGAACTCAGGGGCGCCAATTATGAACAGTCGCCTCTGCCCTTGCCAGCGCGGCCGCGGGCGCTGCGTTCATGTCGCGTTCAGCCCTTTCGTGGAAGAATCGCATTGCATCCGGCGCACGGCTGCCCGCTGCGCCACCAAGCCGCCCCTGACCGCATTGCCTGCAGAGAGACCCGCATGAGCCCCGAACAGCAACAAGCCATCCTCGCCATCGGCCTTCTTGCCGCCTTCGCCGACGGCGCCCACGACGCGCGCGAGCGCGAGCAGATCCGCCAGCTAGCCGAGTCCCTCGTCGGCAATTCCGGCGCTGCCGGTCTCGCCGGCCTGTACCAGCAGGTGCTGCTCAAGCACCTGCGGCTGCAGGACGCGGTGGCGCCACTGACCGATCCCGCCCATCGCCAGCTCGCCTACGAGATGGCGGTGTGCGTCTGCGATGCGGACGGCCACCTGAGCGCTGCAGAGCGGGACTTCCTCGACACGCTGGCGTCGGCCCTCGGCCTGGACGCCGCGCTCACCGCGCCGATCGAGGAGCAGGCCGGCGAGATGGCCGAACTCGCCGAGACCGCCGCACCGGCCAGCGTCGCCAGCCCCACCCCGCTGGCCGTCGAAGCGATACCGGCGCCGGCCTCGCCGCCGCCCGATGCCGAGACCGAGCGCCGCATCCTCAACCAGGCCATCCTGTGCGGGGCGCTCGAGCTGCTGCCGCAGTCGTGGGCGTCGATGGCGATCATTCCGCTGCAGATCCGTCTCGTCTACACGATCGGCAAGGCGCATGGCTACGAGCTCGACCAGGGCCACATCCGCGAGCTGCTGGCCACCGTCGGTGTCGGCATGGGCTCGCAATACCTCGAGCAGTTCGGCCGCAAGCTGATCGGCGGCCTCCTCGGCAAGATCGGCGGCGGCCTTGGCCGCGGCGTCGGTCGCGCCGCCACCGGCATGGCGTTCTCGTTCGCCACCACCTATGCGCTCGGTCAGGTCGCGCGGCGTTACTACGGCGGCGGTCGGCAGATGAGCACCGCCCTGCTCAAGGACAGCTATGCCGAGCTGCTCGGGCGCGCGAAGGGCATGCAGAGCCAGTACCTGCCGCAGATCGAGGACAAGGCGCGCACGCTCGACATGCAGCAGGTGATCGGGATGGTGCGCGGATCATGAGCACCCAGGACCTCGCACGCCGCCGTTGGGGCCCCCTGTGCCTGCTGGCCGCGGCCCTCGGCCTGGGCATCTCGGGCGCGGCGCTGGCGGGCGATCGCGGCGACCACGAGCGCGCGCGCCAGGCGCTGGAGTCGGGCGAGATCCTGCCGCTGCGAACGGTGCTCGAGCGCGTCGAGCGCGATTATCCGGGGCAGCTGGTCGAGGTCGAGCTCGAGCGCGACGACGGCCAGTGGCTGTACGAGATCAAGCTCATCCGCAGCGGTGGCGAGATCCTGAAGCTCGAGGTCGATGCCCGCGACGGCACGGTGCTCGGCCTGGAAGGGCGGGTCGGCCAGGGTGCGACGAAGGAGCGCGACTGATGCGCATCCTGGTGGTCGAGGACGAACCCACGCTGGCGGTGCAGCTCGACCGGGCGCTCACCGCCGCCGGCTACGCGGTCGACCTGGCCGACAACGGCCGCGACGCCTGCCATCTCGGCGAGCAGGAGCCGTTCGATGCGGTGGTGCTCGACATCGGCCTGCCCCTGATGGACGGCATCAGCGTGCTCAAGCGCTGGCGGGCCGCCGGGCGCACGATGCCGGTGCTGATCCTGACCGCGCGTGGCGAGTGGCATGAGAAGGTCGCCGGCATCGACGCCGGCGCCGACGACTACCTCACCAAGCCCTTCCACATGGAGGAGCTGCTCGCCCGCCTGCGCGCGCTGATCCGGCGCGCCGCCGGCCAGGCCAGCGCCGAGCTGCGCTGCGGCCCGCTGGTGCTCGACACGCGTGGTGGCCGGGCGATGGTGGCCGGCCAGGCGCTGGCGCTCACCAGCCACGAGTTGCGCGTGCTGTCCTATCTGATGCACCACCCGGGCGAGGTGGTGTCGCGTACCACGCTGACCGAGCATATCTACGCCCAGGACTACGACCGCGACTCCAACACCATCGAGGTCTTCGTCGCCCGCCTGCGCAAGAAGCTGCCGCCCGGCCTGATCGAGACGGTGCGCGGCCTGGGGTACCGGCTGTCGTGCCCGGACTGAAGCCCTGCGCCGACGATCGCGGCGTCGCGCCCGCCGGCGCAGAAGGTTCGCTGCGCCGGCGCCTGCTGCTCGGCACCCTGGCCTGGATCCTGGCCTCGCTGCTGGTCGCCGGCTGGGGCCTGGGGCGGCTCTTCCAGCAGCACGTCGAACGCCAGCTCGATGCCGAGCTCGGCACCCACCTCAACCAGCTCGCCGCCGCGCTGGCGCTCGATGCCGACGGCCGGCCGCAGCGTGAGCCGGCCCTCAGCGACCCGCGCTTCGTCCGCCCCTATTCCGGCCTGTACTGGCAGATCGACCGCATCGAGACGCCCGGCGAGCTCGCTGCGCAGCGCGCGCTGCTGCGCTCGCGTTCGCTGTGGGACGCGGTGCTGAGCGTGCCCGCCGATGCGCTCGCCGACGGTGAGCTCCACGTGCACCGCGTCGAGGGCCCGGACGGCCAGGCGCTGCGCATGATCGAGCGCGTGCTGCGCCCGGCCGAACGTCCCGAGCAGGCCTTGCGCCTGATCCTCGCCGCCAACGAAGCCCTGGTCGACGCCCCGGTGGCGCGCCTGCACGGCGTGCTGGTGCTGGCGCTCGGCGTGCTCGCCGCCGGGCTGGCGGGCGCGGCGGTGGTGCAGCTGCGCCTCGGGCTGGCGCCGCTCGCCCGCCTGCGCGACGCCCTGGCGGCGGTCCATCAGGGGCGGCGCAGCGCCATCGAGGGCCGCTTCCCGTCCGAGATCCAGCCCCTGGTCGATGAGTTCAACGCCGTGCTGGCGCGCAATGCCGAGGTCGTCGAGCGCGCCCGCACCCAGGCCGGCAACCTCGCCCATGCGCTGAAGACCCCGCTCAGCGTGCTCGCCAACGCTGCGGCCGGCGACGAGGGCGCGCTGGCCAAGCTGGTCGCCGAGCAGGTCGGGCTGGCGCGCACCCAGGTCGATTACCACCTCGCGCGTGCGCGCGCTGCCGCCGCGGCCGGCCTGCCGGGCCAGCGCACGCCACTGCGGCCGGTGCTGGAGGGCCTGCTGCGGCTGATGGACAAGGTCCACGCCGAGCGTGGGCTGCAGCTTCGCATCGTCGACTGCGCGCCGGCGCTAGCCTTCCGCGGCGAGGTCCAGGACTTGCAGGAGATGCTCGGCAACCTGCTCGACAACGCCTGCAAGTGGGCCGCGACCACGGTCGAGCTGCGCTGCCAGCAGGACGGCGAGCACCTGTACGTGCTCATCGACGACGACGGCCCGGGCCTGCCCGAAGCGGCGCGCGAGGCCGTCTTCGCGCGCGGCGCCCGCGCAGACGAGCACGCACCGGGTTCGGGGCTCGGTCTGGCGATCGTGCGTGAGCTGGCCGAGCTCTACGGCGGCAGCATCGCCCTGGAAGCCTCGCCGCTGCGCGGGGTGCGCGCCGCGCTGCGCCTACCGGCCGGCTGAGCGTGGCGCCCACGCGGCGCTCACCAGATGCCGAGCCCCTCCAGCTGGCGCGTCGCCGCCTCGGCCCAGCCGCGGTTGGCGGCGGGGCTGGCCGGGCTGGGGTGCAGGATGCGGCCGAACTTCAGCCCGGCAGTCCGGGCCAGGGCCTCGCTGGCGCGCTTCTCCGCCCAGTTGCCGATGCCGATCACCCATTCGGGCTGCAGGGCCGCGACCAGGGTGCGCAGATGGGCGTCGCAGGCCTCGAGCAGGGGGCGCTGCTCGGCGACCGGCAGCTTGTCCGGGGTGAGGTTGCGACCGCCCTCGAAGAAGGCGAGCGGGCAGTAGTTGGCGACGAAATGTCCGGCGAAGAAGGCCTCGGGGGTGCCGAAGCGGGCGCGGAACAGGCCCCACAGGCGCTGGCCGCTGACCTCCGAGCGGGCGCAGGCGAAGCCCTCCACCGGGCGCTTGGGGTTGGTCTCGCGCGGCTGGCCGACCGGGCCCTCGAGGCCCAGCCAGTCGCGCGCGCTGGCGATCTCGCCGAAGGGCACGCCGATCTGCGCCATGCCGAAGGGGCCGGGGTTCATGCCGACGAAGACGACGCGCTTGCGCCCGGTGCCGAAGCGCTCGAGGTAGCGCTGGTGCACGGTCCAGGCGTAGTCGAGCGGGTTGTACACATGGGTGACGGGTGGCGCGAAGCGCATCGAGTCCACCTGAGCGGACAGGGTGCGTGCGGCGTCGATGAGGAGATGAGCGGTCATGGGGCAATCAGGCCGCGGCCGCTTGGGCACCGGTAGTGCGATCGCCGTGCCAGGGCGCGACCCTGAACAGCAGCAGCATGCCCGGCACCGCGAGCGCGAAGCACAGCCAGAAGAAGTTGGTCCAGCCGAGCGCTTCGACCAGCCAGCCGGCGGTGGCGTTGATGAAGGTGCGCGGCACGGCCATCAGGCTGGTGAACAGCGCGAGCTGGGTGGCGGTGTAGGCCGGGTGGGTGCTGCGCGCCATGAAGGCGACGAAGGCGGTGGTGCCCAGCCCGGCGCCGATCGCTTCGCCAGCGATCACGGTGGCGAGCACCACCAGCCGCGCCGGCGTGGACTCACCCGGGCCCAGCCAGGCCATCCATACGAAGCCGAGGATGGTGACGAACTGCACCACGCCGAAGATCCACAGCGCACGGTTGATGCCGAGCTTGAGCATCCAGATGCCGCCGAGGATGCCGCCGATCACCATCGGCCACAGCCCGGCGTTCTTGGCGATGACGCCGATCTCGGTCTTGCTGTAGCCCATGTCGAGGTAGAAGGGCGTGGCGAGCGCGGTGCACAGCGAATCGCCGAGCTTGTAGAAGAACAGGAAGGCGAGCACCAGCAGTGCCGACTGCACGCCGTGGCGGCCGAAGAACTCGCGGAAGGGCTCGACCACGGCGTCGCGCAGGGTGCGCGGCGTGCCGGCGGCGGCGAGCGGCTCCTTCACCAGCAGCGTCATCGCCAGGCCCGGGAGCATGAACGCGGCGGTGATCACGAACACCTGGCTCCACGGCAGGTGGTCGGCGAGGATCAGCGACAGCGAGCCGGGCACCAGGCCGGCGATGCGGTAGGCGTTGACGTGGATCGCGTTGCCCAGCCCCAACTCGGCATCGGGCAGGATCTCGCGGCGGAAGGCGTCGAGCGCGATGTCCTGGGTCGCCGACAGCAGCGCCAGCGCGGCAGTGAGGCCGACCACCAGAGCCAGGTGGTCCACCGGGGAGAGCTGGCCGAGCCAGGCGATGGACGCGAGCAGGCCGAGCTGGGAGACGAACATCCAGCTGCGCCGCCGCCCCAGCCAGGGCAGGATGCCATAGCGGTCGAGCAGCGGCGCCCACAGGAACTTCCAGGTGTAGGGGAACTGGATCAGCGCGAAGGCGCCGATCGCCTTCAGCGACAGGCCCTCGGTCTTGAGCCAGGCCGGCACCAGGTTGAGCAGCAGGTAGAGCGGCAGCCCCGAAGCGAAACCGGTGAAGATGCAGATCAGCATCCGGCGGTTGAGCAGGGCGGCGAGCCAGGCGGGTGTCCGGGGGGAGGAAAGGCTCGAGGACAAGGTGGGGGCGGCGGCGTTGCGTGGAGGCGCATTATCGCAGATCATCGGCGCCCCGCTGGTTTACACAATTCGCTACGTTGCTTGCGTCCGGCGCCAACTGCGCCAACAATGCGCGGAAAGCAAATTTCCCCTTCCAGGAGCTCGTTTTTTATGTCCTACACGGTGACCGTCGTTTTCGGTGTCGATCGCGAGTACGAGTTTTCGCTGCACGACAGCGATGTGGCCGCGCTGACCAAGGATCAGGCGCGCAGCTGGCTGGCGCGCGAGTTCGAGGAGCTCGAATGCACGCCGTCGAACCCGATGGGCAAGGTGCTGGTGCTCGACATGATCCTCAACGTCGCCAAGTACGGTGGAGAAGGCCGCTTCGAGCAGGGTACCGAGTGGGCGAAGAAGTTTGCCGCCGTCACCGCCGCCGCGCTCGACCGTCCCGCCATTCGCGTCGACGTCGCCGCCTTCGTGGTCGGCTGAGTTCTTTCTCCCGCTGCACCCGGGTCGCACGGCCGGGCGCTCACCCAGCGGCGCGCACCAGGGCCCCGAGCAGGGCCGGTAGGGTGCGTGAGCCTGCGTCCTCGATGACCTGCAGCCGCAGCGCGCCGGTACGACGGTTGGGCGAGTCGGTGCGCGCCTGTCGCCACAGCGTCTCGAGCGTGGCTTCCATGAAGCGGCGGTCGGTGCGTGCATCGACCAGCAGCACCAGCTTTGCCGCCGGCACGAAGTCGAGCAGTTGCTGCAGCTCGTAGCGGCAGCCCTGGTGCTGCGGCGAGAAGCTGCGCAGATCCATCAGGATGGCGTCGGCGCTGCGTGCCAGCGCCAGCATCGTCGGCTTCCAGGTGTCGTCGTGGCAGAAGAACTCATTCACGCGGTGGCGTCCGTCCGGGTCGGGCCCGAGCGCGCGCGCCTGCAGGCGGCACGCGAGGTCGTCCTCGTCCCGCACGAACTGGCGCGACAGTCGCCCGCCGACGAAATCGAGGAATTCATGCGGCTCCACGGCGCTGGTCGCCAGGTCCGGCCCGGCGATGAGGTCGATGTTGCCGATCCGCAGCCAGCGCTTGCCGAGCGCATCGAACAGGCGCTCGCTGTGCGCACCGAGTGCAAACACCCGTAACAGCAGCAGCGACGGTGCGGGCCCCGAGGCCCGGCCCAGACCCGCGATGCGAAAGCCGGCCTGGCTCACCCCTTTCCATGCCGCGAAGGCCACCACGCCGCTGAGCATCCAGGCGACGCCCTCGAAGGCGAAGCTCACCGTCTGCACCACGGCGAACAGCAGCCACATCGCCTCGAGCGTCAGCGTCTGGTCGCTGGCGCGGCGCGCCAGGTGGCGGCGTCCCAGCCATCTCAGCCCCGCCCAGCCGAGCAGGGCCGCCACTGCCGCGCCCGCAAGCAGCAGGGCGTAGAAGGTGGCGGTGCCACCCAGCCCGAGCAGCCCACCCACGCGTACCGTGGCGGCGAGTGCGGCCTCGCTGCTGCCGGCCAGCGCCACGGCGACCTGCGCGCCGGTGACGGCGGCCACCATGAAGGCCAGCACCAGCGGGCCCACGGCGCGGATGCGGCGGTGCATGAAGGCGAGCAGCAGCAAGGTGGCAGGCAGGTTGGTGATGAGCCAGAAGGCGGCCACGTCCAGCGCGGTCAGCGTCGGGTTGCGCGCCAGGGCCCAGGCGGCGAAGGCCAGCACCATGGCGAAGTAGGCCATGCCCACGGCGAGGCGCTGGGCCGGCGTGACGGCGAGGACGAGGCCAAGGCTGAGCACGGTCGGCCACGCGTAGCAGGACAGCAGCCACAGGAAGCGCGCCAGCACGAAGCCGCCCTCGGCCCAGGCAAAGTGCATCCAGGCGCCGCTCAGGGTCAGGGCATAGACCAGACCGGCGACCCCATGCACGCTGCCCAGCGCCCACAGCGAGCGGCGCATGCCGGCGGGGGGCGCGGTCGCGGCGCCGGTGGCAGGGGCGAGGTATTCGAGCCGCAGGGGTGTCAGTGGGCGCCCGTGCGCGAGTGCGTGTGAATCCCCACTGGGGGCGCCCGCTGCCCTCGCGACCGCTGCGACGCCGCTGGGACGTGCCATCGAACGCAGCACGGCGCGCCGATAGAGCGCCAGCAACAGCCACGCGACCGGCAGCGTGAGGACGGCGCTCACCAGGATCAGGAAGGGGAGCGCGCCGGTACCGATGAGGACTGCCTGTCCGCCGTCTTCCATGACGCCCGGCCTCCGCCCGCTGATGTGGCGCGCAGGCGGCGCCACCTCGCCTCAGTATAGAGGCTGCTGGTGGGGCGCAATACGCGGCTCGGCCGCGTCGCTCAGGCGCTGCGTCCCAGCCGATACACCGCCACGCTGGCGAGGAAGTTGGGCTCCTCGAGCATCAGCTTGCCCTCGTCGAAGGCGAGCCGCTCGCGCACTGCGATGCCGTTCATCTCGCACAAGGCGTCGAAGTCGGCGATGGTGAAGAAGCGCACGTTGGGCGTGTTGTACCACTGGTGCGGCAGGCTCTCCGACACCGGCATGCGGCCGTTGAGGATGCTCTGGCGGTGGCGCCAGTAGCCGAAGTTGGGGAAGCTCACCACCGCCTCGCGGCCCACGCGCAGCATCTCGGCCAGGATGCCCTGGGTGTTGTGCATGGCCTGCAGCGACAGGCTCATGATGACGTGATCGAAGAAACCGTCCTCGAGGCCGATAAGGCCCTTCTCCAGGTCCATCTGGATCACGTTGACGCCGTTCTTGACGCTCGCCAGCAGCTTGTCGGGGTCGTTCTCGACGCCGTAGCCCTGCACCTGGCGCACCTGCATCAGGTGGCGCAGCAGGTCGCCGTCGCCGCAGCCGAGGTCGAGCACCTTCTCGCCGGGCTCGATCCACTGGGTGATCACTTCATAGTCGTAGCGGTAGGCAGTCATATCAGTATGCGCCGAGCCGTCTCAAGCGTACTGACGCCCCCTCGGGGGGGCAGCGAACGCAGAGAGCGTGGGGGTTGTGTCATTTATGCCTCGATGCGGTCGAACCAGGCCGACAGCAGCTTGTGATAGCGCGTCTCGTCGAGCAGGAAGGAGTCGTGGCCGGCCGGGCAGTCGATCTCGGCGTAGCTGACCTTGCGCTTGTTGTGCAGCAGCGCATAGACGATCTCACGCGAGCGTGCGGGCGAGAAGCGCCAGTCGGTGGTGAAGGACACGACCAGGAAGTCGGCCGTGGCACGTGCCAGCGCGGCGGGCAGGTTGCCGCCGTACTCGAAGGCGGGGTCGAAGTAGTCGAGCGCCTTCGTGGTCAGCAAATAGGTGTTGGCGTCGAAGTAGCCGGCGAACTTGTCGCCCTGGTAGCGCAGGTAGGACTCGATCTCGAACTCGACGTCGTAGCTGTAGGTGTTGCGGCCGTGCCGCAGGCTGCGGCCGAATTTCTCCGCCATCGAGTCGTCGGACAGGTAGGTGATGTGGCCCACCATGCGCGCCAGCTTGAGGCCGCGCGCCGGCACCACGCCATGCTCGTAGAAGTGGCCGCCGTGAAAGTCGGGGTCGGTGAGGATGGCCTGGCGGGCGACCTCGTTGAAGGCGATGTTCTGCGCGGTGAGCTTGGGCGCGGCGGCGATCACCGCGACGTTGCGCACGCGCTCGGGATACTGCAGCGCCCACGACATCGCCTGCATGCCGCCCAGGCTGCCGCCGACGATGGCGGCGAAGCTGTCGATGCCGAGCCGGTCGGCGAGGCGCGCGTGCGACTCGACCCAGTCCTCGACGGTGACGAAGGGAAAGTCCGCCCCCCACAGCCTGCCGGTGGCGGGATTCATCTGGTTGGGACCGGACGAGCCGTAGCAGCCGCCGAGGTTGTTCACGCCGATGACGAAGAACCTGCGCGTGTCGAGCGGCTTGCCCGGGCCGATCAGGTTGTCCCACCAGCCGACGTTGTGCGGCGCGTCGGCGTAGGTGCCGGCGACGTGGTGCGAACCCGACAGCGCATGGCACACCAGCACCGCATTGCTGCGATCGGCGTTGAGGGTGCCGTAGGTCTCGTACACCAGGTGGTAGTTGTCCAGCGTGCCGCCGCTGCGCAGCGCGAGCGGCTGCGCAAACTCGGCCCGCTGCGGCGTGACCACGCCGACCGATTGGGGTTGGATCATCTTCGTCATGTGCAAAAACAAAAAACCCAGCCGGCTGGAAACGCGGACTGGGTGCCCTCGCTTTAGCCGTATTTGTTGAGCGCCCGCAAGCTGTTGATCAAATCGGCGCTAGGTGTGCGGAAGTTAGCGCCCGCTCGCGGAAAAGTCAAACCCGCTGCCGTGATAAGATTTTCGCTCGATCCTCTCCCATCAAGGCCATGATCCAGGTCATCCTCAACGGCCAGTCCGAATCGCTGCCGCCCGATCTTTCCGTCCTCGCCCTGCTCGAAGCCCGCGGGCTCGCAGGCAAGCGCCTGGCGGTCGAACGTAACGGCGAGATCGTGCCCAAGGCGCGCCATGCCGAGGTCAAGCTCGCCGACGGCGATCGGCTCGAGATCGTCGTCGCCGTCGGCGGCGGCTGAGTACCGGGCGCCGGCCGCTGCGCCCGCATGCTCTTGTTTTCCACCCCATCCGTACAGAACAGGCTTCCATCATGAACGACCCCCTGGTCATTGCCGGCAAGGCCTACAACTCGCGCCTGCTCGTCGGCACCGGCAAGTACAAGGACTTCGCCGAGACGCGCGCCGCGATCGACGCCAGTGGCGCCGAGATCGTCACCGTCGCCATCCGCCGCACCAACATCGGCCAGAACCCGGGCGAGCCCAACCTGCTCGAGGTGCTGCCGCCGGAGAAGTTCACCATCCTGCCCAACACCGCCGGCTGCTATAACGCCGACGACGCGGTGCGCACGCTGCGCCTGGCGCGCGAGCTGCTCGACGGTCATGCGCTGGTCAAGCTCGAGGTGCTCGGCGACCCCAAGAGCCTGTTCCCCAACATGCCCGAGACGCTCAAGGCCGCCGAGACCCTGGTCAAGGACGGCTTCGACGTCATGGTGTACTGCGCCGACGACCCCATCCAGGCGAAGATGCTCGAGGACATCGGCTGCTGCGCGATCATGCCGCTGGCCTCGCTGATCGGTTCCGGCATGGGCATCCTCAACCCGTGGAACCTGCGCCTGATCATCGACAACGCCAAGGTGCCGGTGCTGGTCGATGCTGGCGTCGGCACCGCGTCGGACGCCGCGATCGCCATGGAACTGGGTTGCGACGGCGTGCTGATGAACACCGCGATCGCCGCCGCCGGCAGCCCGGTGCTGATGGCGAGCGCGATGAAGAAAGCGGTCGAGGCCGGGCGCGAGGCCTTCCGCGCCGGACGCATGCCGCGCAAGTTCTATTCGGCCGACCCCAGCTCGCCGACCCAGGGGCTGATCGGTTCATGAGCGAAGTACGCGACGACGCCGTGGCCGGGGTCGAGATCATCGGCCGCGACAGCCCCGAGCACCGCTTCTCCAGCCGCAGCATCCGCAGCTTCGTGCTGCGCCAGGGCCGCATGTCCGAGGCGCAGCAGCGTTACCTCGACGACATGCTGCCGAAGATCGGCATCGACTACCGGGTGGCGCCGCTCGATCTGGACGCCGTCTTCGGCCGCCAGGCGCCGAAGATCCTCGAGATCGGCTTCGGCATGGGCGAGACCACGGCGAAGATCGCCGCGTCCAGGCCCGACCACGACTTCCTCGGCATCGAGGTGCACACGCCCGGCGTGGGCGCGCTGTGCAAGCTGATCGCCGAGGGCAATCTGAGCAACCTGCGCATCATGCAGCACGACGCCGTCGAGGTGATGCGCGACATGATCGCCGACGGCGCGCTCGCCGGCGTGCATCTGTTCTTCCCCGACCCGTGGCGCAAGAAGCGCCACTTCAAGCGCCGCATCGTGCAGGCGGACTTCGTCGCCCTGGTGGCGCAGAAGCTGGCCCCCGGCGGCTACTTCCACTGTGCCACCGACTGGGAGGACTACGCGCACTGGATGCTCGATATCCTGTCGGCCGAGCCTGCGCTGCAGAACACCGCCGAGGGCTTTGCGCCGCGTCCTGACTACCGGCCGCTGACGAAATTCGAAAACCGTGGTCTGAAGCTGGGTCATGGCGTATGGGACCTGGTGTTCCGCCGCCGCGGCGCCTGAGCCCGAGCTGACCAATCTGTACCCGACCAAGGACCTGAAGGCGTGATTCGAGGCCTGTTTCGTTTTCTCTTCAATGTGCTGCGCATGTTCGTGCGCCTGCTCGACCTCGTCGTGCGTGGCGCCTTCTATGCGCTGATGATCTTCGGCATCGGCGTCATCGTCGCCTTCTTCTTCCGCCCCGAGCCCGAGGTGCAGCCTGGCTCGGCGCTGGTGCTGCGGCCGGTGGGCGCGATCGTCGAGCAGCCCGCGCTCGAGCCGCCGCTGGCCTTGCTGCGCGCCGGTGGTGCCCCGACCGGGCAGGTCAGGCTGGCCGACCTCGTCGAGGCGGTGCACGCCGCGCGCGACGACAGCCGCATCGGCGCGCTGGTGATCGAGACCGACGAGCTGATCGGCGGCGGGCTGTCCAAGCTCGCCGAGCTGCGCGCCGCGATCGCCGACTTCAAGACCTCGGGCAAGCCGGTACTGGCGCGTGGCGAGCGCTTCACGCAGTCTCAGTACTACCTCGCCTCGGTGGCCGACGAAGTGCATCTGTCGGCTGACGGCTTCGTGCTGCTGCGCGGGCTGGCGCGCTACGGCACCTACTTCAAGGGCGCGCTCGACCACCTGGGGATCAAGGTGCATGTGTTCCGGGTCGGCGAATACAAGTCCTTTTCCGAGCCCTTCACCCGCAGCGACATGTCGGAGGAAGACCGCGAGTCCTCGCTCGATCTGCTCGACGGCCTGTGGCGGGTGATGCGCGACGACATCGCCGCGGGTCGCAAGCTCACGCCGGAAGCGGTCGACGCGCATGTGAACGGCATCCGCGACGCGCTCGCCGCCAGCGCCGGCGATGCCGCCCGGGCCGCGCTCGAGGCCGGCCTCGTCGATCGCCTGAGCACGCGCGACGAATGGCGTGCGCGCCTGATCGAGACCGTTGGCACTGCCGCCGGTGGCGACGAGGTGCGCCGCATCGCCGTTGATCGCTACCTCGCCCTCATCGGCCAGGAAGCGGACGCGGCGGACGCCCGCATCGCGGTGATCGTGGCCCAGGGCACCATCGTCGATGGCATGGAGCCGACCGGCGTGGTGGCCGGCGACACCTTCGCGCGCCTGATCCGCTCGGTGCGCGAGGACGATAGCGTGAAGGCGGTGGTGATGCGCATCGACAGCCCGGGCGGCAGCGCCTGGGCCTCCGAGCTGATCCGTCACGAGCTCGCGCTCACCCGCCAGGCGGGCAAGCCGGTCGTCGCCTCGATGAGCTCGGTGGCCGCCTCGGGCGGCTACTGGATCGCTGCCGGCGCCGACGAGATCTGGGCTGCGCCGGCCACCGTGACCGGCTCGATCGGCATCTTCGGCATGTTCCCCGAGTTCTCCGAGCCGCTGCGCCGCATGGGCATCGGCGTCGATGGCGTGGCCACCGCGCCGCTGGCGGGCGCGCTCGACCCGCGCCGCCCGCTCGACCCGGTGGCGGCCGAGGCGATGCAGTTGAGCATCGAGCACGGCTATCGCCGCTTCCTGCAAACGGTGGCGAGCGCGCGCAACATGTCGATCGACGAGGTCGACGAGGTCGCGCGCGGCCGCGTGTGGACCGGCGCCGCGGCGGCCGAACTGGGCCTGGTGGACCAGCTCGGCGGCTTGCGCGAGGCCGTCGCCGCCGCCGCCCAGCGCGCCGGCGTGACCGACTACGAGGTGGTGTGGCCGGAGGCGCGCGAGTCCTTCGAGCAACGTCTGCTGCGCCGCCTGCTGCGGGCCGGCGAAGACCTGGGCCTCGATCTCGCCAGCGGGCCGGGCGGCGTGGCCCACGCCGGCGCGCTCGCCAGCCTGGTCGGCGAGATGCAGCGCTCGGCGACCGAGCTGCTGCGCTGGAACGACCCGCAACACCTTTATCTGCACTGCCTGTGCGATACGCCCTGACGAGCGCCCCTGACTTCAGCCCCTGACCACCGCCCGCCTTCCACCCGCGAGGAGACCGCCTTGAAACTGACCAGCCAGAGCTTTACCGACGGTGCCGCCATTCCCGGCGAGTTCGCCTTCTGCATCCCGGCCGAGCAAGGCCACGTCTGCCTCGGTGCCAATCGCAACCCGCAGCTCGCGTGGGCGGACGTGCCGGCGGGCACGCGCTCCTTCGTGCTGATCTGCCACGACCCCGACGTGCCGAGCAAGGGCGACGACGTGAACCAGGAAGGGCGCAGCGTGCCCGCCAGCCTGGCGCGGGTCGACTTCTTCCACTGGGTGGTGGTGGACCTGCCCGCTGAGCTGCGTGTGATCGATGCCGGCCACTTCTCGGGCGAGGTCACGCCCGGTGGCAAGCCGGGCCCCGAGACCGTGCTCGGCGCGCGCCACGGCGTCAACGACTACACCGCCTGGTTCGCCGGCGACGAGGCGATGAAGGGCGATTACCACGGCTACGACGGCCCCTGCCCGCCGTGGAACGACGAGATCGTGCACCACTACGTGTTCACGCTGTATGCGCTGGATGTGCCGCGCTGCGCCGTCGAGGGGCGCTTCACCGGGCAGGACGTGCGCGCCGCGATCGCCGGCCATGTGCTCGCCGAGGCCAGGCTCACCGGCACCTACACGCTCAACCCGGCGCTGCGGGCTTGAGCCGATGGTGGGCGCCGCCGGGCCTTAGTCCAGGCAAACGGAGATCCTGATGTTCGATTTCCTGCAGGGCTTCGCCTTTGGCCTGCTGGTGTCCTTCATGCCCTGGTTCGTGACCGGGCTGTATGACCCGCGCCTGGTCGTGCCCGAGGAGCTGGCCTCGCGCTGGCAGGTGATCCTGCGCTACGCGGTGGTGATGCCCGCGGTGGCGATGCTGTTGTTCCTGACCTCGCTGTGGGGCGGCTTCGGCGCCAGCCTCGGCGGCTGGCTGGCCGGACTGGCGGCGGTGCCGGTGGAGCTCTTCATCGAGCGGCGCTGGCGGCGCTGGCGTGCCGCCCGCGCCGGGCGCGATCGCGCCGCCGCCCGCGAGCGGCAGCGCCACGAGCTGGCCCAGGCGCGGCGCGAGCGCGACCTGCTGAGCCTGGACCCGGCGCTCGCCCCCACCGATGCCGACGCGGTCGTGCTGCAGCTGTGGGAGGTCAAGCGCGAGCTCGTCGACCTGCGCCGGCCCGACCTCGCGGTGCAGGCCGACCGCCTGTTCACCCGCTACCACCGCGCTCTCGATGTGCTCGACGACAAGTTCGACGCGCGCGAAGTCACCTACGAGCGCGCCCGCGGCCTGGTCGGCGAGGTCGGCCGCGAGGCTGCGGCCGGGCTGGGCGCGATGGTCGAGCTGGTGCAGGGCAGTGCCGGCCTGGATGCCGACTTCGTGCGCGAACGGCTCGGGCGCGAGGCCGCGCGGCTCAACCCCACCGAGCGCGAGGCCCTGCAACGCCGCCTCGCGATTGCCGACGAGACCGAGCGCCGGCTGGCCGAGATCGCCGCCGGCAACGAGGCGGCGCTGACCGCGCTCGACGACGTCGCGGTTGCGGTGGCCCGCATCGACACCGGCCGCGGCCAGGGCGCCGCGGCGGGCAACATGGAGCAGGCGCTGCAGGAGCTGCGCCGCTTCGCCGAGCGCGCCGGCCTGTACGGCCGCCAGCCCTGAACCGAGGAGTGCTGCAATGAGCTTGTCCCTGCCCCCGATCGAGGAGATCGCGCGCCAAGCGGTTCCGTCCCAGCCCGCCGACGCGCCCGAAGACCCGGAACTCGCCGCCACCGCCGACGCCTTCGTGCGTGACGCCCTCGCCGCGGACGAGGCGGCGCTGCACCGCCAGCGCGAGGCGGTCGACAGTATGGGCGTCGACCTGCAGCGCCAGGCGGCCTGGCGCAGCGAGATGCTGCAGGCGCCGATCCGCAAGCTCGCCCACCAGGGCGACGAAGGCGGCCCGGTGGCGCAGGCGCTGATTGCGCTGCGCGACAAGATGCAGGAGCTCGATCCCGCCCGCCAGAAGCTGAGCGGCGAGGGCCTGTCGCGCGCCTTGTCCTTCATCCCCGGCGTCGGCAAGCCGATGCAGCGCTACTTCCAGAAATACGAGAAGGCGCAGGATGCGCTCGACGCCATCATCGGCGACCTGCAGGGCGGCGCCGACATGCTGCGCCGCGACAACCTCACCCTGGCCGACGATCAGCAGTCCCTGCGCGCCATCCTCGCCCAGCTCGAGCGCCAGGTCGAACTCGGGCGCATGATCGACCGGCGGCTGGCGCGCGAGGCGGCCTCTGCCACCCTGCCCGCGCCGCGGCGCGCCTTCGTCGAGGAAGAGCTGCTGTTCCCGCTGCGCCAGCGCATCATCGACCTGCAGCAGCAGGTAGCAGTGAGCCAGCAGGGCGTGCTCGCGCTCGAGGTCGTCATCCGCAACAACCGCGAGCTGATCCGCGGCGTCGATCGTGCGATCAACGTCACCGTGTCGGCGCTCAACGTCGCCGTCACGGTGGCGCTCGGGCTGGCCAACCAGCGCCTGGTGCTCGACCGCGTCGCCGCGCTCAATGAGACCACCTCGGCGCTGATCGCCGGCACCGCCCAGGCGCTGCGCACCCAGGGCGTGGACATCCAGACCCGCGCCGCGTCGGCCATGCTCGACATGGGCCAGCTCGAGCAGGCCTTCGCCGACGTGATCGGCGCCATCGACGACCTGTCGCGCTACCGCCGCGAGGCCCTGCCCAGGCTCGACGCCCAGATCGACCGCCTCGCCGCACTGGCGCAGCAGGGCGAGCAGGCCATCCGCCGCATGGACGAAGGCAACCGGGCCGAGCCGCCACCCTGACAACCCACCCGAATTTTTTCAGGCAGGAACATGAAACATCAACACACCACGAGTCAGGACTCCTGGGTCGAAGGTCCTCACGGTCGCCTCTTCGTCCGCACCTGGTCACCCGAAGTGCCCGCGCAACGGGCGCCGATCATCCTGTTGCACGACTCGCTCGGCAGCGTCGAATTGTGGCGCGGGTTTCCCGCGGCGCTGTGCAAGGCCATCGGCCGCCAGGTGGTGGCCTACGACCGCCTCGGCTTCGGCCATTCCGACCCGCATCCGGCGACGCTCGCGCTCGACTTCATCGCCCGCGAGGCCGAAGGCGACTTTGCCGCCGTCGTCCGCCAGTTCGGCTTC
This sequence comes from Thauera sp., assembly GCF_035444905.1. Classification (GTDB taxonomy): domain Bacteria; phylum Pseudomonadota; class Gammaproteobacteria; order Burkholderiales; family Rhodocyclaceae; genus Thauera. The sequence goes on from NZ_DAOMPS010000013.1 coordinate 83,685, forward strand.
GAACGCTTCATCGTCTTTGGTCACAGCGTGGGCGGCGGCATGGCGGTGAGTTGCGCTGCGCGCCACGGCGCGGCCTGCGTCGGGCTCATTACCGAATCCGCCCAGGCCTTCGTCGAGGACCGCACCGTCGAGGGGCTCGAGGAGGCGCGGGTGTTGTTCAAGGATCCGGTCCAGATCGAGCGACTCAAGCGCTACCACGGCGAAAAGGCCCAGTGGGTGCTCGATGCCTGGATCGAATCCTGGCTGGACCCGGCGTTTGCAACCTGGTCCCTGCGCCCCGTGCTGCCCCAGGTCAAATGCCCGACCCTGGCCATTCACGGCATCGACGACGAATATGGTTCGTCAGCGCATCCCGAGCTGATCGCCGGACTCTGCGGCGGGCCGGCGCAACTGCAACTCATGGCGGACACGCGCCATGTGCCGCACCGGGAAAGGGAGACGGAAGTGATCGAGTTGCTCAAGCCCTTCATCAGCGCACTGGCCGCCTAGCCCCTAGCCCTGGCGCCTGCATTCGCGCTCGGCCCAGGGACCGTGACTACGCGTCGGCAAATGCCCTCAATCTGGTTTCCAGTGCCGCTGTGGACGTCGTGAAGTGCAGATAGGACACCATGCCCGGCGCAATCCGGATGCGCTGCACGTCGGTCAGACCGCGCGCGCGCAGCAGGACGGTGTAGCTGCCATTCGGTAACGGACCCACCATGCTGTCGCCATCGAGCGCGATCTGCATCACCTTGCGCCCACTTGCATCGATCACGCGCAGGTCGGCCAGGCCGCGGTGGCCGCTGCTTGCTAGGGCGGTCGGCGCGGGCAGGGCGAAGCGGTGCTGGAAGAGGGCGGCTTCGTCCGCGGCCAGCGTTGCCGACCCGCTGTCCTCGCGGCTGGTACGCGTCGGCTCGCCGCGGTCGCTGTCGGCCAGGGCGGGGGCGGCAGTGAAGCCGACCGCGAATGTCGTCGCCGCCAGTTGCAGAAAACGCTTGATCGTTCGAGCCGAGATGCCGCGCTTGCCTTTCATGGATGTCTCCTCGTGGCGCCGTGCAGAGCGCGGCGCACAGTGGTTGAAAAGGGTGATGCCTTTGGTGTCAGCCGAGTTCGATCGGCACGAAAATGCGCGCATCGTCGCGCTGGATCAGCAGGGCGATGTGACGGCCGGCACCATCGATCTGGCGGCGAAGCTCTTCGACGCTGCTGATCGGACGACCATTGACGGCGAGGATCACGTCGCCCGGCGCGATGCCTGCTCGCGCCGCGGGCCCGCCCGCATCGAGAACCAGCAGGCCGCCATCCGTCGCCGCCTCCTGTCTTTCCTGTGAATCGAGCGGGCGCACGGCCACACCCAGCCGGCCCTGATCGATGGCGCTCGTCTCATCGCTGGCGACCAACGCGGCCTTCATCTCGCCGACGGCAACGGTCATCGAGCGCGAACTGCCGGCGCGCCAGACTTCCACGGCGACGGCCTGGCCCGGTGTCATTGCGGCGACTTTGGGCGGCAGTTCGGCAGAGGATGTGATCGCTTCGCCGTCGAACTTGAGGATCACGTCGCCGGCTTCCAGGCCCGCCTTCTCGGCCGGGCTGTCGGTCTCGACCCGGCTCACCAGGGCGCCGCGCGGCGCATCGAGACCGAAGGATTCGGCCAGCGCCTGGCTGACGTCCTGCACGGCCACGCCGAGCCGGCCGCGGGTGACCTTGCCGTGCGCAAGCAACTGGTCCTTGATCCGGGCCGCGACATCGATCGGGATCGCGAACGACAGACCCTGGTAGCCACCGGACTGGCTGTAGATCTGCGAGTTGATACCGACCACCTCACCCTTGAGATTGAGCAGTGGCCCGCCCGAATTGCCCGGGTTGATGGCGACGTCGGTCTGAATGAAGGGGACATAGCCCTCGTCGGGCAGCGAGCGCGACTTGGCCGAGATGATGCCCGCCGTCACGGTGTTCTCGAAGCCGAAGGGCGCGCCGATGGCGAGCACCCAGTCGCCGACCCGCGTCTGCGCGGGGTTGCCGAGCGGCACCGTGGGAAGATCGTGGGCGTCGATCTTGAGGACGGCGACGTCGGTCGGCTTGTCGACACCGATCACCTTGGCGTCGAACTCGCGCTTGTCGGTGAGCTTGACGCGGACCACGCTGGCGTTATCGACGACGTGGGCGTTGGTCAGGATCACGCCGTCGGCGCTGACGATGAAACCCGAGCCCATGCCGCGCCTGAGCTGCTCGCCCGGTGGCGATCTGAGCTGTGGGCCGAAACGGCGGAGAAAGTCCTGGAATGGGTCTTCGGGATCGATACCCCCGAAGGGCGGCTCGATTGCCGCGGCTGTCTTGACCATGCCTTCGACGCTGATGTTCACCACCGCCGGCCCGAAGCGCTCGACGATGCTCTGGAAGCTGGGCAGCGCGACGGTGGGGCTGGGGCTGGAGATGGGCGACGGCGTGCCGACTGCAACGGCCTCGGCATGTGCCGCCGGGGCGAAATGGACGCCGCCGTAGGCGCCCACGAGGATGCTGGCGATGGCGCTGGTGACCACGCCGAGCTTGACGAACCTGGCCTTCATGTCTAACCGCCTCCTGATGCTGGGGCGGGCACGTTCAGCCCGCGACAGGTGCAGATTAAGGCCGGCGGACTTAACCGAAACTTAAGACGGCGCGTGGCTCAGTGCGCGGCTGGCACAGGCGGGAAACCCACCGCGACGCGCAGGCCACCCAGCGCCGAGGTATCGAGTACCAGGCGCGCGCCATGGCGCTCGGCGATGCTGCGCACGATCGCGAGTCCGAGGCCGGTGCCGGATTGGTCCTGGCCGGCGCCGCGGTAGAAGCGGTCGAGCACGCGCGCGCGCTCGTCGGCAGGGATGCCGGGGCCGCTGTCGCAGACGTCGAGCCAGTTGCGCGCATCCTTGGTGTCGGCGGCGTCACGGCGTACGCCGAGGTCGATGCGACCACCCTCCGGGGTGTAGCGGATGGCGTTGTCGATCAGGTTGGCGACGAGGGTGCGCAGCGCAGCCGCATCACCGCGGACGACAGCGCTGTCGTCGAGCGCGTCCGCGCCCAGGTCGATGCGGCGCGCTTCGGCCAGCGCCGCGTGATCGACCAGCGTCTGCCGCGCGATGTCGGCCAGTCTCAGGTCCTCGTGCTCGGCCGTATTGGCGGCATCCGGCTCCTGTCGCGCCAGGGTGAGCAGTTGCTGCACCAGATGGGTGGTGCGCTGCAGTCCGGCACGCAGTTCGGCCAGCGCGGCGGCGCGCGCGTCGGGCGCGGTCGCACGTTCGCACAGCTGCAACTGGATCTGCAGCGCGGCGAGCGGTGTGCGCAGTTCGTGCGCGGCGTCGGCGACGAAGGCACGCTGCGCGCTCAGCGCCTGTGCGAGCCGGTCGAGCAGATGGTTGAGGGCACGTACCAGGGGCTGCGCCTCGTCGGGTACGTGCTCGGCGCACAGCGGGTCGAGCGAGTCCGGGTGGCGCAGGGCGACGTCATGGGCGAGGCGCTCCAGTGGCCGCAATCCGCGGCTGATGAGATACCAGATCAAGGCACCGAAGAGTGGTGTGACCGCCAGCAGCGGGAGCAGCATGCGCAATGCCGCGTCGGCGGCGAGGCGGTTGCGCACCGACATCGGCTGGGCGACCTGGATCACGCGGTCGAGCAGCGGGATCGAGAACACGCGCCAAGTGCCCTCTGCCGTGCGAACGGTGCTGTAGCCCAACTGCGCGAGCGCGGGCAGGGTGGCGTGCGGGCGGGAAAGATAGAGTCTGACGCCTCTGTTGTCCCAGACCTGGATGACGAAATCGAGCGACTCCTCGGGCGGGGCAAGCGGGGTGGCCACGGGCGGCCCGAACTGCTGGTCGCGCAACGAGAGTGCGAGCTGGCGCAACTGGTAGTCCATCAAGTGGTCGATCTCGGTGCGCGCCGCGCTGAAGGTGGCGAGCCCGCCGGCGAGAAAGACCACCACCAGTGCGGCGAGCAGTGACAGCAGCAGGGTACGACGCAGGGAGTTCATCGGCTTGTCCCGGGCTGCAGGCTGCGGGTCGTGGCAGGCGAGCGGACGCCACGCAGGCGCGCCGCAGGCTCAGGCTTGCGCCGGCACGAAATAGCCCACACCGCGCAGGTTCCGGATCCAGTGCGGGCCCAGCTTGCGGCGCAGGGCATGGATGTGAACCTCGACCGCATTGCTTTCGACGTCGTCGTCCCAGCCATAGATGCGTTCTTCCAGTTGCGTGCGCGACAGCGGCTTGCCCGGGGTTTCCAGCAAGGCGCGCAGGAGCGCGAATTCTCGGCCGGACAAGCGCACGGGCGTGCCGTCGAGTGTGACCTGGTGCGTTGCCGGATCAAGCTGCAGCGCACCGAGCGTGATGAGCGGCGTGGCCGTGCCGCGCTGGCGGCGCAGCAGGGCGCGAATGCGTGCGCCCAGTTCGTCCAGATCGAAGGGCTTGACCAGGTAGTCGTCGGCGCCGGCGTCAAGGCCGCGCACGCGGTCGGCGACCGTGTCGCGCGCGGTCATCACCAGCACCGGCATCGTCCTGCCCGCCGCACGCAGACGCTGCAGCAGGGTGATGCCGTCGCGGCGCGGCAGCCCGAGATCGAGCAGGACCATCTCGTAAGCGTGGTCGGTGATGGCGAGCTCGGCGGCGATGCCATCGCGCACCCAGTCGACGGTGTAGCCGTCGTCGCGCAGCGCGCGCTGCACGCCGGCACCGATCATGGGGTCGTCCTCGATCAGGAGCAGACGCATGGCGGTCGGTGCATGAGGATCTGGAGCGGGGTAACCATTGCCCGGGTGGCTAGGCCACGAGCGTCGCGTACAGGGCAAGCACGGCGACGATCGCCGCGCCGGCGCTCATCACCAGCACCATGCCGGCGAGCATGTCCTTTACCTTGCCGATGCTGGGGTGGATCTCCGGATGCAGGTGGTCGGCCAGCGCCTCCATCGCCGAGTTCGCCAGCTCGGCGACGAGCACCAGGGTGATGCACAGCACGATCAGGCCCCACCACAGCGCGGCGGGGCGGACGAGGGCGAACACGACGAGGGTGACGAGCCCGAGCCCGACCTCGATACGGAAATTGCGCTCGGCCGCCCAGGCGCCGCGGATGCCGGCGCAAGCGTTGCGGACTTTGTCGGGAAAGGACTGGTTCTTCATCGCCTCGGGCTGTCTGGATCACACGGTCGCACTGCATCGGGCCCCGTCCCCGTATCGAGCAGCCACAGCTGCCCCGCCGTGAAGAAGCTGCCGCCCATCGAATAGGTGCCGATCAGCGGCGGGACGAAAGGGCGGCGGCAAGCCGTCAAGGTCGGGTCCATGGTCTCGAGCGTGTGGACGAAGCGTTCGGTCGCGGCATCCACATCGGGCGCAACCGTGTGCACGATACCCCAGCGCACGCCCGTGTATTCTCGCGCCACCCCCACGAAAACCTCGCGCTGCCCGAGTCGGAAAGAAGTCCGCCAGAGGCGCAGCGCTGCGACTGCGCTGCCCGCGGACCGCTGCAGCGGCTGCTGGAAAGCGAACTCGTTGAGGTGATCGTTCCACAGCGTCGGCGCCTGGGGCGCGGTGGTGTAATCGAGCCCTTCGCGCGCCAGGCGCAGCAGGCTCCGCGGCGTGGGGTTGTCGGCGGCGATCCAGCCCGCCTGCCTGAGCAGGGCGCGCAGTTCGTCCTCATCGCGCGCCACGATGACGAAGGACAGCGGTTGCTCCGGCCGGCCCAGCATCGTCGTCGTGGCGCGCAAGCCTTCGGCCTGGACCAGCTCCGGCAGCGCTCGATCGACCTGAACGGGCGCTGCCGCCGTTGGGGTGCGAACCGACAGGGGTTTGGTCAGGGCGTAGCCGAGGGCGCCGGCGACCACGACCGCCATCAGTCCCGCGGCCATCGCCTTGTGCAGCCCGGCGCTCGGCGCATGCCAGGCGATCCGCCCCCTGGCGGCGAGCCACTCGTTCACGCTGATGCCCACGATCAACCACATCGTGCCGACCAGGTAGCCGGCCCACACGTCGCTCAGATAATGCACACCCAGCACGATGCGGCTGAGGCCAATCAACAGCACCAGGCCGGCGGTGGCGAAGAACAGCCTGACGCGCGTGTTCCAGCCCGCTGCTATGCGAATCAACAGGTAGCCGACGAAGGCATAGACCGCAACCGACAAGGTGGCGTGGCCGCTCGGGAAGGAATGGCTGGGCTCGAACAGCACCGCCTCCTCCGGCCGCGGGCGCTGGAAGGCGAGCTTGCCGAGCGTGGTGAACACTGAAGCACCCAGCACCGACAGCAACAGGCCCACCGCTGCGAAGCTACGGTTCAGCAAGTACAGCAGCAGGCAGGTGGCGATCGTCACCGTACCGAGCACTGCCGGCGCGCCCAGGTTGGTGATCCACGCCACCGGCGCAATGAATGCCGACGGGCGGTAGCGGGCGATCAACTGCGCGGCCGCGTGATCGACCGCGACGATGGTGTCGGACGTGAGCACATCCTCGACCACGCCGGCGAACAGGGCGAGCGCGTACAAGAAAGCCAGCCCGAGGAGCGTCAGCGGCAAGCCGAAGAAGTGCGAGCGGTCGAGCCGTTGGGCGATGAGGCGCACGCTGCGCGGATGGCGGCGCAACAACCGGCGTACGTAGGGATTGCTCGCCAGCCCGGCCCGGATCGAGCGGCTCAGCGACACCGCCAATCGCCACAAGCGCCGACCCTGGCGCAGCACATGGCGCTGCAGCAGCCACAACAGCCCGCCGGCCAGCAGCACGGCCACCAGCGCGATCCCCGCACGCGACATCCAGAGCTGCGCCAGCTTGAGCGAATGCCCGAAGACGTAGCCGGCACCGATCCACTGCACGCCCCAGCCGACCGCGCCGAGGACATTCCACAGCATGAAGCTGCCATGGCGCATGCCCACCGTTCCCGCGACCAGTGGTGCGATCTCCTTCACGCTCGGGATGAAGCGCGCGAGAAAGACGCTCTTCGCCCCATGGCGATCGAAGAAACGGCGTGCCCGCGTGAAATGATCCGGGGTCAGGAACCACACGCCATTGCACATCCATTGCTTGCCGTAGCGCTGTCCCAGCCAGTAGTTCAGGTTATCGCCGGCCGCCGCACCGGCCACGGCAAACCCCAGCAGATAGGCAAAATCCAGCGATCCGTGGGCCGCAAGCGCCCCCAGCAGCAGCAATAGCGTCGAGCCGGGCAGGAACAGCCCCGCCACAATCACGGTCTCGAGCAGCGCGACCAGGAAAGCCGCCACGTAGCCGAGCAGGTGGGCGTGCTCGATGGAGGGCAGGATTGCGGCGAAGAACTTGTCCATCGAGGGGGCCTGTTGTGCGAATCACGTCCGCTGGATCGCTGCCGTGTTCATGCGCGCCGGCATGGTCGATGCGGGCGGCGAAACGGCGCTGGATTTTATCGCCCGCGCAGCCTAGGTTGAGCGTGCATCCGTCGTGAGAGCATTCCGGGAGACCGATCATGGAAAACGCATTGGCCGGCAAGCGCGTCCTCATCACCCAGGCGACCGCCTTCATGGGCCCTGTGCTGTGCGAGGTCTTCGCCGAGCAAGGCGCCGAGGTGATCGCCAGCACCGATGATCTTGTCGAGGCGGATGCGGCCGAGCGGGTTGTCCGCGCGGCCGGGCACATCGACGTGCTGGTCGCCAATCTGGCCATCAAGGCGCCATCGACGCCTGCCGTCGAGGTCACCGACGCCGAGTGGCGGGATGTCTTCGCCGCGCTGGTGGATCCGCTGCCACGCCTGGTGCGCGCCGCCGCGCCGGGCATGATCGAGCGCCGCGCGGGCAAGATCCTGCTGATGGGCAGCGCCGCCGCCTTGCGCGGCATGAAGCGCGCGTCCACCTACAGTGCCGCGCGCGGCGCGCAACTCGCCTACGTGCAGGCCATCGGCGTGGAGCTGGCCGCGCACAACGTGCAGGTCAATGCCGTCGCGCAGAACTTCGTCGACAACCCCACCTATTTCCCGCCGGAGGTGCAGGCCAACCCGCGCTTCCAGGAGCGGCTCGCGCGCGAGGTGCCGCTGGGCCGGCTGGTGTCGGCACGCGAGGATGCGCTGTTCGCGGCCTATCTGTGCAGCGGCGCGGCGGATTGCTTCGTCGGCCAGGTGTTCCCGGTGTGTGGCGGCTGGGTGGGGCGGTAGGTGAGGCCTCAGGGCCCTGCGCCGTCGGGCGGCCAGCCGGGCAGCGCGGCAGGTAGCAAGCCGCGCAGGCCGCGGGTGAGCGTGCCCGCACGCTCGAGTTCGCCGGCCACGTGCTCGACTGCGGCCCATACGTCAGGCCGCTGCAAGGTGAGCACCGTCAGCGCGGCCGCGTGGTCGAACGCGTCGCGCGCTGGCAGCAGCCAGGACAGATCCTCCGCCTGCCGCACTTCATCGAACTCGCCCGTCGGGCACAGGCGCACCGTCTCGCCGCGGAAGAGCTGCTCGGCCGCCGGCCCGGCCATCAGGCCCACCATCTGCGCGCGGATCTCGCGCTGCTGCCGCGCGCTGAAGCCTTCCACCTGCGCCCGCCCCTCGGCGCGCTGCAACAGCTGCGGGTGACCCTTGCCGTCCGGATGCAGGCAGCCCTCGTTCATCAGCCAGCGCAGGAATTGCCGCGGCAGCACCAAGTCCGCCTTCTCGCACAGTCCCCACAGGCCGGTGCACATGCGTCCGTTACGGATGTCGGTGCGCCAGGCCGCGGCCCCTTCGTCGGCGACCTCCAGCCGATAGACCGACACGCCGCCGAGCGCGAACGCCACGGCGTGGCCGGCCTCGTGGATGCAGGTGGCGCGGCGCTGGGCGTGGGTCAGTGGGGTCATGCTTGCGTTCCTGCGGGCGGCCGGGGCGCCGCCAGAGGATCGCGGCGGCAGGGCGAAGCTTTGCACATCGCGCGGGTGCCCGGAAGCAGGGGTGCGCCGACTATACTCGGCGCATAGTCGAATTCGATAGGTGATCCATGCAGCCGAAAACAGTCGTCCGGGTCGAGGCCGAAGAGCCCGCCAAACGTCTCGCCGTTCTCATCGACGCGGATAACGCGCAGGCCGGGGTCATCGAGGGCCTGCTCGAGGAGGTCGCGCGCTTCGGCGAAGCCACGGTCCGGCGGATCTACGGCGACTTCACCTCGCCCACCAGCGCATCGTGGAAGAAGGTCCTGAATCGCTACTCGATCAAGCCCGTCCAGCAGTTCGCCTACACGACGGGCAAGAACGCGACCGACAGCACCATGATCATCGACGCGATGGATCTGCTGTACACGCGCCGCTTCGATGGCTACTGCCTGGTGACCAGCGACAGCGACTTCACCGGCCTGGCCGTGCGGCTGCGGGAAGAGGGCCTGCTGGTCTATGGATTCGGCGAGCAGAAGACCCCCGAGGCATTCCGCAACGCCTGCCACAAGTTCATCTTCACCGAAGTGCTGCGCAAGCCGGCTGCTGCGGCCGAAGCCACTGCGTCGGCGAACGGATCATCGCCCGCGGTCGAGGCCCCCGAGGTGCCCCCGGTGTCGGCTAACGCGATCGCGCGCCCGGCCTTTCCGACCGACTTTCTGATGGAAGCGCTCGAGAAATCGGCTGACGATTCCGGATGGGCTCACCTCGGGACATTCGGCAGTTACCTGCAGAAAATCCAGCCGGATTTCGATTCGCGGCTTCACGGGTACAAGAAGCTGTCTGATCTGGTACGCGGGCGGGAGGATCTGTTCGTGACCGAGGAACGGGGCGCGCCGGGTGGGACGAGCAAGGTGCTCTATATTCGGGCGAAGAACAAAGGGTAGTGGGTGGAGGCGTTCAACGCGAATTCACACATTCGGCCACTTGCTGTCCTTCGGTCCTCGGGTGGACCTGCTGCCGGGGCGGCGGCTCCGCTTGGACAGCTGCCGTTTGGCCATCGAGTACGTTTTGCCCAAAGTACGGCTCAGGGAATCTGCTCGAAGCCGCGCCGGTTCAAGATCTCAGTCAGTTGCAGCGGCATCGGGCCGAAAAAGCAAATACGCGGATCAGGCACGCACTACGATTGGATGAGTTGAATTGCATGGCGGTCGTCATGCGTGCGCTCACGGGAGGAGAATTCTGTGACTCGACCGAGGATTTTCTTGTCTGCCGTAAGTACGGAACTGCGCACCGCACGACAGGCGGTGGCCCGCACGGTCCGCACGCTCGGTTACGACCCGGTTTCGCAGGATGACTTTCCGACGGGTTATGGGGAGCTGCGCCAATGGCTACGTGAACAGATTGACGGCTGTGAGGGGCTGATCCAGCTGGTCGGCGACGCGTATGGCGCCGAGCCGCCCGACGCAGATCACGAGTTTGGCCGTGTTTCGTACACCCAGTTCGAGCTGCTCTACGCCCTTCGTAAAGGGAAGAAGACCTGGGTTGTACTCGTCAGCGATCGCTGCGCACGCGACCATGCCGCCTCGGAACTTGATCTTCCTGAGAATGCAGCAGGGCTCGAGCCAGCCGCCGTTCAGGACTGGCAAGCCGAGCGAAAGGCTCTCCAGCAGTCGTATCGCGACCGACTCGTTCGTGAGAACCACCTGCGCCACACAGCCAACGACGATACCGCGCTCGAGAACATCATCCTCAAGCTGCGCGACGAACTCGCTGAACTGCGTCGCACGGACGAGATCCGGCAGCGCAGGCTGTGGAAGGGCGTCGTCGCCGTCTTGATCGGGCTGCTGGTGCTGGGTGGGGGTGGCTGGTGGGCGACCCAACACCTGAAGTCCACCGTGCAAGAGGTCGCTGTCGTGGATACGGAGAAAATCCGCGCCCATCTGCTCACGACCATCGAGGAAACCCATCGCCAGGAGTTGGCCGAGGCCGAGTCGGCTGGCGACTGGCGCGAACGGCAGCAGCGGCGCGAGGCGGCCGACGCTGCCCACGCCGTGCGGCGGATGCGGGTCGATGAGCTCGCCACCTCGTTTGCAGAAATCGAGGCACGGGGCAATTCGACCAGTGTCTTCCAGGAACTGAGCCGAATTCTTGCCGAACAAGGCGTCGACGAGGCGATCACCTACATGGCGGCCCAGAAGACGTCCATCCTTCAGTCGGTGCGCGCCCGTGCCGCAGCCACCCATGAGCGCAACCGCAGCGAACTCGAGCCGCTGCTGCGCACTGCCGCGCTGTACGAGGCAAAGGCGCAGGCGACCGAGGCCCGTGCCCTGTATGCCGAAATCCTTGATATTGAACCGGACTGGCCTCAAGCGCTTCACGCAGCATTCTGGTTTCACACTGAACAGGGCGATCGGGCGCGCAGCTACGCCTCGCTGGCCGATGCCTCGCGCGACTATCAGGAAGCGCAGCGTCTTGCGCAGCAACTGACCGGCGCTGATCCGGAGAACACCGAATGGCAGCGCGACCTGTCGGTGAGCCACGACCGGATCGGCAACGTCCTGGTGGCCCAGGGCGACGGCGCGGGCGCGCTCGCCGCGTACCGCGAGAGCCTGGCGATCGCCGAGGCGCTGGCCGGGCGCGATCCGGCCAACACCGGGTGGCAGCGCGACCTGTCGGTGAGCCACGAGAAGATCGGCGACGTCCTGGTGGCCCAGGGCGACGGCGCGGGCGCGCTCGCCGCGTACCGCGAGAGCCTGGCGATCGCCGAGGCGCTGGCCGGGCGCGATCCGGCCAACACCGGGTGGCAAGTCGATCTCGCCGTCTCGTACAGCAAGCTCGGAAATCATGACGGTCTCGCCGTCACGGAGCGGCGCGACTTTCTGCTGCGGGGACGCAAGCTTCTTCAGGAACTGAAGGAGGCCGGGCGGCTGCATCCCAGTCAGGATTACGTTGCCTGGTTCGATGCTGCCTTGGCGAGGCTGCCTTCGCCCTAGCGGCCCTGGCCGTCGGATGGCGTTATAGGCTGACCGATTGACATTGGACAAGCAGCGTTGTCGTGCCAAATGACAGAATCATCACGCATCCGCAAACATACCAGCTATGGTGGCGTTGCTCGCGAACGGCGGGTTCGCGCGGGAAAGAGCCGCTCAGGCTTCGCTTCAGCGACCGGCGGGTCAGGGTCGCAAGGCGCCGACACCGATGATCTCGACATTCCACTGCCGTCTGCCCTACGAGCATCCCGATCAACATGAAGACCCTGAACATCCTTTGGCAGCGCCTCGTGACGCCGG